>JAZORR010000017.1:0-11515 GCA_045656705.1 Muribaculaceae bacterium | reverse complement strand
GGATTTGCAAACGCATTGGTTGAAGAAATCGCAGAAAAGCGAGCGAGCCAACTGCCAATTCTCCTTGTTGATGCAATATTTCACCTTCGGGGTTTCGACCTCTCCTTGTATCAGACCTGCGTCCTTGAGTTCCTTAAGGTGTTGCGACACAGTGGCTTCTGCAATCGGAAGTTCTTCGTGAATGTCACCGAAATAGCATTCGGATTGCTTGGCGAGAAACTGCAGAATAGCGTCGCGGGTTGGGTGTCCCATCGCCTTGCCAAAGCGTGCCAACTGCTCGGATTGTATATTGCTGTCAAACTCTTGCATAGTCGGAGAAATTGAAGTTGTTCGCAAAATTACGAACAATATTTCATTCCCGCAACGATTTCTGCCGAATTTTCTGAAAAAATTTGGCATCTCCGTCAAAAGTTTCAGCAATAGTTTGAGTCGGCAGGCAGTGGGGGGCTCGATAGTAGATGGGTAAGCTTCGAAAGTGAAGTTGCCACACTAAGAAATGCAACTTGCGCAAGTTGGTTCTCCTCTTGCGATTGAAAACACTCACAAGAACCTACTCGACATGGAAGATGACGAGTGATAATTAACTTAAAAGTAAATTATATGGCTTATCCTAACGCACTTGAACTTTGTCGCTCCGACCTCTTTACCAAAGAGGACGAGTTGCGTCAAGCATATCCGCAATTACTTGTGGATAAGGTGCTTCGTGTGCGTGATATGTATAACTGGTGCATTGCCAATCCTGATGCTAAGGATAGGCAGTTCGTGGAACAGGAATTAAGCCGTTACGACATTTCAAAGGTCGTGGCTTATTCCGACCTCGCCATTGTCAAGACTCTGCTCCCTACACTTGCCACTGCAAGCAGGGATTTTCATCGTTGGCGTTACAATGAAATGATTCTTGAAACATACCAAATGGCGAAGAAGCGTAAGGACACCAAGACTATGGAGAAAGCAGCTTCGTCGTATGCGAAGTATAATCGCATTGACCTTGAAGATGAACAGGCAGTGCCTTACGAAATGATTGTGGTTCAGCCGTTCACTGCTACCTCTGACCCTACGGTGCTCGGTATCAAGCCTATCCCGAACATCAACGATAAAATTAAGACTATGCTTAATAAGTATCGCGCTGAAACTATCGACATCGAGGACATCACTTTTGAAGAAGCTGACCTCGAAGAAGAATCTTTATTCCCTCCCAATAATAAGGAAGACGACAATGAGCAAGAATGATAAATCCGTTTACTTCAACACACCACAGCGATTGACGCAACTTATCGGGGCGAACACTACCGTGATCGTCGCCGGCCGTCGTACTGGTAAGACGGACTCCATTGCGTCGCCTTTCGTGCTTCGTAATATGCAGAGAATGCCCGGCTCTACCGGTGGTATAGTCGTGCCTACTTTCAAGCATGGCTTGACTAATACGCTCCCAGGCCTCTTCGCTGCTTGGAAGCGTTGGGGATTTATCAACGGCATTCATTATGTCGTCGGTCGTCGCCCACCCAAATCGTTCGCTAAGCCTATCATCGAGCCGTCGGACTATGAGCATGTCATATCCTTTTACAATGGCTCGTGTGCAATTATCATTTCACAAGATAGACCTGGCTCGTCTAACTCGCTGACGCTCTCTTGGATTCTTGTCGATGAAGCGAAGTTCGTGGATTATGAACGGCTCAAAGATGAAACGCTTCCTGCGAATGGTGGTATCAAATCGCATTTCGGTCATCATTCGTGCAACCACTCGATGATGATTCTTTCGGATATGCCTCAGACTCAAAAAGGCTCGTGGTTCTTGCACTATGAGGACAAAATGGATAAGGAACTTATCGCCACCATTGAGGGTACTGTGTATGAGATATGGAGAACTAAGGAGCGTATTCGCGCCCTTAACGCAAAGGGTGTGGCTGTTCCCCCTTATCTCAAATCATACCTTCGTCGCCTCGATACAAATCTGAATAAAATGCGTTCGGTCGCTGTTTACTACAAGGAGTATTCTTCTATCGAGAATCTGCAACTCCTTGGCGAAAACTACATCAAGCAGATGAAACGCGACCTCACTCCGAAGACTTTCCAAACCTCTATCCTGTGTCAGAGGATCGGAATAGCCAAAGACGGATTTTATTCATCGATGAAAGAAAGTCATAAATACAACGCCTCGGATTTCGCTTACCTCGATTCACTCGGCTATGACTTTAATCCCAGCTTGCTCGACTGCCGTGCTGACGCTGATGTCAATCCTCATGCTCCAATCTGCATTGGTATGGACTACAATGCCAATATCAACTGGATTGTTGCCGGTCAGCCTAATGGCCGACGATTGAACATCATAAAGTCGTTTTATGTCAAATTCGAGCGTAAAATCCCTGCGCTTATTGAGGAGTTTTGTCGTTACTACGCCAATCATCAAAACAAGACGGTGGTCTATTATTACGACACTACCGCACTCGGTGCAAACTATGCTGTAAACGAGCAAGATTTCCACTGGGTAGTGTGCCACGAATTTGAGCGTCACGGCTGGCAAGTGGAAGATGTGTATCTCGGCAATCCTATGCGACACGATGAAAAATACCTCTTGATAAATCAAGGGTTTGCAGGCAAACAACGCCTAATGCCATTCTTCAACCGACAGAATAACGATGACCTTATTCTTGCTGTTCAGTCTGCCGGCGTCACTCGTGGTCGCAATGGTTTTCGTAAGGACAAAGGTGGCGAGAAGTTAGCCGAAACGGAAGAAGACTTGTTACAACATCGCACCGACGGAACAGACGCTTTCGATACGCTCTACATCGGTTGCGAAAAATTCCCACATCGTGAGATTATGCCCTACACTTCAAGTGGGGTGTTGTAAACAAAAAGTGGAACGATTATTCGCTCCACTTTTCAATTCGTTCTTGGATTATAGATTTCGGTAATCGAGAATTGTGTTTCAATAATTCTTGTAATTTAATTACAGCAGACTGTGGCGTTATTATTTCACATTCTACTAAATGGTCGAAAATATATATAATCCCTTTGACTGTTACATTTGATTCAATTGCTTTCTTGCGTAACTGACCATCGCCTGTTAGTAATGTATATCTGTTCTTTTTAGCGTAATTCCACACAGCACAATCAGGAATAGAAACATTACCACCTGCTTTACTCTGCAACTCGATAATCTCAAGCAATTCATCAGCCTCAAAAGATTGAACATTAAGTTTTCCGTTCTTGATAAATTTACTAATAGCATTGAATTGCTCTTCATCGGTCAATTCATTGATTACAAAGTCCACTGTATGCACCTTTATAGGTAATTCAAAGAATTGGTCCAACAACCCGATAGAATGAAGGTCGATGAATATGTTCGTGTCATTTACTACTATTTCCATTCTACACCAGGTTTAGTTGATTACGAACTGCATTTACAGGAGTATTTAATAAAACGCCTGCCTTTGAAATTGATATAATTTCACTTGCCAAAGCACGATAAACCAAGCGTACAAAACGGTTTGATTGCTCTTGTTTGTATCGGCTTTCTTCAACAGCTTCTTTGAATTGTGGGGCTTGACTTTTCTTAATACGAAAAGTCTTATAGCGACTTTCGGTTATAATATTAAGGCTCCAAGCCTTATACATCAAAGCATCGATTGATATGCCGAATTGCATTTGAATATCTTGTAGTTCTTGTAAAGAAATATCCTTGCGATTCATTCCAATTTTTTGGATAAAAATCTCTTTTGAGATAAGCATTTCACTCGCAAAAAGATGGCAAAAACTTTCCACTCTATTTTCGTCGATAGAACTATCAAAGTTTAGAAGCAAATGTCCTAATTCGTGAAGTGCAGTGAAACGCTTACGTTCACTATCCAAATTCTTATTTAGAACGATTATAGGATTTTTTTCATTTACATATCCACTTAATCCGTCAAATTCAGATGGAGCATCGATTTCAATAACTTTTATTTTGTTCTCTTCAAGAATCTCAATAAGGTTATTGATACCATCTTCACCTAATTTCCAATCATTTTTAATTCGGTTCACTATAGAGAAAATATCACTTTCGCTTTGTATTGCAACACTACGATATTCCGACTTAAACTCTGACTGAATATCTATTATAGATTCAATCTCAAAGTATCGTTCTAACTTATCTTTTACGATAGCTTTAATTGATTCAATCTTTTTTAAGCCTAATCTCTTTTTCTTGCGAAACTCTACATTCTCTATAGATATAGCAAGTGGACGAAAGAAGTAGTCAATACTAACACCTAACGCATTGGCAAGAATAATAAGGGACTTGCTGTCAGGCATCATCTTTCCTGCTTCATATTTAGATATAGACTGCTTGGTAAGAGCATTTTTTGCTTTTTCACAAAGAGAGTCCATAGACAATCCTTGCATTATGCGAGCCTGTTTTAGTCGAGTTGAAAATAATGAGTTCATGCGTCTGAGAATTTGTTAGTGTTTTAATTTGGTTTACAAAATTACTAATTTTATTTTATTTGTCAACCATTCTAATGCGAAAAAGTTCAGTAACATGGCTATTTTTAACACTTTAAGGGCTGACTTGTGTTTCTGCGAACTCTTTACAGGGCTGTTGCATATATCGTATAATGTAATAATGGCGGCCGCTTCAGTCGCTGAAGGAGTCGCCATTACATTTGAAAAAGCTGTTTTTATTATTCTATGAGTTTTCTGATTTCTTCTTTCAATTTAGTGCGTTGTGTGGGCGATGTGCCGTATTCAATCATTTTGATAACACCTGCCTTGTCAACCACTATGGTCATAGGATAACCATTGCTGCCAATAAGTTCGGTAAATTGCGTATCATTTATCAATGCTATCCAATTAAAGCCTTGACTCTCTATAACAGGTTTAGCTCGTTCTGCATTTTCGTATGTAGCTGAGAAAAACATCGCATCAGGCATTTCATCTTTCCACTTTGACAACTCAGGCATTTCTGCTCTACAAGGACGACAGCCTGTAAACCAAAGGTTCAATACCATTACTTTGCCTTTAACATCAGCATTAGTCCAAATTTTCCCATTTATATCAGTAGCTGAAAATTCGGGGAATTTATCGCCCTCGTTAATCACTCCCTTTTTAGTGATTGAGACCTCTAATCTCGATGCTTTAGAAATTGCTTCGTTATATCGTTCTAATAATTCTTTACCATCTGTAACATTTTCAATAGGGACTGCATATTGAATAGCTTCTTCTGGTAAAGGTTTAGATAATTCAAGACCTATCGCTGTTGTTCCTGACGGCGAATTTATTATGTGCATTTTCGCAATGTCAGTTTTAGCTACTGGCATTTCACTAAAGAAATAGCCATCAATCAAAATAATACTCTTTGGCTTTGTCGCTTGAGCGTTGGCACAAAAAGAAACGATTGCCAAAGCGAGTATTGTTAATATCATTCTAAACTTCATCATTGTCCTTGGGTTTTATAATTGTATCAAATCGATTAACAAGGCTGTTGCAAGCAATGCAATTGCTACCACATTAGTTGTAACGCCTATAATTTTGCCTTTCGGATTCGTCTCTTTTAACGCTCTTATAAGGTTGATTATTGCGATGATAAGCAACACCAATATTAACATATAAAACTTTGTCATAATACACATCTATTTATGAGTTGTCAAATTTACCGCTCCCACCACTTCCACATTTTCTTGAAATAATGGGAGGGTAAATTTACTTATTTTAGTTGTTTTTCACCACATCGGCAGGGTTTTCTGTTGCTGCTTTCCATGAACGGAGTGTTACGAGACCGACAGTCACAATAAGTACCACAACTAATGCCACCAAGTAAATCCACCATGGCATTGCAATGCGATTGGCAAATTGTTCAAGCCAACGCGAAGTAAAGTACCACGCAACTGGTGCAGCGACAAAGAAGCAGCCGAGAACAATCCACACATATCGCAAGTTGAGCATCTTTATCATCTGTGCTGTTGTTGCACCATACACCTTACGAACGGCAATCTCCGAACGACGGTGTTGTGTCTCAAACATCACAATACCAAATACACCCATCAACGCAATAACGATAGCAAGAATAGCAAACATACCGATAATAATTGTCTGACGACGAGTGTCCTTATACATACTTTCGACAAAATCATTAAGGAAGAATAATTCGACTTCTTCTCCATTTGGATTTAGCTCTTTGCATAGGTCTTGTACATACTTGGCAAACGCCTCTATATCGGTATTTGCTCCTATACGGACATAATAGTTGTAACAGCCACCCCATTTATTTGAGCAGAAGAACGAATAGTATTCTGTAGATTTGCTGCTTGCAGCTGAAAGTCGCACATCTTTTATTATACCGGTTACATCAAATCCATCAGTGTAATGATATCCAACAGGCACTCCGATTTCCTGATGGAACGATTTCATTATAACCATTTCATCGCGTTCGGCTGATGTAGATGTAAAGCCTTTGCCCTCTACAATTTCAAAACCGAAGAAATCAAGAAAATTCCAGCGAACGCTATTCGGACGAAGTAGATAATCTTTTTCCTCGTAGCTGCGACCCCATGTTTGACCTGTTTGGAAGATATTGAAGCGTGAGCATGTCGCATCTACAGCATCTGGATGTTGCAAAAGTCTATCTATGAGCGTTTCATCTTTGCTACCTATGTCTCCACTATAAAATGTTACAATATTTTCTCTATCAAATCCCATGTCAAATTTTGTCATATAACGATATTGTAGGAAGAATATAGCAGTGACAATAATCAACACCATTGCAACCGAAAACTGTATGCCTACCATTATTGAGCGCAATCTTCTACCCATAGCAGACTGAGCAAACCCTCCTTTCACACCTAATGAAGCATTAAATTGAGTGATATAGAATGCCGGATAGATTGCAGCGGTAATAGCAAGTAAAATCATCAGCACTATCATTATAGCAATAACCGGAATATTTTCGCCAAGAGAAAGAGAACAAGTCACATATTGAGCAATAAAGCTCTCCTTAACGGCAATCATCAGATAGAATGCCAATGCCATAGAAATAATCACCAATCCAATAGCTTCAAAAAGGAAGTTCCAACGAAGTGTTGCTTGACTTGCTCCAAATACCTTGCAGATATTTACCGAACGCATACGCACCGGCACAAGTGCAAGGAAAAAGTTTACAAAATTGATAAACGCTATTGCTACAATCACAATGGCAATTGCTATAAGAATGGCTGTTGCAGAACGTGTCCCTGACTCATATATTGTTCCTTCAGCATCTCTAACATTGTAATATGTGTCATTTAAAGCAACTAACCTAACCGGTTGTGTTCTATCTTCTTCAAGTTCTGCACCGAACTCTGCCGCTTGTTCAGGGTATTTTGCAATATACTCAGCCATCATACCCTTAAACCATTTATCGTATTGTGTTTGCCAAATTTGAGCGAATTTTTCTGGATTTGCTCCTTCTTTCAAACGAACAAAGAAAGAGTAGTTCCAGTTATTATTTTCTTGCCCAAATTCAAGATTGTCATTACGAATAATTCGACATCTATGTAGGAAAGTATTATCGGAAAAATCCTCATAAATAGCTACAATTGTTTGAGGTGACTTCGGTTTCCCATCATTGTACCAATCACCACCTTCGTACCAAATCTGATCACCTACACCAACTCCTATCTGCTCTGCAGCTGAACGAGACATTATGACTGTGTTTGGTTCTTTTATCTTCTGTAAGTTTCCGGCAATACAATCAAATCCAAATACTTCTACGATATTGGCATTACCGAAGTAAACTCCTATCGGAAATTGTTCAAAGTTATAATCATCAACTTTCTTCCAAACACGACTAATATTAGCGTGAGGCATAAGAGATGCACCTACTTCTGCTTCGGGACATAATTCTATAGTTTCGTAACTTACAGGCTGTGGACAATTTGTTGACCAAATTTCTTTGTCCATATCAGCTGCATTCCATCGAGGTTGAACCAAATATGTTCGGTCGGCATTTGCAAGCGAGTGGTTATAAGTCACCGAGTACCACACTTGCGAGGCTATGATGTAAAATGCCACGAAAGCGAGGGTGAGCCCCACCACATTTAGTAGTGAAGCCACCTTGTAACGCTTAAGCGTCATTAAGAAATTCTTTAATGCAATTTTCATATTCTGCAAAGTTTAGTTATAACTTAGACTTCACATCGGTCACTATCTTACCGTCGAATAGGCAAATAGTGCGACTTGCATACGATGCGTCATGTTGTGAGTGAGTTACCATGATGATAGTTGTGCCTTCTTGGTGCAACTCTTTAAGCAAAGTCATCACCTCTTGACCATTCTTTGAGTCAAGATTACCTGTTGGTTCATCGGCAAGAATTAGTTTAGGGTTAGAAACCAAGGCACGAGCGATAGCCACACGCTGTTGCTGACCACCTGAAAGTTGTTGTGGGAAGTGTGCTGCACGATGCGAAATGTTCATGCGATCGAGCATCTTCTTCACTCTCTCCTTGCGTTCCGATGGTTTTACGCCCATATAGATAAGTGGCAATTCTACATTTTCCGATACCGACAACTCGTCAATTAGGTTGAACGACTGGAACACGAAACCGATATTGCCCTTACGGAACGCTGTACGGTCTTTTTCTTTAAGACTGCCCACTTCTTGACCAAGCAATTGATATGAGCCATTTGTGGGATTATCAAGCAAACCCAAGATGTTGAGCAATGTTGATTTACCACAACCCGAAGGTCCCATAATGGCAACAAATTCGCCCTCGTTTACTTCAAAACTAACACCTGCAAGTGCAATTGTTTCTATTTCTTCTGTGAAGAAGCTCTTCTGTAAGTTTTCTACTTTTAACATATCTATAAATTTTTAATTGTTTGTACTTATTTGATTATTTCATTATTGATTGGGTTGGATTTTCATTTGCGGCACTCCATGAGCGAAGCGATACAGTGATAATTGTGATTAGTAAGATAACTCCGACAGCGAGAGCATATACCCACCACGCCATATCAACGCGATATACATATTGTTCTATCCAGCGACTTATAATATAGTGGCTTACGGGAATCGCCACAGCCGAGCAGATAGCCACTATATAGAAATACTTACGATTTAACATTTTTAATATTCCTCCCACCGATGCTCCGTGAACACGACGAATACCTATCTCGCGACGACGATACTGTGTCTCGAACAATACCAAGCCAAAGACACCGATAATCGAAATTACAATAGAAAGGAACGAGAACAGTGTAATAAGTGTCGAGAGCTTATCCTCACGCTGATAGACAAGTTCCAATTCATTTTTAAAGAATTGCACTTTGATTTTCTCAGGATCGCTGTTAGGCGATATATCCAAAATTGTTTTCTCTATGTGCTTTCTAACATTTGCGATGTCAGCTCCTGCTACGGTGCGGATGTAGGCAATGCGAGGCTGATCCCAACCATATTTTCCATACACGAGGAAAGCATAAGGGGTAATGCCGTAATGTGCAGATTGGAAGCAAAAGTCTTTGCAAATTCCAACAATAGGGGTATTTGTGTTATCAAGGTGACCATTTATTTGCTCACCAACAGTTATGCCAAGCTCTTTTGATGCCTGCTCGTTGAAAATCAGTGCACCGGTCGCGCTATGCTCGTCTGACGGAAGGAAATCTCTACCATCTACAATGTCGATACCCATTGTTTTTAAGAAGTTCCACGATACGACATAGACACCGAAAATAACACTCTCTCCATTTTCAACAGGGCGAGTCCACGACATTCGACTATGGGTTATATTGCCACGCCCCAGAGCTATCTCCTTTATCTGGGGATTTTGTTCCAGACGGTTGAGCAGTGCATCACGCTTCGTGTAATCGCTTTCAAAGGTCCACCCGCCATAAACTGCCTCATAGGGTAATGTAGCTACTAACAGATTCTCTCTATCAAATCCCATATCTTTGGTTAGCATATATTGATGCTGACGGTAGATAAAGAACGAGCATATAATGAGTGTAATAGAGATGACATATTGTATGCCTACAAGCGTATATCGCAATATGCGGCCGGACTTTGATGCCGAGAAATCGCCCTTGATAACAAATGCCGGTGAGAACTTGGTAATATACCACGCAGGATAGAGCGATACCACCACACCGAGCAGTACAACACACAATGCCATTACGCCTGCCAACGTCCAATTCTCGTTGATAGCCACTGAGGTAGAGATATACTCTTTAAGTGGTGTATCGGCAAAGAGCACCACAATAATGGCTGCACCAAACAACGAAACGAGAATCAGTCCTACGGTCTCAAAGAGGAAATTCAGGCGCAATTTTGCTGTCGGCGCACCAAAGATTTTGTAGTTATTAACGGCACGGATTCGGCTCGGTATCAACGCAAAGAAGAAGTTTACAAAGTTGATAAACGAGATAACGAGAATCAGCACTGCAATAGCTATAAGTGTATAGGTGGTTGTTCTGCTACCGTGTATCCACTCTGCTTTTGTATCATCAGCAAAGTAAAGGTCGGTAATAGGTGTAAGGCGAGGCTCTACGCGGGCAAGTTGCAGTTTTGTTTCTTGCTCTGAATAACCCTTCTTTCGGCAATCATCTATGACGGCCTCCTTCATACGCTTCTCTACATCCTCGACAGATGCTCCTTCGCGAAGAAGAATATAGTATGTGGTACTCCAATCGGTTTCATTCTCCAACTCTGCCTCGGGCATAAGGATATAACCTTGACTCATTGCCATAGTGGATGGCTTTGGGAAATCGCGATAGATACCGGAAATGGTGCGTTGCGCTTGATTTACAGCACCTCGACCATAGTTGATTCTATCACCAACCTTTAAGTTATAACGCTTGGCGATACTCTCCGAGATGATCATACCGTAGTAGGTCTTGAACTCATCGTCAATACCACCATCCACAAATTCAAATGGAAATACCGCCAACCCTTCAAGTTCAGCTCCTGCAACTTTAATCGTGAAATTCTCGATAGTTGAGTTGCGCTTAATGGAGTATTCATCTTGATAGGTTGAGTTAGATATCATATCTATTGAACCGGCAGTCTCTATTTCAGGACATACGGCACATAACTGGTCGGGAATCATTCTGTTCCATCCACACCACCAAGTACCATCCATTGACCATGATGGATATTCCATGCGATAGATACGCTCCGAGTTTTTGATTACTCGGTTGTACGATAGGTCAAACTTTACCTGCACAGCGATAAGATAGACCGCTGCAAAGGCCACTGCCATACCCACGATGTTGAGCACCGACGATGTGGTGTAACGGCGAAGCAGGGTTAGAAAATTTCTGATATACATAGTTTTAAGTTGTATTAATAGTGAGTTTAGTGAAATTAGGGAGTTTAATGAATTTAGAGCGAAGAATCACTAAATTCCCTAAGTTCCTTAAATTCCTTAAGTTCTCTATCTGTTTAATATCAAAACTTCATTCTCTCCGAAGTTATCGTATGACGATGTTATAACTTTTTCGCCGGGTTGCAAGCCCTCGATAACCTCATAATACTGCGGATTTTGTCTGCCGATGCGAATCTCACGGCGGT
>JAZORR010000016.1:0-81504 GCA_045656705.1 Muribaculaceae bacterium | reverse complement strand
ATTACAATGCCAATTAAGAGCTGTTTCGTTTGAAAATAAGGTTTGTTCTATTGTAATAGAAACATTGATTGGTACTTTTGATAACACGAATTCAAACTTTACAGGCAGTATGATTTACTCTTTAAGTTCAGGTAATTTTATCGAAATATATTCATTTAAAAATGGTGAATGCACTGAAATTATCCAGAATGAGTGTGGAAGAAAGATTAATTCATACAATTATGATAGATTCAAGCCTAACTATAAATATACCGATTTATATCCAAAAACATTACAAAGAGTAAGTAATGAAAAGAATAAACAAAGACCTCTAAATTGGGAAGATGGTGAGCGTCGTATCGTTAAGCAAGAAAAACAGAAAAGAGAATAGTTGAGATATAGGATCGATACTATTTTTGCATCGACACAAGTATTAATTAATTATTAAAACATTTTTTTGATATGAAAACGAACAGATTATTCATAATAGCAATAATAGCTATTATCAGTGCTTTTAGCGCAATGGCACAAGATGTTATTCCTGTAGATTCAACACATTTGCTTAATAAGGAGCAAAAGCAAGTTCTGCAATATTCTAAAAACCTTGCAAAAAAGATAAAGAATGTAATCGAATTGCCAGAAGAGGTAAACCACATTTTCACTGACAATAAAGTATACATTAAATCCACTTTACAATTAAATAATGCTTTCTTCGTAAAGAGAGATCACTATGACGCAATGTTGTGTATCCCTGCAATGGCTCAAATTGATAGTTCCTCTATAGAATCGGAACTTATTGTAGCTTTAGATAAAGATGGAAATTACCATAGAATAGTATATTCTACTTTTGTTATGCCAAATGATTCATGCAATGAATATCTTTGTATGAAATCTAATATTAGTGGCACTTTGCTCAGTACAGTTGTATTTAATGACAATAAGATTATAGCCGAAATTGATGCAAAGGGTTACCCTTGGGGTGTAATTGATTCACCTAAAGAAAATAATTTTGATATCGAAAGAATGCGAAGAGATGAAAAGTATAGATTAACTCATGTTAGAGGTGTAAATTATTATAAATATTCTTCTGTATTAAAGCACGAAGGCAAGATATTTGTTGACACAAAAGGCAAAGTGCATTTCTACTAATCATCTGAATAATACATCCAAATTTCTGCTATATGTGGCAGAAAATTCTGCCACATATATTTTTAGCTATTAAACGATAGATTATGAACAAAACAAACCTCACTCAAAGAATTTACGCATTTATGTCAATAGCACTATTGCTATCTACGCTCATATTGGCACTTAATTACGAAATATGTTTTATGCCCTGCACAGTTACGCATATCATTATATATTGTAACATAGTGGTAGCGGTGGTTCTATCTGTGATAGCTATTTTTTGGAACAGGCTTAAAGATTCGGCACAGCAATTGTATATCATCTACCACGTCACCTCTATAGTGGCATCTATATTAGCATTGATTGCTCCACCAGCTCACCTTGCCACATACATTGCTTTTGCAGTAATTATTGCGATAGATTCAGCCATCATAGCCGTCCTCTCTATGCACGGCACATCCCGGGAAGAATGGGACGATATCTAACCACACATTATTGATATCACTCTTCTCTAAGGTACTTGTCGTGTATCTGTCGGCACCAATACACCACAGGAGTGTCCAATAAGCTCGTAACTATATATATGGCATAACTGCTCACAAAGATACTCCACAACACATCTACTGTATACAATTCCCAAAACGCAAGGAATGTGTAGAGGAATGTATTGAAAAATTGAGATATAAGCGTAGAGCCATTGTTTCTTATCCACAACCCACTACGTGCATCGCCGAAACGCTTCTTGCACCAGTCCCACCACTTGTGATATAGCCACACATCGGTGAGTTGCGACACAAGATACACCAATAGCGACACGCACACCACTCGTGGAGTCACGGCAAAAATAGTGTCGAAAGCACCCCGCGCCCAATCGTTGGCACTTGGAGTGTACAGCAGCCACATTTGTGATATCACGATAAAGAGCAACGAGCATACCGAACTTATCACCACTGCCCTATTGGCATCTTTCTTGCTGTGATTTTCGCTCAGGATATCGGTGATAAGGAAGGTACTCGCAAATAGCACATTGCCGAGCGTCATCTCTATGCCAAATGCATTCACCAATAGAAGCACCTCTATATTGGCAAGTATGGTCACAAGCACATTCACTGCGATAAGACCTGTTTTGCCAAAAAAGCGATAAAACAGCATCACGCTACCATAAATAATCGCTATCGAACTTATCAATAAGATTTCATTCATATATCTTCGTAGGTTTTATATATCAAGGATTATCATTCGCCCACACCGAAGTCGGTGTTGTGGAGCAAGATATCCACTCTCTTATTATCTATATATCGAGGATACACCTCTGCCATAAATGCCTTGCGCACCTCATCGTCGGGCTGAAGAGGAGCACTGTTTTCCACCATCACATTCACACACACGCGATCAAACCATCGCAAGCCTATCTCCACATCGTTGAGCATCGACTCCACCGACTGTCCAGGCAAACCGAATAGCAAGCAGCATTCATCAAATTCCTTGCTTATCAGCTCGGGATTGGTTTCTTTTATGCCCTTGAGCATCACTTGCTCGCGATAATCGGCATCAAATGTTTCCACCCCTATTTTTATCTTCAGCGTCACCCCTATTTGAGCAAATCGCTCACGCAAAGGTGCCACATATCGGCGATACAACCAATGGCACTCGAAATGCACCTGCTTGATGGCAAGTCTACTGCAAGTATCCATCACGAGCCGTATAGTGCTATCGTCGAGTTCGCAAAACGAGCCCGAATTTATCACCTCAAGCACGCCATACTTTCCAGTCACTTGTGCCAAAGCATCTCGATTGATAGCAAGATTTTCTTCTTCGCACAAAGAAGCATCTGCGTGATAGTCGCAGAAGGCACATCGCTTGTACCTGCAGCCCCTACCACGCAAAAGCACTATTTCACGAGGATTCTTGTCTTCTATTACCGAATATCGTTGCATCTCAAAGAATACGCCTCTTATTCCTTATCGCCTTCGAGATTACCTTCGTAGATAAATTGGTCGTCATCGTCGTAGAACTCTTCTTCATCGTCCCACTCTTCTTCCCATTCTTCCTCTTCTTCTACAGGCATATCAGAAATATCGAAGATAAAGTCGTCTTCCTCCTTCACGCGACGTATTGCATCGAGGTCGCGATGCGTAATCTTTGTAGGTATGCGGTTGCTTTCGTCGTTGATAGCACGCCATAGAGCATCTTTAAGCTCCACAAGGCCCATATTTGCCACCGACGAAATAAATACACATTCCACACCTTCTGGCACTTCATTGCGCATCTCTTCCATAAGTTCATCGTCGAGCATATCACACTTAGTGATAGCAAGCACGCGTGGCTTATCCACAAGGTCGGGATTGAATTGTTCCAATTCGTTGCAAAGAATAGCATATTCCTTCTTGATATCATCGGTATCAGCAGGCACCATAAATAGCAGCACAGCATTACGCTCGATGTGACGCAAGAATCGCAAACCAAGTCCACGACCTTCGCTCGCTCCTTCGATAATACCAGGAATGTCGGCCATCACAAACGATTGGTTGTTGCGATAGCTCACGATGCCAAGATTAGGCTCGAGTGTGGTGAACGGATAATTTGCAATCTTAGGCTTAGCAGCCGAAATAGACGACAACAAAGTAGACTTACCAGCATTAGGAAAGCCCACAAGGCCCACATCGGCAAGCAATTTAAGCTCCATAATGATGGTCTTTTCGATAGCAGGCTCACCTGGCTGTGCATAGCGAGGGGTGCGATTGGTAGCAGTAGCGAAATGGCAGTTACCAAGTCCGCCACGACCGCCCTTCAATAGCTTTACGATCTCGCCATCTTCGGTCACATCACAAAGGAACTTACCTGTTTCGGCATCATACACAGCTGTTCCGCATGGCACTTCGATAGTGCGGTCTTCGCCATCCTTACCGAAACTGCGATTTCTACCACCTGATTCTCCGTTTGTAGCGAACACGTGGCGTTGATATTTCAAGTGGAGCAATGTCCACAAATTACGATTTCCTTTCAAGAATATATGTCCTCCACGGCCACCATCGCCGCCATCAGGACCACCCTTTGGTACATATTTTGCACGACGAAAATGCTTCGAACCTGCACCGCCTTTCCCTGAGCGGCACATAATCTTTACATAGTCAATAAAATTTGAATCTGCCATAATCTCCCTAAATTAATTAAAAACAAGCAAAGTTAATTATAAAAAACCATATTGATGTAAAAAAAGGCCGAAATATCACTATTTTTTAGGGAATTAGGTAGAAATTTATAATCACTTGTCCCAAGCAACCACTTTTCCGCTCTCCAAGCTTTTTTTCACATCTATCATTCGCTGATTGCGACTGCCACGAAATCGCAACGACACATCACGCTCCGATTCTACGAAGCGGCCGTCTACTATCACATCTATATAAGGGAGAATTGCCACCATTTGTTCCGATTTCACAATATCTTCCCACACAAATCCTGTGTAGCACCAGATGTTGTAGCCTTTCTCCTTGATAGCCACGGCAAGAGGCAGTATCTTATCCACTTGCCACAAAGGATCACCACCTGTGAGAGTAACATTGAAATCTTCCTCCACCACTCGTGCCATTATCTCCTCGATGCTCATAGCCACTCCGGCACCGAAATCCCACGACTGAGGATTGTGACATCCTTTGCACCTATGCTGGCATCCAGCCACATATATCGATGTGCGAAGCCCAGGACCATCTACTGTGGTCCCAGGCATTATATCAAGCACTTGTATTTTGTTCATAGTCAACAACCGACTAACTGTGTACCACTCGGTCCTTTAGTTCGGCAAGTTTGCCCGAGTTCCAGCGATCGGTAGTACCCACAAGGTAACCAGTGATGCGTTGGATAGTTTCAAATTGAGTTCCACACTTAGGGCAATGCTTCACATCCTTTTGAGCATCTTCGTGGCCACACTTAGGGCAGTGATTGCGATTGTGGTTGACCGAACCATAACCGATATTATTCTTGTGCATCAAGTCCACGATATCGCGAATAGCCTCCTCATTGTGAGTAGCATCACCATCAATTTCCACATAGAATATATGACCACCACGAGTGAGTTCGTGGTAAGGACCTTCGATTTTAGCCTTATGGCGAGGGCTACAGTGGTAATACACTGGCACATGGTTGGAATTGGTATAATAATCCTTGTCGGTAACACCCTTTATCACGCCGAAAGTCTTCTTATCGCGCTTGGTGAATCGTCCCGACAGGCCTTCGGCAGGAGTAGCAAGGATACTGAAGTTGTGTTCATATCGTTCGCTGAACTCATTGGCACGACTACGCATGTGGCCCACAATCTTCAAGCCCAATGTTTGAGCCTCGTCGCTCTCTCCATGGTGCTTACCCACAAGAGCGATAAGACATTCTGCCAACCCGATAAATCCTATACCAAGTGTTCCTTGATTGATTACCGGAGCAATAGTATCGCCCACTTTCAAGTTTTCGCTGCCATTCCACAAGCGACTCATCACAAGTGGGAATTGCTTTGCCAATGCAGTCTTTTGGAAATCAAAGCGTTCGCACAATTGGCGTGCCACGATACCCATCGTTTCATCAAGGCGTTGGAAGAAGCGCGCCAAGCGTTCTTCTTTGTCTTGTATATTCATCACTTCTATAGCAAGACGCACAATATTGATTGTAGTAAACGAAAGGTTACCACGACCTATTGAAGTCTTATCACCATATCTGTTTTCAAACACGCGAGTGCGACATCCCATAGTAGCCACCTCATATTTATAGCGTTCAGGATCATTCAAATCCCATTTTTCGTGGAAGTTGTATGTAGCATCAAGATTCACAAAGTTAGGGAAGAAACGGCGTGCCGTCACCTTGCAAGCCAAGCAATAAAGATCGTAATTGCGGTCGGTAGGTGCATAGTTCACACCAGTCTTCTTTTTCCATATTTGGATAGGGAAAATAGCTGTAGCACCATCACCCACACCTTCGTAAGTACTATTCAGTATTTCGCGTATCACGCAACGACCTTCGGCCGAGGTATCAGTACCATAATTCACCGAGCTAAACACCACTTGGTTGCCACCACGAGAGTGAATAGTATTCATATTGTGAATAAATGCCTCCATAGCTTGATGCACACGACTCACCGTGCGATTCATTGCATGCTGGAATGCTCTCTCTTCGCCAACCAATCCATCCAAATCGCGATATAAGAAGTCATCTACCTCCTTGTCATACAAGTGAGAGAAGTCTTCGCCAAGCATTCGTTCCACATTCTTCAATTCTTCGATAAATGATGAGCGCACATATGGTGCAAGGTAGAAGTCGAAAGCTGGAATTGCCTGTCCACCATGCATTTCATTTTGTGCTGTTTCCATAGAGATACATGCAAGTACACTCGCAGTTTCCACACGCTTTGCCGAACGCGACTCACCGTGTCCCACTGCAATACCACCCTCCAGAATCTTATTAAGTGGATGTTGCACACAAGTAAGACTCTTTGTAGGATAATAGTCCTTATCATGAATGTGAATATAATTGTTTTTCACTGCCACACGAGCCTCTTCAGTCAGTAGATAGTCATCAACGAAAGGCTTTGTGGTTTCGCTGGCAAATTTCATCATCATTCCCGCTGGCGAATCGGTGTTCATATTCGCATTTTCGCGAGTGATATCATTATTCTTTGTATTTATGATTTCAAGAAACATATCGCGTGTCTTGGCCTGACGCGCAATATTGCGTTGGTCGCGATAGGCTATATAACGCTTTGCCACCTCCTTGCGAGGCGACTTCATTAGTTCCATTTCCACACGGTCTTGTATTTCCTCAACAGTCATTTGCTCGTTGCCGGTCATTCCTATGCGATCGGTAATTTTTTGGATAAGTGCCTCATCTTCGCCAAGGTCGGTAGTAATCATCGCCTTGCGAATGGCAGCCTTGATTTTCTCTTCGTTATAGCCCACAATGCGCCCATCGCGCTTTATCACTGTTTGTATCATAAATCTTGAATTGATTGGTTTGTTTTGAGACTACAAAAATATAAACATTTACTTTGTTTTGCAAATAACAAAAGAAAAAGTTTTCCACAAATTTTCATTTTGGAAAACTTTTTCACTCAGTTAAATCCCTAACTGATTGTATTACAACTTTCTAAAAATATTTTTGGAAAACTTTCATCTTTCTAGTTTCTGCAACACTCTTCCAAAAGAGAATTTCTCCACTTTCACCACCACACACACAAAGCACACCAATAGGGCCGTATTTACAGCCACTTGCACCCACATTCCACAGCTCTTAACGGCCTGCATAGCCACAAATAGCACCACTGTGAGAGCCACATAGCCAAGCATAGATTTCACTGGATAAGCTATTGGATATTTCTTTTGGCCCACAAAATATGAGAGCAACATCGCAGTACCATAACCAGCCACACCACCCCAAGCACAAGCCATATAGCCATATTGTGGCACAAAGAGCACATTCACTCCGAGAAGCACTGCCACTCCTATTCCCGAGAACACTGCGCCCCACATAGTTTGGTCGGTAAGTTTATACCAAAATGACAGATTAAAATAAACACCCATCATTATTTCTGCCACCATCACTATAGGCACCACTTTAAGCCCTTCCCAATAGTCGGGTG
Source organism: Muribaculaceae bacterium (assembly GCA_045656705.1). GTDB lineage: Bacteria > Bacteroidota > Bacteroidia > Bacteroidales > Muribaculaceae > RGIG4576. Next base: position 73,781 of record JAZORR010000016.1, on the reverse strand, counting down.
CTATAATATACTTTATTATATCAAGGTATGCCATCACCACAAGAAATGCCAATAACGTGAACACCACAAAGTATTTCATTGTCACGGCATAAGTTTCACGGCTATCCTTATCCTTGCTCTTATCAAACACAAACGGCTCGTAGGCATACCTGAAGGCCTGCAATATCATAGCCATAATCATTGCTATTTTACTTGCTGCACCATATATACCAAGCTGGGTCTTTGCGTCGGTCTGATCATAGAGAAACGGAAACATTATCTTATCGGCATTCTGATTAAGCACGCCTGCTATACCGAGCAATAGTATAGGTGAACTATAGGCAAGCATTCGCTTCAATAATCCCCAATCAAACTCCCATTTAAACCCTCGCAATTCGGGCAATAAACATAGCATCACAATAGAGGTACACACCAAATTGAGATAAAACACATATCCCACGCCAACCTCAGGGCAGTATATCTTACCCAACACATCGGGGTAACTCACATACAGCGAAGGCAATGCCACAAAATAAAGCAAATTGAGTGCGATATTTATCACGATGAAGAGCAGCTTCAACGAAGCAAACTTTATAGCACGCTTTTTATGGCGTAAGTAACTGAATGGTATAGCCTGAAATGCATCCATTGCCACCACCACAGCCATCACTCCTATATATTCGGGATGCTCTGCATATCCCATCGCACCCGATATAGGCGATAGAAACGCCATCACAAACCCCACAAATAGCAACGATGTGAATCCCACCGAGGTGAGTATCGTAGAATACACCTTACTTGGTTTTTCCCCTTCTTTGGTGCAATAGCGGAAAAGTGTGGTTTCCATACCATACACGAGTATCACCAAGAGCAATGCCGTGTAGGAATACACATTTGTCACCACGCCATAACCTCCCGATTCAGCACTCATCTTGGCCGTATACAATGGCACGAGCAGATAGTTTAGAAATCTACCCACTATACTGCTCAACCCATATATTACCGTATCCTTTGCCAGCGATTTAAGTCCTGCCATATCTCAAATTGGTCGTTATAATTCATCGAACAAACTACCTTGCTCGCTATATCTGTCGCGACCAAGATGCTTATAGGCGAGTTCGGTCACCTCTCTACCGCGAGGAGTACGCTTGATAAAACCTTCTTTTATCAAGTATGGTTCATACACTTCTTCCACCGTACCAGCATCTTCGCCAAGAGCTGTAGCTATAGTAGACAGTCCCACAGGACCACCCTTAAACTTATCTATAATAGTAGTAAGTAATTTGTTATCCACCTCATCAAGACCATACTTATCTATATTCAATGCCTTGAGCGCATAACGAGCTATTTCTGTGTCGATACTTCCATTACCTTTCACTTGCGCAAAGTCACGCACTCTACGCAGTAGAGCATTTGCTATACGTGGCGTGCCCCTACTTCTCAAGGCCACTTCAAGAGCTGCCTCATCAGTAATAGGCACATTAAGCAATCGTGCCGAACGCTTCACAATATTCACAAGCACTTGGTGGTCATAGTATTCCAAGTGACAGTTTATACCAAAACGCGCACGCAATGGAGAAGTAAGCAATCCACTACGAGTAGTGGCACCAATGAGCGTAAATGGCGACAACGACAGTTGCACCGATCTGGCTCCCGGTCCCTTATCTATCATTATATCTATGCGATAATCCTCCATAGCCGAGTATAGATACTCCTCTACTATCGGGCTCAAACGGTGGATTTCGTCAATAAATAGCACATCATTCTCTTCGAGTGAGGTGAGAATACCTGCAAGGTCGCCTGGTTTATCAAGCACAGGACCCGAAGTGATTTTAAAGCCCACTCCGAGTTCGTTGGCCACAATACCCGATAATGTGGTCTTCCCAAGCCCTGGAGGTCCATAAAGCAGTACATGGTCAAGAGCCTCACCACGCGCACGAGCAGCCTGAACAAAGATGCTCAGATTTTCGATGATTTTATCCTGACCACTAAAATCTTCAAATCGTTCGGGACGCAAAGCGCGCTCAAAATCACGGTCGGCATCCACTCTTCCTCTTCTTATATCAAAATCGTCTTCCATATATAATGCAAATTTAGCAAATCGCATCCAATTCACACAATCTTACACTCAATTTTTATCGCTAAATTTATTCACACCACCTCCGAAACTATGAGAATTTTACCCTTTTCACTAAAAAAATGCACTTTTTGAAATATTTTTCTGCAAATATGCTTGCAAATCCAAATAAAATGCGTAACTTTGTACTCACAAAACCACGAGAGGTTTGCACAAAAGAAATTTGGTGCGTTAGTTCAGTTGGTTAGAATACATGCCTGTCACGCATGGGGTCACGGGTTCGAGTCCCGTACGCACCGCAAGAAGTCTTGAAGAAATTCAAGACTTTTTTGTTTTTATATCATAATCCATCTATCAAACCTCTATAAAACAATGAAGAGAAACGCCATTGACATTTCTCCTCATTTTATCTATATTACTGTTGTGATTCGTATAAGGCAAGTGTATTTTTCAATTGCACCAGCACAAGAGTTTTCAGTTCTGGTGGCGTTATCACCTCCACTTCCGAACCAAACGACAGAATTTCTGCCACCAAATCGTTGGTAATACACAAATCATAAGTAAAAAGCGAACTTCCTTCGTGCGAAATCTCCTTCTGTGTGTGATGCAGTGGCAATGCACGCAAGTATTTTGCTTTATTCTTCGACGCCTTCAAAGTTACCTTCTTTGGCTTGCTCTGGCTGGTCATCACCCCAAAGCAATAATAGAAATAGGCATTGCCATCAAAATCGGCAGGCATCACAAATGTGTCGGAATTTACCACAAGATTACTTATTCTATCAAGTGAATATGTCTTAATCTTCTTATCCTTTACATTATAGCCTATCACATACCACAATTGCTTAAACAATCGCACACAATACGGTTCTATCACCACATCGTCCTTTGCCGATATGCGATTATGTGCGTGATAGGTAAATGTAATGCGATTTAGCGATTTGAGAGCACCCATCACCGTAGGCAGATTGATACGCGCCGAAGGCACATCTTCGAGTATTATACGATTACTCACCGAATGGGAGTCGCTAAGCATATCACTCATCGCCACAGAGTCGAGCATAAGGTTTATCAGTTTCGATGCATTATCGTCGCCCTCGCTCGATATGTAATATTCATAAGAGCCAGGGCTGCTTTCGATTTGAATATTGAAAGTTTCGGCTATGCCTTGACGATAATTATAGAATGATCGACGCGACATCGGTTCGCCTTCCGACAAAGAAGATTTCACCCACAAGTTATTCAAATCCTCGCGGGTGATTCTTCCATATCGTTGGATAGTATCCACTATCCAAATGTATTTATTTATGATTTTGTGAGCCATATACGGCTATGATTACACTTCTTGTGCCTTTTCTTTCTTAGCAATAAGTGCAAGACCTGCCACTGTTACAAATGCATTCAACAGAAGCAATTCAAAACTCATCACATAACCAAAATATGTGAGTAGTGCTTCTTGCACAAAGTAGCAAATTACTGGCGATGCCACACATACATATGGCACAAGGCGGTCGTGTACCTTGTTCTTAATGAACATACCGAACACAAACAAACCAAGGATCGGGCCATAAGTGTAACTTGCAATAGAGTATACTGCACTAATTGCGTCTTGGCTATTCAAGTAGTAGAATACGATAATCACAATAGCCATCACCACTGCCATAGCAATGTGCACCATTTCGCGCTTTGATTTTTCTTTGCTCTTATCTTCCTTATCTTGAGTCTTTAGAATATCTACTGTGAACGATGTAGTAAGTGCTGTAAGAGCCGAACCTGCAGCAGAATAAGCAGCAGCACACAAGCCAAGAATGAATAGAATACCCACATAGATAGGCATTGTGCCACCTGCAGCGATAAGACCAAACAAGTCGTCACTCTTATCAGCAGTGATATTCATCTTACCAGCATATTGGTAAAGAAGAACACCAAGACATAGGAACAAACCTACCACGAATACTTGAGTCACTGCACTCACAAGCATATTCTTTTGTGATTCCTTGAAGTTCTTACATGCAAGGTTGCGTTGCATCATATCTTGGTCAAGACCACAAGTAGCAATCACCATGAAGATACCTGCAATAAATTGCTTCCAGAAGTAAGTTCCTTCCTTTGGATTATCAAAGTAGAATAGTTTGCTATTAGGATCGTTGGCAATTGCGCCGAAGATATCACCAAAGCCATAACCAAGGCTGTTAGCAATGATAATGATACACAATAGCACCGATGCCACAAGACAGAACGATTTCAATGTATCGGTCCAAATCACAGTCTTCACACCACCTTGCTTTGTGTAAAGCCAAATAAGTGCTACTGTGAAAAGCACATTCACTTCAAATGGAATACCAAGTGGAGCAAACACCAATGCTTGCAATGTAACACACACCACATAGAAACGCACTGCTGCACCAAGCATCTTTGATACAAAGAAGAACCATGCACCACTCTTGTGAGTGTATCCACCGAAGCGTTGTGCAAGATATCCATAGATTGATACAAGGTTACGCTTGTAGAACATTGGCACAAGCATAAATGCTACCACGGCATAACCAAAGATGAAACCAAATTGCATTTGAAGATAAGAGAAACCTTTAGCTTCCACCATACCTGGCACCGACACAAAGGTCACGCCCGAGATGGCTGCACCCATTGTGGCAAATGATACTATCCACCATGGTGCCTTTACGCTATCGGCATAGAATCCTGCATCTTTACTCTTGCGATTAGCCAAGAATGTAATGAGGAATAGTAGGCAAAAATAACCTACAATCGTTGCTAATACTACCCAAGGAGTCATTTCTGTTTAGTTTTTTATTATTTATAGATTATTATTCTGCATAAAGTAGGTAAGGACGACGTTGGTGCTTGAAGCTTTCCACATCATCAGCCCATGTAGCCTTGATTTCGGCTGCACTCTTGCCTTGCTTGATCATCTTGCGAATATCACCATCACCGATTAGCAATTCGAAGAAGCCACGGAAGAAATGGTCGTCAAGATTTAGATTCTTATAAGCATCTATCACATATTCAAGGTTCACACCCATTGCGATTGCTTCGTCTTCAGTGATATTTGATAGATCCACACCATAGCATTCGCGGTCAAGTTGAGGTGGGAATTTAGCTCCATCCACACTACGAGGAGTGAACTTATAATCATAACCCTTCATATTTGGGTGACCGTAGCATAGGAATGGCTTATCTGTACCACGACCGAGGCTCACTGGAGTAGCTTCAAAGTAGCATGTAGTTGGATACAAATATATTGCAAGCATATCTCTCAAGTTTGGTGATGGAGCGATAGGCAAGCGATAACGAGTTTGGTGAGTATAATTCTTACACTTAATCACGTGAAGCTTATTATCGGCAATCTTTAGATTATCCTTCAACCAACCTTCACCATTTGCCATCAAAGCGATTTCAGCCATTGTCAATCCGTGTACCACAGGAATTGGAGCATAACCTACACCCGACTTGTACTTCATATCAAGAATAGGACCATCTACATACATACCATTTGGATTAGGACGGTCAAGCACCATAAATTCCTTTCCATAGTTTGCAGCAGCTTCCATCAACTTCATCATTGTCACATAATAAGTGTAATAGCGCAAACCCACATCTTGGATGTCTACCACAAGAATATCGAATTTAGCCATTGTCTTCTTGCTTGGCATAGAACTCTTTCCATCGTAAAGCGATGCGATAGGAATACCTGTTTGTGCATCTACTCCACTCGATACGTGTTCTCCAGCATCTGCTTTTCCTCTGAAGCCATGCTCTGGCGAGAAGATAGTAGTAACTTCGATACCATTTTCAAGCATGATATCAAGGGTGTGCTTATCGCCCACCATACCGGTGTGATTACTTAGAATAGCCACACGCTTGCCTTTAAGCAATGGTAGATATTCTTTCACTTGAGCAGCACCCACTTCCACAGCTTTTTCAGCGTATGCGCTCATTGCCACAAATGCCATTAATACGGCAAAAAATACTCTTTTTAAAACTCTCATGAGAAATTTTGTTATTTTTGTTTTTCGTAATTTAGGTAATTTGTGCAAAATTAGGGAAAAATTCTCTCTATATCAGCACTTTTTCATAACTTTTTTATAAAATATACAAATAATCGTAGTGAATTAGTGGGCGTTCACCTTTTTTGCCGAGCATTGCACGTGCTTTTTCGCTATCCACACCCACACGCCCCACGGCAAATGGTTCGCCATCGGCAGTCAACACTTGCACAATATCGTCTTTGTCAAATTCGCCTATCACTTCGATCACTCCCACGGCAAGCAGACTTGTTGCGCCTGCCGAAAGTGCCTCACAGGCTCCTTCATTCACCTTTATCTGCCCCTTAGCAAATCCTTCGCTATGAGCTATCCACTTTTTCACGCTCGACACCTTCTCGGCATTGGCATGAAACATAGTGAACGGCACTTCTCGCTTACCCGAAGCCACCTCAAGCAAGATATTATCGCGTTTACCATTGGCTATTATCACATCTATCCCCTCTTCGGCCACTTTGTGAGAGATACGATACTTTGAACCCATACCTCCACGACCAAACGACGATTTCTTCGCCTGTATAAAACTATCAGCATCTATTGATGCATCGTGATAGATATCAAGTATCACTTTCGATTGTGGCAGCGACGGATCCCCATCATATACGCCATCTATATTGCTCAATATTATCAAGGCTTGAGCTCCCATCATCGATGCTATCAGCCCCGATAGTTCGTCGTTATCGGTAAACATCAATTCGGTGATAGAGATTGTGTCGTTTTCATTCACAATAGGTATCACTCCATTTTCGAGCATCACCTCGGTGCAATGCTTTTGATTGAGATAATGCTGACGGGTGGCAAAATTCTCCTTCGTGGTGAGAATCTGGCCACACACTATGCCGTGATCGCGAAATAGTTCGTAATAACGATTGATAAGTTTTGCCTGCCCCACTGCCGAAAACAGCTGACGGGCCGACACCTCATCCATCTTTTTGCCAGCAAGATGCTTCATTTCACTGCGTCCAGATGCCACTGCTCCCGAAGTCACCATTATCACTTCTATTCCTCGGCGATGCAGGTCTGCTATCTGGTCCACAAGAGCCGACATTCGAGTGATATCGAGTGTGCCGTCTTTTCTCGTAAGCACATTGCTACCTATCTTCACCGCCACACGGTTATATATCTCTTTTGTCATAATTCTAAAACTTCTCTATTTCAAGGATTTTTCAAACTCCTCAGATTAGTTACATATAATGCACAAAGTTAACTCTTTTCAATGGAAATTTGTTACACATTTCACTTTTTTATGTGCATTATCTTACTCTCAACCACACAAAATGTGTGCATTTTTATTTTTTTATTACGAAATATTATCATTTTTTCATTGCTTTTCCTACCTTTGCAATAGTATTGGTGAATAATCAACCAAAAACAAGAACCTACAAACTACAAAAACTAATAACAATTTCTCACTATGACTAATGTTGAATTGATGGAACAAGTGTCGGCTCGCCTAAGAGGTCTTCGTGAGGCACTTGACTTAAGCACAGAACAAATTGCTCGCGATTTGAATATCGATGAGGAAACTTATATTGCTTACGAATCCAACAAATTGGATATCCCTGTAGGAGTATTACAGCATGTGGCAAGTCTTTTCAATGTAGAACTTAATGTACTTCTATTCGGCGAAGAGGCTAAGATGGACACTTATTATGTGACTCGTGCAGGCAAAGGTATGAAAATGGAACGCTCGGCTGCATATAGTTATCAATCACTTGCTGCTGGTTTCAAGCATCGTAAGTTCGATCCGCTTCTCGTTACCGTTGAACCTAACGACAAGCCTATCAGCCTCAACACTCACCCAGGACAAGAATGGAACTGCGTGATTGAAGGCAGAATGGAATTGCAAATAGGCGACAAGGTGATGATACTCGAAGCCGGAGATAGTGCTTTTTACGATTCTACACGCCCTCACGGCATGAAAGCCCTTGATGGTAAAATGGTTAAATTCATCTCTGTAATTTCATAATCTCAATCTATATTTTAGGAATTAATCGTAATTCCCTCACAACTACTATTATTATGCTTGAAAAATATCTTAATAAAATAGAATTTGAAAACTACGACGATTTTCTTGCCAATTTCAAAATAAATGTGCCTGAAAATTTCAATTTCGGATATGATATTGTAGACGAATGGGCTCGTATCTGCCCCGAAAAAAAGGCTCTACTCTGGACCAACGACCAAGGCAAAGAAATACAATTCACTTTTGCCGATATCAAGCGCGAAAGCGACAAGGCGGCAAGTTACTTCACTCAACTTGGATTGAAACGCGGTGATATGGTGATGCTTATCTTGAAGCGTCGTTATCAGTTCTGGATAGCAATTACAGCTCTTCACAAGATTGGTGCGGCTGTGATTCCTGCCACTCACCTACTCACCGAAAAAGACATTAAATATCGTGCCAAAGCAGCCGATATCAAGGCCATCGTGGCAGTAGGCGACGACGAAGTGATATCTCACATTGAAAAAGCACGCCCTGAATGCCCTTCTATCCAAAACTACATCTCTATTGGTCCCGACATCCCTAAAGGCTGGGAAGATTTCAATCGTGGTATTGAAGAAGCTCCTGAATTTGTGCGTCCTGCTCTTGCCAACACCAACGACGACATCTCACTTATGTACTTCACATCAGGTACTACAGGCGAACCTAAGATGGTGGCACACGACTTTACCTACCCTCTCGGACACATCATCACTGCCAAATATTGGCACAACCTCAACGAAGATAGCCTTCACCTTACTCTTGCCGACACTGGTTGGGGTAAAGCCGTATGGGGTAAATACTATGGCCAATGGATTGTAGGTGCTAATGTATTTGTTTACGACTTTGAGAAGTTTACTCCTGCCGACTTGCTCGGTATCTTCGAAAAATATCGCATCACATCGTTCTGCGCTCCTCCTACTGTGTTCCGCTTTATGATCAGAGAAGACGTGAAGAAGTACGACCTTTCGGCATTGAAATATTGCACTATCGCAGGTGAAGCACTCAACCCAAGCGTATACGAAAAATGGAAAGAACTCACTGGCATCAAGATGTTTGAAGCATTCGGGCAAACCGAAACTACTATCACCGTGGGTACTTATCCTATGGTAGAACCTCGTCCGGGTTCTATGGGTAAGAAAGGTCCTGTTTACGACATCGACCTTATGAAACCTGATGGCACTTGGGCCGAAGATGGCGAACAAGGCGAAATCGTGGTGCGTACTCACGGCAAGAAACCTGTGGGACTATTCAAAGAATACTACCGAGATGCCGAACTCACTCGCGAAGCCTACGACAATGGAATCTATCACACCGGTGATGTGGCTTGGCGCGACGAAGACGGATACTATTGGTTTATAGGTCGCAAAGACGATGTAATCAAGTCTTCGGGCTATCGCATCGGTCCTTTCGAGGTAGAAAGTGCATTGATGACTCACCCTGCTGTGGTAGAATGTGCTATCACAGGTGTTCCCGATGAAATTCGCGGACAAGTGGTGAAAGCCACTATCGTACTCAGCAAAGAATATAAGGATAAAGCAGGTGACGCACTTATAGCTGAAATACAAGACCATGTAAAGCGTACAACTGCTCCTTACAAATATCCTCGCATCATCGAATTTGTCGACGAATTGCCAAAGACTATCAGTGGTAAAATACGTCGCGTAGAAATTCGCAAAAAAGACGAACAATAATAGCACCCTCGATGGGAAATTCTTCATAATCATTGCGGTGTGTCATAGCAACTTTTATGGCACATCGCATTTCTTTGATTTCAATATGGAAACAAAAAAGATTACACAATTGTAATTAAAGCTGTTATCAACGGCATATAAATGTGTAAATTTGAATATTTCATCCCATTCAACTTTTTCGCAAAAATGTGAATTTATAAAAAATTTCATCTTTTTTTGAATTTGTATTAAACCTTTTTATTTTTCGAAAGTCATAGTTATCGCATTGGGAAATTTATTAATTAACTAACTATTATAAACTAACGGAAAAAAGTATGGAACACATTTCTATTATCGAACAACTTAAAGAACATATTGCTACTGCCACCGACAAGGAACTCGCAAAACGCTTCGTTCTACGCACTCTCAAACGCCAATCGGTGATGAGTTTCAAAACCACCAATCTCGGACCTCATCTCACTGGAAAAGATGTTTACATCTACATCAACAAGCACCAAAACAGCGAAAAATTAGACAACACTCAACACGAAGTGGATGATGCTCCTTCACACATTATCACCAATAATGTGGATATCGTGGTGGTGCTAAAAGATATCGTGTATGATGGTGGACAAATCTGCGCAGAAATTGCCAACGAAGAGGCATTCAACGACAATATACCCCTATGGTATTCCGAAGGGTCGCATCGTTTCTCTCCTTACCACAACCTTTGTGTTGCCACCAAGGTAGTGAAAGATTTTATAATGGAGAAGGAACTCCTTGCAGCAAAAAATTACTGCAAGGAGCACAACACTCACATCAAACTAAGCATAAACGCTATGGCTCTTCTGCTCACCAATTCACATGTGATCAATGCCGAAGATATGCAACAAGAGTGGGCTTCCCTCATCGAATTCCTCGAAGTGGAACACTTTACTCTTGTAGATAATCTGCCTCAACTTCATACCTACGAGTTGCCTCTAAGTTCTCTTCCATCAGATTATATGACCGATTTCTTCGCAAAAGTGAAAAATGGAGAAGTAAAATTTGAATGGAAAGGATATTTCTTACACAATATCCCTGCACTCAACCCAGACATAGAAAATGAAACTGAATCTGAGCATAACAAATTCATCGATTCTCTTAAAAAGGAATTTCTATGTGATACAGTAAAGGAAGATGGACTCGAATTTGATGACAACAATGATGACGACGACGAAATCTTCGATCCATTCCCATTAAACGATTTCAGTTCAGATTCTACATCGGTAAACGCTGAGATATTCGACCTCCTCGACAATCCTGAAAAGGAATTAAAAGGTATGATAGGCCTCGACAATGTAAAAACCAAACTTAAAGAGGTGTCATATTTAATCGCCTACAACCAACTGCTTAAGAGTGTAAGCCCGTCGGCACCATTACACTCGCTCAACTTGCATGGGGTGTTTATGGGAAACCCAGGAACAGGCAAAACCACTATGGGCCGTATTTGGTCGGCTATGCTCAAAAAAGCAGGACTTCTCACCAAAGGACACCTTGTACTTGCCAATCGTTCTTCATTCCTCGGCACTAAATGGGGACAAGAAGAAGAAAATGTGAAGAAACTTCTCAACAAGGCCGAAGGGGGTACTCTGATGATAGACGAAGCATACAGCCTCGTGAGCAAGCACGAGAGCGATCCAGGCAGAATGGTACTTCCTCTATTGCTATCTATCCTTAGCGACGAAAACAAGAGAAATATCTCCATCATCCTCGCTGGATACCCCGAAGAAATGAAGCAACTACTCGACACCAATCCGGGCATCGTGAGCCGATTCTCCAACTGCTTTGAGTTTCAAGATTTCTCGCTACCAGAATTGCTCGACATCACAAGAGCCAAGGTGACTAAATATGGCTACTCGTTTACAAAAAAGGCGTGGGAAAAGTATATTGAGATAGTAACCACTGCCTACAACAATCGCGATAACAAAACATTTGGCAACGGTCGTTATGTGGCCAATCTATTGGAACGTATCTACATTCAGCATGCCAAGCGAGTAGTGAAAAAGCAATTGAGTGGTAAGAACATTCTTCGCATCACCGAGCAAGACATAGTGCCATACAATGATGCCAACATCAGAATGAAACGAATCACTATAGGATTCAACCGATAACTATCGTCCTATCTACAAAACAAATGCGGAACGAAAGCCCCAGTCTTCATTCCGCATTTTTATATCTAATTTCTTGAATTTCACAAAAACTACAATCTATCGGCACGGTCGAGATTGCGATAATTGATTGCCTCGGCTATGTGATGTTGCTTTACATCTGGCGAACCAGCAAGGTCGGCAATAGTGCGAGCCACCTTGAGTATGCGATCGTAAGCACGAGCACTCATATTCAAGCGTTCCATTGCATCTCGCAAGCGGGCAAGTCCCTTTTCATCGGGTTGAGCATACTCCCTCAATAGAGCAGAAGTCATTTGAGCATTACAATGCACTCCCTTCACATTGCGAAAGCGTTCGGTCTGTATTTCACGAGCCTTCACCACTCGTTCTCTTATCGACGCACTGCTTTCGCTCGGTGCTGTAGAAGAAATATCGTCAAATTCCACAGGCGACACCTCTATCTGAATGTCAATACGATCGAGAAGCGGACCTGAAATGCGATTCATATAGCGTTGGCGTGCTCCAGGCTGACAAATACACTCCTTCGACGGATGTCCGAAATACCCGCAAGGGCAAGGATTCATCGAAGCTACCATCATAAACGAGGCGGGATACTCAACCGAGTATTTGGCACGAGCTATAGAAATGCAACGATCTTCAAGAGGTTGACGCATCACCTCAAGCACAGTGCGATTAAACTCTGGTAACTCATCAAGAAAGAGTATACCATTATGAGCCAAACTTATCTCTCCTGGCATAGGATTAGTCCCCCCTCCCACAAGAGCCACAGGCGACACTGTGTGATGAGGCGATCGGAATGGGCGTTGAGTCATCAGTGTAGAACCTCGCTTGAGTTTGCCTGCTACAGAGTGTATTGTAGTAGTTTCAAGTGCTTCACGAAGTGTAAGTGGTGGCAAAATCGACGGCAATCGTTTAGCCATCATAGACTTACCACTACCCGGACTACCCATAAGCAGAATATTATGACCACCGGCACAAGCCACCTCAAACGCACGTTTCACATTGTCTTGCCCCTTCACATCACAGAAATCGAAGTCATAATCATTTACACTCCTGAAAAACTCTTCTCGCGTATTCACCACCGTTGGTGCTATATCTTGCATTCCATTGAAAAAATTTACCACATCAAGCAGATTATTCACACCAAGCACATCCAAATCATTGACCACAGCAGCCTCACGAGCATTGGCTTGAGGCACAATAAATCCCTTGAATCCCATAGCACGAGCCTTGATGGCCATAGGAAGAATGCCTCGAATTGGCAAGATAGAACCATCAAGCGATAATTCGCCCATTATCATATATTGATTAAGACGCTCAGCCATCATCTTGCCATCGGCCGCCAAGATAGCCACCGCTATCGGAAGGTCATACGCAGCTCCTTCTTTGCGTACATCGGCTGGCGACATATTCACCACCACATCACGCTGAGGGAAATCCACACCATACACCTTTATAGCAGAGCGAACACGCTCATAACTTTCTTTCACGGCAGTATCCGGCAATCCTACGATGCAGAAGTTCAATCCATTCTCTATAGCCACCTCAAGAGTGACCACAATGGCATCTACTCCACTCACAGCCGCACCATAAGTCTTAGTCAACATAGTTACAAATGTTTTTTATTTTAAAAGTTTCTTGCTACGTTCTCGTTTTCTTTTGCTCTCATCCCATAGTTTTTGGCGAGCCTTTCTGTCTTCTTCAATTTTCTTTTCCTGTGCTTTACGCTTCTTTTCGCGTTCTTCCACAGTTTTTTTGTCGCTCATTTCCACGAGGCGTTCCTTGATGATACGTTCCACCACGGCTATAGAATCGCCATTATAAAGTGGCTTACCGACAGAGTCAAGCACCAAGAATTGTGGGCTGCGAGTCACCGATAAATCTTTCAATGTAGGGTGCTGATGTCCACCAATTGCCCAATAATGTTCCCAATCTCTATCTTCGGTGCGAAGGGTGCGCTTCCACATCGCCGTATCACCATCAAGCACCACATCGGCTATCTGCAACTGCTTTCTACCCTTAGGAGTGTGCATATAATTATAGAAAAGCGAATCGAGATTTTCCACAATTCCCTTGTGTGATTTATCGTAAGTCTTCCAGAAATACATCACACTCATCTTTCCATTCTTTGGCACAAACTCTTCGAGATAGTCTTTCTCGTTGTAAAAAATGAGAGCATTAGCAGTGTTTATGCTATCTCCTGCCTCCACCTTTATAGCATTGATATCGGTGTAATCTCTCATAAGCGATGCCAAGCGAAGTTCCTCAGGAATAGAATTTAGCAGTTCATACACTTTCGCTTTATCATCAAGTCGAGAATAATCGTAAAGCAATAATGCAAGACTTGCCAACTTATCAGGATTTTCTTTCACATATTCCTCTATTTTATCGCTCAATTCATCTTGCTTGTTTTCCGAGTATAGCAGATGATGAGTGCGACGAAACTCGTTCCAATCTTCGTTCACATCTTCACCTTTCATCTCTATAAGGTAATTATGCTTCACAGTGCCTCGCATCTTCAGGTTATCACCATTCTTCATCACCACCTTGGTGAGAAGTTTCTTCTGCTGTGTGTATACATACACCACTGTGCTGTTAGGCGAAACTCCAACAAGCTCGAAGCGTCCATTTTCGGGAACAGCCGTAGTCGATTGCACACCAGCCTCGTTCACATATATAATTTGTACATTATTCTCTCCAATATCGGTCAAAACACCCTCTATCTTGAAGGAGTCGCTACTGCAGGCACACAAAAACACACCGGCACATAGCATCAATAGGTATCTCAATGTTTTTTTCATCATCGTTCTATTCCATTAGAAAGTTTGCATATCCACAAGACGCTTATAATAGTGATTTAGAGCCATCAATTCGTCGTGCGTACCTCGTTCCACTATCTTGCCCTCGTGCATTACACATATCATATCGGCATTCTTGATAGTAGATAATCTGTGCGCTATCACTATAGTGGTGCGATTTTTCATCAAGTGGTCGAGAGCCTCTTGCACAAGGCGTTCGCTCTCGGTATCAAGAGCCGATGTTGCCTCATCGAGAATGAGGATTGGAGGATTTTTCAGTATGGCACGTGCTATGCTCAATCGTTGACGTTGACCTCCCGAAAGTTTACATCCACGGTCACCAATATTAGTTTCAAAACCATTTTCCGATGCCATAATAAAATCATAGGCATTTGCCACCTTCGCAGCATCTATCACCTGTTCCATTGTAGCACTTTCCACTCCGAAAGTGATATTATTGTAGAATGTATCATTGAAGAGTATTGCTTCTTGATTCACATTACCCATCAAGCCTCGCAATTCGGTCACATTCAGATTGCGAATATCCACGCCATCAATAGTGATACTACCCTCATTCACATCATAAAAACGAGGTAGCAAGTCGGCAAGCGTAGACTTACCCGAACCCGATTGGCCCACAAGTGCCACAGTTTTTCCATATTCTATATCAAGGCTCACATCATCTATCACCCAATCATTCTTATAGCGGAAACACACATTCTTATATGATATATTAGCCTTCCTTCCCTCCACTGCTACCGGATGCTCTGGATTCTTAATAGTATTTTCTGCTTTAAGTATCACATCTATACGCTCCATTGAGGCTATACCTTTCTGTATAGAATATGATGCCTTCGATAAGTCCTTGGCTGGATTGATGATACTATAGAATATCACCATATAATAGATAAATGATGCCGCATTGATACTCGAGTGTCCCGAAAGAATAAGCGTACCTCCAAACCACAACACTATGGCAATGGTAGCTGTTCCTAAAAATTCGCTCATAGGATGAGCCAGTTCAAAACGGCGATTTCTCTTGTTGGTAAGATTGAAAAACACCTCATTCTCATTGTGGAATCTATTTTTCAACTTATGTTCGGCATTAAATGCTTTAATAATACGCAATCCACCAAGTGTTTCTTCAATAGTAGATAGCATCACACCCCATTGCACTTGCCCTTCGAGCGATACACGCTTCAGCGTTTTTCCCACCTTGCCCATGATATATCCTGCCACTGGTAGCAATATCAGCACAAATACGGTCAATTCCCAGCTCACGGTTATCATCATTGTTAAGCAAGCTATTATCATCACCGGATTTTTAAACATCATATCCAATGATGCCATCACCGAGTGTTCCACTTCGGTCACATCGCCACTCATGCGAGCCATCACATCGCCCTTGCGTTCGGTAGTAAAAAAGCCTATAGGAAGGTTCACAATCTTATCGTAAATCATATTACGAATATCTCGCACCACGCCCGAGCGTATTGGTATCAAGAAATAGGCAGCAAGATAGGCAGTACCCACTTTCAACCCCGTCATCACCACAAGTGCCACACCAAGGAGTGCCAATGCCACCGATTGCCCCCAAGTTTCTATTGCCAATTGCACATAATAATAGAAATTATTCACCACCACATCTTTTATCGATGCACTATCCCAAGCCATAAATGTATAAGACACATCATTTATCTTGAATAGCATTTGCAGGATAGGTATAATGAGTGCAAATGAGAAGAGCGTAAGAAACGCTGTGAGTAGATTGAATAGAATATTTAGTGATAAATATTTCTTATAAGGAGGGATAAATCTCTTCAGAATATGGAAAAATGCTTTCATTTATGATAAATATTTAAAAAAATTCGGTTACAAAGATAAAACTTTTAAACTTTATAGTTTACTTTGCATCAAAAAAAGTGAACAGACTAAGAAATTTAATATAAAAATGACTACAAATTATCGAATTTTAAGCATTTTGATGTGTGCCGCGATGGCATTTTTTCTCTCTACTGCTGCTGCGATAAACATAAGTGGACGCGCAGTCGACTCTAACGACAAAGCTGCTTTGGCGGGTGCCACAGTGAAACTATTAAAAGCCAATCGCGACAGCTCGCTCGTGAAAGGTGTTAGCACCGACGAAGATGGTAATTTCTGGCTCACAGGTGTAAATCAAGGTAAATACATCGTGAGTGTATCATATATTGGTTATAAGAATACCTACAAAAATGTGACTGTAGGCAAAGATAGTCGTAATATGAAACTTGGCGATGTTGCTCTCGAACCAAGTT
Organism: Muribaculaceae bacterium; assembly: GCA_045656705.1. Lineage (GTDB taxonomy): Bacteria > Bacteroidota > Bacteroidia > Bacteroidales > Muribaculaceae > RGIG4576. The sequence goes on along the minus strand of JAZORR010000016.1, from coordinate 56,747 downwards.
CTATTATGCTCAAGGAAGCCGTAGTCACAGCTGTAAAAACCGAAATCGTGGTAAAAGAAGACACAGTAGAATATAATGCCGATTCCTATAAGACTCAACCAAATGCCGTAGTGGAAGACCTTTTGAAGCGTCTGCCTGGTGTGGAAGTAGGTACCGATGGCAAAATCACTGCAAATGGTAAGGAAGTGACTAAAATCCTTATTGATGGTAAGGAATTCTTCTCCGACGACACTAAGGTGGGTACTAAAAACCTTCCTGTGAACATCGTGGATAAAGTGCAAGTGGTTGACCGCAAATCAGACCTTGCTCGACTCACTGGTGTAGACGATGGCGAAGACGAAACTGTAATCAACCTTTCGGTGAAAAAAGGTATGAATAATGGTTGGTTTGGTAATGTATCGGCTGGCTATGGTACCGACAATCGCTACGAAGGTGCGTTTATGGTAAACCGTTTTAGTGATGGCGACCAATTCACCATTCTTGGTGGTGGCAACAACACCAATAATATGGGCTTCACCAATGGTGCAGCATCTCGTTTCTCTCGTTTCGGGGGTGGTAACGGTATCAATACCAACCAAAATATTGGTTTCAATTTCAACGCAGGTACTAAAGACAGCGAAAAGTTCCGTGCAGGTGGTCACTTTATGTACTCACATAGCGACCAAGACTCTCGCAATCGCAACGATAAGCAATACCTTTTCGCTGATTCATCATCTTATAGCCACTCTCGCAATTCAAGTCGCGACGAAAGTCACAATATCAATGGTCGTTTCCGCTTAAAATGGGAAATCGACTCGTTCAATACTCTTGAATTCCGTCCAAACTTCTCGTTCAACTTCAACGAATCAAACAAGGTGGACTCTACTCACACCTACGATGGTAATATGCGTGATGTGAACTACAGTTCAAGTCGCGACAATTCAGAAGGTAAGAGTTACGAATTTGGTGGCCAATTGGTTTACAACCACAAAGTAAAGTCTCATCCAGGACGTAGTTTCAGTGCACAAATTCGATACAACTTCAGCGATGTATATGAAGATGGAACTTCTCTCACCTACAACCGTTACTACCTATTCGACGACTCTACTCAAATCATCAGCCAAATTGAAGATAACCGTCGCTGGAACAATAACATCAATGGCCGTTTGACTTGGACCGAACCTCTTGGCGATGTAAAGAACGCTCTTTTCTTAGACGTTTCTTATCGTGCTCAATATCGCTTCAACAATGCCGATAAACTCGTGTATGATGTGCCTTACAACACCCCCGACACAGAAGACGCACGACAAATATATCGTTACAACCAATTGCTTTGCAATGGCGATGTACTAAATTACATCAAGGAAACCTACACTTCATATGCTCTCACAAACCCTGTACTACTAAAGCAATTGCTTGACGACGAACTTTCTATGGGTAATCCTGTACTCAACACTGATGATAGCAACCAATTCCGCAACAACTTCTTCTCTCAAACTATGGAAGTGGGCGTGCGCAAAGTCACTAAAGACTTGAACGCTTCTGCAGGTTTGTCGCTCAATCCATCTATGTCGAGCAGCAAAAATTTGACTAATGCCGACAAGAGCATTCCTACTCGTTGGGTGTGGAATGTGGCTCCTTATGCTCGCGTGCGTTTCAAGATGTCAAAGACTCGCTCTTTGCAACTCAACTATCGTGCAAGCACAAGCCAACCTTCTATGAACCAATTGCAACCTGTGGCCGACAAGTCAAATCCTCTACGTATCGTGCAAGGTAACCCCGACTTGAAGCCTTCTTTCACTCAACGCTTCAACTTGCGTTACAACGACTTCGACCAAAAGGCTCAACGCAGTATCATGGCGATGGTCAATGCTCAATACACATTGAATAGTATCATCTCTATGACCGACTTCAATAGCGAAACAGGGGGACAAATCACCACCTACGGCAATGTGAATGGCGTGTGGAACGCTTTCGCTATGGGTATGATTAGTGTGCCTCTTCCTAATAAGAAGTTCTACTTCTCGTCTCACCTCAACACTCGCTACTCAAGCACCGTTGGTTACAACAATAAGGAATACAACCGTAGTGGTTCGCTTTCAGTAAATGTGTCACCTGGTTTGACTTTCCGTTCCGACTTAGTTGAAATCCAACTTCGTCCTAACTACAATATCCAAACCACTCATAACACAGTGAGAACTCAAAACGACCTCACTGTTCACAGATATGGTGGTATGGTGAATGGTAGCTTGAATCTACCTTTCGGTCTATCGCTTAACACCGACCTTAACTTCAGTGCATCTAAGGGTTATACCGATGGCTATGATACAGAACAATGGTTATGGAACGCTTCGCTTTCTTACGAATTCCTTAAAGGTCGTCAAGCGTCTATTACAGCGCGCGTCTACGATATCTTAGGACAAAAGAAGAATATCTCACGCTCAGTGAATGCCAACTATATCCAAGACAGCGAATACAACTCACTCACCCGCTATGCAATGTTGACATTTGCCTACCGTTTCAACACATTCGGTTCGAATAGCGACCTTCCTGCTGGAGCACGCAACTACGGTGGCTTCGGTGGACCAGGAAGAGGTGGTAGAAGATAATACACGACATCACATATTAAATCAAAAACATATTTTTTCATAATTTGAAGATGCGACAGATGTGAATCTCTCGCATCTTTTTTATACCTACATATATGAATACAGAGTGTTTTCAACGCACCTTCAGTCGATCGGCAGGCTTTATCTCTGCATCGTCTTCCAACTTGTTGCGTTTACGCAGATGCTTGAGCTGAACACCCAATTTTTGCGATATCAAGTACAAGGTTTCGCCATCTTGCACCTCATAATACTTGCCCTTGCCCGCATATTTCTTTCCCTTTTCCTTTAAGTACACAACACTGCCTTCGGGCAAAACTGCATTTTCCTTCACATCATTATAAGAGAGCAATCGCTCATGCTTGATACCAAACAATGTGGCAAGTCCCTCGTAAGTGTCGTCCTTGGCAGATATTACATATCTCAATTTTCCTCTATGATACACCGTGCGACCACATTGCACTGCCGTTTTATCGTGCTTGAGATCATCGTCCACCAAGATATCTTTTTTACCAAAACCACCCTTATCAAAACGATATAGACGATAGTCCTCAATGATTTTTATAAGTTTATCAGCATACTTCTTGTCGGTAGCATAACCACACTTACGCAACCCCCTCGCCCAATTCTTGTAGTCGGTTACATCATATTTAAATAGACTCTCATAACGCTTGCCCTTGAGAAATAGAGAATGGTCGGCATACGACTCCTCCACTCGCTTATACTTACGAAAGCACTCCTTTCGGCGATCATCATCGTGCTTTATAGTCTTACCACGCCACGCATTGCCACATTTTATACCAAAGTGATTATTAGCCTCGCGAGCCAATCTGCTCTGCCCTGCACCACTCTCCAACAATCCTTGCGCCAAAGTAATACTCGCAGGTATGCCATATCGCTCGCGATGCTCCACAGCCAACGCACTATACTGCTTGATATATTTCTCGTAGGCATTAGAGCGTTTCTGTGCCATTGACACAAAAACACCCGTCACAAAAAATAAAATGGTTAAAAAGGCACAAAATGTGCGTTCTCGATTGTTTTTTGAGAAAATATCAATAAATTTGCACAAATACTTATTCATAAAATATGGAAAATAAAATTATCACGACAAAGATAGAGGTTTATTCTTACAACGAACTCAGCGAAAAGGATAAAAATTTGGTAGAATGTGCAAAAAAAGCCACCGAAACGGCTTACGCTCCATATAGCAAGTTCAATGTAGGAGCAGCCGTTCTCCTCGAAAACGACGAAATCATCTCTGGTTCAAATCAAGAAAACGCCGCATTCCCAAGTGGCACTTGTGCCGAACGCACCACCATCTACTATGCTGGCGCACGATTTCCGAGTGTAAGATTTTGCAAATTGGCTATCGCAGCCTTCACCGATGGCGATTTCATTGAAGAACCTATCTCTCCTTGTGGCGCATGCCGTCAGGCAATCCTCGAATACGAAAAACTCGGAGGACAACCCATCGAGATACTCCTTGCAGGACGAAACAAAGTGTATAAACTGCAAGGCATCCGTAGCCTCCTACCACTCAGCTTCGAAGAATTTTAACACACAACCGTAATTTCCTTCTCACACAAAAAAGCACGAGCTATCCCGCCCGTGCTTTTTGTAATTATTATATATCAAAAATCTTTAAAAGAATCTTCTCCCACCATTTAGGCGTTAAATCTTTATTAATGAATTCTAATTTAGGAAGGTGCTTTATCTCCAAACCAAAGTCGCGTTTCAACCTTCTACAATGCTTTCTGAATCGCCATCCATGACCTAATATTCCATCACGCTTACACTTCTCTATTCGATATATATACATATGCACCATTTCATGCACCAAAATTCGCTGCAATGCATATTTATTCCAGTAAACACTCGTTCCTATCCATATCTTATCTTTTGCACAACCTCGCTTATCGTTTTTAGCACAATACCATCCTAAATACGAAGTATTTTTAGGAAAGAAAGATATATCACACACGCCCAACTTTCCTTCAAAGTATAATGCGTTATATTGGTCATACAACACCCTTATATCCTCCTTGGTGTACATCACACCATCCACCAATATTCCCCTTTTGCCCACCTTACTTATAATACTAAAAAAGGTAGCACCTTATTTATTCAAGGGCTACCTTTTTGATGTTATTTAATTTTCTTCTTGAATGCACGACGGCGTTTATGTTGAGTAGTGTCGAAGTATTGCCATTGCGATTGCACTTTTTGGTTAAGTTCAAGCTCTGGGTTACTTTCGGCATACACATAGCCATTACCATTGAATGCTGGGATAAGTTCGGTAAATAGCAACGCATTCACACCCTTGCTTTGGTATTCAGGTTTGATAGCCACAAGCATCAAGTCCACAATCTCGTTCTTGCCACGCAAAGCCTTGAGCATATGCCACCATCCGAATGGGAAAAGGCGACCACGCGACTTTTGCAATGCTTTCGACATAGAAGGCAATGTGATACCCACACCTATCAGTTCTCCACTCTCCTCTGTAATCAAGCACACATTTTCAAGACGCAAAATAGGCACATACATCTTGATGTAATGGTCTATTTGCTTTTGAGTTAGTGGCGAATAGCCATATAATGGATCGTAAGCCTCGTTGATGAGCGTGAAAATAGCTTCGCCATAATCGGCAATAAGTTTTTTCGCACTTGTATATTTTGGTGTAGATAGTTTGTACTTCTTGCGCACGATGTCGGCAATACGAGCCATCTTGTCTGGAATAGAATTTGGTATCATAATCTTAAATTCCATCCAGTCGATTTCTTGTTCAAAACCAAGAGACTCAAGGTGTTGAGGATAATAAGGATAGTTATAGATAGTAGCCATAGTACCCACTTGATCAAAGCCCTCGATAAGCATTCCTTCAGGGTCCATATCAGTAAAGCCAAGAGGTCCCACTATGGTATCCATACCCTTACTCTTACCCCAATTTTCCACTGCCTCTATTAGCTTACGACTCACTTCCTTATCGTCTACAAAATCCACGAAACCGAAACGCACATGACGCTCGTCATACTTCTTATTGGTTACATTGTTGATAATACCTGCAATGCGACCGAGTGGTTTGCCTGTAGCCTCATCAAATGCCATAAAATATGCTGCCTCACAAAAGCCAAATGCAGGGTTCTTTTCTGGCAAAAGTGTACCCACTTCATCCATTACAAGAGCAGGCACATAATACTCATTGCCCTCGTAAAGTTTAATACCAAAGTCAACGAATTTCTCGATTTGACTCTTCTTTGCTGGAATTTCTTTGATTATAACTGCCATATAATAATATCTCTTTTTATTCTTAATGTTCTTGTGGGGGAATGCTTCTACTTCACTCCCTATGTGTAAATATATTTTTTACAAATTTACACATTTTCACTTATTGTTCCAAATCAGAACTGCCACAGCCGCTATAATTATGACTGTGAGTGCTATATACACCTTATCAAATCTATGTTTGTCCATTTCTTAATTATTAAAATTGGAAGTATATAAATGGAGACACTTCTTCGCTCATAAATTGAATCACAAGCTGCACCACTATCACAAACACCACCAACTTCACCCACCACCTTGTGCGCACAAATAGGCGACCAAGTGTTGTCCACCATTGCGAAGGTAAAGCGTGTGACACTATTATCACAGCCATCATTATGCACCACACATAGCGCACTTCGGCAAACACAGGTATGTAATCCACTCTGAAATTGGTAAAAATGTTATGTATTATCAACCACGAATCGGTCCACGAATCGGCACGGAAAAACACCCACAAAAACGACACAAAAGACATAGTCACCAACCACGACACCGAACGCACCACCCAATTATCGGGTAAGCGACTGAGCCAAGGTTTCGACGCCTTATGCACTGCCAATCCTGCTCCATGCATTGCTCCCCAAAACACAAATTTCCACGCTGCTCCGTGCCACAAGCCTCCAATGAGCATTGTGAGAAAATTATTAAGATAGGTGCGGAAAGTTCCCTTGCGATTACCTCCGAGTGGGATATACACATAGTCTCTCAACCACGACGATAGCGAAATGTGCCACCTGCGCCAAAACTCTGTGAGATTGGTCGACTTATATGGGAAATCGAAGTTTGGACTCAATTTGAAGCCCATTATTAATGCTATACCTATGGCCATATCCGAATAACCCGAGAAGTCGCAATATATCTGCATTGTATAGCCTATCACGCCCATCAAACTTTCAAAACCTGTGTAGCCAGTAGGCGACATAAATATCAAGTCATTATATTGCGAAATATAGTCGGCTATAAGCGATTTCTTGATTATACCCAAGATGATAAGCCAGAAACCAAAGTTCACGTCCTTGCGAGTAGCCTTAGGATTTTCCTTGATTTGAGGGATAAAATAGTCGGCACGCACAATCGGACCTGCCACCAACGCCGGGAAGAACGATAGGAAGAAAGCATATTCGAGCCAGGTATCGGTAGGTTGCACCCTGCCCTTATACACATCCACTATGTAACTTATTGACTGAAATGTGTAAAACGAGATACCTACAGGCAAGATGATGTCCATTGGCTGAAAATTGCCTCCCACCATCTCATTCCAGTTCCATAGGAAGAAATTTGCATATTTGAAGTAGCCAAGAATGCTGAGCGATGCTACTACACTCACCAACACACATAGCCTACGACGCAAGTCGCTCTTCTGCTTCACAAGCACTCTCGAGAGTGTCCAGTCGAGCAACGAAGTGCCCACAAGCAACAAGAAAAATAGCCCACTCGACTTATAGTAGAAATACAAGCTGAATGCCACCACAAAGGTAAGCATCTGCCATCTTCTATCCTTCAGATATGCATAAATAGGTAAAAATAATATAAATATCACCCAGAAAATACCCGACGAGAATATCATCGGTGCATCCTTCTGATATGAAAATAGTTCACATAGATTGTGCCAAATATACTCCATAACTATATTTTCCCTTATTTTTCGTTAGGTTGATGCATAAACACTCGCTTGGCCTTTGCAGTTTCCACCGATGGCGTATTCATCTTGATAGGATAAGCTGCATTCGCTGGCATCCAGCGAGCCACACTATCCATCCACGCACGAGCCGACTTGCGAGTAGGATGTGCGCCATCTTTGGCACGGTCAAAGTGCATACCATTCGACACGAAGAACGATCCATTCTTCTTGCCTTTCACATTCTTTGCCACAAGGTCGTTGATACCTGTATCTGGTTTCCAGTTTGGTGGACCTATCCACACAAATGGGATATCACCTATTTGCGACAAGATGGTCTTCACATACTTATCGCGTTTTGTGGCTATATCACGCACGAAAAGTTCGTTTGCACCAAGCGACACAAATATGTAAGTAGGTTTCACCTTTTCAATGTATTCAGCCAACTTGGTTGAATTTCCCCACACCTCCGATGTAGAGCTATACCATATCACCGAATACAATGTATGGCCATTCTCGGCAGCATAAGCCGCCAATCGTGGATATAATCCTTCAAGCATTGAGTCGCCCACAAATAGTATAGTTTGTGGAGTTTCGTCTATTACCTTTGGTTGTGGCACTACGAGAGTATCTTCCTCCACCACTACAATAGTAGTATCTTGCACTTCATCTACACCCTCAGGCGCGCGTGTCAAGCGGTCGAGCATTCCCGATGTCTTCAGTTCCAATCCTCCTATTGCTATAGAATCGAATGCCGATAGAGCAAAAAATAGCACAAAGGCTACCACAAGAATGCCCCAAAATCCCTTATAAGTCTTATTCATAACAATTTTGCCACACAAATGGCAATCTTCACACCACTCGCACAGCCTTTAAACATTAATATCATTTTTAGGCACTTAACATCAGCACCTAATTTCTTTGCAAAATTCGTAAGACTTTCCCAAATACGCAAACATTTCTACCAAAAATCAACATTACTCCTTTTCGCGTTGTTATTTAAGGAAACTTTTAAACTATATGATATCTGATTTACTTCTAAGGACCAAACAATTTCTGAAAGAATATTTCAATCTTCGCGATGAACTCGACGACGAGCAAATGGCCGTTCAGACTGTGATGGACGGAGTTTCGTTCAAAGGTTCTAATATCATCATCCTCATCATTGCCATTTTTATCGCCTCACTTGGACTTAATACCAACTCAGCAGCCGTAATCATAGGCGCTATGCTCATTTCGCCTCTTATGGGGCCTATTATTGGCATAGGCTTCGGACTTGGCACCTACGATTTCGACCTTATCAAGCGTTCGCTACGCAATCTTGCCGTAGCAGCAGCATTCAGCGTGCTTGCTTCTATGCTGTTTTTCCTTTTTTCGCCAGTGAGCGAAGGACGCTCCGAACTTTTGGCTCGCACATCACCCACTATCTACGATGTGATGATAGGTTTCTTCGGTGGTATGGCGGGCATAGTGGCTCTCGCTTGCAAGAAAAAGGGCAATGTAATACCGGGCGTAGCCATTGCTACTGCTCTTATGCCACCCCTATGCACTGCCGGCTACGGACTCGCCACATGGCAACTACAATATTTCTTCGGTGCATTTTACCTTTTCCTCATCAACTCCATCTTTATCGCATTCGCCACCACAGTGGGAGTGAAATTCCTTCGCTTTTCGGCACGCACTTTCGTCCACGATGACACCAAAATCAAAGTAAAACGCTACATCACTGCCATCATAATTGTCACTCTATTACCGAGCATTTGGCTCACATTCACTATGGTGAGAGATAGCTACTTCGTGAACTATGCCAATAGATTCATCGCACAAGAATTTGTATTTGCCAACACTCAAGTATTGAACAAAGAAGCCGAAGTGCTACACGGCAATAAACTAATCAGCGTCACCCTCATCGGAGAAAAAGTGAATATAGATTCACTGCAGATAGTCATGAGTAATCGTCTTAACGAGAATTATTGGTTACGAGGAGCCAAACTCACCATCAATCAAGGTGTTTCGATTGATGCAAGTAATGTATTAGATTCCAAAGCCATCACATCTTCCATGTTCAACGACATCTATGCCGACAATCAAAAACGCATCGCCTTGCAAGCATCGCTGATCGACTCGCTCAAAGCCGTGATTGCACACCAATCAGAATTTGAACGCCTTTCGCCCCTGCTCGCACCCGAAATTCACATCCTATTCCCCAAGGTGAAAGATATAGCACTGAGCAGAAATGTGTTTTGCGATGTCGACACACGGCACACCGACACCACCAACCTTGCCATCTTGCGACTCCATTCCCCTCTCACACCAAGCGAAACGCAAAAACTCACCGAATATCTCGAAGTACGCTCATCAGTAAAATCCATAAAACTATGGATCGAAAAATAACTCCCAAATTATTAATTACTATCTACTCTTTACTAATTTCTAAAAATTGTGTACTTTTGTCTAATAAAACGAGAATGAAGATAGCAATCATAAATAGAAGCGACCTGAACGGGGGGGCTGCTGTGTTCACCTACCGCCTTATGAATGCCTTTCGCAAGGAAGGTGTTGATGCCTCTATGCTCGTTACCGAGAAATTGGGAAATGACGAAAATGTGATTTCTTATGCTCATAAATTTGCCGATAAGTACCATTTTCTTGCAGAAAGATTGCAAATCTTCTTGCAGAACAGTTTTTCTCGCGAAAACCTCTTCAAAGTGGACACTGCACAATGGGGACGCAACATCGCCTCACATCCCGAGGTAAAAAATGCCGATGTCATTATCCTCAATTGGATAAACCAAGGCGCACTCTCGCTCGACTGTGTCGAAAAACTCTGCGACACAGGCAAACCCATCATTTGGAATATGCACGACATGTGGGAATGCACGGGAATTTGCCACCACGCCTACGATTGCACTCGTTTTCGTAAGGAATGTGGTATGTGTCAGTATCTGAAGTCAAACAAAATTTCTGATCTCTCACACTCCACTTGGAAGCGAAAAAAGTCTATCTATTCTGCTCCAAACCTTCATTTCGTGGCTGTGAGCAATTGGCTTGCTCAAAAGTGTAAAGAAAGTTCGCTACTCGCCACAAAACGAGTTACCGTTATCCCAAACACCACCAATGTGGAGGAATATTCTTGCTCTCGACTACCCAATAGCAACTACGGCATTTCGGCCGACAAGAAAGTAATAGCTATTGGAGCAGCTCGTCTCGATGACCCTGTAAAGGGCTTCCCTATACTGCTCAGCGCACTCAAGTGGCTGAAGGCTCACAAGCCCGCTGTAGCGTCACAGATTCACCTCATTCTCTTCGGGGGATTGCGAGATATCTCGTTGCTTCAAGAAATCGACATTCCTTACACATATTTAAGTAAAATTAACGCTAATAAGGTGAAAGATGTGCTTGCTCACGCCGACGTAATCATATCATCGTCGCTTTACGAATCCTTTGGTGGCACTCTGGTCGAAGGTATGGCGGCTGGCTGCACTCCTGTAACTTTCGGTAATGGTGGGCAAACCGACATCGTCGACCACCTTCACACAGGTTACATCGCTATGTACAAGAGTCACGAAGACCTCGCCTACGGCATTGAATGGGCTATAAATGCCAATCTCAACCGCCAGATGCTACACGACGAGATGCAGAAACGCTTCTCCCCTACCACCGTCGTAGAAAAATACCTATCATTGTTAGAAAAAATTAATCGCTAAATAACTATCTCAATCATTATGCAGACTGTATTATTTCACGAAACCATATTCGGTCCTATACATAGCCGTCGCTTAGGCGTATCGCTCGGCGTGAACCTTATGCCCAACGATGGCAAGATTTGTTCGTTTGACTGCCTTTATTGCGAAGCTGGATACAACGCACAAGGACCGGGCAAAAGTGGCATTCCATCGCGAGAAAATGTAAAAAAAGCGCTCAATCGCAAGCTCAAGGCTATGAGCGAAGCTGGCGAACCGCTCGATGTTATCACTTTCTCGGGAAACGGAGAGCCTACTCTCCACCCTCAATTCAAGGAAATAGTGCTCGACGTGATTATGATTCGCGATCGCTTTTTCCCTAATGCCAAAGTAAGTGTTTTAAGCAATAGTACAATGCTCAAGAAGGATTCTGTGTTTGCAGCACTTAAAAAGGTGGACAACAATATTCTCAAACTTGATTCTGCAGTGGCATCTACTATGCTTGCCATCAATCAACCCACTGCCAAGGATATAATTCCCGAAGGCATCATCGCACACCTAAAAAAGTTTGAAGGCAACTGCATCGTGCAAACTATGTTCCTTCGTGGCGAACACAATGGCGTGAAAATCGATAACACCACCGATGCCGAAATAGAAGCACTCATCGCAGCCTACAAGGAGATAGCTCCAAAAGAAGTGATGATATACTCTATCGACCGAAAAACTCCCGAGGAACACCTCGTAAAAGTGGAAAAAGACGAACTCCAAGCCATAGGCCGTCGCATCGAGGAAGCCGGAATAAAAGTAATTGTGAGCTAATCATCACTAAAACTCCTCAAAGAAAAAATGCTCATCAAAGGCGACAAAATAGCAATAGTGTCACCAGCAAGTGCCGTAAAACCAGAATATATCGATGGTGCTTGCCGAGTGCTCGAGCAATGGGGATTTACCCCGGTGCCGAGCGCACATTGTCGTAATAATAATGGGTATTATAGTGGTACTTTGGAAGAACGCCTTGCTGACTTCCGTGAAGCTCTGCTTAATCCCGAAATAAAGGCTATATTATGTAGCAGAGGAGGATATGGCACTGTGCATTTAGCCGAACACATCACAGCATATGAGTTGAGAGACAACAAAAAATGGATTATCGGATTCAGCGACATATCGGTGCTACATGCTATGTGTCATCACGCTGGTATTCCGAGTATTCATAGTTCTATGGCCAAGCATTTAGCTCTATTTGGGGCAGAAGATAAATCCAATGAGGCTCTTTATGACATTCTCACAGGAAAACTTCCCTCTTACACATTGCCGTCACATCCATTTAATCGCGAAGGCTGCGTCACCAGCGAGATAATAGGTGGAAACCTTGCCGTTCTAAGTGAGCTTATCGGCACTGAATATGACTTATTTCTTCCCGATAAAATTCTTTTCATCGAGGATATAGCCGAACCTATCTACAAGGTGGAGCGTATTCTCTATAATTTGCGACTTAGTGGCGTATTGTCTCGTCTTAAAGGGCTTATCGTGGGACAATTTACCGTTTATCGCGAACCCGATGCCAACGGCGACACTATGTATGGTATGATTCAGCGGATGATTGCGCCTTACGACTTCCCTGTGTGTTTTGATTTCCCTGTCGGACACATCGATGGCAACTTGCCTATCATCGAAGGTGCAATAGCCACACTCAACATCACCCAAAACGAGGTTGAACTCGATTTCTCACTATAAAAGGATTTTCAACCCTTCATCAAAAAACAACAACGGACCAATCGCGCAAGAGGGTGGTCCGTTGTCTATATCAGTTAATTACTAATTGCACTATCACTTCACCATTATCTTGGCAGTGGTCTTAGCGCCTTCGGCATCAGTAGCCACCACTACATAAACGCCTGCAGTAACACCATTCATTAGTAATTCTTCACCATTGTTCATAGCAACTTTCACACCTGCAATGCTATACAATTCCACCTTTACTGCACCTGTGGCTACTATAGAAGTTCCGTCGAACTTCACGCCACCCTTTTCTACCACTACGGCTTCAATTGCAGAATATTCAGGATTTTCGTAATACAAATATGGATTAGCAGCAAAACACCAAGGAGCATCGGCACTTGTACCAAATTTGAAACCGATAGTTTCCAACATTGCTTGATTGAAATCAGATTCAGCCAAGTCAGCACCTTCTGTGCTTGTGATAGTAGCAGCTATTGTACTATCCACCACTTCAGAACCACCTATCACATAGTTATTATCGAGAGCCAATTCGTGCATTGGCACAATAGATGAATCCCATCTCTTGGCTTCGAGGTCCTCTTCATATCGAGAGTAACCGATGATACGATGTACACCCTTCATTTCAGGAGCGTTGATAGCTTCAATCTTCACCACATTGCCAGCAACCACAGAATCGATGTATTCAGCCTCTTCAGCTTCCCAATCAGATGTCAAAGAACCTGCAATACCACCTAATTTAGCATAACCTTGCATAGCATTGGTAGCAGTAAGATTGCTCTTCACGAAGCAATTGAAGATACCACCACGTTCAGCTTCGCCTGCTACACCACCGATGGTGTTTTCGCCAACGATAGTCACATTCACAGCACAATCGTTCACCGAGCAACCTGTACCAGCCGAACCAACTACACCACCTACTATGCTACCAGCATTGATATCGGCAGTTACCGAACAAGTTCGCACAAGACTGCTTGTAAGAGTAGCACCAACAATACCACCCACCGATGACATTGGAGCATCTACACACAAATCGCTTGCCGAGCATCGCTCAATCAACGAAGTGAACATAGATTTACCAGCAATAGCACCTATCGATGCAATAGCACCATTACCAATGATTTCAGCTTCTTTAATATGAACATTGCAGATAGTATCTGAAACTGATTCTGAAACTACGAAGCCTGCGCTAAAAGTCTTATCAGTCAAATGCATTCTTGGCGATTGAAGCACAAGATTTCTGATTTCGGCACTTCCAGTAGAAGCAAACATACCCACATATTCTGTGTCGCCATCCAAAGCAAGATTGGAGATAGTGTGGTTACCACCATCGAATGTACCATCGAAATTGGCAATACCCTTCCAAGCACCCCAATCACCAGCATCGAAATTGTTCACTACCTTGTAATGAGCCGAAGGATTGCGTGATATCAAAGCCATATCACCAGCACTTGTTATCAAATAAGGATTTTCAGCTGTACCTTCACCCCCTGCACTCATCGATGCATAAGGAAGGTATTCCATCTCGATATTGATTTCGTCGGTATTTGAATTGTAGTAAGGCACAAAGATTGTAGGCAATTCGCTATCAAGACCAAGCAATGCACAGCTACCAAGATCGCCCTTTGTATTAGCATCTTCAACATAACTACGAACGATAGTACCATCTTCTTTCACGATACGCACCTCGTCGATCATTTCAATGGCATTAGGAGCCACGCGTTGATTGGCAATAAAGATGTATTCTCTTTCGCTATCAGTGTCAAATATGTATGGGCTTAACACTTCTCCCAATACGAGTGGAGTCCAATTGGCATTAGTAGGGCCTACATTAAATTTCACAATGCGATCGAGTGTACCGTTCTTATTTACCCAAGCATAGCGTTGGTGAATATTACCTTCATTATCCACATCAGGCGAAGGCAATCCTATCACATACTTATAAGAATCGCCCACCGGACAGCGGTCGATATTAGTAGAAATAGCATTTCCTTCGATTTCTGCACCAAAAGTCACAACTGTTTCACACGAAGGAAGGTTCACCATCGACATTGCAGTGGCACCACCAGTCAAGAACACCATTTGAGAAGGTTCGCCTGGAATGTCATACATATTCATCCAGTTGCTCACATTTTCGGCAATGGTCTTCACCACATTGCCATCAGTATCATGCACATAGAATGCAATATCTTCCTTTTCGGTATTCACTTCAAATCCGGTCTTGGTTACAACCAAGCGCAATTCGCCCGATTCGTCCCAGAAGTTGTTTGATAGGTCTTTGAAACCAAACAAACCGATACCATATTGCACAAGATATTGTGGAGTAGAAGTAACTGGTAACGAAATCTTGGCTTGTTGCTTGAAGTTCTTGTTGTAGATAGTAGCCGTGAAATTATTGTCGGCAGTAGGAATCATATCCCAAGGTTCTTCGTAAGAAGCAGGATCAAGGAATTCCTTTTCGTATTGCGAAACCACATAATACAAACTATTGTCTACCTCAAACACATTTAGCGCGCCACCCACTTGATACTCAGCAAGTTTGTTTGGCACTGAGAAAGTGTGCTTCAATGCAGCACGATAATAAATTCCGTAGTTTGACACCTTTTCGCCATTCTTTTCAGAAGAATAGCTCAAAATACCCACAGTATCATAACTATAGCCAGTGTAGTATTTCACCACGCTCATAAGACCATCGTAAGTGCCGACTTGCTCGCCAGTAGCCACATCATATACATAAGTAACATAAGAAGTTACCCCTGGAGAGTGAATAAGGTGAAGCACCACGCTCAATTCGTGAGAAGAACTGTTCTTGTCAAACAAATTGGCAGTGATAGATTCGCCAATCATTATCTGATTACAGCTCTTACCTTCAGGCACAGTCACATTTATTTCGCTTTGCTTTTCTCCTTTGCTACTATACAAAGAAATCACCGACGATGTGTAGTAATAACTCTTAACAGTGTAGTTTTGAGTTGCATACCATTGTGATCCATCGGTATTGGTCACAAATGAATAGTCCTGAGTAGGGCCAAGAGTCATCACATCACGAGTGCCTATTTTATTCT
This sequence comes from Muribaculaceae bacterium, assembly GCA_045656705.1. Taxonomy (GTDB): domain Bacteria; phylum Bacteroidota; class Bacteroidia; order Bacteroidales; family Muribaculaceae; genus RGIG4576. The sequence goes on along the minus strand of JAZORR010000016.1, from coordinate 40,732 downwards.
TTTTAAAATCACTAACACTTGAGAATGTTTTTTTCCATTTGTGGTTGGTAGCCACTTTAACCGAAGCATTGGCATCTACAGCGACAATCTGCTTTGCCTTTGCCGTAAAACTTGCACATAGCGTAATCAACGCCACTGCAATCACCGAAAATTGTAAATGTTTTCTCATCGAAATATAGTTTTGTATAGATTATTATTCTGTTTTAAAATAGCTCATTTTAATTGCTCAAAATCACATCTAATGCTTTGACAGCAAGAATAGTGGGCAAATTTAGTGAAAAAAAGTTATTTAACAAAGATTTTTCAAAAAACTTGTATTACCTTTACAAAATATTCTATTTTTAAAGAAACTTTTATAACTCAACATTGATAATGAAGAAGCAATATAACATACTTTTTTCTATCGTAATATTCTCGTGCATTTGTGCTTATGCAGCTGCACCAAATGGTTATTACAACTCTTTAAATGGTAAATCGGGAGAAACTCTCAAAAATGCTATTCACAGTCTTGTTCGCCCTCACACCAAATTGTCATACTCAAGTCTGTGGAACCACTTTCCTAAGACCGACGCTTATCCCGAAAAGGTGAACGGCAAGTCGATAGTGTGGGATATGTATTCCGACAACTGGAATAATCTCGATTATTGGTACTATGGCGGAACTTACGGCCTCAACCGCGAACACTCTGTGCCAAAAAGCTGGTGGAACTCGCCAAGCGACGTAGAAGCCTATGAAGCCGGCACCGATATCATACACCTATTCCCAAGCGATGCCGATGCCAATTCTGCAAAGAGCAATTATCCACTCGGAGAGGTAAATACATCGCTTAGTGTAAAGTTCAACAATGGAGTGTCGACCGTAGGTTACCCATCAATCTCGGGAAGCAGCACAAACTATGTGTTTGAACCCGATGATGAATACAAGGGTGACTTTGCACGCGTATATTTCTATATGGCTACTTGTTATCAAGACTATAAGTGGAAATACACCTATATGTTCAACAACACCAGCTATCTCACACTCAACCAATATTCTCGCAATCTCCTTCTATCTTGGCATCGCAACGACCCTGTGAGCCAGAAGGAACGCGATCGTAATGATGCTGTGTTCACCATTCAAGGCAACCGAAATCCTTTTGTAGATGATCCTAACCTTGCCGAATATATCTGGGGCAACAAGATGGGAGAAGTGTATAACGGCGGTGGCAATAGCAATATTACAGGACCAGCAGAAATCCTTTACCCACAACTTGGCAGCACACTCGATTTCGGTCAATTAGGATTGGGCAAAACGGCAAATCTCGAAATCTATATTAAGGGCCAAAATATCACTGGTTCGGGCATTACATTGGTGCTTTACGACAACAACACACATCATCAGATGTTCGCACTATCGTCGGAAAGAGTGTCGGCAAGTGCAGTGAATTCAACCAATGGTTACAAACTCACCATCACCTATAAGCCAACCAAAACAGGTAAACATTCTACCATCCTATATTTCTATGATGGCGGCATCTCGGGCAGTCTTACCGGAGTGTATATCAACGGAGAATGTCTGGACGTGCCTACCCTATCTATGCCTGTGGCTCTGCCTGCAGAAAACGTCACAGCCGAAGGTTATCGTGCCGTGTGGCAACCAGCCGACGAAGAAGTGGATTTTTATCTCGTAACTCGTGCGATATATAAAAACGGAACTTTGATAAATACCGAACAAGTAGACACCGAAGAAGCATATTACGACTTTACTCGCGAGACTGGTACATCAGAAACATACTATGTGCAAAGTAGCCGTCTCGGTTATTTGTCGCCAATGTCGAACACTATCACCGTGGCCGAAGGCAGTGGCATCGAAGGCGTTGATGCAGACCATATACTTGCCATAGCCACACATCCTGGAGGTATCAGATTTATTTGCAACGAGGTGCTTACCGATGTGAGAATCCACAACACTCAAGGTATCACAGTAAAACAATTTGACTACGTAGAAAATGACCTTGCAGTGGACCTACCTACAGGTGTTTACTTCATCACAGCCAAAGAATCGCCATATCCAATCAGAGCCATCGTAAAATAAGACTTGTGTGTGTGTTATGAGTCGTCGATGGATCGGAGGGATTTGAGAATTTGTGCGTTTGCCTTATCCACCAAAGATGTGTCGAGTGAAGCGAGGTAGATCTGCGTGGTAAGTTCGGAATCGTGTCCCATGGCTTCACTGATGACAGATATAGGAATGTGTTGGTTCTTGGCCTCACTTGCCCACGAATGCCGTGCTACATAAAGTGTGAGCGGAGTGGTGAGATGTATCATTTTTGCAATTTCCTTGAGATGTTTATTAGGAATAGTATGGGCAAGAGATAAGGACTGTCATGGGGTGTGTGATACTTATCTATAATATCTTGCATACATTTTTCCCAACGAATATTGAGTTGTTGACCAGTTTTTCGTCGTCGATAGGATAGCGCACCGAAGGAAAGATTTTTCTTACGCAAGTGAGCAATATCAATAAATGACATTCCACGAGTATAGAACGAAAACAGAAACATATCGCGTGCGAATTCCTTTGAGGGTTTCTCCGACAGGTCGAGATTCTTGATTTGCTTGATAGCACCGAGAGGAATGGCTCGCTTAACGGTTTTGTCGACACCTGTATAAACGTGCTTGAATGGGTGACGATCTTCTATGAGTTCCTTTTCCACAGCTCTATTATAGACTGCACGCAAAATGCGCATATAGAAAGAAGTGGTGTTGCGTGCGAGTCCTCGATTGTGCAAATACGCTTCATACATAAGCATCATATCGGAGTCGATAGAGTGCATTGCAGTGTCTTTATTCTTGCGAAATAGCATAAAGCTGCGTAACGTGGCACGATAGGTTTCGGCAGTGCGACATTTGCCCATATTGTGAAGTTGGTTTATCACATCTTGCATAAAGTGCGAAAGAGATAGCAAATCGGACCGACGCGAGAAGGATTTGATGATATCGTCAACCGTGTAACTGATTTTCTTAGCGTCAAATCGTCGGAATATGGATTGTAGATTCTTAACGTCCCAAATAATGCGTTCGCTGATGTCTTGCACTATGTGTTGTCTACTATCGGGCAGGATAATGATGTCGCCCTTTTGTGTGTCCCACTCGTGAACGAAAATGTGGTAATCGGTTTTATACTGACGCACAACTCGATTGTGAATGATTTGGTAGTAGATAGTACCCATCTTGGGATCGAGAGAAGAAAGTCGGAATTTAACTTTTATACTTGCCATAGGATTTTAAATTTTATAAGATTAATTATAATTGTGTGTTTTTTTGGTGCAAAGATACAACCAAAATGAGCAGAAAGTTTCCTTAAAAAGGATAACGGTGAAAAAAAGTTAGGAGTGAGGAAGGAGGAGGGAGGACTGATAGATGTGATGATAGTGACTATAGTTACAATAGTAGCAATAGTGAGGTGTGAAGTGGTGACACGAGTGCAACCTCGCGAGGTTGTGGGGGTGCGTGGATGATTGTTCCCTAAGATTCACTTTGCATCTACTTTCGCATCACCATTTTTGAATCTATTGATATTTTTTTTTACGCTTTTTGTATTTTTTGTACCTTTGCATCGTCAAAGGGGATGCTCATGGTGGCTGTAGGACTACGATGCACACTTTGAACGAGACTGCCAGAGGAAGTGTCAGCACTAAATTGGTCCGCACTTTCGTCGAAGGCAGTATTTTTTTTATCCATCCTCACACTATCATCATAGGGTTTACGGCATAGCCGTGAGCTAAAGGTTCCATAGAAAAACACCCTTCGGGAGTTTATTCTTTCTTCTTTGGATGGGATGGCTTTCCCGTGTGGTGGCTTTGCCCTGCACTGAAGTACAGGGTTACCTTAGATGAAGCCCTCGGGCTTTTATTTCAGAGGGGAGTGTGGAATTAGGAATTTTCAGACAGAAGAACATTTTTAAATTAGCCATAAAGACAAAAAGACATAATTTTTTATGGCGGATGCGCGAGCCGTGCGTCCCTACTTTGCTTTTGATATTCAATATTTTATGTGTGTGATTGTGTTTTATGGGAATTATTCTTTTGTTTACTGGATTATGTGGAATTCTCGGAGTGCGTTTAGGATTCCGTCGTTGTCGACTGATGTGGTGATGTGGTCGGCATGAGCTTTTACTTCTTGGCGAGCATTGCTCATAGCTACTCCAATGCCTGCGTGACGGAGCATATCTATGTCGTTGCCACCGTCGCCGAAGGCCATCGTTTCGTCGAGGTTGATACCATAGTATTCTATCATTCGGTCGATGCCTCGGCTTTTGCTGCTTTCGCGTGGCAAGATGTCGAAGAAATCTGGACTCCATCGCAATTCGGTGCAAGAAGGCATATAGTTTTCGGTGAGTCGTAGTCTATCCTGCTCGTCGGTTGTGAGGAAAGCTCCCAACTGATACACCTCATTGAGGTCGCACTCTTCGAAAGGAGTGATAGGTGGCACAGGCATATTCACATTGGCCCAAGCACGCTCCACCACGTCATTTGAAGATGTCATAAGTTCGCGGTCGGCGTATACAATCTCTATAGGGAACGGATGCTTGGCGTGAAACTCTTCTAATCGCTTCAAATCTTCGGTAGGGATACAAGTGCGATGGATGATTTCGCCCTCGCCTGTGGTGCAACAGCTACCATTGAGGGTGATGTAACCATCGAATTTAGGAAAATCGTTGAGATGCTGCATTTGTCCCCACGACCGTCCTGTGGCTATGAATATTTTCACACCATTACTACGCAACTCGTTGAGTGCAAAAATGGTGGATTGTGGTATCTTGTGAGTGGAGAACGATACAAGTGTTCCGTCGATGTCGAAAAAAACAGCCTTAACCATATTGTTGTATAAGTTTTTCTTTTAAAAAAGGATTGTTGGAGCAAAAAAGATACCCCAAGGGCTAAATATAGTTCCAAAAATCATTGCAAAAATACTAATTTTATTGAAATATTCCGTTGATAGGTGAGAGTTTTGTATCTTTGCGTAAAATTTAGAAGAATCAATAGGTAAATGAAGATAGGTAATATAGATTTAGGAGATAAGCCTGTGCTTTTGGCTCCTATGGAAGATGTGACCGACGAATCGTTTCGCTTGATTTGTAAGGAGCAAGGGGCAGATATGGTGTATACGGAATTTGTGAGTGCCGATGCACTTATTCGCAATATCAATTCCACTACTCGCAAACTCTCAATCAACGATGCAGAGCGTCCTGCTGCCATTCAGATATATGGCAAGGAGGTGGAGCCTATGGTGGAAGCCGCCCGCATAGCTGAGGCCGCAGGTCCGGATGTGCTGGATATCAACTTCGGTTGCCCTGTGAAGAAGGTGGCATCGAAGGGAGCCGGTTCGGGTATGCTTCGCAATGTGCCATTGCTTCTCGAAATAACTCGCGCTGTGGTGGATGCAGTGAAAATCCCTGTCACTGTGAAGACTCGTTTGGGCTGGGATTGCAATAATAAGATTATAGTGGAACTTGCCGAGCAACTACAAGATTGTGGTATACAGGCACTTGCTATCCACGGACGCACAAGAAGTCAGATGTATACCGGCGAGGCTGATTGGACTCTGATAGGCGAGGTGAAAAACAATCCTCGTATGAAAATACCTATAATCGGCAACGGCGATATCACTTCGGCCGAAAAACTTGCTGAGTTTTATGACCGCTACGGTGTGGATGGCGTGATGGTGGGCCGTGCGTCGATAGGCGCGCCTTGGATTTTCCGTGAGATGAAGCACTATATGCAACACGGTGAGAAACTTGAGATTTCGAAGGCCGAAAAACTTGCACTCCTACGTCGCCAGATACAAGAGAGCATTGATCGCATCGACGAATATCGCGGAATCTTGCACATTCGCCGTCACTTGGCCGCTACGCCTCTCTTTAAGGGTATCCCAAACTTCAGAGATATGCGTATAGCTATGCTCAAGGCTAACACATTTGCCGAACTTGATGCAATTCTAAACGAGATAGAACAAAGATTTTTATAAACATTAAAAAAAGATAAATAAATTATGATGAAGCGTATATATTCACTTGTGGCACTTATGTCTCTTATGGGCGTGTGTGGTGCTGTGGCTCAAGAAGTTCAAAGATTTAATGTGAAGGTGGGCGATTTCACTCATCTATTGGTGAAAGACCACATTAATGTGGTGTATCGTTGCAATGCCGACTCTGCTGGTTATGCGTGTTTCGTGACTGAGACAGCCAAGGCCAATAAGATGATTTTCAGTAATAACCAAAAGGGCAAACTCACCATCTCTGTGTCAAACGATAGCATATATGCACAAGGTGTGCCTACAGTGACTGTGTACTCGGCTTATCTGCAAAATGCCGAGAACCAAGGTGATAGCCTATTGAAGGTGGAAAGCGTGAAGCAAGCTCCATTTGTGAAGTTTAAACTCGTGAAAGATGGACTTGTGCAAGTGGACCACGTAGAAGCTACTACTGTGGAGGTGGAAATCCTCACAGGCAAGGGTAAGGTGACCGTGAACGGCGAATGTACTGATTTCAATGTAAAGAACACTGGTAAGGCCGAAGTGCGTGCCGAAGGCTTGAAGGCAAAGAATGTGAGTTGCAGAATCATAGGTTCGGGCAATGTGTATTGCACTATCGATGGTGGCAAGATGTCGCTAAAGGGTAGTGGTACAGGCAAACTCTACTACCACGGCCGTGTGAAAGAAATGAAATCAATGCAACTCGGTTCGCTTAAGGCTATTTGCCTCGATAATACCGAAGAAAACGCCACCGATGACGAAAAGTAATCTGCCGTATTAGGATATTTTGCCTACTACGATACAAAGACGCAGCAATTGATTGCTGCGTCTTTATTTGTATGCAAGTGTGAATGTGCGACACATTTTTGTGGATAACGAGGTTTTTTAGTAATTTTGCAAAGAATTTGTAATTTGCCCTAAATGTGTGGGCGTGAAACCGATAAAAATAGATAAACGAAAAAATGGCAGAATCTCCTATCAAACCTAACGTACTCGACTACGAAGATATATGTAAGATGGTACCTTTCTTCGAAGGAAAGGAAAAACTTGTGAATTTCATCTTTAAGCTGTTGAAGGTGGACAAAGTCAATGGTCTGCATTCCAACAACTATAAGACTCCTGGAGCACCATTCACTAAGGGAGTGCTTAAAGATTTGGGTATCACACTTGAGGTAGATGGCGAAGAGATTCTAAACAATCTGCCTGAAGGTGCGTTTATCACTGTATCAAACCACCCTTTCGGTGCACTTGATGGCATTATCCTTATCAGCGAACTTGCTTCGCGTCGCGAAGACTATAAGGTGATGGTGAACCTTATCCTAAACTACATCACAGCTATGCGCGACAATTTTATCGCTGTGGACCCTGTGGCAAGTAGCGATCCTGCCAAGAAGGCAGTGAGCATGAAGGGTATTCGCGAGGCTATGCTACACGTGAAAAAGGGCCATCCTCTTGGATTTTTCCCAGCCGGTTCGGTGGCAAAGGTGAACGGAAAGCTGCAAATCGACGACCGCGATTGGCAACCTACCGTAATCCGTCTTATCCAACAACTCAAAGTGCCTGTGGTGCCTATCTACTTCCATGGCTACAATTCAATGCTTAGCTATGTGATGGGACGCATCTGCTGGCCATTGCGTTCGCTTATGCTTCCGAGTGAAGTGTTCCGCAAGAAGGGTGCTCACATGAAGATGAGTGTGGGTAAGCCTATCAGCGTGGAAGAACAAGCTAAATATGGCACTGTGGAATCGCTTACAAAATTCTTGAAGGATTCTACATTCGCCCTTAAAAAACGATAAGTAAATGAGCGATTTATCAACTGAAATAAATGGTGCAAAACTACGATACTCAATCATCGGCAATACGCCATCATTGAATCGTGCAATCGAGCGTTCCATACAAGTGGCTTCGTTCGATCTGTCGGTGCTTGTGCTTGGGGAAAGTGGTTCGGGTAAGGAATTCTTCCCGAAGATAATCCACTCAAGCAGTGCGCGCAAGCACAAACCATATATAGCAGTAAACTGCGGTGCATTGCCCGAAGGCACGATAGATTCTGAACTTTTCGGCCATGTGAAGGGAGCCTTCACATCAGCCACATCTGACCGTAAGGGATACTTCGAGGAGGCTGATGGTGGAACTATTTTCCTTGATGAAGTGGGCGAATTGCCACTTACCACACAGGCACGATTGCTTCGTGTGCTGGAGAGTGGTGAATTTTTGCGTGTAGGTTCGTCGCAAGTGCAAAAGACCAATGTGCGCATAGTGGCTGCTACCAATAAGGACCTATTGCAAGCCGTGTCGAAACGCGAATTTCGTGAAGACTTATATTATCGCTTGTCTACGATTATCATCAATGTGCCTCCATTGCGTGATAGAGGCAATGATGTGATGCTACTCTGCCGCAAGTTTGTGGGTGATTTTGCCGAAAAGTATCGATTGCCTAAGGCAACCTTCAGCGAAGGTGCTTATAAGGTGCTACAAAGCTATCGTTGGCCAGGTAATGTGCGCCAACTGAAGAATATCATTGAGCAAGTAGCAGCCTTTGAAGCTGGAAAGGAAGTAGATAAGGAACTCATGGAGCGATATATGCCACGCGACTACAACGAGAATGGCAATAAACTTACTGTGGTGTCGCCTTCGTCGGCCTATAACTATGCTCAAGAGCGTGAGATGCTTTTCGCTATGCTCATGAAGATGCAAAAGGAAATAGACGAACTGCGCAGTTCGCTTCGCGAGCAAGAAACAATGGGCAAAAAGTCGCATATCGATGCTTCGATAATGAGCGACACAGTGCTTATGCATAGATATAATACCGAGCCAACGATTGAAACCAATGAGGTGGAATATAGCGAAGTGGCTGATGAGGTGGAATATGTGGACGATAATGCTTCGCCATCGGTGATGCACTCGTCGATGACGCTTGAAGACACCGAGAAGGAAACTATACGCCGTGCTTTAGAGCGTAACGATGGCAATCGTCGCCGTGCGGCTACTGAACTAAACATTTCGGAACGCACTATTTATCGCAAGATAAAGGAGTATGGATTGGAAGATTGATAACGAAAAATAAGAGGGCAACAGATATGATAAAACGATTGTTTGCGATATTGATGACTGTGATGGTGTTTCAGGCTTGTAGCATTAGTTACAAGTTTAATGGAGCGGCATTGGATTATGATATCTACAAGACTATCTCAATCTCGCAATTCCCAATACGCGCTGCATTGGTGTATCCACCTTTGCAACAGACGTTTGAAAATCAAATCACCGAGATGATTACACGCCAAACCCGATTGCAGGTGGTGGACTCAAATAATACCGATCTTCGCCTCGAAGGCGAAATCACAGGCTATGCACTCACTCCTCAAGCTGTGAACGAGGATGCATACGCTTCGAAGACGCGTCTCACTATCACCGTGCGTGTGAAATATCTTAACTACAAGCAAGATGGACAGGATATAGACCAAACCTTCTCTGCTTATCGCGATTTCTCAAGCGATGAGATGCTTACCGATGTGCAAGACGAACTTTGTAGTCAAATCAGTAAGGAACTTGCCGACTTGATTTTTAACGCAACAATTGGTAACTGGTAAAAAAACGATAATTTATAGTGGATATAGCAAACGACATAAAGACTTTACTTGCCAATCCTCACCAAGAGGTGAGCAAGGAATGGCTCGAGCAGGCACAACGCGAATACCCATATTTCGTGTTGCCACGTTTGCTGTATTTGCAACGCAAGTCTAAAACCGACAGGATAGATGAGGACGAATTGGCCAAATTGGCGATTTCCTTCCCCGATCGCAAGGCTCTATACGATGTGCTTGGCGATGAGGCAGAGCGATTTGTGGATTTTTACCCACAAGAGAAAGACGATGCACCTATCACCACCGAGCACACTCTCGACGTGTTCTTGTCTACTTATGGCAATACCGACGAGAAAGAACTCGAAATGCTCAATCGCATGATATTCAATCCTGTGCCCGATTATGCCCAAATGCTGGCGGCCGAGGAGCAGGAAAGCAAGCCCGTGACTTCGTCGACAGAAAGCGAGGAAGATGCACTTATCAATAGCTTCATATTGAAGCAAAAAGAGCGTCCGGGCTATTATCCCACCGAAAAAAGTGCCGAAAACGATATCTTGCCAATCGAGGACTGCGAAGTGCCAATCGAAGCCCCAAATGTGGCTGATGACTCAATGTTGAGCGAAAGTTTGGCCAAAATTTACATAAAACAACGTAAATATGACAAGGCACTTGAAATAATTAAAAGCATAAGTTTGAAATTTCCAGAAAAAAGTATTTACTTTGCAGACCAAATTCGTTTTTTACGAAAAATGGTAAAATTAGAAACTATAAAAAACAACAAATAAGAGAATTATGTACATTTTTTTAAGTATCCTTATTCTTCTTGCCGCTCTATTGTTGATCGGCGTAGTATTGATTCAAAAATCAAAGGGAGGCGGTCTTGCTTCTAACTTTTCAGGCGCTAACCAAGTAATGGGTGTGCGCAAGTCTACCGATTTCATCGAGAAGGCAACATGGACACTTGCTATCTTCATCGTGGTATGTAGCATCGTGTCTTCATTCTTCGTGTCTAACACATTGGTGCAAGGCAGTAGAATCGTTCAACAACCTGTTCAACAAGAACAAAGCACTCCTTTCGCTACAGAACAAGCACCTGTAGCTGCTCCTGCTGATTCAGCTAAGTAAAAAAAAGGAAGGTAGGGCTTTTGTTGAGATACATAGCGACGGTACACACTCGTAAATGATGTGCGGTCGCTTTTGTCGTATACATATATAATCCTAAAAATATCTAATACATACTACACTATGGAATCGATAAGTGAAATATTCAGAATAGGCACAGGTCCGTCGAGTAGTCACACGATGGGACCTCGCAAGGCTGCTCAGCAATTTGTAGAATGGGTGCCTTCGGCCGTGAGTTTTGAAGTGTATCTCTATGGCTCGTTGGCCGCAACAGGCAAAGGTCACCTCACCGATGTGGCTATTGAAGATGTGCTGAAGGCTAAGGGCGAAGTGGTTATAAATTGGTGTCCCGATTTTGTGCCTCAATATCACACCAATGGAATGCGTTTCGTGGCAAGAGATGTGTGTGGCATGGTGCTTTCCGACAGAACAGTGTATTCGGTGGGCGGTGGCAAAATAGTGTGGGACACAGAGGCTGCCGGCATCGAAGACTGCAAGAAGAGCGTGTATCCTATGCATCGCATTAGCGACATATTGGACTGGTGTGAACGCACAGGAAAGACTTATTGGGAGTATGTAGATGAGTGTGAAGGTGAGGCTATATGGGACTACCTGCACGAGGTGTGGGAAGTGATGAAGGCCGCAGTGGAACGTGGACTGGAAGCCGAAGGCGTGTTGCCTGGTGGACTTGGTGTGCGTCGCAAGGCCGTGAGTTACTATATGAAGGCGAGCGGCTATTCGAGCAATCTTAAAAGTCGTGGATTGGTGTATTCCTATGCACTTGCAGTGAGCGAAGAAAATGCGTCGGGAGGCGTGATAGTTACTGCTCCTACTTGTGGCTCGTGTGGTGTGCTTCCTGCTGTGCTATATCACTTATATCACACACGCGAATTCTCCGAAAAACGCATTTTGCGTGCGCTTGCCACTGCTGGCATCTTTGGCAATGTGGTGAAGACCAATGCCTCTATATCGGGCGCTGAGGTAGGCTGTCAGGGCGAAGTGGGTGTGGCGTGTGCAATGGCCGCCGCTGCTGCAAGTCAATTGTTTGGCGGCTCGCCTGCTCAGATAGAGTACGCAGCCGAAATGGGGCTCGAACATCACTTAGGGCTTACTTGCGACCCTGTGTGTGGGCTTGTGCAGATACCATGCATCGAGCGTAACGCTTATGCCGCAGCACGCGCGTTAGACTCCAATCTATATGCATCGTTTAGCGACGGAGTGCATAGCGTAAGTTTCGACCGCGTGGTAGAAGTGATGAAGCAAACCGGCCACGACCTACCAAGCGTATACAAGGAAACATCGCTCGGAGGACTTGCCATAGTGAAATAACATACATTTTTCACCTATATACAAAATAAATGGAGTGGGCATCAATGCTCACTCCATTGCGTTTTCTAGTATATATGCTTAAATTGTAGATAGATATATAGCGCATATTTAAACAAATTCTTTTGTGAAAAGATAATATAAATTGTAGATTATGTAGAAACAGCTATGCGCTTTGATTTATTAACCGATGCAAAGGTAATCATAATTTTTAATTAAATGCAAGAAAAAATGAATAAAATGCACTAATATGTTTTATAACATAAAAATCAAGGCAAAAACCGCAAATAATATGCATATTCATTGCATATACACAAAAATATGATTATAAATGGTGCTGAAATAGTTATGTGGCTACACAGAATCACTAACTTCACTAACCTAATTGAGATGAGCCTTGCCACTATTTTGAGCAGATGCTGGGAAACAAAAAAAGTTCTTGAGAGATTCTCAAGAACTTTTAGTTTTTTGCGGAAATTTGAGCGGAAGACGAGGCTCAAACTCGCGACCCTCAGCTTGGAAGGCTGATGCTCTATCAACTGAGCTACTTCCGCGAATTAAGTGGGCAGGGACGGATTCGAACCGCCGAAGGCGCAAGCCAACAGATTTACAGTCTGCCCGTTTTAACCACTTACCTACCTACCCTTGCATAAATGCGATGCAAAGGTATGAACTTTTTTTGTAAATTCCAAACCTTTTGCTAGAATTATCGCATTTTCGGTATACAAAATAATCAAGAGGTATATAATTCCCTGATTTTATCAGAAAATTTACTAAAAACGCTCAACAAAGTGTATTTGCGTACTAATTGCGTACTATTTTCTTGGATTCTATTCAAGAATATGATTAAATTTGCTAACAAGTAACGATAAACATCATTTCTAATGAAAAGGACATTACTATTTATATTAGTAGCTATAATAACTCTATCTGTGTCGGGAGCTAAAAAAAAGACCACTATGGAACAACTTATCAACAAGGAGTGGTATGAAATGAATTACTCTGCATTGAATATCATCGACACTGCTTATGTGAAATACACCGGCACGCAACGATTGACAGTAAGCGCTGACAGTGCTGGTAACACTAAGATAAAAGTTCAGAAATATTACCTATCAAACAAATGGGAATATCAGTTTGACTCTACCAAAGTAGGCAAGAATCGCAAAGGAAAATATATCATTATTAGAGGCGAACTCATAGACTCTAATGAGTATGTTGTTATTTGTCACGAAATTACTAATCTCACTGAAACAAAACTTAATATTAAGGATACAAATCACCCCGATTTGAAACGCACCTATTATGTAACTATCGACGGATCTTTAAATAAGAAAGAAGGTACATTTATTCCTACTGTAGATCTTCTTGTCAATAAATTGTGGTTTATGCTCGACGAGAACAACAACAGAAACCGCATAGAATGGTCTTTTGATAACGGTTCTTGCTATAAATGCAAACTGCCCGAAAATTATAACGAATTACCTACTTGGGAGCGCCGAGAGTTTTATCTATCAAACGAAATCGTGACCGATTTCAACCGCAAGAAAGTGGGTAAATCAAAGAATGGGTTATATCTTGTGATTAACGACCAAGAAGAAGATGGCGAATGGCTAACAAGAACCTACGACATCAAAACACTTTCAGCCGACCGTCTTATGCTTGAATGCATCTACCCAAGAGACGAAAAGCCCCTTATATTTGAATCTCAACAAAGTCAAAAGACTGAGAAAGAATCGAAGATGAAACCGCAACAAAAGAACCTGATGACACATAATTGGTATCGCGTTGACACAACCAAATGGCAACGAACCAAATATGTGGAAAATTTCACAAAGACTCACGTTACTCGATCGTTTCCTACTCGAAAAGACGGCGAACTCATCGAGAAATCAGTAACCTTTGAATATTACATGTCCAATCAACCTGCCACTGAGTTTGATTGGTCGCAGAAAGGCAAGAACCCCGAGGGCGATTACATTGTTGTCAACGAGCCCGATAGCAAAGGGAATTATCGCGCTGTGAATTATCTAATCATGTCATTGGAAGGCAGTAATATGTTTACCCTAAATGTGTCGCACCCCGATAGCATATTGCATGTTTACGACCGTGATAAAACTGCCGAAGAAAAAAGTTTGGCAGCACTCGTTACTGTCGATAGCACAGGAGTTAGAAAATCAATGCTGTCGATGGTTTTGGGCAAACAATTCTATTGGCTTGAAGATGGTGAGAAAGATATGTCATGGCCAAAATATTATTTAAACGAAAACGAATGGGCATATCCTCGTTGGAAAAAGACTAAAAAGGGTTATAACTGTAAGATTCTTATCGGTAACTGGTGTTTTTCTAATTCATATTTTCATACAAAGACAGGATTAAAAGAGGGAGAGTATTTGACTCACTATAAATTTGGTAAAGACTTTCTAAATATATATCCATTAAGGATATTACACATTACCGACACCAGGATTACCACTCAAGCAGCCAAAGATCCCGACCGCATAATTGAGTTGGTCAATGAATAAAAAGACAAATCTCCTAAATTAGGAGATTTGTTACATTTTCGCTGTGAGAATTGCGTGTTTTATTGAGCATTCATATCTTCAGGCATATAAGTGAACACGCCACCTTGACCATTGTTCAAACGCAATGTATTTCCTACTACCTTGTAGTAAGTAGACATTTCGCCCTTGCTTCCGTTGAGCTTGATCACGAGCATGTGCATTGCTGTGGAACCCGAAATAGATGATGTGTTGTATGATTTCCAAGTGAAACCACTCGTTTTGAGTTCGTCTTCGGCAGAAACTTGTTCGTAACTGCTACCAGTGCCATCTAAATTGAACACATAAGCCGAATATTCCACTCGCTCACCGCCAGTTACACTGTGCATTACCCATTTCACTCCACATAGTCCTGTAGCAGATGCTTCGTCCAAAGGCAAATCATATTCGTTTCCACCTGTGGCACATGCACCGAACATCATAGTCATCACCATCAATGTGAAAGCCAACACCGAATTCTTAATGTTTAATATCTTTTTCATAATGTATAAATTTTGTTTCGTTTTATTGTAATATCGCAAAGTTAAGGAAAATTCACTTGTGGCAATGTTTCTCTTTAAAATAATTTTGGCGATTTAGGATTTTTTGGCGAATAATAGGCGTGCATTTCGTTGCAGACCTTCGAGTTTGGTGCGTTTCACAGCACTTTTCTTGAATACGTCGGCAAATCGCTCTTGTGTCATCACCAAAATATCGTCGAGAGTGAGACTCATCAGTTCTGCCCGAGGATTGAATTCGCTCACCTGTGTAGACACAGCGCCCTTATTGTGAGGGCAACACATCTGACACGCATCACAACCATAGACTCTGTTGCCAACTGCCTCCTCCACCCATTGAGGCAGGTCGCCTCGTCGCTCTATGAGTTGGCACGACAGACATCGCCTTGCGTCTAAGCTCTTTCCATCGGTCAATGCACCACCCGGACAAGCCTTTACGCAAGCATTGCACTCTCCACACGATAAAGTACAAGGCTTATCGGGAGCCACATCGAGCGTGGTAACTAATTCACCCAAAAAGTAAAACGAACCTTTCCCCGGCACAATCAGCAGATTGTTTCGCCCTATGAACCCTACTCCAGCCTCTCTCGCCCAATATTTCTCCATAATAGGGGCAGTATCCACGCACACACGCGATGATTCGGTTCCAAACGCCTCTCTGATGTATTCAGCAAGAGCCGTCAAACGCTCTTTCACCACAAGATGATAATCGCGTCCGTAGGCATAGATGGAAAACTGTGGAGCATCGGGGTGCTGACGCTCTTTTGGATAATAGCCTAATGCCACACTTATCACAGTCTTTGCACCCGGTAGCAGTTCGCAAGGATTGGCACGCACATCTCTATAACGCTCGGCGTAATCCATACAGTCATTCTTGCCCTCAGCCAACCATTCATCATATTGAGCAATAGCCTCATCGCTCACCTTACGAGCCTGTGCAAACCCGCACTCCTCAAATCCAAGCGCACGAGCCTTTGCCTTGATTAATTGCTTTATATCGTCCATACCCAATGTTTATTCTTGAGGCTTTATGCGTTCGAAGGTATAACCTTTGCTTTGTAGCCATTCTATGGCACGAGGAAGAGCATATTTGAGATTTTTTTCAGCCTTCAGCGAATCGTGAAACACGATTATAGAGCCTTTTCGTGCATATCGTTTCACATTTTTCAGTACATCCTCGCCCGATAGTTGGCTGCTATAGTCGCGAGTCACAAGGTCATACATCACAATGGTGAAATATTCTCGCAATGCACTTGCCTGTGCCCAACGCAACAATCCGTGAGGCGGACGAAACAATGGAGAATTGATGTACTTATGTGCCTCAAGCACATTGCGTAAGTATCGTCTCGACGTAACTTTTATACCTTGCAGGTGATTCATCGTGTGATTGCCCACCGAATGCCCTCGTCGCTTAATTTCTTCAAACAGTTCGGGATAACGGCGCACATTATCACCCACACAGAAGAATGTAGCCTTCACCCCATACTTATCGAGTGTGTCCAACACCCACGGAGTAACTTCGGGTATAGGCCCATCGTCGAAGGTGAGATACACACTCTTTCGCTTGCGATGCAAACGCCACACACACTCTGGAAAGAGTATACGATAAAATAATGGAGGTTGCTCTATAAACATTGCTTTTATTTTAAAAAGCCTCTCCATTACAGGAACGGAGAGGCCATCATTGTTTATCTTCTTATCGGAGATTAAGAGTTCATATTCAATCTTTCAAGATTTACACCTGTAGTGAATAGTTCTTTTTCCACCATTTCCAATTCGCTTTCTTCCACAAGTGGCAAATAAGATTCCAATATGCTCTTGAATAGATTTCTATCCACATACATATCCAATCGTGTAAGTCTTCCGTATTCTTGAGGTGAAAGTGATTGATAGAAACGCACATATTCAGCAAATTTCATCACCTCGCGATGCAAGATGTCTTTTGCCTTCTTCTTGTCTTCATCGTTGCCTGTAACTTCATTCAGAGCAAGGTAAGCATCGGCTATTTCTGCACCCATAGTGAGAGAGTAAGAACAAGACTTTTCAGGCAATTTAGCCATAATCAAGTCGAGCACTTCACGCGCCTTTGCATAGCGATCTTCGCCAAATGCCTTTAGTTCTTCATACTCAGCCGATTTCTTATCCATAGATTCGGCTTGCATTTGAGCTTGATAACCTTCCTCGATGAGAGCTGTGGCAAGGTCGAGCACGGTAGAGCGCACTGTGCTCACCATGCGACGCACTGTTTCGTCGAGATACAAACTACCCGGTTCGGCAACATCAAGACCACCCCAAGCAAATTTCTTAGTCACATTTTCATACATCTTATCGGTGTTGACACCAGCTTCGCCCGATGAACTATAAGATAGTGGAGTAACTTGGTAAGCCATACCAGTCTTAAACAAGTAAGGAGTGAGACCAAGATAGTACTTATCTGGAACAGTGATAGCAAAATACACAGGACGCTTCCAACCATCGGCAATTGCCGACGAAATGATATCGAGTGTCATTATCTTGCTTGTAGACATAGCACCATCGGCAGCAGTTGCAGGGTCGGCAAGCATATCCATAGAGATGTATGGGTTGATATACTTGCGATTACGCTCAGCCACCACACCTTGAGCCACAGCAGCATCGGCATTAACTTCGGCGTACATTCTTGGCGACTTAAATTCATATAAGCCATAGCGTGCATTCTTGCTATCGCCATAGAATTGAGTCAAGGCCTTTTGCGCTGGCACCATAGTAGAGTCTGGACTGATGAAATATCCAAACTGGCGTTGGTCGTAGGCAAAAGTTTTTCCATCGGCAAGCATTGGCACAGGAGCCGAATTGTAGGCAGGACGACGCATTTGGTTGATATACCAATCGGTAGACAGATAACTTAGATTCACCACGCGCACATCGGTGCGATAGCCTTCCACTTCTTGTGCATACCATAGAGGGAATGTATCGTTATCACCATTTGAGAAAATGATACCATTTTCGTCGACCGAAGCAAGATAGTTCTTACCAAAATCGCGAGCACAGTAGCGACCTGAGCGATCGTGATCGTCCCAAGTTTGGCTCACCATTTGCAATGGCACCAAAAGACCCACCACAGCAGCCACGATAGCCGCCATTCGCGATTTAGATGCACACACTTCCTTCTCGGTCTTCTTCTTCAATGCAGAAGTTATTATTTGCCACAATCCTGACACACCCATACCTATCCATATTGCAAAAGCATAGAACGAACCAGCGAAAGCATAATCACGCTCGCGAGGTTGACCTGGAGTTTGGTTTAGGTATACCACGATAGCCACACCTGTCATCAAGAACAAGAATGTAACCACCCAGAATTGCTCAATACCACGCTTGCTCACAAAGGCTTGCCACAACAAACCGATGATACCAAGTATCAAAGGAAGCATAAAGTATACGTTATGTCCCTTGTTGTCGATAGTAAGGTCGGCAGGCATCAGACTTTGATTTCCAAGTCGAATATTATCTAATACAGGAATACCCGAAATCCAGTTGCCATGAGTGATTTCGCCATTACCTTGGATATCGTTTTGACGACCAGCAAAGTTCCACATAAAGTAGCGCCAGTACATGTGATTCATTTGGTAAGTGAAGAAGAAACGCAAGTTTTCAGCGAAAGTAGGTTTCAACTTATATTCGGTAGCAATCGATTTGCCTGATTGATCCATATAAGTAGTAGCCTTCACCGAAGTGCCTTTCATACCCACCCATTCCTTGTATTGTTGGATATGTGCGCCACTATACATACGAGGGAACAACATATTCAGTTCAGGAGTCATCTTATACTCCTTCTTCTTGCCTATTTCCACATATTTATCGGCCTCATCGGCACTATCTTTCACCTTCTTTGCGTATAGGCTCTTGCCTTCTTTCACGATAGCCTTAGGAGTGCCAGAAGCATCTACTTCATACACTATACCCGAATTGAATGTTTCGCCATATAACAACGGACGGTCACCATATTGTTCGCGATTGAGATAACTACCAAGAGCAAACACATTATCAGGTGAATTTTGGTCCATAGGAGTTTGAGCATTTGAGCGAATAAGGATAACTGCATACGATGAATATCCCACAAATATCACAAATATGCTCATCGCCGCAATTGTGAACCAACGCACAGGAATATTCTTGCAGAACTTCCATAGATACACGGCAAATGCCGCAGTAAGAGCCAAAGGCAATAGCATACCATCGCCTATAAGCAGAGTACCCGAGAAGAATACTGCACAGAAGAACGATACCTTGATGCGAGTGGTGCTAAGTTGGTGATACAATTCGTATACGCTCCACACAAATAGAGCAAGCAAAAGCACTGCATAGATAATCGTACCCATATTGAAACTCAATCCGAGAGTATTCACGCAGAATAATTCGAAATATTGAGCCATTTCCACAAATCCAGGAACAAGACCATATAGGATGGCCACAATTAAAGCAAACGACACAAGAAGAGCCAAAATAGAACCCTTAGCAGTGGTTTTTGCCCATTTCTTGTAGTAATAAACAAGCACAATGGCAGGAATACATAGCAAGTTGAGCAAGTGCACTGCCACCGAAACGCCTATCACATAAGCTATTAACAATAGGTAACGGTCGCTATGTTCCTCGTCGGCATGATCTTCCCACTTGAGGATAAGCCAAAATACAAGTGCCGTACAAAACGATGAAAAGGCATACACTTCAGCCTCAACCGCCGAAAACCAGAAAGTATCGCTCCAAGTGTAGGCAAGCGCACCACACACACCACTACCGAAGATAATCAGCATCTGAGTGAGCGACATTGCATCTTCTTCACCATCTTTCACCACAAGTTTACACACAAGGTGAGTAATAGTCCAGAAGAGCAACAGTATAGTACCAGCACTCAATAGAGCACTCATTGTGTTCACTGCATAAGCAATCTTGGTGACGTCGCCACCCACAAAATTGATAAAGAAGCGAGCAGCCAAAATGAAAATAGGGTTGCCTGGTGGGTGACCTACTTCGAGTTTATAACCTTGAGCGATAAATTCGCCACAATCCCAAAAACTTGCAGTTGGCTCAAGCGTAAGCATATATGTCACGGCTGCGATAGCGAACATAAGCCAACCAAGCGATGTGTTGATTACATTGTATTTTCTCATTTCAAAAAAGATGAGTATATAATTTACTATTTATTAATTCGTAATTTTAACAAGCAAAGATAATACAACCCATTCAAAATCTAATCAAATAAGCATAAAAAATGCTTCCCGTTTGTATTTATTAATAAATCCATCACCCAAAATCCTACATTTATCATAAAAATTTGGGAAATAGATATTTGTTTTGTAATTTTACATTCTTAATGAGATTAACCCTTTAATGAAAACTATTTAAAACTTTCAGGCTATGAAAAATGTATTGATGGTAGTGGCAATGTTTTTTACTCTCTTTGTGTGTTGGCTTACACTTAGAGAAGTGGGTAAGTGCAACGAAAAACTTGATAAACTATTGAATGAGTATGAATTAGTGCAAGAAGATGACACACTGAAGGCTAATCCACAACCAAAGGTGGAAACGGCTCCTGTGGAAACTAAAAACACGGATCAACCAAAGAAAAATAATCAACAAACCACTCAACCTCGCACTAAGGCTAAAGAAACAACTTCTGCTCCTAAACCAAGCACCAAAAAGGTTGTTAATAAGAATGATATCACTATCACTCAATTTAAGAAAGAATGGTCTGATAGATATGAATATGTGACTTTTAAAAATAATACCGATAAACAAGTAAAAAATGTGAAGGGTATTATTGTGTATAAAACAATGGACGGAAGCGATATCACTTATAAAGAAATAGATGAAAGAATAGACATAGCACCAGGAATGTCTAAGCAAATAAAGTGGAGAAGTTTTGATGACAATAATGATTATCAATATTATAAAAACGTAAAATCTTACGCAGATGAGATTCGTTTCAAAATAGAATTTAGATTAACCTCATATAACTAAGGGAAATTTTTCACATCACTTTGTGGTGTTTAAAGGCACACAAATAGAGAGTTTCCTATTAACCTATATTTAATAAAACCGTGGAATTTTCATTAATTCCCTTAAACATACAATATTATGAAGAAGATATTTATATTTTTGATTTGTTGCGCTGTCGGTTATGCTTGTTGGACATCGTTTATCGACCAATCGCCTAAAGCAGAAACAGCCAACGAAGTGACAACAGAGGAAGTGACCGATACCACTATCTCTGAAGAAAAGGGTATAGGCGAACTACCCGACACTATGGACATCGATTCGGTGATACCAGCCAAATAAATCGCGTTATGGCATTGAGTGCTACAGATTTTGAGCAATTAAAGCAGTTTCTCGACAGAGAAGCCACTCGCATCAATCACCCCGACTTCATCTTCAACGATCCGGTGCAGTTTCCTCGCCGTTTTGAGCGTTTGCAAGATATTGAGGTGGTGGCTTTCCTTTCGGCGGCTATTGCTTGGGGCAAACGCAAGATGATATGCAATAATTGCGAGAAGATGCTTTCTATTATGGAAGGCAACCCTTATGAATATGTGATGGAAGAGGAATACGAAAACCTTCCTGATATTAATATTCATCGCACTTTCTTTGCTCGTAATTTCAAATATATGCTTCGAGGTTTTCGTAGTATTTTTGCTCGATATGGCTCGCTCAACAATTTTGCTCGAAGTGTGGAAACACACAAAAGCGAAATGCCTGCGTGGCATCTTGTGGAGCAAATGCAACGCATATTCTCGGAAGCCAACGATGGCACCACCGATTCGCAATGCCTGCCCACTCAACTTCACAACACTGCACTGAAACGCATCAATATGGCTCTGCGTTGGCTCGTTCGCAACGACGGCATCGTGGACCTCGGCGTATGGAACTGCATCAAGCCTTCGCAACTCTACATCCCTCTCGATGTGCATGTGGGCAATACTGTGCGTGCTCTCGGAATGATAGAACGAAAGGCCAACGATCGTCGCACTGTGGTGGAAGTCACAGATGTACTTCGCCAAATGTGTCCCGAAGACCCTGTGATATACGATTTTGCCCTTTTCGGCATAGGAATAGGCGACAAATATTTAGGAATTAAAGTAGACTAAAAAACAATTTGAAAGAGATATGAAGAAACTATTACTTATCGTTGATGCTCAATACGATTTTCTTGTAGGTGGAAACCTTCCCGTAGAAGGAGCCAAGGAAAATATGGACAAACTTGCCGAATATATCAAAAAAGAGCCATTACACAAAGTGGCTTTCACCCTTGACTGGCATCCTGTAACTCACAGTTCGTTTGCTCCTAATGGTGGTGCATGGCCTGTGCACTGTGTGCATTACACTCACGGCGCAAGCATCTACCAACCGGTAGCCGATGCTGTGTTTGCCACAATGTCTGCCGAAAATGTGAAAATATACCCTAAAGGTGAGCATCCCGATGTAGAAGAATATTCGTTTATCCAAAACGAAGACAATAGAGAGATGTTTGCAGTATCAATGAACGATGAGGAAGGTATTGACAGCATTGAGGTGTGTGGTATCATGTCGCGTGTGTGCGTACTCAACACCATCAAAGACCTCGTGCAATATGGCTACAAGGATAAAATAGTGGTGCTTCTTGATTTCATCGGTGCAGACGACGACAATAGCGAACTGATAGCGTATTGTAAAGAGCAAAACATCACCATTGCTTGATATATAATTCACTCTCCCACTTGACATAAGGTGGGAGAGACGATAATTCACTACAGCGTCAGTTGGAATGCAAGGCGTGGTGTGCCATTGTGGCAATAAATAGTGCCGCAATGTATAAATCCGTAACGCATTATGCCCATTTGCATCACTTTATTCTCTTGATGGGTGTCGACTCTGATATTGCCTATCTGCGAGAAACAATAGTCGAAACATAGGTCGGCAATGCCTCTATGCGTACCATTCGACGCAAGTCGGTGTATCACTCCATACTCATCATCATTGAGCCAACTGCCCTCGATAATATCGTAAGTAGCATCGTGCCCTATGCGAAACATAAACGCACCCACGATGCCATCTATATCGTGCTCTATCACATAATGCACTCCGTTTTGTATATCCTTGCGAATATCCTCTTCGGCAGGATATCCTCCAATCCATTGATTTGGATTGCCTGTGCGTGCCATAAACGCACGAGCATTATCATACACGGGCATAATGGCAGCAATATCATCAATTCTACTTTTTCTTATCCTCATCATATTACAAAGATACGAAATAAATAATTAACTTTGTAAATTGAAACAAGCAAATACAAACTCAAGGCTATGGCAATGATAAATAATGGCAGTAAACGTCCTCGTATACTTATTATATACACCGGTGGTACTATCGGTATGATTGAAAATCGTGAAACAGGTTCACTCGAACCGTTTGATTTCACTCATCTTATCGACAATGTGCCTAAAATCAAAAAATTGGACTATATAATCAACAATATCCAATTCAACCCTCCTATCGATAGCTCTAATATGTCGCCTAAGCATTGGCGTGATATAGCTAAGGCTATCGAAGACAACTACGACGAATATGATGGCTTCGTCGTGCTACACGGCACCGACACTATGGCTTTCACTGCATCGGCGTTGAGTTTTATGCTTGAAAACCTACACAAACCGGTGATTATCACAGGATCGCAATTGCCTATCGGTGAGGTGCGTACCGATGGCGAAGAAAACCTTATCACTTCGCTCCAAATTGCTGCCGCCATAGATGCACAAGGTCAACCAATGGTACAAGAAGTGGCAATCCTCTTCGAGAACTATCTGTGGCGAGGCAATAGAAGCACCAAGATGAGTGCAGACAATTTCAACGCTTTCAAGAGTAACAACTATCCACCGTTGGCAAAAATCGGTCTCGATATCCATTTCAACGAGGAATATCTTTATCGCGTGCCTTCAAAGCGTCCACTCGAAGTGCGTTATGCTATGGACACCAATGTGATGTTTGTAGACCTATTCCCAGGCATAAGCGAAAACACGCTGAAGCATCTGCTTAATACACCGAACATTAAGGGTATTGTGTTCAAAACCTATGGTGCTGGCAATGCACCTACCGATAAGTGGTTCACCGATGCTATACGCGATGCTGTGGAGCGAGGCATTGTAATCCTCAATGTCACCCAATGCGTTAACGGTGGTATACATAGCACACGCTATGTCACCGGCGATTGCTTTGCTCGCGCAGGCGTGGTAAGTGGTCACGACATCACCAGCGAAGCCGCTATAACCAAGATGATGTATCTATTTGGCATGGAACTCCCAGCGGAAAGCGTAAAAAAATATCTATCTTATTCACTTTGTGGCGAAATGACTATATAATAGAGTGAAACAGAACACAACTCCTAACTGAACAAAATTATGGCTCAAGTAAATGATATCGTGCGTTTCCTCAACCAAATGGGGGGAGGACGCATCACCAAAATAGTGGGTAATATGGCTTATGTGGAAGATGAAGATGGGTTTGAGCAACCTATACTTCTGCGCGAATGCGTAGTGGTGGAATCTTCCAAACCTAAACCTACTGCCTACGACAAACCAGTGGCTCCTCTTCCATCTAAAGAGGTAATAGTGGAAAGTAGCAAACCTATGCCTGTGGTGGAAACCGACGAAGGCGACACTCTCAACATTGTGCTTGCTTACGAACCACGCGAAATCAAGCATCTCAACACCACTTCATTTGATGCCTACCTTGTGAACGATAGTAATTACTATCTATATTTCACTTATATGACTCGAAGTGATGATGATGCCGAGTGGATTACTCGCTATCACGACATTGTGGAACCTAATATACAAGTGCATATCGAGGAGTTTCAACACTCGCTCCTACCTCACATGGACCGCGTGGCAGTGCAATATGTGGCGTTTAAGCAAGGTAAAGGTTTTAAATTGAAAAATCCAGCACTCGTGGAACATCGTCTTGACACAACTAAATTCTACAAATTGCATAGTTTTCATGACAACGAGTATTTCGACACTCCTGTCATTGCTCTCGACATCGTAAAAAACGACCGTCCGGCTAAAATGATGGTTATTGATAGTGCCGACCTCGAACGTGCAATGAAAGAAAAGCGTGCCCACGACCGTCCTCAACGCCAACAAGTAAAAAAGCACGAACACGCTCAACTCAAAGGCGAAATCATTGAATGCGACCTGCATATTCACGAATTGCTCGACACCACAGCAGGACTATCAAACAAAGATATGCTTGAGGTGCAACTCGACGAATTCCGTCGAGTAATGGAAGAAAACAAGAAACGCCAAGGAGCGAAGATTGTGTTCATTCACGGCAAAGGTGAAGGCGTGCTGCGCAAGGCTTTGCTCGATGAACTGAAACGTAAATATCCTCGTTGCGAGACACAGGACGCAAGTTTCCGCGAATATGGATTCGGTGCAACCCTCATCACTGTGAAATAACTCCACCTATAATGCAAAATATAGCCACTATAGCATCAAAACTATAGTGGCTATTAATATGTTGGTTATCTCACTCCTAACCAAACTACAAATACTTATCGCCGTAAGCCGACTTCACATCGTTCACGTAGTTCTTTATCTTTTGTTCTTCGCTCTTTGGCACTATCAGCACCACATCATCGGCCACTGCTATGATATAATCCTTCAGGTGCGATGCCACGATGAGTTTATCACCCTTCGATGCCACCATACAATCATTGCAATCAAATAGCATCGCCTTGCAATTTTCGGTGACATTGCCTTCGCGATTTTTTGGCGAATTATCATATAGAGCGCCCCATGTGCCAAGGTCGTCCCAACCGAAGTCTACACATTCCACATACACATTCTTCGCTTTCTCCATCACAGCAAAGTCGATAGAAATTCCTGGACACGACGCAAAGTTATCCTTTATAAACTGCATTTCGTCTTTTGTGCCATATAGTCCCACACCTTTATCAAATTGCACTGTGATATCTGGTGCGCACTCTTGCAACGCCTTCAATATGCTATCGGCACTCCAAAGGAACATTCCCGAGTTCCAGAAAAACTCTCCCGATGCCAAAAATTCTTTAGCTATCTCTATGTTTGGTTTCTCGGTGAAAGTCTTCACCTTAGAGATACTTTCGCCTACCACAGCTCCCACCTGTATATATCCGTAACCCGTTTCTGGACGACTTGGCTTTATGCCGAGTGTGAGCAAAGCATCGTTTTGTGCAATGAAATCAAAACCCTTATTGATGCAACGCTTAAATTCCTCTTCTTTTAGCACAAGGTGGTCGCTCGGAGCCACCATTATCAGAGCATCAGGATTGAGAACCTTGATGTGATAAGCAGCCCACGCAATGCATGGTGCTGTGTTTCTGCGTGCTGGTTCAAGAAGAATCTGAGCATCGCCAAGTTCTGGCAATTGCTCTTTCACAAGTGGTGCATATTGTTCGTTGGTGAGAATTATCACATTTTCGGTGGGTACGATACCCTTTGTGCGGTCGAAACTCATTTGCAACAGTGTGCGACCTGTTCCGAAGAAATCTATGAATTGTTTTGGTGCATTGGCACGGCTGTAAGGCCAGAAACGGCTACCCACACCGCCACACATTATCACGCAATATCTGTTATTAATATCCATATATTATAGTTTTAAGTTTTTCCTATTTTTCGCTATGCTAAGTTAATAATAATAACGTCAAAAAACAATTTTAATTACCTTTTTCTCATATTAAAACAAAAAGAGATGAGTTTTCACCCATCTCCATACCTATTTATATGTTAATTTAGATTGATTTTAACCAACTTTACAGCCTGGCTTAACCTCTCCTTGAGGACCAATCACCACAAGACTACCATCGGCATTCTCTGCACTCAAAATCATACCTTGTGATTCTATGCCCTTGAGCTTGCGAGGTTCGAAGTTTGCAATGAAACACACTTGCTTGCCCACGAGGTCTTCTGGTTTGTAGTATTTAGCGATACCACTCACGATTGTGCGACCACCCATGCCGTCGTCAATCTTAAATTTGAGAAGTTTATCGGCCTTTGGCACTTTTTCGCATTCAAGCACCTTACCCACACGTATGTCGAGCTTCATAAAGTCGTCAAATGCCACTGTAGGAGCCACTGGGGCAGGAGTGAAACTGTTTATTTCATTTTCCTTCTTGATGCGTTCAAGGCGAGCCATTTGAGCTTCTATTGCGTCATCTTCAATCTTTTCAAACAATAGTTGAGCTTCGCCAAGTTTGTGACCAGCAGCAAGGTGGTCGATGCGACCAAGGTTTGCCCATTCAAATGACTCAAGGTTAAGCATTTCACGCAATTTCTTGCTGCTGAATGGCAAGAATGGTTCGAATGCAATACCAAGGTTAGCCACAAGTTGAAGAGCGATGTTAAGAATAGTTTGAACGCGTGGCATATCGGTCTTAGCAAGTTTCCAAGGCTCAGTATCAGCCAAGTACTTGTTACCGATGCGAGCAAGGTTCATTGCTTCTTTTTGAGCATCGCGGAACTTGAAGTTGTTCAATAGTTTTTCCACTTCTTCCTTCACGCCAGCAAATTCGTTAAGCGTTTCGCGGTCGTAGTCGGTGAGCTCAGCTGCAGCAGGTACAACGCCATCGAAATATTTCTTAGTGAGTTGTAGAGCGCGATTTACGAAATTGCCATAGATAGCTACGAGTTCGCTATTATTGCGTGCTTGGAAATCCTTCCAAGTGAAGTCGTTGTCCTTAGTTTCAGGTGCGTTGGCAGTAAGCACATAGCGAAGCACATCTTGCTTGCCAGGGAAATCCACAAGATATTCGTGCAACCACACAGCCCAATTGCGTGAAGTAGAAATCTTATCACCTTCAAGGTTCAAGAATTCGTTACTTGGCACATTGTCTGGCACGATGTAGCTACCTTCGGCCTTCAACATAGCAGGGAACACGATACAGTGGAACACGATATTGTCTTTACCGATGAAGTGAATCAAGCGAGTGCTTTCGTCTTTCCACCACTTTTCCCAGTCGTTAGGAAGTAGTTCTTTGGTGTTGCTGATGTAGCCGATAGGAGCATCAAACCACACATATAACACCTTGCCTTCTGCACCTTCCACAGGCACAGGAATACCCCATTCAAGGTCGCGAGTAACGGCACGAGGACGCAATCCAGCATCCAACCAGCTCTTGCATTGACCATACACATTGCTACGCCATTCCTTATGCTCTTCGAGAATCCACTTTTCAAGCCATCCTTGGTAGTCGTTAAGTGGTAGATACCAATGCGATGTAGGACGCTTTACCAATGTATTTCCGGTAAGTGCATTCTTAGGGTTGATAAGTTCGTCTGGCGAAAGTGTGCTACCACACTTTTCGCATTGGTCGCCATATGCGCCATCGGCGTGGCAACGTGGACATTCGCCCACAATATTACGGTCGCTAAGGAATTGCTTTGCCTCTTCGTCATAGAATTGTTCGCTTTCTTGCTCCACAAACTTTCCTTCATCATATAGTTTGCGGAAGAATGTGCTTGCGTGTTCGCGATGTGTAGCCGATGTAGTGCGGCTGTAAATATCGAAAGTGATACCAAAATCGGCAAACGCTTGCTTGATGATACCGTGATAACGGTCTACCACATCTTGAGGAGTACAACCCTCCTTCTTGGCACGGATAGTCACAGGTACACCATGCTCGTCGCTACCACCTATGTGTAGCACATCTTCGCCCTTTAGACGCAAGTAACGCACATAAATATCGGCAGGAACATACACACCAGCCAAGTGACCGATATGCACAGGACCATTAGCATAAGGCAACGCTGTAGTCACCAATGTGCGTGCAAATTTCTTTTCCATATATATCTTCGTTTTTATTTATTTTCACACAAATTACTTTTCGACATAAGCCGTTTTTGAAGACAGCTTGCCGAAAAATATATTATAACGATGCAAAGTTAACAATCTCACACCGAAATTTAAAATAAACCGACTATTTTTCTGCCGATTGAATGTATGCAAGTATCTGTTCGGCGTGAGTTTTGGTCTTAATTTCCTTTGGAGCGAACACTTTTTCCACCACACCGTCCTCGTTTATGATAAAAGTAGTGCGGAAAGTACCCATATATTTCCTTCCATACATAGACTTCTCGCCCCACACACCCATAGCCTCAACAAGAGTCTTATCGGTATCAGAGATAAGCGTGAACGGAAGTTCATACTTCTCGATAAACTTACGGTGCGAAGCCTCACTATCTATACTCACACCCACCACTTCATACCCATCGGCACGAAGTGCTGAATAATTATCGCGCAAACTGCAAGCCTCGGCAGTGCATCCCGAAGTGTTATCCTTAGGGTAGAAATAAAGTACCACCTTCTTACCCTCAAAATCACTCAATTTTATTTGCTCCCCATTAGCATCCACACCAAGCACTTCAGGAGCCTTATCACCTACATTCATAAAATATCAAAAGTTATAATTCCCCACAAATATACAAATAAGCGAGCGAGAAATCTGAAATTTACTTCAATATTTTTCACTTCCCACACCTAATACCTCCCACATCTAAACTTTTTCCCATCAACATTGTTTTATAGATAAAAGAATTTGATTCATAAATGATGTTAGTTAATTAAAGCATTTCTGTTAAGTTTCAATATCTCTCGATGATGTGGGACGCCGTAACGATACTGAGAAGTATGCATACAGCGTCCTTTCTTTTTTGTTATAGAAGTAAAAGCATTATCTATGGGAAGAACATATATCAGATGGCTTGTGCGATTATCCCGAGCATTGCACGCTCTTGTGATAGTGATGTCGCTAATGCTCATAGTGTACGCATCTTATGAGATACTTAATCAGGTAGAACTTGAGAGCGCACACCTCTATTTGAGATTTCAAGGCTTAGTGTGTGCCGTATTTTTGGCGTCGCTTGCAGTAGATTTTCTTATTTCCCCACGCAAGATGCATTTTCTTGCCGGAAATGCAGTATTCATACTCGTTTCTATTCCTTATCTCAACATCATCTATTCACTTGGAGTAGTGGTGAGTAGTGATGTCTACACCTATATTCGTTTTATTCCACTTGTGCGCAGTGCTTTCGCCTTGGCTGTAGTAGTGGGCTATGTGTCGAAAAACCGACTCACAAGCCTCTTTGTGAGTTACCTCACAGTGTTTCTTGCAAGCGTATACTTTGCGAGTCTTATATTCTACAATGTAGAATCACCCGTCAACCCCGAAGTCACCACGTTTTCCGATGTCATTTGGTGCTCGTTTATGAATGTAATCACCTTAGGAGCACCCATTCAGCCTGTCACCACCGTAGGACGCTGGATATATGTGTTTCTCGGCTTTCTCGGCACCACTATGATGCCACTCCTCACGGTGTACATCGCCAATATGATAAAAAGCCTTCCCAAGAAAGATGAGAAGGCTTGATGTGTTATTTACGGCGAAGTTCCACGAAACTATAAGGATAAGGATTTTTCTCATCGGCATCGTGATCCTCGCGAGAGATCACATCCCATTCATCAGCGTCATATTGGGGGAAGAATGTATCAGCATCAGCAAACGAAGCGTGCAACTGGGTGAGATGAAGTACATTTGTGAGCGAAAAGGCCTCACGATAGAGCATTCCACCGCCAATGATAAATCGACCATCATCACCAGCAGTAGCATCAAGAGCATCTTCGAGAGAATGATACACCTCAGCACCTTCGGCCACGAAATCCACATTGCGAGTGATCACCACATTCTTTCTGCCCGGAAGAGCTCCCTTAGGAAGCGATTCCCAAGTGCGACGGCCCATTATAATGGTATGTCCCATTGTGATATTCTTAAAATGCTTCAAATCGGCAGGCAGATGGCATAGCAAATCACCATTCTTGCCTATAGCACCATTCTCAGCCACCACTACTATCGCTGCTAAATCCATAATGTCTATATTAATTAGAATTTAAAACACCTCACACCTAACTGACACTATACTGCCACCACACCTTTGATGTGAGGGTGAGGGTTATAATCCTCAAGGGAGAAATCCTCAAACTTAAAACTGAAGATATCCTTCACCTCAGGATTTATCACCATACGAGGAAGACTGCGAACATCTCTACTCATTTGCTCTTGCACCTGCTCGAAATGGTTGCTATAGATGTGAGCATCACCAAGAGTATGAATAAACTCACCAGCCTCAAGGCCTGTCACTTGCGCCATCATCATTAGAAGCAGAGCATAAGAAGCAATATTGAAAGGCACACCGAGGAAAATATCGGCACTGCGTTGATACAATTGAAGGCTCAACTTACCATCAGCCACATAAAATTGGAAAAGAGCGTGGCAAGGAGGCAACTTCATCTCAGGCACATCGGCCACATTCCACGCACTCACTATTATGCGACGAGAATCAGGGTTGTTCTTTATCAAGTCCACAACTTGAGCTATTTGATCTATCACACCACCTTTGCCATCGGGCCACGAACGCCATTGATGACCATACACCGGACCAAGTTCACCATTCTCATCGGCCCATTCGTTCCATATACGCACACCATTCTCTTGGAGATAACGCACATTAGTATCGCCATTCAAAAACCACAATAGTTCGTGGATGATAGACTTCAAGTGAAGTTTCTTTGTAGTGAGCAACGGAAAACCATCGGCAAGGTTGAAACGCATTTGGTGACCAAACACACTCTTTGTACCCGTACCCGTACGATCGCTCTTATAAGTACCCTCGCTCATCACACGATCGAGCAAATCAATATATTGTTTCATAATTAGATAAGTTTCTGCTTATTGGTATTCGTATTTGCAAAGATACAACAAAGAAACGAAAGTCTCAAAAAATAATCATAGGCTGGAGTTCGCTTTAAATTCTTAGTTCGGTGAGGATTTTGGCTACGAAGGGTGTGGGCTGCAATGTATATGCTTTTTGGAGGTATTCTATGGCTTTGTTTCGGGTGGAGGTGAATTGCGAGCGTGTGCCTTCGGCGTCTTTCCATACCACATAGTAGTAATTGCCAAGTGCGAGCAAGGCGTCTATGTTTTCGGCATCAATCTCGAGTACTTTCTCATAAGAGTCCACAGCATTCTCATAGAGCGAGAGCATCATCTGCCCACGCGCCACGGCAAGAAGATATTTCACTTCATGTGGGGTGGCCACAAGCAGTTCTTCAGCCACCTTCACCATATTGGCAGCATCGTTGCGAAAGTCGTAATAATTGAGCAATCGCATATTGATGTTTCGCGACATCCATGGTTGCTTCTCCTTTACCAACAGAAGAAATTCCTCATATTCCTGTGATTCGCCAATCTCGTAGGCAAATTTGTTTACCTCATAGAATATGGAATCTAATGGAATACCTTGCTTTTGAGTCATCTCAAGCAGTGCTGCTTGCGTGGAGGAGTCGGAAAGCAATCCACTTGTGACTATGGCACGAGAATAGGGCGACGGCTCGGCAGGACATTGGTCAATCATGAGCATATACATAGCGTTTGCACTCCCCCATTCCTGAAATTTCACAAATCGCTCGGCACGGTTCTCAAGCCGAGCATAGTGAGCCCACACGCCCACACTTGATAATAGGCACGATATTAATATTAAAAGTCTTAATCTCATAAATCGGTAATCAATATACAAAACTGCTACCTCCAAGGAATTCACGCAATAGCGATGTGCTTGGGATATCCTTTTCGGGGATAGGAGTGAAGTAACTCAATAGCATACGCAATCGCCAAGCCTCGGCATACTCGGGCACATTGTGAGGCACTTGCTTGAGTAGAGGTTCGGCATATTCCTTCATCACACCGAGTTCAAATAGGAGCGATGAATTAAATGTGGCATCGGCATTTTCTTGGTAAGGAAAAATCCACTTTTCTTCACCAGCACGCACACTTTGCCACCTTGTAATAGTGTCTACGGCACTCACGCCACGATATTTGTGGTCGCGTATTAGGCGACGAAGCAAACGATTGTCGGTAGTAGGCACCCAATTGTGGTCGTCGATAGACAGTGTGGTGAGCGCACTTGCATATACTCTAAACTTTTGGTCGTCGGGGATGTGGGCAGTGAGCTCGGGATTCAAGCCGTGAATGCCCTCAATGAGCAAAATGGAATTGTTGCCAAGTTTTAGTTTCTTGCCACGATATTCTCGCATTCCCGTTTCGAAGTTATAGGTAGGCATTTCCACCTCTTCGCCTGCAATCAATGCCTTGAGGTGAGAGTTGAAAAGGTCCAAATCAAGAGCGTAAAGCGATTCGTAGTCATATTCTCCGTTCTCGTCGAGAGGAGTATCGGTGCGATTTACAAAATAATCGTCGAGTGAAATGATTTGTGGCACTATAAGATTGCACATAAGTTGAATGGCAAGACGCTTGGACGATGTGGTCTTACCACTCGACGATGGTCCTGCAATAAGCACTACCCTCGCCCCACCATTGCGATAGCGACGAGTGATTTCTTCGGCAATAAGACTGAAACTCTTGGTGTGCAAAGCCTCAGCCACATTCATGAGCATAGGGATTTCGCCCTTTGCGACCACTTCGTTGAGTTCGCCCACATTCTTTATGCCTATAATCTCGTTGAAATCGAGATAATCGGTAAATGCCTTATACATCTTATCCTGACTCACCGGCTTTTCGAGCACATTTATATTTTCCTTGCTTATTCCCATCAATAGCATACCCTTCTTGAAGGCTTGGATGTCAAACACCTTCAAATAGCCTGTAGAAGGAGCAAGATTGCTATAAAAACTATCGGCAAGTCCGTCGAGCGTGTAATATACGGTATATAAGTCTTGTGAATACTTGAGCAGTTTCACCTTATCATCGAGACCTTGTTTTTTGAACATCTTCACCACGTCGGTAGTGAGTTTTTCGTGGCGAATGAAAGGGATATCGGCATCCACTATCTCACGCATCTTGTGGCGAATAGTATTCACCATTGCAGGAGCAGGCACAAGTATTTCACCATCCTGAATGAAAAGTGCGTAATAACCATTGGAAATAGAGTGCTCGATACGAAGTTTTATACCTGGGAAAGCGTCGTGAACAGCTTTATATAGCACCATGCAGAGCGAATGCACATATACTCTTCTGCCCGATGGCGAACTCGCATCAAGAAATTCCACTTGCTTGGGAGAAAACACAGGATATGCCATGTTTTCGGTCTTATTATTTACACGCGCACATATAGGTGTGATACCAATTCTATCCTTTAGGCGAAGAAAAATGTCGCTCAAGCGTTCGCCTCCTTTGAATTTCACATACTCTTGGATATTGGTACAATAAATCTTCATTTCATTGCTCATAGCATTATTTTATTTAAAGTTATTTGTTTTTCTGGCTCTAAGTTAATAATAATTCCTAATATAT
This sequence comes from Muribaculaceae bacterium, assembly GCA_045656705.1. Lineage (GTDB taxonomy): Bacteria > Bacteroidota > Bacteroidia > Bacteroidales > Muribaculaceae > RGIG4576. Next base: position 6,277 of record JAZORR010000016.1, on the reverse strand, counting down.
AACACAAATGTAAACAGAATTATACACATTCACACTATTCTTATGCTGGGCTTATCTTAATGGATAAGATTTTCGGTGGAGGAACTTTCAGGGTGTGTAGTGGGATTGAAGTTTTCTGTCTCGGTCGGATCGAAAGGCACCGAAGGTGTCGAAAATGTCGGCAAGGGCAATGGTAGCATTGTCTATTTGTTGCCGTAGGGTTTCTGCTCCGATGGCCGACGATGTGAGTTTGCCTTGCAATGCGTTGCTCACGCCAGATATGTCTTCAAACAGTTTCATTTGTATCTGTAGCATTTCGTATGCACCTATATCGGTGGCATTGGTAGAAATCTGCTTGGGAAGGTCGCCCGAGTGCAATGGCGAATATGGTATAATGCCGTTAGTTGCACTCCAGATGCGTTTGATGTCGTCCCAAGTAAATCCGTTGGGCAGCGCATTTTCTGGAAACAGAAGCACACCCTTGGCACTTGCTCCCATAATGTGGTCGATGAGTGTGATGAGGCGATTTACGTATTTCTGTTGGTCGATAACATCTTCCACAAAGGAATGCACCTCGCCATCGGTAAGAGGATAGAACTTTATCACAAACGGGTGCGAACCGTGCGCGAATGGCGATAGGTAATCGGCAAGTGTGTCGCCCATAGGAGTGAACCATCGGCATCGCCACACCTCTTCTATATCCCATTGGGTGGTGATTTCGGGTTCTTGAGCTGCTTTTCGCTTCTTATTTTCGCGATTGATAGCATTCTGAGTGGATAGAGAATCGATGTAGTATTGTGCGGAGAGTGGATCGTGACATTTTAGGATTTCTCGGCTTTCGAGAGTCCACACCTCTATGGCCCGAAGTTTACCATTGCGAGCGTGCCAAAAGTCGGCGTCCCATTCGTTGTTTGCACCTAATTCTGATGCACAATTGATAGTAGCATCTTCGGCATTACGGTTGCAGTAGAGTTGCCTTATCCAAGCGGCTCGATTGCGATTGGAGCGTGCTCCGGTGAGTGTGATGAGCTCGGCAAGGCTAAGGTCGTGTAGTTGTCCCACTATCTCGCAATCCCATGCTCGGGTATCTTGAATGGCATTGATGAAGAAGTGATTGAAATTCACATTGCTGATTTTAGTGCCACAGCAGAGATGATGGTCGGCATCGATGCGTTGGATGCAACTGCCCGAGATGAGAAACTCTTCGAGAGCACGACTATCCACTTCGTCTATTTGGTTTTGAGCGTAGATGTCTTGCAGTTCTGCCGATAGTGTGGTGGCACACTTTTTGGCATTGCTGCGAAATCGGCCCACGATGCTTTTCACCATTTGTCGCATAAGGTTGTTGGTGATAGGTTCTTTCCCCATTTCGCGCAATTTCTTTTCTTCGGTGATGATGTTTCCGTCGAGGTCGAAGGTGGGATCGCACCATTGTTTGCCATAGGTAAAATTCTTGTTACGAGTGCGTGAGCGACGAAGCATGGCACAATTGCTCCATGCCTGATAAGCGGCACGAAGGATTTCGAGATTTTGTGATTGATTATTTTTCATAGTATTCAAATATAATTTAAGTGATTTTTAAAATTTTTGTGCAAAGATACAACCAAAATGAGCAGAAAGTTTCCTTAAAAAGGATAACCGCATAAAAAAGTTAGGAGTGAGGAGTGTGGAGTTTTCGGACAGAAGGACATTTTTTGTTTTAGACATAATGACGGGATTTTTATTTAGACATAAAGACAAAAAGACATAATTTACATTCAGTTAGGAGTGAGGAAGGAGGAGTGGAGAAAACATCGAGGAGATGTGATGATAGTGACTATAGTTACAATAGTAGCAATAGTGAGGTGAGGAGTAGTGATACGAGTGCAACCTCGTCGAGGTTGTGGAAGTGGGTGGATGATCGTGTTCCCTAAGATTCACTTTGCTCATCATAGGGTTTTCACTATGAAACGCATTCTGCGTTTTTTCCTTTTCTTTGTGGTGGCTTTGCCCTGCACTGAAGTACAGGGTTACCTTAGATGAAGCCCTTCGGGCGTTTATTTAGGGAGAAGTGATAAAGTCTTTAAGGTCTCTAAGGACAATAAGGTCTTTAGGGGGGATAAATTTAGACAAAAAACAGAAGGTCATAATTTATATTCAGTGAGGATGGAGGAGTTAGTAGTGATAGATGGCAGAATGACATAATTTTTATGGCCGTGCGTTCCTACTTTGCTTTTGATAGTCAGTGGTTTAGATGGATGAATATAAGGGTAGATATTAGATGATACGCAAATAAGAGAGAGCCAACCCCAAAGAGGGGTTGACTCTCTCAAAGTCATTCACTTATAATGCCCCAAAGGCACTTATAAGTTTTGATTATTAAAGAACTACCTTAGTAGCCTTGCGTCCTTGCTTGCGGATGAAGATACCATTTGATGGGTTTTCTACCTTCACACCTTGCAAGTTGTAGTATTCAACAGGAGCGTTTTCATCAGCATCTACACGTTCGATCACAGTAGGATCGTCGATAGTGAATGTGTACTTGCTTGCAGCCTTAGTAGTGAATGCTTCTTCACGAGGAAGAGCGAAACCTCTTACAAGCTCGCCAGAGTTGCTTACAGCATAGATGTTGCCAGCGATATCCCAAGCGATATCGTAACAGTTAGTACCGATACCGTGAGTGATTTCATACTTGCGACGCAATACAGGAGTACCATCCTCAGCCCAAACAATGTCGTAGATAGTGAATTGAGTCTTGCTGCTTGCGATAGCCACTTGTTCGCCATTAGGAGAAACGCGAACACCACCACCACCACGAACTCTACCACCAGCACCTTCGAAATACTTGATGCTACCATCGGCAGCAACATAGATAAGAGAAGGTTCGGCATTAGTAGGGTTACCACGATATTGACACCACCAGATACCACCACGATCGTCGTAGTCAAGGCTTGTAGTAGAAGGAGCAATTGTGTATTGACCAGTAAGAGCAGCGATAGTAGCAGGAGCAGAAACTGTAGTAGCAGTACCAAGGCTATATTCATCACAACTTACGCCAGAGAATACATAAGACCAGTGAAGATTGTTACTACCAAGAGAAAGAATCTTCAAATCGTCGCCAGAACCCTTAACAGAAAGAGCAAGGTTAGCGCTACCCATGTAACCACCATTAGCATCGAAATACTTATAAGTAGAAGCATCGAATGTGTAACCAGTGAACAAAGAGTGTAGAGTATTGTTTTCGGCCAATTCTTCGAAGCTATTAGCATACAAGATGTAATCACCCTTATCGTTCAAACGAGACAAGAAGATGCGACCATCTTCAGCCACGCGCACACGGCTAAAGTCGGCAGCCGCAGCAGTACCAGCCTTATGGTGCAATGTCCAACCACCAGTGAATGAATATTTACCAGTGTGAGTGTTCTTGATAGGATTGAAACCAGCATCGAATGCATATAGACCAAGACCACCACCTGTACCACTCCAGTAAGCAGAGTTTGTAGTCAATTGACCTTCGGCTACATAAATATTACCGAATGATGGGCTTTCCATATTGTTGTCCACTTCTACGCCACGTGGGTGCCAGAAGCTATAGTTACCATAGTGTTCGATTTCAGTCTTCAAATCACCAGCAACTTCCACTTCCCAAGTGTAAGTGTCGTAAGGAAGGCCATTAAGATCAACCTTAACAGTTTGTGTACCCTTATCGGTAGAACCATTAGCAAACGCCATTCTTTCGCCATCGGCATTTCTTACATTTACAAGCACTTCATTAGCAGCAGTGTTCAATGAGAATGTAGCATTCAAAACGCCATCTACCACTTCACTCTTAAGAGCGTAAGCAAATGGGTTAGGAGCACCAGCAGTAGCAGTCTTAGAAACGAAGTTTTCGAATTCTACAAACTTATAAGTCTTACCGTCTACAACAAGGTAAAGCACCAAAGAAGCACCAGTAGTGATATCAGAAGAATTCAAAGTAAGAGCCAATTCACCGTGAGCCGAAGCATAAGTGCAACGAGTAGGTTCGATAGTAGCACCCTTAAGTTCGATAGCCTTAGCATTGTCGAAACCATTAGTGATGTCGTAAAGTTCAATACCTACAACTTCGCCTTCTTCGTTAACAGCAGGAGATACCATCAACGACTTGCCAGCAAACTTGAAGTAGTTAGCACCATTAGCCTTCACATTTACAAGAGGATTGCGTCCCAAAACTTGAGGAGTAGCATTGTCGCCAGAACCTGTGAATTCCATAGGAGCAGTCTTGTTACCATCAAATACGTAGTTATCAGGGTTCAATGGAGATACCGCCAATTCATACATATTGTTATCGGTGTAAACATCTACACAGAAGTTAGTCTTGTCATTAGCACCATTGAAACGCATTTCGCTAATCTTAGCACCTTCAGAGATACCGAACTTAGCAATGCGCAATGTAGTAGCAGTAGCACTTTGACCAGTCAAAATCATATTACCTTCGGCAAGAGTACCAGAGTAAGTAATAGTTTGACCAAGCAAGCAACGATACCAGTTGCAGTAGTAAGAAGTTTCGAACCACTTTTCGCAAGTTTCAGGAAGACCTGTTTCGGCATTCTTAGTCCACTTGTAAGCATTCAATACACCATTGAATACATCAGAACCTTGAACGCGGCTTGCATCGGAATAAGTAACTGTCATACCAGTAGCCACAAGCACATGGTCGGCAGTAAGAGCAATGTCGGAAATCTTAAGACGGCTATTAGCACTTTCGGTCACAGCAGCCTTATCAAGTTCTACTACAGTACCAGCAGCAAGGTCGGCAAGATAGATGTAAGGTTCGTTTGCAGCGTCAAGAGCAAGAACATATAGCTTACCATTGCGAACGATTTGACGGCGAACAGTCTTACCTGCCAATTGATCGGCAAGAAGATTGATTTCAGAAACCTTAACATCGTAGTTAGGGAATAGGTTGAAACCAGTCTTACCAGCAGTAGAGTCTGGGTAGTTTACATAAGTGATAGCAGGAGCTACATAGTTTACATCTTCGATGAACGCAGTAGGATAAGTAGTAGTAGCAGCCTTCACAGTAACAGCAAGAGATTTAGTAGCTTTTTCAGATGCCTTTTCAGAAGTCCACACCATTGCGTCCTTATATTCAGGATGAGAGAATTCCACAGTGTAATCACCAGGAACCAAGTTGCGGAATGCGAATAGACCGTTGTAATTTACGTCGGTAGTATCAGTAGCCACCACTTCACCAGCTTTCTTCAATGTAACAATTACATCGTTAAGAGGCTTGTAAACATCCTTAGAGCCACCCTTAGGAGTGTAAAGAGCATCAGAGAACTTAGTGTGCTTGTCGCGAACCACACCACAGATGTCACCAGTGCTTTCCTTTTCCCAACCGAAGTAGTCAGCCACACCACGAGCATAGTCGACACCTTCAAGACGACACATATCGAAGTTCATATAACGGTGACGAGAAGGTTGGTAAGTGTGGAAGTAACCTTCAACAAGGTAACCAGGAACAGAGTGAGCAAGTACGATATAGTTACCCGAAGCAATCTTCACAGAACCTTGTCCCACCAAGTTGTCGTAGTGCGACCATTGAGTGTGACGGTCGAGGATACGATGATCCCAACACTTTTGAGCCACAGCCACACTCTGATCTTCAGGAGCACCATAATTAGTGCGATAGATAAAGTATAGGTAGTTGATACCATCACCATCTACATTGGCATTAGAGTGAATAGAAATAAACAAGTCGAAGTCGTTGTTTTCTACTTCGGCAGCGATTTCAGTAAGAGTGCGGTTGAAATCGTTGTTTTGGTCAGGGCTAACGCCATTAACTGTTTCGTAAGGGAATGGACCACACTTTACATGGCTCATTACAAGATTTTGACTCAAATCAAGAGCAGCACCGATACGATTAGGGTTGCTATTTTCTTGGTTTTTAGTCTTATCGAAAGGAACACCATATTGGTGAAGTCTTTCAAGCAATTCAAGACCTTTACGAAGGTTGGTATTTGACTCGAAGAAGTCGGTAGTATCAGGATCTTGAGAGTTGATAGGGTTGTGACCGATAGTAGCCATGTGGCGGTTGTTAGGACCCCAAGAACCGTGACCAGGGTTGATGTAAATACGAACATCTTCAGTAGAAATAGCAGATGCACCCGCAACACAAAGTGCCATCATTGCTGTAGCGAATAATTTTCTTAGTTTCATATCTTATCCTCCCTATTATTTGTTAACATTCATAATGAACAATTCACCTGCAGGAGTAACGAAAGAAATCTTTTCACCGTTACCTGCTACTGAAGGATACATTGCCATAGAAGACACT
>JAZORR010000015.1:0-19886 GCA_045656705.1 Muribaculaceae bacterium | reverse complement strand
CTTTTTCATGTTGTGCCCAGAATACTACATGATAAGTTTGACCTTTTACAAGAGCTAAAGATACATTAGCTGTTTTTACATTCTTACCATCTATCACAGTTTCTTTTAAATCTACAACTTTATCATGTTGTGCCAAAGGTTTTTCTTGCACTGTGGCATTTGTACCCTCAGTAGCATACACTTCGTAATAAAGTTTGTTTACTAAAAGACCATCACTGATTGCACGACTTGCAGAACTGCCGTCGTTAAGTTCTACTGTGAACTGAACCAAACCTTCACCACCTACTTCAGGAGCAATGGTTTCATCAGAACATGATGTTGAACACAACAATGCCGCTGCGCTCAACAAAGAAAATAATGTTTTCTTCATAACTTGAACCAAGTTTTTAATTTGTTAATAAAAAGTCGTTAATTATTTTTGTTTAAAATATCTATGCACTTTATTAAGAAGCACCTTATTTAAATAAGGTCGCACTCTTGCAAATGCAAAGGTATGAAATTAAAATATGTTATTCATCCCCTCAGAGAGTTAAAAATCGTCAAAAACACTATTTTTGTTGCTTTCTGTAAATTTTACCCCGATTTTTCCATAGACTATGGAAGATATATAATATGATAACACATTATATATCATAGTTGCCCCATCCCTCCATAGTCCTTATTGACCTTAAAGCCCCTAAATACCTTATCGTTGAGTATTTATTAGATGTTGATTATCAAAGGAAAGTAGGGACGCACGGCTCGTGCGTCCGCGAAACCATTCACTAAAGTAGAGAAAAGTCCGAAGGACTGTTTTTATTAATAGCCGTATGCTTTTAAGCTTACGGTAGGTTGATAATCAATTAGTTGCGTCTGTGAAGACGCGAAATGGATATCTAACGCTACTCGCTGAAAGCAAGAAATAAAACAGCCCGGTGCAGAGCGAACCTACACGCCGGGTATGGATGCCACCAACCAAGGCTCGGGCTGAAAGCCCAGCATAGCCCACCATCCTCACCACTATAGCCACTATTATTACTATAGTTACTACTCCTCCCATTATGAAAATTATGTCTTTTTGTCATTCTGTCTAAAAACTCCTAATTCCTCACTCCACACTGAATAAAACTCCTAATTCCTCACTGATAAAAACTTTTTTTCATTGTTATCCTTTTTAAGGAAACATTCGAGGAAAATATTATGTAATTTTGCACAAAAATTCACGGGAACACGAAAAAAGACGGTTCCCAACAACTAATGTTTAACTAATACTGAATAATAAAATATGAAAAATAACACAACCTTAGAAGAATTAATAAAACAACGCATCGTCATACTCGACGGTGCTATGGGTACGATGATACAGCGAGCACAATTGAGCGAAGCCGATTTTCGTGGCACTCGTTATGCCGATGCATCACATCAAATGATGGGGTGCAACGATGTGCTTGTACTCACTCGTCCCGACGTAATCGAAGACATACATCGTCAATACATAGATGCTGGTGCCGATATCATCTCCACCAATTCCTTCAACGCCAATGCCATCTCGCTAAGCGATTATGGTATCGCGGCCGATGCCTACGAGATAAACCTCAATGCAGCACGTTTGGCCAAAGGTGTCACTTCGCAATGCAAATTTTCTAAATGGGTGGCAGGTAGTGTAGGACCTACCAATAAGAGCCTTTCCATGTCGCCATCGGTTGAAGATCCTGCCGCACGCAATATGTCGTGGACCGAACTCGTCGAAGCCTACACCACACAAATGCGTGGTTTGCTCGATGGGGGAGTAGATTTGCTTCTCATCGAAACCGTTTTCGACACACTCAATGCTAAGGCGGCTCTTTGGGCTGCCGATGAGGCTATGCGCATCTCTGGACGCACTGTGCCAGTGATGCTCTCTGCTACTCTCACCGAGAGTGGTCGCATACTTAGTGGACAAACTCTCGAGGCATTCCTTGCGAGTGTGAGTCATTACCCATTGCTCAGCATCGGCCTCAACTGTGGCTTTGGTGCAAAGGGTATGATTAAGTGGCTCAAGCAATTATCATCTATATGCCATTGTGCTGTGAGTGCTTATCCTAATGCTGGTCTTCCTAATGAAATGGGGCAGTACGACGAAGGTCCTTACACTATGGCTCAAAACATGCGATTAATGTTTGGTGCTCGCATGGTGAATATTGTGGGTGGATGTTGTGGCACTACTCCAAAACATATAGAAGTGATAGCCGAAATGGCTAAGAACTACACTCCTCGCCGATTCTTCCCTAAAGAACCCGTGATGCAACTTTCGGGACTCGAAATGGCCGAAATCACACCCGAACGAATGTTTGTGAATGTGGGCGAACGATGCAATGTGGCTGGCAGTCGCAAGTTCTTGCGTCTTATCAATGAGCAAAACTATTCCGAAGCATTGTCCATCGCCACTGCACAAGTGGAGGCTGGCGCACAAATCGTCGACGTGAATATGGACGATGCTATGCTCGATGCCGAAAAAGAAATGACTCATTTCCTACGTCTACTTGCTTCCGAACCCGATGTGGCTCGTGTGCCTGTGATGATTGACTCGTCTAAATGGAATGTGATTTGTGCCGCTCTTGAATGCTTGCAGGGCAAGGGCATTGTCAATTCTATCAGTCTTAAAGATGGCGAGCAACTGTTCAAGGAAAAGGCTCATCACATTAAGCGTATGGGTGCTGCTGTGGTGGTGATGGCTTTCGACGAAAACGGACAAGCCGACACCTTCAATCGCAAAATTGAAGTCTGCGAGAGGGCTTACAAAATACTTGTCGATGAGGTGGGATTCAATCCTCACGATATTATTTTCGATCCTAATATCCTTTCCATTGCCACAGGCATCGAGGAGCATAACACCTATGCCATCGATTTCATTCGTGCAGTGGAATGGATTAAAACTAATTTGCCTGGGGCTAAGGTGAGTGGTGGAGTGAGCAACCTGTCGTTCTCGTTCCGTGGCAATAATTTGGTGCGTGAAGCCATGCACTCAGTGTTCTTGTATCATGCTATTGCAAAGGGAATGGATATGGCTATCGTGAATGCGGGGGCGATGATTCCTTACGAAGATATCGACCTTCCTTTGCGTGATGCTATTGAAGATGTGATATTCAATCGTGATGCCGAAGCCACCGACCGTCTTATTGCCTTGGCTCAGGAAATCAAAGATGGTGGTGCGAAACCTTCCGAAACCTCCGTCTCTGTTTCTGATGTAAGTGCCGAAGTATTGTTGCAAAGAATGATTGTGAAAGGTCGCACCGAAATGCTCGAAGACACTCTTGCCAAGGTGCATAACCAACTCGGTTCAGCTCTCGCAGTTATCGACGGACCGTTGATGGCGGGAATGAACGAAGTGGGTAGATTGTTTGGTGAAGGAAAGATGTTTCTTCCTCAAGTGGTGAAGAGTGCGCGCACAATGAAACAGGCTGTGTCGTGGCTCAATCCATATATCGAATCCGAAAAACAATCGTCTGGCTCTGTTGGTAAGGCTGGAAAAGTGGTGCTTGCCACAGTGAAAGGAGATGTACACGACATCGGTAAGAATATTGTGGCAGTGATCTTGCGTTGCAATGGCTACGATGTAGTGGATATGGGTGTTATGGTGCCAGGCGAGGATATTGTAAATCGTGCTATTGCCGAAAATGCCGATTTTATTGCGTTGAGTGGGCTCATCACTCCTTCGCTCGAAGAAATGTGTAGTGTGGCTCGCTTGATGCAAGAAAAGGCACTCAATATTCCTCTTATGGTGGGTGGAGCCACCACAAGCCCTCTCCACACGGCAGTGAAAATAGCTCCTATCTACGATGCTCCGGTGGTGCACACTCGCGATGCGGCTATGATGCCTGTGGTGGCACAACGATTCCTTTCCGATCGTGCTAATTATGTGGCTGAAAACACCGAAATGCAGGAGTCTTTGCGTCGCCGCTATGCTCAAAAACAAGACTTGTACTCTATCGATGAGGCACGCACCCGTGCTCCTAAGTTTGATTTCAATCCTATTGCTCCAAATGTGGATAGGGTAAACACATATAATATTAAGGTGGATGAAGCACGCAGTTTCATTAATTGGATTCCGTTCTTCTCGGCGTGGAAAGTGAAATCCGATTCGCCTGAGGCTACTGATTTGCTCAGCGATGCTAATAAATTGCTCGATTCTCTCACTCAAGATGCCGACGATAGCATAAAAGCACGCTTGGGCATCCTTACGGCTCATCGCGATGGCGAATCTGTGGTCATTGGCAACGAACGCATTGAGATGCTTCGCCAGCAAACTAAAAACGATGCCGATGTGTCGCTTTCGCTCTGCGATTTCGTAGCACCTACGCAAGATTATGTGGGAGTGTTTGCAGTAACGGTGGGCGAAAAGATTTACGCCATGCTCGCCGAATGCACCGATGAATATCAGGTAATGCTGCTTCAGTCGGTTTCCGACCGTCTCGTTGAGGCTGCTACCGAATGCTTTCACGCGCGAGTGCGTCGCCACCTATGGGGATATGCTACCGATGAATGTGAAAACCAGGAAAATTTGCTCCGACAATATTATCAAGGTATACGCCCGGCTGTGGGTTATCCATCGCTCCCCGATCAAAGTGTGATTTTTCAACTCGATAAATTACTCGATTTATCTGAAATCGGTATCTCATTGACCGAAAACGGAGCCATGTCGCCTGCATCAAGCATTTGTGGTCTTATGATTTCGCATCCCGATAGTAAATATTTTGTTATCGGAGAAATTGGCGAAGACCAGCGTCTCGATTATGCTCAACGCAAAGATTTCACACCCGACGAGATAAATCGTTTTGTGAGGTAGGTTATTTTGTGAAGTTTATGTAATATGTTGCCGAAAAGGTGGCCATTCAGCCACCTTTCGGTAGTAATTTTCGGGAATTTAAGAAAAATAGATATAGGCAAGTGTAGATAGGCTGATTACCAACCATAGTAACACACCTTGAATAAGAGGTTTGATGCCCACGGCTTTCAATGTATCCACCGAGAGCGATGCGCCGATGAAGAAAAGTGTTAGTGTTAGCGATTTTCTCGCAAGTCCGTTGATAAAATTGCCTATCGCAATACCCGTTTCACTCATACTTAGTAGATAGGTGTTGATAACCATCGCCACCACAAACCACAAGATAAACCATGGAATCGACACTTTTTGCCCTTTGGTTTTGAAAATAAACGAAGTGACGAGTGCCAATGGGATAATCCAAAGCGCACGCGTGAGTTTTACTGTAGTAGCTATTTCAAGAGCCTTCTCGCCATATGCAGCTCCTGCTCCCACCACCGAACTCGTGTCGTGAATGGCAATTGCTGCCCACAATCCAAATTGCTCTTGTGTCATACCGAGCCAATGGCCTATCACTGGAAATATAAATAGAGCAATGGCATTAAGAATGAAAATAGTGCCAAGTGCCACCGACATATCACTATCTTTTGCCTTAATCACTGGCCCTACAGCTGCAATTGCGCTCCCGCCACATATCGCAGTGCCCGAACTTATGAGGTAAGATGTGTTACGATCCACTTTTAGCACTTTGCGACCGATTAACCAACCGATAAGCATCGTTCCCACCACCGAAACTATAGTGAAAGCCATACCCTCAGCCCCAGAGGCGAGCGATGCCTGCAAGTTCATCCCAAATCCAAGTCCGATGACTGAGTATTGCAATAACTTTTTCGACATCTTCTTGTTGAACGACGGATAAGCCTTCCCACAAAGCAGTGCAAACACCAATCCCAAGAATAAAGCGATAGGAGGAGTGATGAAAGAGTTTACACCGGGAATATAATCCGATATTAATGAAAAGCTCAAGATTGAAATCAATGCTACATATATTATATTGCTATGCTTTGCGAAGATGTGAGTGATCATAAGTGTTTCTTTGTATTTGTTACATAATAAAAAAAGGAACCAACTTGTGTTGATTCCTTTTGAGCCTCTTGTCGGATTCGAACCAACGACCCCGAGATTACAAATCACGTGCTCTGGCCAACTGAGCTAAAGAGGCAAATAGGTAAGCTTACTACATCGCGCCGCTACAACCTGCTGCCCTTGCTTCGGTCAAGACCTGGGGGAGTTGACAAGGAGCTGGCCGTATAGGACTTACCCGACTGCAAAGGTACGACTATTTTCCAAATCTACAAACTTTTTTGAGAGAAAAAATGCAAGTTTTTTGCGATTAAATCGTAAGTTGTTGGAAACCAGTAATGTGGGAGTGAAAGTTTTTTTGAAAAAAATCGCCCCTCTATTCGTGATTTTGGAAAAATGTGCGAGAAATGGAATTTTTTAGAGAAAAAACTCTTTGAATTGCATTAAAGTGTGAGTAAAAAAATAGCAATTAAACAGCCTATAGTGATATAGTGGGAGGAAAAAGAGAAGATTGTGGGTGGTGTGAAAGAATTGATGTGCTAATATTAGGGTGTTTTTTATATATTCTTGTAAAGTAGTATTATTTTTTATAAAAATAACTATCTTTGTCGATTAGAATGTTAAACTATTATTATTATGCTGAATAAACTATTTGGATTCGATCCTAAAGAGACTACTGTCAAGACCGAAATTATGGCAGGTATTACCACATTCCTGACAATGGCTTATATCTTGGCGGTGAACCCAAGCATTCTTGGTACAACAGGAATGGATAAGGGCGCGTTGTTTACTACTACCGTGTTGGTATCGGCTGCAGCTACAATGCTTATGGGCTTGTATGCTAAGTTGCCGTTTGCATTGGCTCCAGGTATGGGTTTAAATGCATTCTTTGCTTACTCTATCTGTATGATTATGGGTTACACTTGGCAATTTGCACTCACTGCAGTGTTCTTGGAAGGTCTTTTGTTTATTTTGCTCACGATCACCAACCTTCGCGAGAAGATTGTGGATGTGATTCCAACGACACTGAAAAATTCTATCAGTGTGGGTATCGGTATCTACATTGCGTTTATCGGGTTGAGTAGCGCTCAAGTGATTGTAAACCATGACTCTACACTTGTGAAAATCGGTGATTTGACTCAAGGTTCTGCTCTTGTTTGTGTAATTGGTTTGGTGCTATCGGCTATTATGCTTATTAAGAAAGTAAAAGGTGCTTTATTGATAGGTATTATTGCTACAACTGTTATAGGTATTCCATTTGGTGTGACAAATATCAGTGGTGTGATGAGTACACCTCCTTCTATTGAACCTATTTTCTGCAAATTTGAGTGGAATCAAATATTCACAGGCGAAATGTTTGTGATTGTGTTCACATTGTTGTTTGTTGACTTGTTTGATACTATCGGTACTATTATCGGTGTGACTACTCATGCTAGAATGATCGATGAAAATGGTAAGATTCCTCGTTTGAAGCAAGCCTTTATGGTGGATGCTCTTGCCACTACCGGTGGTGCATTGATGGGTACAAGTACTATTACAACATACGTGGAAAGTGCATCGGGTGTGGAAGAAGGTGGCCGTAGTGGTCTCACAGCATTTGTGTGTGGTTTGTGCTTCTTAAGTGCAATGTTCTTCGCTCCATTGTTCCTTTCTATTCCATCTGCAGCCACAGCTCCTGTACTTGTGCTTGTGGGTGTGATGATGATGGCATCTGTGGTGAAGATCGACTTTAGAGATTACACCGAAGCTATTCCTGCCTTTATGTGTATCGTGATGATGCCATTGTGTTATAGCATTTCAGACGGTATCGTGCTCGGTATGCTTAGCTATGTAGTGCTTAACCTGCTTGGTGGTAACCATAAGAAGCTTACAGTGGGAATGTATATCCTATCGGCATTCTTCCTATTGAAGTTCTTGCTATAAGAGAGTAAAACATAAAGATATGAAAAAGCGATATGTCATTGAGGCATATCGCTTTTTTGTATAGTAGTAAATGAATTTTCTATTACTTAGAAAGAGCTTCATGCATATTGAGGGCAGCACGGCGACCATCACCCATAGCAAGGATAACAGTTGCACCACCACGCACGATATCGCCACCGGCATAAAGGTCGGCGAGTGATGATTGCATAGTGTCTTCATTGACAACGATAGTGTTGCGCTTGCTCACTTCAAGTCCTTCGATTGAGCGAGGTACAAGTGGATTAGGTGATACACCTACACTCACAATCACCAAATCTACAGGTATTTCGTCGATACCACCTTCCACAGGTACAGGAGAGCGACGGCCTGATGCATCTGGTTCGCCAAGTTCCATGCGTTGTACACGCATAGCACGCACGCGACCTTTTTCATCGCCAAGATATTCCACAGGATTGTGAAGAGTCATAAATTCTACACCTTCTTCCTTGGCGTGCTTGATTTCTTCAAGGCGAGCAGGCATTTCGTCTTCTCCACGGCGATACACAAGCATAGCGCGTTTGGCTCCGGCACGTAATGCAGTACGCACTGAGTCCATAGCCGTGTTACCACCACCAATGATTGCTACATTCTCGCCTTTAAGCACAGGAGTGTCCCAGCCTTCGGTGCCAGCACCCATAAGGTTGATGCGAGTAAGGTATTCGTTGCTCGACATGATGCCGTTGAGGTTTTCGCCAGGAATGCCCATAAAGCGAGGAAGACCTGCACCCGAAGCCACGAAAATGCCCTTGAAGCCTTCTTCGTGAAGATTGTCGTAAGTGATAGTCTTGCCCACGATGCAGTCCTTGATGAATTTCACACCAAGAGCGCGTAGACCATCAATTTCAGTTTCTACGATAGCATTAGGCAGACGGAATTCAGGAATACCATATTTAAGTACGCCCCCAATCTCGTGAAGTGCCTCAAATACGGTTACATCATAGCCGCGTTTCACCATATCACCAGCAAATGAAAGTCCGGCAGGTCCACTGCCCACTACAGCCACCTTGATGCCATTAGATGCGATAGCTGTGGTTTCTTCTACAGCGTGAGTGCGACCATAGTCGGCAGCAAAGCGTTCAAGATAACCGATAGCCACAGGCTCTTTGCCCATTTTGTGATACATACATTTGCTTTCGCATTGCTTTTCTTGCGGACACACGCGACCACACACAGCAGGAAGTGCACTCGTTTGCTTGATAGTGCTAAGTGCTTGAGCAAACTCTCCTCGCTCGATGTTCTTAATAAAGGCGGGAATATTAATGTTTACTGGGCAACCTGTCACGCATTGAGGATTAGGACAGTCAAGGCAGCGAGAAGCCTCAATGAGTGCCATTTCCTCTGTGATACCTTGGTTTACTTCTTCCTTGCAAGTGATGCGATAAGATGCATCAAGTTCGGGCATCTTCACACGAGGAGTGGAAGTACGTTCCTTCGCAGTCTTTGCTTTTCTTAGCTCTTCGCGCCATTCTTCGGCACGAGAAAGGGCAAGTATATCGTTGTTTTCCATTATTTTCATCAATTATTAGTTGTAAGACTTCAATCGCATAAGCATCTCATCGAAATCTACTTTGTGAGCGTCGAATTCAGGTCCATCGACACACACAAACTTAGTTTTACCATCTACTGTGATGCGACAAGCTCCACACATACCTGTGCCGTCTACCATAATGGTGTTGAGTGAGCATTCGGTAGGTACTTCATATTTCTTGGTGAGCAATGCCACAAATTTCATCATAATAGCAGGGCCGATAGTCACCACTTTGTCCACCTTTTCGCGAAGGATTACTTCCTCCACACCTGCAGTGATGAGACCTTTTTTGCCATAAGAGCCATCGTCGGTCATGATGATAACTTCGTCGCTGTGACGGCGTATTTCGTCTTCGAGAATGATAAGATCTTTGGTGCGACCTGCAAGCACACTCACCACACGGTTGCCAGCAGCCTTAAGAGCCACCACAATAGGCAATAGGGGAGCCACACCTACACCACCACCACAGCACACCACTGTGCCGAAGTTTTCGATGTGAGTAGCTTGTCCAAGAGGACCAACAACATCGGTAAGGTAATCGCCTTCGTTGAGAGCCACAATCTTCTTGGTAGATTCACCTACGGCTTGTATCACAAGAGTGATAGTGCCGCGTTCAACATCAGAATCGGAAATGGTGAGCGGAATGCGTTCACCGTGTTCGCCACAGCGCACAATCACAAAGTGTCCTGCTTTGCGTGCTTTTGCAATAAGAGGAGCCTCAACAACGAGTTTCACTACATTTTCGGAGAAATGCGTTTTGCTCACAATTTTGTTCATAATAGTATATGTTTTTGTAGTTGATTATTATCGTTTAGTTTGTTTGATGTCAAATAAGCCAATAGTGAGAAAATATTATTTTATTTCTTCGTCATTAAAGGCTTTTGGCTTCTTGTTTTTGTTGAGTGGTAAGGTGTAGTATATTGAGAATGCACCACCAAAAGTATTGTCGAGTGTACCATATCCCGGAACATACCACGGATTGCCTTGCACATTTTTCTTGTAGGAAAGCATTTTATGGAATATTGCCGACCATCCCATCGAGATGTTTCCTGCTATCTTCACCCTAAGCGATAGTGATGCCTCACCCCATAGCGCATTCGACTTGAGCCCGTTGATAGATGTGGTGATAGGTTGTCCCCAATAGTCGGAATTGATGGAGATATTCTCAATGTCGTATTTGAAAGATGAATATCCAAAATTGAGGCCTGCAAGAAGTTGGTAGTCTGAACTCTTTCCGTGTAGGAAATTGTAGCGAACCCCCACTTTGAAATATGGCGAAACAGTACTCTTATATGTGAAATTCATATCTTCGGGAGTGTGTGATGCTGTGCCCACGCCCGCCTCAATGTGTGGGAATATCTTGTTCCACAAACTCACTTCAGCCGATACGCCAATGCCACCATATTTTTGTCCGAAAACACGCATAATAGGATCCCAAATATTAGCACCCACAGTGATGCCATTGATTTTGGGATAGGTAAATTCCTTCTTGGTGGTGTCTACGGCAATGAATAGTGTGTCACGAATGATTGTGTCATTTTTCAGCCCTGGCCATTTCTTAGTGAATGGTGGTTTCTTCTGATTTTTTACATCTGTACGCAACACGGTGTTGTAGTTTTCCTTCACAGGGTTTACGCGACGATTTTGAGCCACTACCCATTGAGTGGAAAACAAGAACGAAAGTAATAATATGAAAATATGTTTTTTCATTCTCATTCGGTACGGAAATAGATTTGGATAACTTCTTTATCGATATTGTTGAATTGCATAGTAGGCAAAGCAATGGAATCGATAAGGTGATGAGTGTAGGTGAAATTGGTCACATCGTATTGATAGATAGCACCACACTCGTTGGATACAAACTTTGGATAACTCTTGTAGTGTATGGTAAGAGTGTCGTTGAGTTCAACGAAGTCAAGGCGTTTCGCATTGTAATGAAACACGAAACTTGCCGAGTTGCCACTAATAGGCATCGGCATATACACCTTCGATGCACTTCCGTTATCTAATAGATTGGCATCGCCCTTTGCCCCCACACCATAGATGGTGATAGAGTCCACCGAGATTTGCTCTTGCGTTTGCATAGAGTAAAATCCTGCAAGAGGCAGAGTGCTCTGATTATCGAAGCATTCCTTATTTGAACATGAGGCAAACATTGCCACGATGACGCAAAACGAGAACAATATGTTTAGAATTTTCCCCATTGCACAAGTTCTTCTATGTCTTTACGCGATTTTTCTTTTGTTACACATCCTTCGGCTGGTTTACCTATAGGGATGATTACAAGTGGTTCCCATTCTTCGGGAATATTGAGTGCGTTGCGTAGCACTGTAGGTTCGAAATTGCACACCCAACAAGTGCCAAGTCCCATATCGGTGGCTGCAAGGCAAATATGCTCGGTGGTGATAGCAATGTCAATGTCGGTAGCATCGTAGTTGTCGTATTGGCGATGCCATGCTTCGGCACGATTGCCAAGTACGATAATGGCTGCTGGTGCTTCCTTGATCCACGAACGGTCGTAACTTTGACACACAGCCTCAAGCTCTTGAGCGTCGGTCACCACCACAAAACGCCATGGCTGACGATTGCAAGCCGATGGTGCGAGGCGAGCACACTCAAGTATGTCGATGATTTGCTGCTTGTCGATAGGCTCTTGTGAGTAGTGACGACAAGAAAAGCGTTCGGTGGCTATTTGTTTGAAATTATTGTTCATATTAGTAAGTATTTATTTCCCCTTGATTTCTTCTTCTATCTCATAGTGATTGCGTTCGGGTGCATTGCGAGCTATTAGCTCGCCAATGAAACCGGTGAGGAACAATTGTGTGCCGAGTATCATCGCTGTGAGCGAAAGGTAGAAATATGGCGAGTCGGTAACAAGTGTGTAGTGGTTGCCTGCATACATATTGTATAGTTTGGTAACCCCCACAGTGATCACGGCAATGAGACCGAGTAAGAACATCAAGCTACCAAGCAATCCGAAGAAGTGCATAGGCTTGATGCCAAACTTAGTTTGAAACCATAGTGTGGCAAGGTCGAGATAGCCATTTACGAAACGATTGAGACCGAATTTGGTGATTCCATATTTGCGTGCTTGGTGTTGGACCACCTTTTCGCCGATTTTCTTGAATCCAGCAGCTTTGGCAAGGAAAGGAATGTATCGGTGCATATCGCCATATACCTCGATGTGCTTTACCACCTTCTTGCGATAGGCTTTCAATCCACAATTGAAGTCGTGAAGATAGATGCCACTCACGGCGCGTGCGGTAGCATTGAATAGTTTTGTAGGGATAGTCTTAGAAAGTGGATCGTAGCGTTTCTTTTTCCATCCGCTCACGAGGTCGTATCCCTCTTTTGTGATCATTCGATAAAGTTCAGGGATTTCGTCGGGACTATCTTGCAAGTCGGCATCCATAGTTATCACCACATCGCCTTGTACGCGTTGGAAACCAGTGTTGAGTGCTGGTGATTTGCCATAATTACGACGGAAACAAACGCCCTTCACGCAATCGTTTTTCTTTTGTAATTCTTTGATTACTTCCCACGATTCGTCGGTACTGCCGTCGTTGATAAACCAAATTTCGTAAGTGAAATTGTTTTCTTTCATTACGCGCTCAATCCATGCGGTAAGTTCTGGCAATGATTCTGCTTCGTTGTATAGTGGAACTACTATCGAAATATCCATAAGTGTATATTATTGTTATCTATGATTTGTATTCTTGTTATTTGTTGTTGTTACTTTTTGCTTTAGGCTTGAAAAGTCGCACAAAAGGAGTGATGATAAGTGCTGTGAACATACCGAATGAGATAGATGTCCATAACATTTGCAGACTGAACTCGATAGGAGTAGGTAAGTCTTTATTCTCGATGGCTAAGCGTAAAGCCTTTGTGAAATCTAAGTTTTTGAGCTCGGCATTGCTCTCATATAAGGCAAGTGCCTCCTTGGCTTGTGTAATGATGAAGCCGGGTTCGATGTATTCGAGCCATGTGTAGGCAACTGCGGCCCATATTAATGCTCCAAACACGAATGTGGTAGAACCACAAGTCCACACCGATGAAAACGAAGATGATTCGGGATGCGACATATGGTATTGATACATAATAGTGCCCAACACTATAGGTGTGCCTAAAAATAGAGCCAATCCCACCATACTGATGAATGGCGACATTGTGCTATAGATGAAAGATAAGAATGTGGCTGAGAGGTATAGCCCAAAGAATAGACCATATTCTGCTCCACATTTCAAAACCGATTTTTCGTTGTTCATAATCTGCAATTATATAATTATATTATATATAATTTGCAAAGATACTAAATTATGGAATAAATTTAGCGATTTATAGAAAAATATTACGACCTATCCACCACATAATGAGCAATGCGAGGTAGGTGAGGATGGTGATGCGATGCTGCACATACTTTCGCCATCGCACTGCAAGTGGCGATGTGAAGAATGTGGTGTAAGCCACAAGTGCGAGATAAGGTATGGATAAGATAGAGAATGGGTTATAACGAAAGGCCTCACAGAAATGCCCGTGAAGGAAGGCGTGGAGGGCTCGCTGATTGCCACACGCAGCACAGTCCCAGCCTGTGAGCAGCTTGAATATGCACTTTGGCATCCACTTGGCTTCGGTGGGGCTGAAAAAATAATAAATGATACCGATGATTATCGGTATCATTATGATTATGAATAGTTTTTTATGTCTCACAAGTGATTAAAATTCGCCCATAGCACTTGCAAATCCAACGATGAACATGCAAACGAAATAGATGATACATCCAATGAAACCACACACGGCACCGATGATGCTCCATTTCTTTGCATCGTTTGATGCTTGGATTGCTTCTTCGTGAAGTTCTTGAGCCCAAAGGCTGTCTACTTTACTTGCTTTTACAATAGCCACTACTCCAAACGGAAGGCAACATAATACTGTGGTGAGAATAGCCCACACTAAATAATTATCTGGCTTACGCATAATGTTTTTTTGTTTTATTTGTTAATTGTTAGTGCAAAGTAAACTATAATTTCTGAATAAAATGCGAATATTTGCAGAAAAATTATCAATAAGCAGACGTTATCATCATAAGTACTGTGAAGATGAAGTACAAGATGACGCCGTATATGCTCCATTTCTTTGCATCTTCAGAAGCTTTAATGGCTTCGTCGTGTAATCCTTGATACCATAGCGTATTCACTTTGCACGCTTTTACTATGGCTACAATACCAGTAGGCAAGCAGCATAATATTGTGGTAAGAATAGCCCACACTAAGTGATTGTCGGGCTTTTTGCTAACGGTATTATATCTTGAGGCGTTTGAGCGTGGCGTGTAAGTAGAGACGGGTGTTGTCGTTGTGGTAGGAGCTACTCTCGTCGTTCTGGTGCGAGTGATTGTGCTTGTTGTTGATGTTGTGCTTGTTGTTGCAGGTTTCACTGTTGTGGTAGTGATTTTTACGCTATCGCCAGCAGCCTCATACAAGGCCTTCCCCCATTCTTCCATAGTGGGACGATTGGAAGGAATACTTCCAAATGCGCGAATGAAAAGTTGTTGGATTTTCAAAGGCAGATTGTGGAAGTTTTTGTGCAGATTTAATCCTGAGTGGAACGTGATATATTGCTTCTTGTCGCCAAAAGCAAATAACCCCTGCGATATGCATTCCTCAAGTGTTACATATTTGTCATAAGGGTATTTGAGAATAGTACCGCTATATGGGTGTGTACCCATAAGGATGGTGTAGAATATAACTGCAGCGGCAAAGCAGTCGCACGATTCGGTAAAAGGCATATTGTTTTGGTGCAATGTTTTGCCTTCGGGTGCTAAGTAATCGGGTGTAAAAGCTGTAGCGGGGAATAGAATGCGTCCATTTTGTGAAATTTGGAACGAGTCGGTGTCTACAATCGAGATTTTTCCCGTCGCAGTAGCCATTACATTTTGTGGTTTTAGGTCCACGATTACATATTTGTCGGTTTCGTGAATGGCATAGAGTGCTATAGCCCAATTGCATAGCATCTTGATGCGATTTTTGAGACCTACATCGGTAAATCGTTCATATTTATTGTGCCAAGCAGTATATTTCTTGTATCGTGCTTGTTGATCTATAGGTTTGGCGTTGTAAGAAGATAAAATGAGCAAGTCTCTACTTTCGGGAAACGCCAATGGCATCACATATCCGATAAATTGCTTACTTGAATTAAAGGCAAGAGCCACTGGCCAACAAATACGGAAATTGTTGGCACCTATGATGTTGCGTGGAGGGTTTTGCACCATAAACGCGATGCGATCATACTCCTTCTGTGCAGCATTTTGATCCTTGTATATTTTTAGACAATAATCGGCATATTTAGAGGTACGAATGTTATGCACGCATCCTTGTCCTCCAGCTCCTAAAGGTTTGTCTACCACATTGATACTTTCAAGTGCCGACGCTGGCGATGTTTTTATGTATATTTTCATTTTTTTTATAAGTTTCTTTATTCGGCAGCTACTGCTATTTTCTTTGCTTTTGTGGTTTCTTGCACTCCGTCGGTGGATATACCTGCTTTATACACATATATGCCACGAGGCACTCTGCGACCTGATTGGTCGGTCAAGTTCCAAGTGATAGGGAATGAGGTGAACATATCGCTCTTTCCACTTTCTTGTGTACTCCACACCAAGCGTCCCATAAGGTCATACACATATAGTGTGACTGTGATAAGTGCATCGGGGCGATTGTGCTTGATATAGAATTTTGCATCTTCTTTGGCTGGATTGCCCACGGCATACACATCGTGCATTTCGGGTTTCAATCCGTTCACCACATTGAAGGTGATGGTCTTTTCTGATGAATTGTTGAATGTATCCCACACTTTTAGGCGTAGCGTGTGTTCGCCTTCGCTGAGGTCGGACAGACTGTAGTTGATTGAGCCTTTGTTGCCCACCGATGTGAAGTCGGGGGTGTAATACGATGCCACATCTGAGTAAGAAATATTGTTGTCGAGCAATAATGTCATTTGATGACCGATACCGCTATTTGACAGGTTGATGCCATTTTCGTCGTGTATTAGTGCCATCACAAGTGGCGATTCATTCACTTGATCGCCGTCGGCAAATGATTGTGAATTGAGTGCAAATAGTTCGATGGTAGGGCCTATGGTGTCGGTATCGGCTTCTGTATCGTAACCATAGATATAGAATTGCTCGTTATTGCCATTTGCCTCTATGCCGTCTACGCTGTTTGCATAGAAATTAAGCATAGCAGGGGTGTAGTTGTCGTATTGAGATGGAGCGTTTATTTCCGAAGGAATAGCCACAGTCACGGTGAATTCGCCGTTGATAACCGAATCTTTTGCGATAGAAAGTTTGTTTGAACGGTCGAGATAATTATACACTTTACCTTCTTCGCTACCTGCACTATAACCATGTGTTTCTACATTCTCTTCGATGTCGTAGAGGGTAGGGATGATGGCCCCATTAAAGTCAGTTGCCACCTTGCCATTGCTGTCGGTGATTGAACCTTTGAGTGTGATAGATTGGCGTGCTTGAAATATAGGCATATTGTCGCTGCTCACAGGCTTTCCGTTGATCGACTCAAGTTTCACTCCATAAGTAGGGTAGGCGAGACGTAATGCAGGGTCTCCCACAAGGAAATACTTGAGTTTGTTGGTGTTGTTGCCAATGCTATTTTTGCCGTGACGAAGTATGTCACCTATGCGATAGTGCTTGCCGTTTTTGTCGCGTGCAAACATATATCGTGAAATACTCTTATTAAGCATTCCGTTATCGCTGATATACACTTGTCGTGCTGTGGTGAATAGTGCAATAGCTCCGCCTCGAGGATTGAGGAAAAGGGTTTCACCTCCTGTTTCTTCGGCCTTGTCGAGTCGGGTGAATTCGCACGATGCAGTGAGCATTAGAGGGTAGTGCTTCAGATACATCGAGTTGATGTCGTTGAAGGTGAGGAGTCCGTCGCCTGTCCATGCGTAATTACCTGAGTGACCGATGTAATTGAGGTATAGCACACCTTCGTTGAGTTTCTGGAACATCTTCTTTCTTGCCTCGGGGAATGAGCGTCCCGATCCCGAATTTTCAAGCGGGAAAGCATCAAGATATATGCGATTGTACACATAACTTTCGCCTCCGTTGGTCTTGTGACCTTCTATCACGGCATCGGCTTGCTCCATATGAATGCCGCTGTTCATATCGTCGGCTATGATCATTACATTATTTTTCCAAGTGCCGAAATCTTGTTTTGTGGTGTAGGCATATAGTTTGTCCACCACATTTTTTGCTTCGGTCACACTCTTCACGGGCATACGCCCCACGGCTATGCTTAGATGATCGTTTGAAAAATCGTTGCCTGCGCCATCTTCGAGTTGTCCTAAAATGTCATCGGTAGAGTATGAGTCTATTTCGTTGAGTCCGCTATCGGTTTGCCAAGTGAGAAGCATTGGATACTTCAACGCCTTTATAGTAGATGAAAGTTTGCGATTGTCATAAGTGCCTCGACCAAATAGCAAGATGTATCCCAATCGATGGCCTGTGCTATCTGCTCCGCGATCGTAAAACATCTTTGCCATCTTGCGATAGGCCATAAAATCGGGTGTGCCCGAAGAAAATTCGTTGAAAACCTTCGTTTCTTCCACCACAAGCACACGCATAGAATCGAGCATCAGGTGCAAATCGGCAATGCGTTGAGCCTGTGCCTTGTATTCTGTTGGCGTGATGATAATCATATCGGGAGTTGCCTCGCTATGAATACTTTGGTTGCTCACTTTCTCCACCATTTGTGGCGATGGAGTCGACCAATTTGTAGAGAAACTCACATATTCGCGATGTCCCTTTTGACTGGGTGAGAATTTCACTATTTTGCCTTCGCGATTGCCTTTTATGGCGAATGGTGAGTGAGGGGTGGTCACATCCCACAATTGTAATTTGTCGTCTACTATTTCGTCGTTGATAACGATAACGTCTTGCGTAGATGTTTCTTTCTCTGTACGGAATCTGCCCACCGAAATCTTGGCAGTGTAGTTCAATGTGATATAGTCGAGATTGGCTATTGTTGCCGAACCCGATGTGGTGAATTTTACGCCCAATCGCAGATTGTTTTCTATGAGTTGCACAGTCTTTAGAGTGCGAATAAGTCGTAAAAACGCACCATTATTCGATTCTATTGGAGTGATTTTATCGCTTTCCGAAGTTTCAATTTCTTTGCCATTGGCAGTGAACGAAATCAGTCCTGTTCCTCCGGTCACTTTTGCTCCGAATGATGTGAGTATAAGCACAGGAGTATTGTCGATATATCCTGGCAAAGTTATTGAATATTCGCGTGATGATGTGAAACGGAAATCTTCGCCAAGCATAAAATTACCCGATTCGGCAGGAGAGGTGAGTTCTTTCTCGTGAAAAGTGCGAGCAGTGTAGGTGCTGATTTCTTTGCCACCGCTTTGAGGAGTAGCGTCTACCTCGCTGATAGTGAGAGGATCTATGTCGCTACGGTCGGTGATGAAATAATATGCCTCAGTAGCATAAGGGTGTTGGTATTGCACATATGGGATAAGGTTGTCAGTACGCCAAGTAGTTACACTTTGTGCATAGAAATATATGTTGTTACCATTGCGATAAGTAGGCACTTGCACGAGGTCATCTATTTGGTCACCATTGAGTAAATGTGAAATAGGAGCACCCCCGTAACCGAAGATTTTCACAGCCGAAGGATTGGCAAATCCCCATTCCTTCAATTTAGATGGTGAAATGTGCTGAATACCACCATCTTCACTCACTTTCACCTTCACCCAATTGCCTTTAGCGAGTACCGACTCCTTGGCATAACTATCAGCTGGCAGAGCGTAAGCCGAAGGTGCATACCATAGAGCAATAATTGCGATGAACGAGGCTAATATAGCCGAAATATATGATTGTTTTATTGTCATAATTTAATGTATATTATTTTGATAACGATAAACCTGTAAAAATATTGCAGAAATTATCGTTATTTCCTCATTATCCACCCACTTCAAACTTCTAATTTCTCACTCCTCTCACCTCACATAATAAAACTGTTCTATTTCTCCGAATTTTGTTCAATATGTCTTATTTTGAAAATATTTGCTGCTGTTACCCCCCCAATTTAACAAAATTTAATACTGGTAAAAGGTGGGGTATTTTTTTATTTATTAACTTTGCGTGATTAATTATCTTAAGGTATATTATGCTTTGGTAAAATCAGATATTGAAACAAATAAATTTTAATTAAATAACTTATTAATTTAAAAAACGCGTTTATGAAAAAGGTATTATTCTCTTTGTTGGGTGCTACTGCATTAGTATGCTCAACATCATGTTCGGACGATGCCGTTGCTCCTGAATTAGGTGGCAAGATGAAGGCTAAGTTCAACGTATCGCTAAGCGATGAGGGTGCTGCAAGCCGTGCTATCAGCGACGGTCTTTCAGTGGATAAACTTTACTACGAAGTTTATACCAATGTAGATGGTAAAAAGACATTGACTGGTATTGATGAAGTAGTAGACTTGCAAGAAATTAACGGCAAGAAGTGT
>JAZORR010000014.1:0-21967 GCA_045656705.1 Muribaculaceae bacterium | reverse complement strand
TACAGGGTTACCTTAGACGAAGCCACAAGGGCTTTCTTTGAGTTGCAGATTAAGTGCAACCTCGTCGAGGTTGTGGGTGGATGGATGCTCTTATTCCCTAAGATTCGCTTCGCTCATCATAGGGTTTACGGCGTAGCCGTGAGCTAAAGGTTCTATGGATAAACACCCTTCGGACTTATATTTACTTTTAGTGAATGCTTTTTTGCGGACGCACGAGCCGTGCGTCCCTACTTTCCTTTTGATAGTGCGTATTTAAATCAATTAGGAGTGGGAAGTGTTTATAAGACATCTGGGACAACTAAGACAACTATTCGTGGTTATAATAATAATAGTGATATGTCACGGTTTCCTTAGTGGTGCGTTATAAAGGTGGAAAAAAATAAGGTTCACACTCGTGTGGAGTATGAACCTTAAATTATATATTCAGAGTTTTGGAAATTACTTAGCCAAAATATCTTTTACTTGGTCGTTTTGAACCATTTGTTCTTTGAATACATAAGCGCCAGTCTTTGGCGATTTCACCATCTTGATGACCTTACTATAAGTACGGCCTTCACCTTTTTGCAACGTTGCAACTACTTTCTTTGCCATATGACTTTACTTATTATTTGATTTCTTTATGAACTGTTACTTTCTTAAGATATGGATTGTACTTCTTCAATTCCATACGTTCTGTGGTGTTCTTTCTATTCTTAGTGGTAATATAACGAGAGATACCTGGCACACCACTTGCTCTTTGCTCAGTACATTCGAGGATGACTTGAACTCTATTACCTTTTGCTTTCTTTGCCATCTTGATTTTACTTTTCTACGATTTTAATTTCTGTTAGATTACCATCCTTAGCAGCTTTCTTCAATGCTGCATCAAGACCAAGTTTATTGATAATACGCAAACCGTTTGCAGATACTACCAAACTAATCCATTGACCTTCTTCTACCCAGAAGAATTTTCTCTTGAACAAATTCACGTTAAATTTACGCTTTGTTCTTCTTTTAGAGTGCGATACATTGTTACCTGTGATCGCCTTCTTGCCTGTAATTTGACAAATTTTTGACATGGCTTTATCTCAATATTATGTTTTAAATTAATTTATTTCAAAACAGAGTCCATTGTAGAGTATGTCAGCTTTTCAGCCAATTTACTGCCACCTCTTTCTTCGCAGTAGCGCAATATTCTAAATAAAACACAGTCGGCAACATTGACGAGCAAGGTTGTTAACTGTAAGCGATTTTTTATGTACAATATCGTCCTACGCTTTATGCAACTAACTAAGCATCATTGTGTTGCATCGAAGTTTCAACGATTAAAGTCACAGAACAGGACTAAAGGAATAGTCGTTGTACTGCTGTTTTGAAATTTTCCGACTGCAAAGGTACGACTTTTTTCGTTAATACACAACACTTTCCTATCTATTTTTCAAAGAAAATGCATTCCAATCCAGTTTCAGCGTATAGTTGGAGTAGATAAAAATATCGCGTTGAGCCACGAAAGCTGGCATATATCGCTTCATCGCCCACACAAATAGTGGCATCGCGGCCAATGTGACGAGTGCAAGCACAGGCAGATTGGAAATTATTCCCCCTTTCACCATAAGAGTGATAAATGGCATGTGAGTGAGATATACTATAATAGAATAACGACCGATGTAATTGATATATCCCCTACTGCATATATTGCGAAGCATAATGCACACACACATCACAGCAAATATAGCACCGAAGGCAGATAAGTAAAATCCTAATGCTCCATTACCTACTTTAGCATAGAGCAGATACACTCCACCTTGGGCTGTGGCTACGCTGACGATAATTGACGCAAGGGCAATCAAGAGAACTCGCCATAGGGACAAGTTTTCGATACGGCTCAATAGTGGTTTTATATTTGATGCCACAAAAAAGAACGGGAACACTATAAGCGAAGTAACGTTGGTGAGCAATATACCATAATCTCGTCGCCACTCATCGCTCTGAGGCAGATAGGTGTTTACAATCCACCCTATGGCTACTGCTGCACATAGCACAGCACATTTCATAACCATAGATTTGCGACCTACCACCTTATTATATATATAATAGAGTATATTTGCCACGAAAAGGGTGCGTAAGAACCATAGGTAACCTGCATATTTAAGCATCCACACCACATGATTTTTGAGTGTAAAGAAATCAAAAGGTTCATCTCCCACAATCATCGTGGGCAACACCGACAAAACCGAGAAACAAAGAAACGGCACTATCAAGCGATTGAATTTCTTCACCACAAACTCAACAATGCCACTATATTCTTTGAAAAACATTCCAGAGAGAAAGAAGTACAAAGGCATACGCAAATGCTCAAGCACACTCCATAGATATGGATTTGCGATTTGCATGCCGAGTGCGTCATAGCAATGCGATAGTACCACAAGAATGATACACACTCCCTTCATAAGGTCGAAATATCTGATACGCACTTTAGCCGATGACATATATTCATTTTTTATTTCATCAATTCCTTTAGAAGCATCAATTGCACCTCGGTGGTGGCACGATCTATCACCCTATCGCGCGAACCTGGGAAATGCTTGCATTGTGCAACTACTCGCTCGCCCACTTTCACAGCCATCCACACAGTACCCACAGATTTGGTGGGAGTACCACCCCCAGGACCAGCAATACCCGAAGTGGCCATAGCACAGTCGGCACCAAGCAGAGAGCAAACACCATTGGTCATTTGTATCACAGTGGGTTCGCTTACAGCTCCATACTCAGCAAGCACTTCGGTGGGCACTTGCAAGAGTTGATGCTTAATATCATTGGTATAGGATACGATAGAGCCCAAGAAATAAGCCGAACTACCTGCCACACTTGTGATTTGGTGAGCAACATTGCCACCTGTGCAACTTTCGGCAGTGGCCAAAGTGAGAGATTTAGCCTTAAGTATCTCGCCTAAAATTTCGGGCATAGTCTTATCGCCATGGCACACTATCGCATTGCCAAGTATAGAATTGAGAAGGGAAGAAAGTCGGTCTAATTCGTTGAGCAATACAGACGAATCGGTGTGTGAGCCACTCAATCTTAATCGCATAATACCCGGTTTAGGCAAATAGGCAAGTTTAACGAAATCGGGCAGTTGATTTTCAAAATCATCGAGCTTGATAGCCAATTCCGATTCAGCATAGCCCACTACTATGAATGTGCGAAACTCTATGTGCATGTGACTGCAGAAATGACTAACAAGCTGTGGTATCACCTCACGCTGCATCATTGTTTCCATTTCGAAAGGAACGCCTGGCATAGACACCAACACCTTGCCATCGCGTTCGAACCACATAATAGGAGCTGTACCCACTTCGTTCTGAATTACTCGGCACGATGATGGGACAAGTGCTTGCGCCTCGTTGAGAGGATTCATTCGGAGATGACGCTTTTGCACTATCTCCTCCACATTTCTCAGAGTAGCCTCATCCATCACCATCTCACCTCCGAAATATTGAAGAAGAGTGGTCTTGGTGATATCATCTTTTGTGGGACCAAGTCCGCCTGTGGTAAGCACCACATCGGTGTGAGCGAATGCATCGTCCACAGCATTCAATATTTCATCGGCACTGTCGCCTATCACTCTCACACTACTCACTCTCCAGCCGAGAGGATGAAGGTGGCGTGCAATCCACCCAGAATTGGTATCGGTCACTTGACCGATCAACAATTCATCGCCTATCACAATCACCGAAACATCCATAGCACCAATCTTATAAGTAGTATATTAAAGAGTAACTCTCGCAAAAGGAGGAAGATTGATATCACAAAAATCCTTTTCGAGATATTTGAAGTATCCAGCAATGGCAATCATTGCAGCATTGTCGGTGGTGAATGCACGCTTAGGAATGAAGGCCTTGATGCCACGACGTTCACAATATTCAGCCACAGCATTACGCACACCCGAATTGGCCGACACACCACCACCTATAGCCACAGTCTTGATGCCTGTTTGCTTGATAGCCTTACCAAATTTATCCATCAAGATGTCTATGATAGTTTTTTGCAATGAAGCAGCCAAATCTGCCATATTCTCTTCGACAAAATTAGGATTGAGTTTCTTCTCATCGCGTAAAGTGTATAGGAACGAAGTCTTCAAACCACTGAAACTATAGTCGAGACCAGCAATGTGAGGTTTGCTAAACTTGAAACGATTAGCATCGCCCTCTGCAGCAAGACGATCGATATAAGGACCACCTGGATAAGGCAATCCCATCACCTTAGCACATTTATCGAATGCTTCACCAGCAGCATCGTCGATAGTTTGACCGAGCACTTCCATATCACTTGGCGAATTCACCTTAATAATTTGTGAGTTACCACCCGACACGAGCAGACACAAATAAGGGAATTCAGGCACTTCGGTAGTTTCATCTTCCTTGATAAAGTGCGAAAGCACATGACCATGAAGGTGATTTACATCAAGCAAAGGTATATTCAAAGCCAAAGACAACCCCTTTGCAAAAGAAGTACCCACCAATAACGAACCCATCAAACCCGGTCCACGAGTAAAGGCGATACCACTAATATCTTCCTTATTGATACCTGCTTGACGAATTGCCTCCGACACCACAGGTACTATATTTTGCTGATGTGCACGCGATGCCAATTCTGGCACCACACCACCATAAGCCTCATGCACCTTCTGACTCGCTATCACATTTGACAACATCACTCCATCTTTGATTATAGAAGCCGATGTATCATCGCATGACGATTCAATACCTAAAATTATTACACTCATATATTTATTTCTAATTAGAAGTTCACTAAAATCTAAATCCAGCCAATATTGCAAGGTTGCTATAGGAATTTATAAATTGGTATTCCTTGGTGCTATAAAAATGTCCGTCGTACTTACCATTTATACTGTAGTAGAACCTATTATGATTATAAACCAAAGCAAACTTGGCCTTCACACTCATTCCAAACTTATCTTTGCGATAAGCCTTCACATCGGTTGCACTAAGACTGTGATTAAATCCAAATGCGGGCATCACAGTAGCATTTAGCAACCAATTTTTCTTAAATGCCCAATTATATCCATACCCAAGCATCACACTATAGTCGTTGTAATGGATATGGTATTTACGGCGTTCGTCGGGCAATTTATTCAAGAACACTTCGGGCAGCGTATTGAAATCTATGTCGACATTCTGATGCGAAAGAGTGACACCAGCAATAAACGAACCTGCACTCTTCTTTTGCAGTTTTGAATAACCATAGGCAGCTGCTTGCGAATATTTCATATTATTAAAGAAATAATATGCATCAATGCCATAGGATTCCACCGATAGGCCCGAAAACTTATAGTCTGATTTAAATATGTTATAATTGTGATAATCGTTGAGTTTATGAATATTGGTATTTCCTGTGTTATTGGTGTAGTAAGCATCCAGAGCCAAAAGGGCACAATTGAAATTGAAATCCCAACGCTTATGCTTCACCGGTTCGCCACTAAAGAATTTATCCACATTCACAGAATATCCCACACTAACAGCCATATAGGATAAGGATATGCCCAAGTTTGGAGCCACATCAGAGGCCATAGCCATCTTCAAGCCACCTGGTTGCTTCAAATGATAAAAATCATACCAATTATCGTTTTCTATCTGCAATTTCCACTTCTTACCTGT
Organism: Muribaculaceae bacterium; assembly: GCA_045656705.1. Taxonomy (GTDB): domain Bacteria; phylum Bacteroidota; class Bacteroidia; order Bacteroidales; family Muribaculaceae; genus RGIG4576. The sequence goes on along the minus strand of JAZORR010000014.1, from coordinate 16,313 downwards.
ACCCACCACATACTCGGGATCGTAGGTGCCAAAAGTGCGATCGCCCCAATTATAGACATCTACACAAAATTGTACAAATCGAGGATACTCGATAGTTTCATCGGCGAGATTGAGTTTTGCGGCAGCAGCTGCAAGCATCCAATATTGCTTGCCATACTCCGTTTTGAATGAGTCAACAGCAACGGAATCACCCGACAGTTTACGGTATTCACTTATTTGTGTATACCATTTCTTCTTGGTCGGCACAGACAAAGTATCGTTGGCAATACCCTCAGCAAATACATTCACCGAGCCGCACAGCACAAGCATCAATATGTACCAAATTCGCTTTATCATTTTTCTATTTTCACTGAATCAATCGGTTGTGCCGCTGAATTAATCGTATCGTTCTTCACTGCCTTATTCTTTCTGTTCTTGAAGAAAAGGAAAGGAGTGTCAAAATCGTATTCCAATTCAAGACCTACGCCTTGAGTAGTTCTTGAATTTTTCACATAGTAATTTTGGTCGTTGAAATGACTATAACCGAAAGTCTTAAATCGCATATTACCCGTGCGACTAATCAACCACTCTATGTCAAAATCGCCAATAAAATTGGAAGTGTTGTTGTTTTCCAACTTATCACGGTATCCAAAATTACCATTAATAATGAGCCTGTTATTTAACAACTGACTTGATAAAGCTAAGTTCACTTCCACATCGGAGAAATCGCCCTTATCGCTCTTAAAGTTTGGAGCAATACGCCACTTGTCGCTGATTTGTCCGAGTATGTTAGACAATTGCGACGAAATGGTAGACGAAGCCACCGAAGCAAGTTCGTTGTTCTTATTTGAGCCACCCATATACTCTGGCGTGTAGAATCGGTTCATCGCCAACAGGTAAATAATTTGTCGGTTGAGCATATCGTCGGTGCCAATAATACTATTCACCTTATCGGCAGCTTCACCTGTGAGTGTAGGATATTCAAGTCGGAACTTAATATCGGGATTGGCAAGGTTACCACTGATATTCATCATTGCTCTCACAGGCACAGTAGTGTTGTTGAACGACTTGTCAGAACCAAACGATTCGTCAAGATCTAACAGATTGGCATTCAATCGATACACAGCATCGATGTCTACAGTAATGACTTTGAGAGGGTCGCCTTCGAATGTGATGGTACTATTATCGTCGATCAAGAATTCTTTCACAATGATATCTTGCAAAGTGAAATTGTAAGTACCCTTTTCAATGTTGTAGGTACCCGATACAGTCAAAGGTTCTTCGGCAGCGGTATCATATACCATAGTAAGGTCACCCTTACCCGTAGCCTTAACTTTATCTCCAGCTTCAGGGTCCATCACAAGCACAAGTTGGCCCACAGGAGTGACGCCTGCATTAATCTTTATCACCACACGATCGCCAGACGACTTAACCTCAGTCTTATTGCGAAGATTATCGTAATAGATGAGCATACGCTCCTCATCGGTGCGTTCGATTTCCTTCTGTTTCTCTTCTTGTTCGCGTTTCACATCGGTGAATGTCAAGAAGTCATATTCGAGGGCAGTTTCTTCGTCGGAGAGTTCGAGATAGAACACACTTTTCGGAGCAGTTTCCATATTCACAGTGATGTCTACTATACCCGGTCCACCCTTCAAGAAAGCCGAACCATTGCCATAGATTGTACCATACCAATTATTTTCCATACGAGTAGGCACATCATAGCATAAGAAGTTCTTGGCATCGGTCACCGAGAAATCAAATAACGCATCGCGGAAACTATCGTGAATCACACTTCCCGATAACATAGCAGTGTTGCCATGCCTATCTTTAATTTCCACATCGTCGAACTTGATAATACCAGGCTCGATGTAAATAGTATCTGATGCCCAATAATATACATTAGTGAAATCCACTTTCACTTTAAGGTCTTCGGCAAAGATTTTTCCCTTGAGGTTGATAGTGCTAAACTTTCCGTAAAGTTGAGCATATCCAGAGGCTACACCCTCGAGGTCGCTTGTGATGGCAGCCATAAATGGTTTCATAAAACCTACATTTAGTTTTTCGGCATTGAAATCAAAGCGCAGAGAGTCTTTTGTGACATATATTTCGCCATCCACATCGCTCGCATAACCATTTGGTTGCTCAATATGGGCTTGAATAGCCACAAACTTATCATCGTTGTCCCAGAAACTCTTGATATCGGCATCACCAAGCAGCGAGCCATTGTAGGTCATTCCGTCGACATTGAACACTTCAGTTTCAAGTTTTGGTGACTTTGATAATAATTGAGATGCAAAAATCTTACCTGTGGCACTACCACCGAAAGTAACATTATTGATTTGCAATATTTCAAAAACATAGTCGAGGTTGATATCCTTCAATTCCACCAAAAGTTTATCTTCAGCCTCGCTCGATGTGCGACCATTAATTTTCACAAATTGCTTATCGCTCACAACCTTGAAGTTGTTCACACGCACCGAATTGTTATATACCCCGATACGAGAATCTTGCACATACCATGCAGTATCATTGAACACCAAAGTGGTAGGATTCACATCGATAGTGGTCATCAGTTTGTCGCTTTCGTGAGAACGCAAAAGTTTCACAGCAAAATCCAAATCGCCGTGGAAATCGTTTTGATGAGGCACAACCCAAGCTACATGAGAATTGAAGATGTCTTTCACGCCATGACCTTCTACATTCAAGTGCATTATGTCTTTTTTCAATGGAATAGAAGATTTTACACTCAAGGCTAAGCCATCGCCAATAGAATCCGAGCCCAAATAAACCGAACTATTCTTTATCAGTTTATTTTTTTGAGCCAAATATGGTACATTCACATTCACACCAAAGCGTTCATCACTCTCATTCACATAAGCATTGATATTCATCACAGATGGATGAGGAAGAGTTACCGGCAGTTTGAAGAATGTGAGTATAGAATTGGTGTATTCACTTGGCTTCACCGCGATATTACATTCAAAGTCGTTGGCAAATGCGTCGGTATCGGCGATACGAGTATTACCATCAAAAAGTGAAGGCATAGCTTGTGCTATCACTCGCTTGATAGTAGGCACGATTTGATTGATTTTGTAATTACCAATAAGATTACCCCCAATCACATCAGATGCTATATGCACCTCGTAAGGTTGCTTAGTGTTATCGGCATTGACCTCGAAGTGAGGCAGATTCACACCATTACCTTCGTCATCGACATAGCTCAAACCTTCAATAACCAAGTTACCGTTTAGGTTTTCTACTTGATTGCCATAGGCTTTAGCATCTATATTGAACGATAGCATGTGATTTGGATACTTATGCCACAAATTGATATTAGCCAAGTTACAACTATCCATTTTCACATTTAGGTCGATACTTGAGTCTTTACCTTTCAATGACACATGGCCTCCAACTGCCAATTTCACATTTTCATCTTTTATCGAGAGATGACCATCGTATTCTGACGGAGTCACCAACACATCGGCTGTGATATCATTATATCTATACCCCTTCAAGTCTATGAATGGTACATTACCCACAGCCTCAACACGATAATTTCTACCATATTTTTCGCCATTTACTTCCAAGTCGAAAGCAGTTTCGCCAAGAAGTTCGGTTTTACCAAGCAATCCACCCAAATTTATATTTTCTGTGGTTACCTTGCCCTTAAATCCTGCACCATTTCGCTTGTTTACAAATAGACCATTCAACTTCAAATCACCTTTAGATGTTTTGAGCAAACCATTGTAATTGGCTGCATTTATAGTGCCATGTAATTTCCCGTTTACGGTAACACTGCCACATGTCAAAAGCATTTGACGCACATCGGGTTTCAAATTGGTCATACTCGACAGTACATCTACAGCCTCCCTACCCTCAACATGCACATAGATATTTGACAGGTCTACGCTAATTGAATCCTTATTTAGCAACTGATTCAGTTCGCCCTTCATTTTTATGGCTGTGTTGCCTTTTTGAGTAGATAGGTTCAGCGACGAAACATTCAGATTCTGCAATGAGCCATTTGCCACCACATCTACATTCACCACATTCTGAAGGTTGGCAAATGCTGGCACAAAACACGCTAAATCCTTCAAGGCCACATACGACTCTGAAGTGTTCACATCTAAATCTATATTCTTGATTTGAGATCCAATAGTTTTCAAGCCATTGATATGCAAGACAAAATCTTTCATTTTAAAGCAAGAATTAGGCAATTCCACTCTAAAATTTTCCACTCCTACCTCTTGATTGTTCAAACGCAAATCCAGCGTTAAGCGTTTAAGATTTAAGCCACTTCGCTCGGCAAATGACAAACGCTTTACCTTGACTATGAAATCATCGTTTTTCACTCGAGGTAAAGCAATATCGGCCTTTAAGTCGTTGATTTCGATGTGATTTTTGTCAAATTTTCCGTTTTTTACATCTTCATCGAGCACATCGTAGGATAGGCGACTCTTTCTGAACACCACATTATAAATCGACAAATCAAACTTTGTAGGAGGTTTGTTGGTGTTCTTCGGGAAAAGAATATCCAAAAGGAATTGGGCATTAAGAGGACCATCTTTAGTTGGTTTTGAGATACGAGCATCAAGCCCTACAACCTCGGCATAAGTAAATACCATACGGCGATTTACCACAAGATTATACACACTTACGCCAGCACCAAGTTTATCTACAAAAAGCAATTTGTTGCCATCTTTGTCGTGAATAGTTACATCGTCAAGCACCACCTTGGTGAATGGCTCGAAATTCACTTTTGCTATATCTACTTCGGCATTGAGCAGTTTTGTCAACTCCTTTTCTGCCACATCTCGCATTCCATTTTGAAACTGAGGGAAAAGCAGCAACAAATATACCGATACAAAAATAGCCCCAATCCCCACAAGTGCTATGAGAATCAGAGTACGAAAAACAATATATATATTATTAAAAAGAGATTTCATAAATACACTACAAAGGTAAACATAAAGTATCAATTCCCCAACAAAATTGCAAGGGAATTGATACTCTAAGTCTTTGCTTTAATGTATTTAAGGGAAATTAATAGAAGTTCCCTTTATAGGTTATCGCATTCTTCGAGCCACAATTTTGCACAAGCATCGCTTGGCATAGCCCAACCACCACGAGGAGACAGACTCACACACACCACCTTCGGTCCATCGGGCAAACAAGAGCGTTTGAACTGCTGCATAAAGAAACGGCGATAGAAAGTACGCAACCATTTCTTGATAGTATCATCGTCATACTCACCATTAAATGCCACTTTTGCGAGAGAATAAATCTTGCGAGGAGCAAATCCGTTGTACATCACATGATAGATAAAGAAATCATGTAATTCGTATGGTCCCACCAAGTCCTCTGTCTTTTGCTTGATATTACCATTTTCATCGGCAGGTGTAAGTTCGGGACTAATAGGAGTATCCACAATATCAAGCAAAATATCACTTACCTTTTCTTGCTCAAATTCATTAAGTGCGAAGTAACGAGTCAATTCCTTCACCAATGTTTTAGGAATACCGGCATTCACACCATACATGGACATATGATCACCGTTGTAGGTAGCCCATCCAAGAGCAAGTTCCGACAAATCTCCTGTACCAAGCACCAAACCATTGCAACGATTGGCATAGTCCATCAATATCTGAGTGCGTTCACGAGCTTGACTATTTTCATAAGTCACATCTTTCACATTTGCATCGTGACCTATATCTTCAAAGTGCTGTAGCACAGCATTTTTGATAGAAATTTCTTTTTGAGTGATTCCTAATTCCTTCATTAGGTCAAGAGCATTGTTGTAAGTGCGACCACTCGTACCAAATCCAGGCATAGTGATACCTATAATATTCTTCGTATCATACCCAAGAGCCAAGAATGCTTTATGACACACAAGCAATGCCAAAGTAGAATCCAGTCCACCCGAAACACCCACTACTACATTCTTGATACCAGTGAACTGAAGTCGACGCATCAAGCCTTGCACCTGAATATTCACAGCCTCTTCACACAAGTCCACAGGATTTACATATTTCGACATAAAAGGATTTCTGCTTACTTCTCGATATAAAGTTTTGGTGCAATCGGTCATAAGATCGAAACCTTCAATTTCTACCTCCAAATAATTATGTTCGGTCTCTGAAACACATTGTGAGAACACATTATTCATGGCACGCATAGTGTTGATTAATTCCACATCTATATCGGCTATAAATCCCCACTCTTCTGAATTATTTTCAAATGACGTCACATCAAACATATCTCCATTTTCGGCAATAAAACAACTACCGCCATACACATAATCGGTAGAAGACTCTCCATATCCAGCAGATGCGTATACATATCCCGAAATATTATTTTGTGATGCATGTCTTACAGCCTCCCACTTAGCTGAGAAACCTCCCATCTCTTCGGGTGAAGCAGCCATACGAAGCACTATATTTGCCTCATATCGAGCAGGAGTATTCATTTCTTCTCCTAACTCTATGGCAATTTTTACATCATCTTGTATAAACACCAAATCGGTACCCCACAGCACACTATCAGTGCCAATTTTCGCCACTCGTTTCTGCAAATCGTTGGCTGGAGCAAACACTCGTCGCTCACTCGGTGAAAGATATTTTTTAGGCACAACGCCCAAATATTCGCCTTTAGATATCACTACAGCACAATCATATAGCAATGAGCCACACTTCAGAGGAGCACCAACCACTATCACACAATCAAGCTGAGCCGTAGCATCCTTTATCTTACTCAAACCATCTACGGCCTTTCGTTGCAGAGCAGATTGTGCAAACAAGTCGGCACACGAATATCCCGTCACACTCAATTCTGGGAAAAGTATCACCTTTGCCCCTTCAGCATAAAGCAATTGAGCACTTTTAATCAACTCATTTACATTATTTTCACAATCAGCCACATTCACCTTAGGAACAATGGTGGCTACTCTCAAAAAATCGAAACCCATAGTTTTATAAATTATTTTGTTTCAAAATTAACAAGGAATATCCATTCTCACAACATATTTTTAAGAATTAATTGCACCCAGAGCATATAAAAATCGATTAGTAAGTGATTTTTTTCGTTTAATTATCCTTTCTAAGGAAAAAATGAGGCTTGAATTTGTGTAATTTTGCAAAATCAATTAAGTTTGTAAAGGAAACTATTAAATTATACACACCATATAAACATTAAGATTTTTATCGTGAACAAATTTCTTTCTATAACACTCATTCTTGCCAGCTCGATTCTTTGCTATGCCGAGAAAGCTGTAACCTTTCGCATAAATGATGCTTATGCGCCCTTTGAGTATATCAATAAAGAAGGAGAACCAAGTGGATTCACAATTGATATTTTCAACGCAATCAACCAAGAACTAAAATTCAACCATATAGTAAAAACCGACAAACGAATTTTCAATTTCTATTCCACAGTGATAGATAGCACCGAATTGGTGACCTCGATAGATTCGCTTCCTGCCGACAACAGATTTATAGCATCTAAACCTTACGGATATGTGGATAACGATGTGGTGACACGACTCGACTCCGATATCAATTCCTGGGAAGACATGAATGGTAGGCACGTGCTCATCGTAAAAGATTCGCCAATGATAGAAATTGCAAAAAAACGAAATGTAAAACCCAAATTTATTTTCATTCGTAATGTACCCGATGGACTGCGACTACTATCCTCAGGTAAATACGATGCTATGATATGCAGTAACGATGCTGCTTATGCTTATATAGATAAGTTAAACCTCTCAAACCTATCGGTGAAACCGCTATTCTGCCAACCACTCGCCATCAGGTTTGTAATGCTCAACACACCACTTAATCAAGAAATTATCACACACATAAATAATGCTATCAGAGTAATCAAAACCAATGGCATGTATGACAAAATATATTCTCAACGATTTTTTACCTACGACGAAGAATTATCGTTGCCAATTTCAAGCACACACATATATATAATCTTAATTATATTTGTGAGCCTTTTGGTGATTTATTTTATAATATTTTTCGCACAAAGAAAAAATCGTAGAAATATAAGCGTATCATCGTCGCACCTTGTAGCGTTGGAAAATATCTATCAAACCAACCCTACTCCTACCATTGTATTTGACAGCAATGGATACATATTATTTGCAAATAAAGCTTGCCAGCAACAGTTTCCTTCGTCGCAAAAGAAATTGGAAAGTAATTCCTTATTCAAGCAATCAATTCTAAATGACGAGGTAATAGAAAAATTACAAGAAGGCATAGCTGTAAATGTTTCGCTCAATCTAATTGGAAAAGAGAATGCATCCAATCAATTTGCCGACATTATGCTTCCACGCAATAATGTTTACGACATCTCGATAATACCACTTCCTGCGAGCAACGGATTTGTAGCATATATTCAAGATGCCACAAGCAAACACATTAGCGACTTTACCAATCATAGACTTATTGTTGCATTGTCGCAAATCACCGACAACAATCTATTGAGCATATATTTCTATGACCGAGAAGAGGACCACTTCTATTCGTTTGCAAAAAATATAGCATCAAATACCGGAGTGACGCACGAAAAAGCAATGACCTACATACATCCATTATATCGCTCGCATTTCATAGATGAATTCTTATCAATACTCAACGGAGAGAAGCAAAGTTGCAAAATTCGCACAAAAAAGCTATCTCCCAAGACACAGAAATATGTATCTTGCGAAGTGATATTGAATGCTATTCGTAGCAAAGATAACACCACAACAGGCGTGGCTATTGCGTCGTCTCCAATCCATTCAAAGGAAACTTTAGGCACTACCAATGGGGAGTTACAAGAGAAACTAAATTTCCTATCAAAATCAAGCGAACATTACTTTTTTGAGTTTACTCCAGCTACTCAAAAAATGAATATATCTATTGCAAATGGAACACTTAAAGCAATGGATTTCACACAAATGTGCGATCTAATTCACTATGCCGATCGCAATAAGGCTATAAGTGCTATCCAAGACTTACAAAATCACAAGGTGGGCAGTGCGTACCTGCTTCTACGCATATTATCTCCTTCAACAAAACAGTATCAATACTATAGCATACACCTACATACATTTATCAACGAAAAAAATGATTCTGAAAAAATAGTAGGTGTATATCAAGATATAACAGATAACACAAAACACATCAGAGAACTTGAGGAATTCAAGGAAAGCATATTACTCGCTTGCGAAACTTATGGATTGGGATATTTCGAATATTCAACATTAGACACCGAACACGAATACATCCCTACTACTTTAAGCGAAAAATATGGTATAGACGATGACAATATGATGAAACTATTTGACGAAGAATCGCGTACAAAGTTTTTGACTCTTATAAATCAATTTAATGAGCACTCGCATAATTTTGAGTGTCCGATACTTCGTTTCCGTTCTCCCGTCACAAACACTTGCGTAGAATTATCATTGAGCATCATACCGGTGTGTGACGATATCTACCAAGAAACATATAAATATATAGGACTTATCAACGACAAAACTACAATCAATCAAAAACACATACAACTATATGGCTATGAATAAAAACAAAGTGAGCATAATCATCCCTGTGTACAATGTAGAAAAATACATTGAACAATGTGCTACATCACTATTCGAACAAACATACAATGCAATAGAGTATATTTTCGTCAACGATGCGTCAACCGACGACACAATGAAGTACCTCTATCAAATCGTGTCGAAATATCCTCATCGCGACATTAAAATTCTCAATAATAAGACAAACCGAGGATCATCTGCATCGCGAGTACTCGGTATAGAACAAGCTACAGGCGAATATATCACATTTTGTGATAGCGACGACTATCTCGAAATTAATGCTATACAAGAATATATAAACGAGGCGACTCTTCACAATTCTGATGTGGTGGTATCGGCTTTTTACACCAACACATTTGACGAAGAAACCATTTTCGATTACAAGAACGGGGAAGCAGTGGCCAACCTCAACAACATACCTATCAGTTTTAAATATTTCGCTTTGTGGAACAAGCTTTTCCGCACTTCGCTCATCATGGAGAATCTCTCTCTTGATAGCATTAACTGCTGGGAAGACCTCTCAATGGTGGCTCGAATATATGCACAGGAACCAAAAGTGACTATACTCAACACACCACTATATCATTACCGAAAATATGAGTATAATTCACTCACATCGGCATCGCACGAGCGCCAACTCAACGATCGCCTGAAATACACAGATTACCTTTTAGGCTGGTTTGAGGAAAGAGGATTATTCGAGAAATACGAACAATTCCTCAACCATCTTATGTTCACATCAAAGATAAAGATGCTACGCACCAAACCACGCCAATACAGCAGATGGAAACACACATATCCCGAAGCGAATAAGCATATTATGTCATATAGCGATATTCCTCTACACTATCGTCTTGCATTTTTCATTGCTAATATATTCATACAATAAGCACCCCACATACCACTACTGCCCACAAAAGCGGGCAGTAGTAGCAATTCTAAGAATTTCAGTCATCGACGAGGCTGAGCAAACTCAGGATATTCCGACAAAAAGTTTTTCAAGTCTTCCATCATTTTTTCATACATATCTTCTACCTTCTTCATTACCGAAGGATGAAAACTATCTATCACCATTTTGCGGGTAGAAAGCGAATAATATACCCATCCAGCATCGGAATATTTTACCATATCGGACACACAACACTCTTGTACAAAATCCTTTATCACACCTCCTCCTCCACAGCAAAGTATAATATCAGCATCATACATATCTATCTGCTCTTTAAGAAACTCTTCATATCGCACAATATGTGCCTTGAGTTTATCATTGGTTATAGAGGACTCTCCTATCTCTTTCTTACAATTTACTCGAGCAATAGGTGCTGATGTATATATCTCACGCAAGGCGTCCCAATCGGGCGTATCATCATAACATAATATCTTACCACCTTGTGCAGCATTTAGAAAAGCATATGACCACAGAATAAGATTTCGATAAAAATTACGACCGTAGGTCTTCACCATTAGTCCACAATGATTCTTTCGAGCCGTTTCTACTCGTATATCATCAAGTCCACTCTCTGTGGTTGTGTCTTTGGTGAGAATGAGCAGACGACAAGGAGCATTTGTCCACAATTCAGTTTCATTGCCTGGTTGCATTTCCCAGCACCCATTGATATTTTTACAATCACCACGATAAAGCACCCCATCACGAGCAAAATCGTCGGTAGTGATACCATCATACTCAATACACGCCTGTATCCACCGCTCAAACAACTCGTTCTCTCGTTCTCTGTAAGTATTCATTACTTATTATTTTTTTGAGGATAGCACAGCACCACATATACATCCAATAGCTCCACCTATCAATACCACTGGAATAGTTACCGGAGCACTAACTGCGGCTGCGATACCTACAGCTGCACCTCCTCCAATTGTTGCACATGTTCCTGCTACTGCTACGATTTTTGAATTTTCGTTATTCATTTTTCTTCTTTTTTAAAAAAATTAATCAATAGCCACCTCAAAAAAATAGAAGTGACAGATTCCGTTTTGAAATCTGCCACAAAATTATAACGACATTCGTTAATTATATTTGACGTCAATTTATTTGTCAGTTTTTATGTAATAATAGGCTTTACCCTTTCTTCCAATTCCTCTATAATAGATTCTATTTCCTTTAAAGATGAAACCTTCATTTTTGCATCATCAACCAACTGTCTATTCATCCCACCAAATATCTCTTGATCGGCCGTCAATATAATAGGCGAAAAAAGATTCCACGAAACTTTCACACCTCCCCGTTCTTTCCTAATCAAGCCACAAAATTTCTGAATCAGTTTTACAAACTCTCTATTTTCCCATCCATTTACAACCCAACATTTCTCATATATGCGAAATGGCTCTATTATACCTTTCTCAGTCAACAACTCTAAGAAATTTTCAAAATACACTTTAGCATACCCCCAATACATTTTATCATCCATTTCTTTAAGCACATTTTCGTAGGCTTTATGGGTGTAGCGAGTGTTAACAACAGTTACTTTCTTGCGACCTCGTTTTGCCTTTTTATTATAAGCTGGTTTGCCCGAGTCAAAAAACCACTTATATGTGTTTCTGATTATCCTTATGGCCACAGCTGCCACTTCTTTAACATCTTCATCCTCTCCTAACCGAAACCAAAAAGGCCAATATGTGCTATCACTTACATTATTGGTAGGAATATCTCTCTTTGAGAAATCTAAATCTACAAATGTGTGATTAAGAGCATTCATCATATATGGTCGGATAGAATCCCATTCGTTCTTGCATGCTTCGACTTGAGGAGCAACATCGGCATTCTCATCTAAGATACATTTACAACCGAAATATATCCCATATGCAAAATCTTTTTTGTCGAATTCCACCAAGAATTCATACTTTCGCCCATCATCTCCCTCAATCCAAAATTTATCGCCACATTTCAATTTGTACATAATGTGATGATCGGCCAATTTATCCCTTACATAATCATGCCTCACAAAATCGGGCACTTCATCTAATCGCTTAATATTATTACAAAAGCCTTTTACACATTTAGCCACCAAATCCTTGGTTATTCGTTTTATTTCATCTTCTATATTAGCCATAGTTAATCCTTGATATTCTCAATACAAAGATAACACATTCCACGACAACAGACATATACTAATATATAAAAAATATGTCCCTGAAAGAACATTCTTCCAGGGACAGCAAACTGTGAGTTAGGTTTTAAAAATATATACTATTTACCACCTTTTTCGTAGTAAAGAGTTTTAGAAGGTTGGTCACATACTTCAGTTGGGCCAAAATATTGGATAGGACCTGGGTATGTGTAGCAAGTATTTTCAGCCCATTCTTCACGGTGCTTAACGAAATACTTGAATGGCTTGCCTTCAAGGTCAACAAGAGCCTTTTGGATAACAGGCTTCATTTCACCGTGACGGCGTTCCATATTCATCATCATAGTGATAGGAATACCACCAGCGATCCATTGTACAGAAGGACAAGTCAAGTTGCGAACTGATGACATATAACCAGTAACACCACACTTGATCAATTGAGCTGCATTGTAACCAAGAGCATAGCAGTAGTCAGCATCGAAGTTAGAAGGATCGGCACAACGACCCTCGTAACCGAAGAAGTGGTGCAAAGCAGAGAATTTACCATTGAATTCACCATTTTCCTTCATTTCTTTCAAGCGCTTGCCCACCATTTCGCTAAGAAGCTTTTCAGTTTCGATAAGCGATACTTGTACGTTACCGTGAGGGTCGCGGTCAAGAGTAAGCTGACGAGCAACACCTTCTGGAAGGCTTGCAAAAGAAGCTGCATTTTCTTCGCTCAAGTTGTTCAACACGAATTCGCGTTGAGCAGCAGGAGTTTGGCTTGCGAAGTCTGGAGTGTGAGCCAAAAGGTCGTTAAGTTCAGCGATAAGCTTCTTCATAGCAGGGATGAACTCGATCAAACCTTCAGGGATAAGAACGATACCATAGTTGTTGCCCTTTTCAGCACGCTTAGCCACAACATTAGCGATATCATTTACCACTTCGTTCAATGTCATATTCTTAGCCTCAACTTCTTCTGAGATTACACAGTAGTTTGGTTGAGTTTGCAAAGCACATTCAAGAGCGATGTGAGAAGCAGAGCGTCCCATCAACTTGATGAAGTGCCAATATTTCTTAGCAGAGTTACAGTCGCGTTCGATGTTACCGATAACTTCAGAATATACCTTAGTAGCAGTGTCGAAACCGAAAGAAGTTTCAATCATTTCGTTCTTCAAGTCACCGTCGATAGTCTTAGGACAACCTATTACTTGTACGCCTGCATTGATTGACTTATAGTATTCGGCAAGAACACAAGCATTAGTATTAGAGTCGTCACCACCGATGATAACCAAAGCAGAAATATTCAATTCCTTAAGGATGATAAGGCCCTTGTCGAATTGTTCCTTAGTTTCAAGTTTTGTACGACCAGAACCGATGATATCGAAACCACCTGTATTGCGATATTCGTCGATGATTTCAGCTGTAAGTTCCATATAGTTGTGATCAACAAGACCGCCAGGACCCATCAAGAAACCATAAAGACGGCTATCCTTGTTTACAGCCTTGATACCATCAAACAAACCACTGATTACATTGTGACCACCAGGAGCTTGACCACCTGAAAGGATAACACCCACATTGATAGCATCGTGAGATTTTGCACTCTTAGAAGTCTTTTCAAAAGTAAGAACTGGAAGACCATAAGTATTAGGGAACAACGCCTTAATTTCTTCTTGGTCAGCTACAGATTGAGTTGGTTCACCCTCTACTGCAGAAACACCACCCCACAATGCAGAAGGCAATTTAGGTTGGTAAGCAGCACGAGCTGTTTGTAAAGCACTTTTTTTAGCCATTTGTATTATTTTTAGTTTAATATTTTACTTTCCTATTTATTTTGCAAATTTCGTAAAAAAAAATCATTATCGCAATAAAAAAAGCGATGATTTATCGCAAGTTTAATGGAAATTTTACAAATTCCACTTATTTGCTAAATGAGTGTTATAGAAGAGAGCTCAATAACTTTTTATCACCCGCCACTGCTATATAGAATTTTTCTGCATCAAGATAGCGTTTTGCCACTTCTTGCAACATTTCAGGGGTAATGTTATCGATGTCGCGCACTTGACGATTGAAATAATCTTCGCCAGTAGCATAAAGCAAATTACTACCCACACACGAAGCCATTGCAAACGGAGAATCAAGAGTTTTAGCAAGGTCGCTCAACATACAATTTTTCACCGTCATAAGTTCCTCTTCGCTCATAAGTTCCTCTTGAAGACGTAGCACCTCACGCTTCACTTCCTCAATCAATGGAGCTGTGTAGGCCGTATCACATTCGGTAGCCACCACAATTTTCGCTTCTGATCTACGTCCCATAAGCATAGAATTAATACCATAGGTATATCCCTTATCTTCGCGAATATTTTGCATCAATCTACTACCGAAATATCCACCTAAAGCTGTGACTAATATACGCAGATTCACATAATCGTGGTGATAGCGTGGCACACCTTCGTGTATCATATATACAGCAGACTGCAATGCATCTGGTTTATCTTCAATCATAAAACGCTCGTCGCAAGGCAGGCGCTCAATAATTTTAATATCGGCAGGCGCAGTATGAATCTCATCTTTCCCGAAATATTCTTCTACGAGCTTCAATTCCTCATCGCCCACGCATCCCGATAATACTAATGCCATATTTTCGGGATGATAATATCTCTTATGGAATGCCAAAACATCTTCACGGTGCAAACTATCCACATCCTCATCGGTAATGCGATGTGATAATGGATGCGATGCCCCGTAGTACATCTTTCGTCCAAGAGTTTGTGCTAAATATTTCACACGCTCGCGAGCTGTTTGATAAGCACTCTTCACTTGAGCCTTAAACACCTCAAATTCTCTCTCAGGTATAGCAGGATTAGCCACTATGCTACGCATAATAGGTAGCACTTCCTTAAAATTATGATTTAACGAATTAAGTTGAAGCTGAGTGAAATTATCAGAACTTGTAGCACTCGCATAAGCACCACAATAATCCAATTTCTCAGCAACCTCGGCCGATGACCACTCATCACTTCCATGAATAAACATCGACGTCAGAGCCAAAGATTGCAATGGTTTATCCTCTTCCATCACGCCACCACGACAAATCAATTCCAAACGATTAACCGGTTGGTCGCTATTATTTACCACATGCAGTTTTACCCCATTTGGCAGCATAACGTAATCGGGATAATCAAAGCGTAAATTATCAAAAGAGCGTAACTCAGGAGATTTAGTTCTATCCAGCATATTTTATTTAGTTAATTTCTGAATTTACATTATTTGCGTCATAAAACCAAAAAAAGCTGACAATCAAAAGATATGATTATCAGCTTTATTCAGTGTCCGAAATGAGACTCGAACTCACACGAGCGTAAGCTCACTACCCCCTCAAAGTAGCGCGTCTACCAATTCCGCCATCCGGACTTGATTCACGCCTGTCGCATTTGGCGCTTTGAGCGAAAAACGGGACTCGAACCCGCGACCCCAACCTTGGCAAGGTTGTGCTCTACCAACTGAGCTATTTTCGCAATTAATCTTGTTAAAGATCGCTTTTCTTTGAGCGAAAAACGGGACTCGAACCCGCGACCCCAACCTTGGCAAGGTTGTGCTCTACCAACTGAGCTATTTTCGCAATTAATCTTGTTAAAGATCGCTTTTCTTTGAGCGAAAAACGGGACTCGAACCCGCGA
>JAZORR010000013.1:0-83989 GCA_045656705.1 Muribaculaceae bacterium | reverse complement strand
CTACAACGAATACCTTCGCCGATTCTATCCGCAAGATGTACATCGTGGTTACTTCTCCATAGACAAGAAAACAAACCGAATCATTGACGGAAAAGTCGAAAAGAAAACGGGGCTATCCGATGATATTTCGGCTTACGAACTTATCTTGAAGAACAAGGAGCGCTTATTGAGTTTTGAGGAGCCTACTCGCTTCATATTCTCTCACTCTGCATTGCGTGAGGGTTGGGATAATCCGAATGTATTTCAAATCTGTACACTTCGCCATAGCAATTCCACTACCGCCAAACGCCAAGAGGTAGGTCGTGGTTTGCGAATCTGTGTGGATAAGCACGGTACACGCATGGATGCTGAGCTATTAGGTGAAGATGTACACGAAGTAAACAAACTGACGGTGATAGCCAATGAAAGCTATGCAGACTTTACTACCGCCTTGCAGCGTGAAACTCGCAATGTACTTCGTGAACGTGCCGCCAAAGCAACCGTTACCTATTTTACAGGCAAACAAATCAAACTAGGAGAAGAGGTACACACCATCAGCGAAACCGAAGCAAGCCGCATCATCATCTACTTGGAAGACAACGGCTATATTGACGATCAAAAGAATATCACTCCAGAATATCGTGAAGCGGTGACCAATGGTACAGTTGCTCCATTACCACAAAAACTACAGCCGATAGCAGAGGGTGTTACTCGATTGATTAACTCTATCTTTGATCCGAAGGCATTGGACGATATGGTGGTTGAGGAAAAGACTACTACACCCGATAATAAGCTGAATGAAAATTTCAATAAAGCAGAGTTCCAAGCCTTATGGAATGAAATTAACCATCAATATGTCTATCAGGTAAGTTACGATAGCAATGAACTTATTGACAAGGCAATTCTATACATCAACAAAGATTTGGAGGTTAAACAGCTTCGCTATGTGATGGTAGAGGGAACACAGGATGAAAGCCAAGTAACTGAATTTGGCGATACCCGTTCACAATCTCGTGAGCTTACTGATGTATGTACTTCGACTGTCAAATACGACCTTGTTGGCGATATTGCCAAAGGTGCAAACCTCACTCGCCGCACCGTAGTGAAGATACTGCAAGGTATAAAGCAAAGTAAACTCTACTTGTTTAAGAACAATCCGGAAGAGTTTATCCGTAAGGTGATAAGCATTATCAAAGAACAGAAATCAACGATGATTGTAGAGGCTATCCACTACAACATTACCGAGGGTAAATACGATAGCGACATTTTCACAGTCAAAAGTAAAATGGATTTTGATCGAGCCTATGAAGCCCAAAAACATATCACCGATTATGTATTCAGCGACAGCAAGGGCGAACGCCAATTTGCACACGACCTTGACGAAGCCAACGAAGTAGTGGTTTATGCCAAACTCCCACGCACTTTCCAGATTCCTACCCCCGTAGGCAACTATGCTCCCGATTGGGCTATCGCCATGAAGAAAAACGATGTAAAGCACATATTCTTCGTAGCCGAAACTAAAGGCTCAATGTCGTCAATGGATTTGTCTGCCATCGAACGAGCCAAAATTGACTGTGCAGAAAAATTGTTCAATTCCATCTCCACCGCCAATGTAAAGTACCACAAAGTGGCTACCTATCAAGACTTGATAGATGGTATGAATGCGATAAGCTGATATAATTTCGGCGTTCACTTGTTGAAGGTGAACGCCGAAATTATTATGGTTGTGCCATGATGAAACTTCTCATTCGTTCTATAGATTCTTTTAAATCTCCCTCTGTGTAACTATTATTACGATTCTCCGGGTGATGAATTATATGGCGTATTTTTTCAGTTAGTGTAATCCGTTGTGTTATTACAGTGCCATTTCTTTCTCTATTATAGCTCACTGTGGGATATTGAGCATCAAAATTATTCTTCCAACCCTCAGCTTCAATATAACCATATAAAGCATTATGGTAATCTGTTGATACTAATTCAAAAGCTTGATAATTTACCTCGGCAGCCATAGTATATGGAAGTACGGCAGGAATACCTATACAATTAGCTGAAACTTGTCCATTGCCATCTCTTTTCAATACTATTACCTTTGTTTTATCTAAATCTTTTAGAGCTTCGCTTATGACCGCTTCTGAATGGCTTGCAAAAAACAGTTGTGCTGTTTGATTAGAATTGGCATCAGTGAATAAATTCTTGTAATATTGTAATATCTTTTTCTGCCATAGTGGATGCATGCTTAATTCAGGCTCATCAATCATTATTGTCGAGTTTTGAAGAACATTGATGTTTCTAAGCAAATATGCCCCTCTAAAAACGACTTGTTTTTCCCCGGTACTTAAAACATCTATAGGAATTTCTATGCCATGCTTTTCAAAAATCACGACCTTTTCCCCTGAAGCATTACCGACCTTCTTGTATTTAATGGTTTCAAAAAATCCATTAAAAGCACTTTTAAATCTATAGATTTTTGATATTGGTTCAAAATCGGCAGTTGACATTGGTGATAGGCCTTGCTGACTCCTATTATCATTTATATCGCGATATTGCTCATTATCTTGGTTCTGAACATCTACAATTAGTTGCTTTAATGATGTGAAATTATCATCATTATCCGAGTCATACTTGTTATTATCAAGTTCATTTGTTTTTACAGATTCTATTTTGTTGGTTTTATAATCTGCCCTTGGTCTTGAAAACACACTTCCATAAGATCTAGGGTCTTTATTATCTGATTGAATAGAACTTGAATTATTATTCCGGTCACTATGAATGTTTTCTGAAGTATCATTTTCCACATCATATCTTGTGAAAAATGTTTTAAGCGAACCAGGTATGTTTGATGGAGTCAAAATGTATCGTTTATCTTCAACTTCATACTCAATTCCATCAAAAGGCTCAAAACTTCCAATACTCAAGAAAGTATTCAGTGTTTCCAATATAGTAGTCTTTCCCGTACCATTCTCGCCAGCTAAAACAATAGTAGAATATGGCTTATTAGTAACTGGATTTACAAAATTTAATTCTAAGTTGCCTAATATCGGGTGATTTGCCCATTTAACCTTTCTTATCTTCATAACCTTCAAACATTGATTAAACGATACAAAATTACAATTTTATTACTTGGTAGCGAAGTAGTTGACAAATAATCACTAATTTTGCAAAAGAATTCGTAAAATAGGGTATTATAATGGCGAATAGAACGGCAACATCAGTGTTATTTGGATTTGATTTTCAAGCAAACGCAGCAATAGTGTTGATGCTTGAGAATATTAAAGATATGACCAGTATTCGTTTAGAAGGAGCTGAAGATATAGAAATCAATCTAAATGATGGAAGTTGTTTATTGGCACAAGCAAAAGCTGTTGTAAATAGCAGTACAGATTTTTCTAATGTACTATCGAATCTTAAGAAGTCTATAACATCATTGTCAGAAGCAGAGCATAAATCTGGAAAAGTTAAAGAACTTATATATATAACAAATACTCCAAACCCATTCAAAGAGAAACAATTGAATCCGATATTCTATGGTGTTGCTCAAAGAGATTACAGTTCATTGCCAGAACCTTTAAAAGATAAAATTAATAAGATTATTTCTGAGATTGAAGATCCTCTTGACACGAGTAAGTTCAAAATACAGATTTTACCTTTTGAAACAGAAAACGACAATGAAAGATATAAATGTGTAATGAATGCTATTGGTGATTTCATTCCCAAATTAGGAAATATATCTATAGCTAAAGACAATTTACATGGAATTTGGATAAAAGATATTTTTAGAAGTGGAACGAAAAGGACATCTGACATAAAACTAACTAAAAAGGATATTATATGGCCTTTAATAGTTCTTGTAACTCAAAATGAAAATTATGATGAAGATGACTTTGATGACTCTGAGATATATGAACTATCGAGAAGTTACGAAACAATTATAAATACCTGCTCGGAAAAATACGAATTTGTAACTAAGGTGCTATGTGCATATAATAGTTTCTATAAAGAAGCAAAACAAGGTGAAAGAAAACGAAAATTTATAGAAACAGAGAGTTGTAAATTCGCATATATTTTTGAAGGAGAGAGAGTGTTTTTGCCTAGTACTTTACAAGAAAAACTTCTACAAATTATTGTTCGCAATATTTTGAACAAACGTATTCAAATAGACAATATTAAGAATGCTGTGAACCTATGATTTTCAATTCAATCTATATCGAAGAGGCTGGTAATAAACGCTTGATTGTTTTCTCTGATGGAAACAACCTTATACATAGTCTTGCAAACAGTAAGGGCAAAACTACTTTACTAAGACTTATGTTATATTCAATCGGATATAGCGTTCCCAATACTAAGCATATCAAATTTGAGAACTGCAAGGTCGAAAGTAAAATAACTCTTGATAATGGAGAGATTCTATTATTATGCCGAGAATCGAGGGATTATATTGAATTGAAACAGAATGATTCTGTAACGACTTATGTCTTGCCAAGCGATGAAGCAGCTCTTCATAAAATTATTTTTAAAGCCAACTACCCTGAACTGATAAATAATCTTTTAGGAATATTCTATTTTGATCAGGAGAAGGGTTGGACCTTACTTAATCGAGGGATTGTCATTGGAAGTATTCGTTTTAATATTGAGGAACTAATCAGGGGAATCGCAGAGATTGATTGTTCTGAATTATACAGACAAAAGGAAGCGAAGAGACAAGATTTATTGAAATACAAACAGATGTTTAGTGTTTCTAAGTACCAAGAAACTATTGATGCCGAATCTAACAATCTTGCAGGAGAATCATACAATTCTTTGATTGATAGCAAAATCAATCAATGTAAGATACAGCATAATATGTTAAAGAAAGAATTATGCAGAATAGACAAGGTCCTAAAGGAAAATAAACATTTTAGAAATTTCATAGCAGAAATAGGACTATTAGTTCAAGCTCCTAATAAAGAAATCTTTGCCGTTACAGAGGATAATATTATAGGTCTTAATGACACTATTGATTTTCTCGTAGCAAAACGCAAACTGATAGCTTCACAATATAATCAAATACAGTCAGAA
Source organism: Muribaculaceae bacterium (assembly GCA_045656705.1). GTDB lineage: Bacteria > Bacteroidota > Bacteroidia > Bacteroidales > Muribaculaceae > RGIG4576. The sequence continues at coordinate 78,955 of JAZORR010000013.1, read as the reverse complement.
ATTGCTGAGCTTGAGAAAGAGCGTAAAACAGAAGAGCAACAGTTGTCCTTCTTTGACAATGTTGAAACGATTTCCGAGATTTTTGATAAAAGAATTTCAAGTATACCTATAAATGAAGTTGCTGTCAAAAAAGGAATTGCGAAATTAGAAAAAGAAATAGCGGACATTAATCTAAAAATTAGAGAATTAACACGAAGTGCTAATACTGTAATCTCTTCGATATTTAATACCACTAAAAAATATCTTCAAGAATTAGGAATTGATGAAAGTCATAATACCGAAAAGTATTTATTTACCTCAAATCTAAAAGAATTGTCAGGAGCCATTTTGCATAAAACGGTTTTTGCTTTTAGGCTTGCTTGCTTGTTAGAGGTTGAAAAGCATTTGAACATTAAATTCCCGATAATTCTTGATTCTCCAAGTGGGAAAGAGATTGATAAGCAAAATATAGAAGCAATGGTTGAAATATTAAAAAGAGATTTTGCAAATAACCAAATTATCATTGCATCAATATATGAATATAGTTTGACAGATGTTAATAAAATAAGTATTGTAGATAGATTAATTGAATAATGTTATGGCAGAACTTGAAACTGCAACGGATGCTCCCATCACGTTTATAGAATTAGAATTACTCATAAGACGGATTATAGAGGATTTCTCCTTGATAAATGCTGCCCAAATTAAAAAGGAACTCCATAACTTATCTGATGAGAAGGCTAATACAATAGGACTTTCTGTACAAGATTTTATAGATTATAATACAAAGAAAAATAGCTTAGGTAAAAGTGCATTTACTTATTTGTATCATATAAACCACTTGTTACAAAAGTTAGTTGAAAAGTCAGTTGTAAATAAAGTCTCGTCTTTAGGTGGCTTACCAATATTAGGTGATATGTACGTATCTCTTAATATGCCTTCATCAGAGGAGGAATGGCTAAAAATTACATCTTATGCAGAATATTTAGGCCTTGATTATATCAGAGAAAGGATTTCTCCTTATACCGCCATTATAGTTGTTTGTGATGATAAAGGAGATAACCATATTGGTAGCGGTCTGCTCATATCAACAAATCATATATTAACATGCTTGCATGTTGTTGATGGAGTGGAAATTAAGGAGGTGTTGATTAAAGAGGCGCAATACGCTGTTAAAGATATATATAAATCGGGATCAAAGGATATTGCTATTATTGAAATTTTGGACTGCTCTTTAAATCCTGAAAATGATGTAGTATTTAGTGGCGGACATGTCTTGGACACAATTCTCACTTTTGGATATCCGCCTATTTCCAGAATTAGGGAAACTCCTCTAATCGTACAAAAAGGTGAAATTAATGCTATTTCAACAAACTATAATGGTGATAAATGTTTAATATACTCTTCCGTTGTACGACCAGGAAATAGTGGTGGTCCAATATTTTCGGATAAAGGTTATTTTGTAGGAATGGTAACTGAGCATCTTGAAAGGAAAACAACTACTAATACTGTTATAGTTGATAAGGGGAAGTCCGTAGAAGAGCAAATTCAATCTCTTTGTGACCAAATCAATATGATTCCACAGGTAGTCCCATTTTACGCAGGATTAACAGCTAAAGAGATATTTGAAGAACTTAAACTATTAAAACCTGAGCTTGTAGTTTCCTGTGAATGGTAAAGAATGGCTTATTCGTAAAGATAAAATATAGATTGTTATTTTAATGTTTACAAAATTAATACTATCTTTGCATTAAGATAAAGCGTTCTTTTCAATAATGCAGAATAAGACAGATAAGGAAACTTCGCTCGTTTCTAAATCGTTACCTGTAGCAAATTTAAATTCTGTAAATCATTTGTTTTCAGCAACAAAGACAAATGACTATGTCTTAAGCAATGCATCGTCAGTTGTTTCTTTATCCCGCAGAAGTCGGCAATCTCTTTTAGATAGGAGTTCATCTTCTGGTTGGCATAGACGGGCAGTAGTGTGCCTCGTTCCTTGCACAGTGGGTGATTATTGTACTTTTCGAGTATCTGCAACGGATATTCGAGCAGGGGCACATAGAACTCCACATCGGTCTTTTCTCGCTGCTTGCGTATCCACTTGCGCCCGTGGGCATCCTCGGTGATATTCTCGGGGCGGAGGTTGTGAACATCGATATACGCCAACCCCGTGTAACAGCAGAACAAGAATATATCTCGCACCATTTCAAGTCGCTGAATCGAAAATTCTTTTTCTCGTAAGCGGTTTACCTCGGGCATAGTCAGATACTCTCGTATGACCTTCTTCTCGGCATACTTTATGCCGGCAAAAGGATTGACGGTCATCCAACCATTGGCAAGTGAGAGGTTTACGACCTTCTTCAAACACTTCATATAGCGAATCATCGTGTTCTGTGCCACTCGCTTTTTGGTTTTGAGGAAATGCTCAAAATCTCGCACCATCTCGTGGCTGAGATTTCTGATTGGAAAATCTTCCGCCTTTGTCTGTTTGGTCATCATCTCACGAAAGTAACGCAGACACAACATATAGCGGTGATAGGTCGTGCGGTCGTAATCTTTGCCGATCAGCGAAGCAATGCGTGCGTTGTGCTCCTCGAAGACCTCAAAGAAGAATCGCTGACGGCGGTGCTTGCCCAGCAGGAACTCCTTAATAATAAATGGATCTACATAGCCATCTTCGGCAAGGAAATTCTGATGTGCCTCGCTCGCCTTGCTTCGCAAATTGTCGAGGTGGCGATTTATCTCCAACGCCACAGCGGTCTTGCCCGTGGCGCAACAGCGACTCTGACTCCACTGCTCAACAGGCACTCGTCGCTGTGTGCTGAGTTCGGTGTATCTGCCATCTACGGAGATACGCATCATAATAGGTGTTTCGCCACTCTTGCCAAGTCGAGTGCGGCGAATGAAGAAGTTTACTGAGAAAGTGCTCTTTTGCATAATATTATAAGTTTTAATTGCGCCTCAATATCGGGGCTCGTTGTAAGAATAGTGCTGATTGGTGAATAGGGGTTATGGGGAAAAGAAAAATCGTGTACATTTTTATGACCATATTATCGGAATGTACACGAATAGACGAAAATACCCGACAAAAAGTGCCGGGTAATGGATAGTTGAAAATGCCGTAATATATTGAAGAATAGCGAAATACAACACGATTAGTGAGCTATTTATGGACATATTATTTATATGTACACTAATAGACAAAAATACCCGACAAAATTGCCGGGTAATGGATAGTTGAAATCGCTGTAAGATATTGAAAAATAGTGAAATATGATGCAATTAGTGTACATTTTTGAGGGATCCAAAAAATGTCCATGAATAACACACTAAACTGCTTCATTTTGCACCAAAAGTGCCGATTTTTGACAAAAGAAAAACGCCGCAAATCATTGATTTGCAGCGTTTTGTTGATTTTAACCTTTGGTTCAAGTGGTGCCACCAGGAATCGAACCGGGGACACAAGGATTTTCAGTCCTTTGCTCTACCAACTGAGCTATGGCACCATCGTTGTTTTGCGAGTGCAAAGTTATGAACTTTTTTTCTTCTGTGCAAATATTTTCGAGAAAAAATGCAAAAAAATCATCATTTTCTTCGTAAAAAGCAGTTTTTATCTTAAAAAGTAGGGTGAAATCAGAGATAATAGTGCTTTAAATATAAAAATGGGACTCGCAAAAGATGTGAGCCCCAATAAGATTTTTTCAAAAAATTATAGCCATTTTGCTTCTTTATACCATTTGATGGCTTCTTTTACACCTCGGGTGAGGTCGTATTTTGGGTTGAAACCGAAATCTTTCTCAGCTTCGCTCACATCACATAGCCAATTGCGTTGCTTTATGATTTTGAATTTGTCGCGATTGAGGGTGCTTGGTTTCATGCGTATAACGCCTATTTGTTCGGCAATCCAGCAGATGATGCCTGTGAGCCATATAGGGGCGCAAATAGGAAGCACAAACTTCTTGCCGAGTTCTATGGCTACGATTTCGCGGAATTCCTTTTGTGTGTATCCTCGCTTTTCGGCGATGAAATAGGTTTTGCGTAGTGCATCGGGCGATTTCAGAGCATCCATCATTGCATCCACGAGGTCTTTAACGTAGATGAAAGTGAGCATTTGTTTTTTGAAGCCTACGCTGAAGTCAAATCCTTGTGCGATGCTCTTCATCATAAGGAAGTAATCCTTTTCGTGAGGTCCGTACACGCCTGTAGCACGGAAAATCACATAAGGGAAATCGGGGATGTATTTGATGGCCTGTTCGCCCATTAGTTTCGACACGCCGTATTGTGTATTTGGCGATGGGGTGTTGTTGGCTGTAAACGGAGTGTAATTGGTGTCGTCGCCTTGTCCCATCACGCTGAGACTACTCATTAGCAGGAATTTCTCTGGAACTGCATCGAGGGTGCAAAGCAGATTGGCGAAAGTTTTCAGATATTCGCAGTTGATACGATTGAAATCGCGAAAGTTTGCACACTTTGTAGCACCGAGATTGTGAATTATATAGTCCCATTTACCATTTTCCTCCACGAAGAGCGAAATTTGTTGCTTTAGTGTATCGGGATTGGCAAAGTCGAGTTCAATTATATTGATGCGAGGGTCGGTGAGATATTCGAGTGAAGTGGTGGCACGCACTGCAGCCCAAGTTTCGTAACCTTCTCGGAGTGCTGCTTCCACGATAAAACCACCCACGAATCCACCGGCACCGGTGATTAATATTTTCTTAGCCATAACAATGAACAGTTTATGATGTGTATTGTTTAGAATAAACTTAGTTGAGGATTGATGAGCTGGAACGACATACGGTGATGTGGTGTGGCTCCGTAAGCCTCGATAGCTGCACGATGATCGCGTGTGGGGTAACCTTTGTTCTTGTCCCAAGCATATTGTGGAAAATCTTGTGCTATGCGAGTCATATATTCGTCGCGATGAGTTTTTGCGAGTATTGATGCTGCTGCTATGCTCATCATTTTGCCGTCGCCTTTCACAATGCAAGTGTGGGGAAGGTCTTGATATTGAATAAATCGGTTGCCATCAATGAGAAGAGCCTCTGGGCGTATTTTTAGTTGGTCGATGGCACGATGCATAGCCGTGAACGAAGCCTTGAGAATATTGATTTCATCAATTTCTTGAGGCGAAACGAAAGCTACAGCCCAAGCGAGAGCTTCTCGCTCGATGATGGGGCGTAAGAGTTCGCGCTGACGCTCGGTGAGTTGCTTCGAGTCGTTGAGCAATTCGTTGTGAAAGTCGGGAGGAAGAATCACTGCTGCGGCAGTCACAGGCCCTGCCAGGCATCCACGCCCAGCCTCGTCGCATCCAGCCTCAATGCGTCCCTCGATGAGATATGGTTCAAGCATATTATTTGTTGCGAGCTATGATGTAATTGAATAGCGTCTTGAAATCTTCCACCACAGGACGATCGGCATATTTATCGAGAATAGTGAAGGCCTCGTCGCGTAGACGCTCCATAGTAGCATAAGCATATTCGATACCACCTTCGGTTTTTGCATATTCTATGAGGGTGGCTATTTCTTCGGCAGAGAGTTGGTTTTTCTTAGCCATTTCCACCATTTCACTTTGTTGTGCAGCACCTTCTTTGGTGAGAGCATAGATGAGAGGCAGTGTGAGTTTACCTTCGCGAAGGTCGTTGCCCGTAGGTTTACCTATGTTTTTATCCTCGAAATAGTCGAAAATATCGTCTTTGATTTGGAAACACAATCCGAGGTAGTCGGTGAAGAGCATAAGGTCGTCAAGTTCTTCTTGATTGGCATTGTTCACATGTCCACTCATTTCTACACAACACTTGAATAGAGAAGCCGTCTTGTTGCGAATGATTTCGAAATAAGCCTTTTCGTCGATATTGTGTTGGCGAGCATTGTCAATCTGCTTGATTTCGCCAAGAGAAAGTTCTCTACCGAGTTTTGAAAGCACTGCAGTGACGCGATGGTTCTCGGTCTGCACGGCACAATGTAGTGCAGCACTCACGAAGAAGTCGCCCACAAGCACCGAGATGTGATTGTCCCAAATGCGATTGATGGTGGGTTGTCCTCGTCGTTCTTTCGATTCATCAATTACATCGTCGTGAATAAGAGATGCGTTGTGAAGAAGTTCGATAGCAGCACCTGCATTAAGCACATTAGAATCCACTTTGCCGAAAAATCGTCCACTCAAAATCACCAGTATAGGGCGTATTTGCTTGCCCTTACTCTCTAAAAAATTAGACACAATTTGGTTCATAAGAGCAGAATCGCTCTCAAGTGCATTCTTGATGATGCTATTAAGCATCGCCAAGTCGTTGGCTATATTTTCTTGTATTGTTTTTACTCCACCCATCATTTTTTGATGATTAAAATGCAAAAATAGCAATAAATCTGCGTTTTTGGATATTCTTTTGAGAAAATAATCGTAAATTCGCAATAAAGAAATGAAAAACTTGCTGTAATGAATCGAAATCGTCTATTTTTGCTTGATGCGTATGCATTTATATATAGAGCCTATTATGCGCTCATCAACGCTCCACGAATGTCGTCGAAAGGTTTCAATACTTCGGCGATATATGGTTTTGTCAACACGCTTCAGGATGTGCTGAAGCGAGAAAATCCCACACATATGGCCGTGTGTTTCGATCCTCCGGGTCCCACATTCCGTCACGAGGCATTTGAGGGTTATAAGGCTGAGCGTCCGCCTCAACCCGAAGATATTCGTTTAGCTATTCCATACATCAAGCGTATACTCGAGGCTTATCGCATTCCTGTGATAGAGTGCTTGGGATATGAAGCCGATGATGTGATAGGTACTCTTGCCAAAATGGCACAGAGTAGAGGCTTTGATGCCTATATGATGACTCCCGATAAGGACTTCGGACAGGTGGTAGACGAACATATATTCCAATACCGACCAGGCAAGCATGGTAATGAATTTGAGGTGCTTGGCGTGAAGGAGATCTGCGAGAGTTACGAATTTGAAAGTCCTCTGCAAGTGATTGATATCCTTGCATTGATGGGCGACAAGGTGGATAATATTCCTGGTTGTCCAGGCGTGGGCAAGATTACCGCCATCAAACTCGTCAAGCAATTTGGTTCGGTGGAAGCAATGATCGACCGCATCGACGAATTGAAGGGTGCTATACGCACCAAGGTGGAGGAGAATGTGGAACAGATAAAATTCTCTAAGTTCCTTGCCACTATCAAGGTGGATGTGCCAGTAGAATTCAATGAAGAGTTGATGCGTAGGGTGGAACCTGATTATGCAGCACTATATGAGGTGTTTAACGAACTTGAATTTCGCACTCTTATCACTCGCATCATAGGCAATAAGGTGGTTGCAGCAGAGCAGCAAGTGTCTAAGCCTGCAGAGTCGGTGCAAGGATCATTGTTTGATATTCCTCAAGACGATGAAGTGGCTGAAGTGAAGATAGTGAACATCAATACTGAGGAGCATCGTTACGATGTGATAGACAGCCCTGTGCTTGTGGCTAAACTTGCCTCTAAACTTTCATCGGTGAAAGAATATGCAGTGAGTGTGCTGGCTGTGGGCGAGAACAATGTGTCGCGTTGCGTGCTTGGAGTAGGTGTGTCGGCTATGAAGGGCGTGGCTGCCTATATTCCTGTGCCACAAGATGGAGAAGAGAGAGTGGCGATGATAGATTCGCTCAAGAAAATCTTCACCAATCCACAAGCCACCCTTATAAGTGCCGATGTGAAGGCTGATATCTTGGCTCTTGCCAACGATGGCATCGAAATTACATCTCCATACTACGATATTTCGTTGGCTCATTACCTCATTCAGCCTGAATTGGCTCACGATGTGCCACGACTCAGTTCCACTCTATTGGGATATGAAACCATAGCGTGGGATACGCTTATCGAAGTGGAGGGAAAAACTCGCGCCAAGCGCACTGTGTGTGATGTGCCTGAGGCTTTACTTTGCGATTATGTGTGCGAACTTGCCGATATAACCTTGCAACTCAAGAAAGTGCTTCACGATAAGATAGTGGCACTTGAGATGGAATCGTTGCTCAACGATGTGGAACTTCCTCTTGTAGCAGTGCTTGCCGAGATGGAGATGACCGGTGTGAGACTCAATGAATCGGTGCTTACCGACTACCGTTGTGTGCTTGAGGAGCGAATGAAGTGTATCGAACAAGAAATCTATTCTCTCGCAGGAGTCGAGTTTAATATTTCATCTCCAGTGCAAGTGGGAGAAATCTTATTTGAGCGACTCAAACTCGACGATAAGGTAAAAAAGACCAAGAGTGGACGCTATTCTACTTCGGAAGATGTGCTTATGAATCTGAAGTCGAAAAGTCCGATAGTGGAGAAAATTCTTGATGTGCGTGGATTGCGTAAACTATTGTCAACCTATGTTGAGGCGTTGCCACAATTGGTAAATCCTACTACAGGACGCATCCACACCACCTATAACCAAACTGTAACGGCTACAGGAAGACTCTCATCGGCCAATCCGAATATGCAGAACATACCAGTACGCACCGACGATGGCCGTGAGATACGCCGTGCTTTTATTCCTGCTGAGGGTAATGTGTTCTTCTCGGCCGACTATTCGCAGATAGAATTGCGTCTTGTGGCCGACCTTAGTGGCGACGAAACTATGGTGCAAGCATTCAACGAAGGTGCCGATATCCACACTCTCACGGCTTCTCGTATCTATCACGAAGCAATAGAAGATGTAACGCCCGACCAACGACGCAAGGCGAAGACTGCAAACTTCGGTATTTTGTATGGTATATCGGCATTCGGCCTTTCTCAACGCCTTGAAATCCCTCGTGCCGAGGCTAAGATGTTGATTGATGGATATTTTGAGATGTTCCCGAAGGTAAAAGAATATATGGATGCAGCCATTGCCAAGGGTAAGGAATTGGAATATGTGACCACTAAATTTGGTCGCCGTCGTATGCTGCCCGATATCAATTCGCGTAACGCTATAGTGCGTGGATTCTCTGAACGCAATGCTATCAATGCACCTATACAAGGCACTGCTGCCGACATTATAAAAATAGCTATGGTACGCATTTATCGCCGTTTTAAGGAGGAAAACCTACGCTCGAAGATGATTATGCAGGTACACGATGAATTAAACTTTGATGTAGTACCCGAAGAACTTGAGCGTGTGAAGGAAATTGTGCTTGCCGAGATGCGAGGTGCATATCACGGACGAGTGGAGATGATACCATCGGCTGGAGTAGCCCATAACTGGCTCGAAGCACATTGATGATTAAGGGAATTTCAAGAATTTTGTAAATCTCTCAGTAAAAGGTAGGGAAGAAACCGAAAAAAGTAGGGAGAAAATCATTGCATTTCTATCTGAAGATGGTAGTTTGACTGCTGTGGCTTTATCTCAAAAGTTGGGAATTACATCCAAAGCTGTAGAGAAACATCTTGCTCGTTTGAAAGCTGATGGAGTCATTGAGCGTATAGGTCCTACTAAGGGTGGTAAATGGATTGTTAAATCTTTGAATTAATAGTACTAATAATTGAAGAATTTGAGCAATTAGCCTTTTCTGTATTCTTTGATAGAGCGAAAATACTCACCTAATTACACCGAGTAGCTATGCTGCTTGGCGTTTTCTTTTGTTGCTTTTGCTATGAAAATATTATGGGGAATTCCCTTAAATGCTTGAAAATTACCTTTTACTAAAAATAATTTGTATTTACCCCCTATGAGATAGAGAATTTTACTATATTTGCACAATTTTATCAAAGATAAAATAAAATTCAACAATCTATAATTATTAATTTCTAAATCATTCATTATGCAAAATTTAACATTAAGACTGTTATTGTTGCTCATTATGGTGATGAGTGGCAGTATTTTTGCGTATGCTGATGATGCTAAGAAGGGTGTTATCCGAGTGAAGTTGCAACCAGAAGTTGCACTTCAAGTGGGTAATGCTCCTCGTATGCACACTGCAGGTGTGTTGAAGACTGGTATTCAGCCACTCGATGCATCGGCTAAGGCTATCAAGGCCTACAGTATTCGCAGAGTGTTTCCTTATGCGCCCAATTTTGAAGCTCAAAGAGCTAAGTTTGGCTTGGATCGCTGGTATGAAATAACCTTCGACGAAGGTGTAACAAATGCACAGGCATTAAGCGTGCTTAAGCGCACAGCCGGAGTGCAAGACGCACATTGCGTGGTACCAATGGAACTAAAAGAAAATGCACGTTTCCGCAAAGCGTCATTAGCGCCTAAGGCTGCAAGTGTGGCAATGCCTTTCAACGACCCTCGTTTGTCGTCTCAATGGCACTATTTCAACGATGGTAGTTTGGCACAAAGTAAGGCAGGTGCCGATATCAACTTGTTTGAAGCATGGAAGGTGACTACAGGTAATCCTAACGTTACCGTTGCTATCATCGATGGTGGTATCGATATAAATCACGAAGACCTTGCTGCAAATGTGGCTGTAAATAAGGCTGAGTTGAACGGTAAAAAAGGTGTAGACGATGATGGCAATGGATATGTCGACGATATCTATGGTTGGAACTTTTGTACTAATTCTGCCGAAATCTATCCTCACGACCATGGTACTCACGTAGCCGGTACAGTGGCTGCTGTCAACAACAATGGTAAAGGTGTGGCTGGTGTAGCTGGTGGTAACGGTGATGCCGATAGCGGTGTGAAGATGATTTCGGTGCAAGTATTCGACTCTCGTTCGGGTTCGGGTGATGCCGATTTTGCTGCTGCCCTTGTGTATGCTGCCGAACGTGGTGCTACAATTGCACAATGTTCTTGGGGTTGGGCTACTGCCGACTATAAAGAACAATCTGTGCTTGATGCTATCGACTATTTCACTAAGACTGCTCGTAGCGAGAATATGAATGGTGGTCTATGTATCTTTGCTGCAGGTAACGATGCTTCTACTGGCAATTGGTATCCTGGATGCTACGAACCTGTGTTGGCTGTGGCTGCTATGACCGACGACCTTGCTCCTGCAAGTTATTCTAACTATGGTGAATGGGTTGACGTGGTGGCACCTGGTGGTCTTTTGGACTATGGCGATGCTCATGGTATTTTAAGTACTCTCCCAGACAACTCTTATGGTTTCAGCGAAGGTACATCTATGGCAACTCCTCACGTGTCGGGTATTGCGGCTCTATTCTTGTCGAAGCATGGTAAGGCTGAATTGATTAACGAAACTCTTCGCCAACAAATCATAACTTCGGTCAATGACTTCTATACTGCAAATCCTGCTGCTGAAGGTTTGTTTGGTAGTGGATATGTGGATGCTGCTAAGGCTCTTGCTATGGGCGATGGAACTGCTCCTGAGGCTGTGGCTTCATTGAGTGCTTATCCTGGCCAAGATAATATCACTATCGGATGGACTATTCCTGCATCAAGCGACAACAATGTGAATAACCACATTTTGTACTATAGCAAGACTGCGTTCGATGCTAATAGCGATTTGACTGCTGTATCTACTAAGGTTATTGATACTAAGTTCCTTGTATCTGGCGATAGCACTACTTATGAATTGACAGGTCTTGAATCTCTTACTACTTATTACCTTGCTTTGAAGGCTGTCAATCGTTGGGGTAATGCTTCTGAATTGTCGCCTGTGGTGACTGCTACTACCAATGCTGGTCCTAAGATGACTATCGACAAGAAGTCACTATCTTTGAATATTACTGCTGCCAATCCAAATCCTACTGTTAAGTTTAACATAGGCAATGAAGACGAAGGTTTGTTGAAGTGGAATGGTCTTGCTCGCACCACTCAATCTACTGTGGCTAAATATTCGGTAGGTAAAAAGCCTCTTGTTACTTCTTTGAAGCCATTTAGCGGTAAGATTTCTTCAAAGAAAGCTACTACTTATGCTGTGGTGAAGGGTGAAGGTTACAATCAAGACGATTATCCAAAGAATTTAGCTTATTTCGATGAATATTTTGCAAGTGTGGGTGAATCTGATAATTCTGTGTCAAATTCGGCTGCACAATGGTTCTATGTAGATGCTGAACAATATCCAGAAGGTTTCAACTTGACTGCAGTGAAGAAGACTTCTTACTACGGTGAAACTGCTTTGGTGCAAATCTACAAAGGCACTAATCTTACTCAAGCAAACTTGGTGCAAGAGATCACTCCTTCTTATTTCTATTCTGATATGGTGATCAGTCTCACCGAACAAATCTATTTTGCTCCAGGTGAATCGTTCTGGGTAGTATATCACTTCCCTGCTCAAACCAATACTTATACTCTTGGCCTTGCTACTGCTAAGGATGAACAATATGCAGGTTACAGCTATATGAGTAACGATATGGGTAAGACTTGGGTTAAACTTACCGATGCGTTGAAGGGTAGTCCTTATGAAGCTCTTGGTAACAATGTGTCTTGGGCTATCACTGCTATGAGCCAAAACCCAGACTGGAGCGATGTGCTTGTGCTTAATCCTTCTGAAGGTTCTGTGAAGTATGGCGAAACTCAAGAAGTGGTGTTGGGTACAAATGGACAACCTATCGTAAATGGCACATATAAGTTTAATCTTCGCTTCAATACCAACGAATCAGAAGGCAATAAACTTGCTCTTCCTGTAACGTTGAGTGTTAAGGGTAATACTCCTGTAATGAAGGGTCCTAAGATTGTAGATTTTGGTAATCTGCTTATCGGTCAAGAAAAGACTCTTACTGTAGAGGTATATAACGAAGGTTATGGTCCATTTAGCTACTATGGTGCTTTGAGCGGTAACAAGATTACTTGTTCGTCAAGCAACTTTGTGGCTCCTACTTATATCAATGGTGGTTTCCCTTCTCGTGCTATTTCTACATTTGATGTTACTTTTGCTCCAAAAGAAGCTGGTAGCTTGACAGGTGTGCTTACTTTCAGCAATGGTGCTGGTGCTACTTATAGCATAACACTTCAAGGTGTTGCTACCGAACCTGCTAAGATTGTGGTAGATCCTGCTGAAATCAATGTAGGCGACCTTGCTGTGGGTGGAGAAGCAGTGAAAACTACTTTCAGCATTAAGAACGAAGGTAAATATCCTCTTGAATATGTATTCCCTAAGTTCTCTAATGAAACTATCGAAGGTAGCACTTCTAAGGCTCATAAGTTTGGTTACACAGCTATGACTAACTTGAATGGTTCTGAAGCTTTTGCCTACGATGGTAATCCAGAACTGATAGGTGCTACTGATATCACTTCATCATTCAGCGATGATAATTATTACTCTAAGCCTATCTCTCTTGGTTTTGCATTCCCATTCTATGGCAAGAAGTACGAATCGGTATATATCAACAGTTTCGGTGGTTTGCAATTTGCTATTGCTGAATACGCTTTGCGTGCTCCTGTTTCTGAATCTGCTTATGGTACTGAAAATGTAGGTTATATCTCTGCTTATGCTCACCAACTTCAATTTGGTCCTGAATCTAAGGTGGAATATGCAAAGCAAGATGGTAAGTTTGTGGTGAAGTATCACAATGTATTGGCTCTTGTTTACGACCAAGAATATACTCCTATTTCGTTCCGTATTGCGTTGTCTTCTAATGGCGACGTAGAAGTGTTCTACGACAGCTACGATCCAATGTCGATGAACTTGTTCCAAAGTGGTAGTACATTGTATTGCGGTATCCTCGATCCTGCTCGCGAAGATGCATTGACTATTACATCGGCTGATATCGCTGATTATTGGGAATCAAGCACCGACCCTGCTGCTTATGTTTACAAACAATTCACTAATCAATCTTCAGTGAAGTTTGTTGCTCCTAAGCCTAATATGGTGGCTGCTCTAAGTTCTACTTCGGGTGTGGTGAATCCAGGTGAAAGTGCAATTATCGAAGCCACTCTTAAGGCTGATGATACTATGTATGCTGGTGAAAACTTCAATAATATTGTTATCTTAAGCAACGATCCTAATGCTGGTACTGCATTAGTGAAATTTACTGCAAACATTGTGGGCGATAACTTGCTTCCAAATGCAGTGGTTGAGGAGGAAAAGGTTGATTTTGGTAAGGTATTCCGCACTTCTTTGGCTCAAAAGGCTGTAACAGTGAAGAATAACGGTAAGTCGGCTCTTGAAGTTTCTGCAATTGCTGTGGCTAATGGTGCCTTTAAGGTGGATGTGGCTACTCCATTCGTTATCGAACCAGGTATGGCTAAGGATGTGATTGTAACATTGCCTACCGAAACCGAAGGTGCAGTGAGCGATAAGATTACCATCACTACTTCTGCAGGCGAACTTAATATCGACCTTCAAGGTGAGGTGATCGGTGTGCCTACTCTTGACTTGAGTTATACCGAAATCAAGAAGACTCTTAATAGTGGTGAAGAATTGAAGGCTCCTCTTACTATTACCAACAACGGTAACGAGGCTCTTGTTTACTCTATCAATCCAAATCCTGAATACATTACATTTGCCGAAGAGTTTGCCGAAGGTGCCGAAGTATCTTACTCTTATGCTGCTTCTATCGATGGCTCAGGCGTGAAGTATAATTGGGTAGATATCGAAACTACAGGCCTTGGTGAGCAAAACAATTTCTCTTACTACAATTCTCACGACTTTGTGGCTGTGGATCTTCCATTCGAATTCCCATTCTATGGCAAGAAGTACAGCAAGATGTATATCTACAACACAGGTTTCGTTTCGTTCACCGAACGCAATGACGATAAGATTTGGCCAGAACCTCCTGCAACATTCCCTGGTGGTACTGTATACACCAATGTGATTGCTCCTTATTGGGGATTGCACACTATGGACCAAAGCAAGACTGCTGGTACTTATCACTATGTTACCGACGACCAAGCTATCATCTCTTGGATGGAATATGGTAACACTATGAATATGGGTGTTTGCTATCAATTGATTATGAGCAAGGACGGTTCGTTCAAGTTCCAATATAAGTCTTACGGCGAGTATGCTGTGATTTTTAGCATCTTCGGTCTTGCAGGTATTTCTAACGAAAATGGCTCTGTGGGCGTGAAGATACCTGAACGATATGTACAATTTGGTAACGCTGTAGAATTCACTCCTGTGGTGGATGTTACTGTTCCTGCTGGTGCTAATCGCACTATCGATATCGATGTGAAGACCGACAAACTTGCTGGTGTTTACAATAGCAATATCACTATCAATTCTAATGTACCAAGCAAGGAAAAGGTGGAAATACCTATCGAATTGAATATCGTGGGTGTGGCTAAGCCTGTGTTCCCAACCGACACTATCGTAGTGGAACGTATTATCGGTTCGTACGACGGATACCGTGAAGACCTTCCTAATGGTGGTGTGACAGGTATGGGTGCTATGTACGAAGCTGCTATCAAGATTGAAAACCATGGTACTGCTGCATTTACTATTACTAATGTGGTGAATGGTGGTCCTTCTATCTACGACGAATGGTTTGATATGTACACACCTATATTTAGCACTTATTATTATGCTCCTGAATTGGATTGGATCACAGGTGAACCTACAGGCAATTATGCTTGGAGTCAATACTTTGATTACACTCCTGTGACAGTGGATAATAATGGTACTTATTTCACTATTCCAATGATTGACTATACTACTGCCTACACTCCTGGCACTTACGATGTGCCTTTGACTTTCTACTACAACGAAAGTGATGTAGCTGTGGTGAATGTGCGTTTCATTGTCACTCAAGCTCCTTATGCAGTGCTTGATAAGTCGGAAATTCGTGTGGAAAATGCTGCCGAAAACCACTCAAGCATCGAAACTGTGACATTGAGCAATGCTGGTCAGTATAAGATGACTTACGAACTTCGTATGGATCCAACCGGTGTTGGCGAACAAGGTAGTGAAGATCAAGGTGGTGGTATCGCTCCAATGGACAAGAAGGTTGCTATCAATCCTATGTCGGTAGCTAATACATCTTTGCTTCGTGCTAAGATTAAGAGCGAAATCGAGCCAATGGCTACAAGCACCAACACTTATGATACTCCTCAAGACTTTGAACATAACAATGCTTTGTTCTATCCTGCAATGCCAGGTAACACTACTGCTCACCAATATGGTGCAG
The DNA here is from genome assembly GCA_045656705.1 of Muribaculaceae bacterium. Classification (GTDB taxonomy): domain Bacteria; phylum Bacteroidota; class Bacteroidia; order Bacteroidales; family Muribaculaceae; genus RGIG4576. The sequence continues at coordinate 63,001 of JAZORR010000013.1, read as the reverse complement.
GTAATACTTACAACGAGTATAAGATTGCAACTGCTTTCGTAGCTCCTGCCGAAGGTTTCAATATTTCACATATCTACACTGCTGCTTATGTGGCTGATCTTAAGAATGTGGATATCGTAGTAGAAGTGGTGAGAGGTGGTGATTCTGCCGACCCAACTACAGGTGTTGTTGTGGGTAAGGGAACATTCCACATCGACGAAATGGAAGGTGGACGATTTATTATTGTACCTCTTGACAAGGCTGTGTATATGAATCCTAACGAAGAATTCCATGTAATCGTTTCTTATCCTGTAGGTGTAGAATATCCTGGATTTGTATGTTATAAGGAAGAATCGGTTGTTTCTAACCGTTATATGGCTTATGTCGAAGGTTACGGATGGTTCGACCTTGCTGCTTTGTTCAAAGACCAATATGGTTCTTTAGGTCACATTCTATCTTGTCTTGAAACAGTGGCAGGTGATGCTTGGGTGAGACTATTGAACGAAGAAAAGATTGGTGTGCTTGAAGCTCCTGCCGAAGGAGGTGAAAACCAAGGTGGTGATCCAGGCGTAGGCGGCGGTGCTGTTGTTGGTCCGTTGAGCACTAACGATGCTCCTGCAAGTTCAGTGGAATTGAAGGTGCAAATTAATGCAGCAGCTGCTCCTCTTGTGAAGGGTAACAAGGCTGTTCTTGTAATCAAGACAAGCGATCCTACTCAACCTATTATCAACTTCCCTATCTACCTTGATAAGAATGGTGCTCCTACTATCAATGCTCCTGCTGAAACTGTTTATGCTAAGGAAGCTGAAACCACAAGCGTGAACATCGCTGTTGTGGATGAGGATGCCGACGACTTTACTTTGATATTTAGTTCTCCTGCTCAATTGGCAAGTGTGAAGGCGGTTACTGCTATCGATGCTACTGCTGAGGTGACTACTGCCGAAGATGGTACTATCACAGTGAAGAATGCTCCTGCTGGTGTGAATGTGGAAGTGGCTATTGCTCCTGCTTATGGCGATGCTGGCAAGTATGCTTTCTCTTTGAGTGCTATCGACGTATACAACAATGAAGCTCAAGCTCTTGTCAACTACGAAGTAGAACACGTGAATCGTGCTCCTGAAGCGGTGGCTATGAAGGACATTGAATTGTCTCTTGACGCTGCTTCTCCTATAATTTCTTACGAAAACTTGTTTGCTGATCCTGATGGCGATAAGATGACTTACTCTATGTCTCTATCTAATTCAGGCGTAGTCACTGCGTTTACTACTGCAAACGGTGTGATTTTCGTCGGTACTGCAGTGGGCGAAGTGGAAGTGACTGTAGTGGCTACTGATAGCAATGGTGCTTCTTCAAGCAACACATTCAAGGTGATTGTATCTACAACTTCTACAGGTATCGACGAAAATAGCTTGAATGCAAAGGTTGAGGTATATCCTAATCCAGTAGCCGAAACATTGTTTGTAACTTGCGACTTCTCTGCTAAGGAAACATCTTACACAATCTATGCGGCTAATGGTGCTAAGGTTTATAGCTCACTTGAAGCATCTACTCAAGGTGTAGCTAAGGCTATCAACGTGGCTGAACTTGCTGAAGGTGTTTACATCTTGCAAGTGGTTACTGAAGATGGTGTGGCTACATTCCACGTAGTTAAGAAGTAATACTTTGATGAGTAGCGTGATGTTACTTATTACTCCCTAATGAATGAGGGTTGTGCAAAACAAAATGCACAACCCTCATTTTATATTGAGAAGGTAGTTTAACGCTAATCTTTCTTTTCGGTTTGGTTTTCTTTCTCTTTAGCAAGCTTTTCTTTGTAGGCTTGCAATCGTTTACGCCAGGCTATGCGCTTGGCGTTTTCTTTTGCTGCTTTCTGCTTTAGATATTCTTCATATTGATTTTCGAGGTAGTTATCTGCCATAATAATAGGTGATTTTGGTGAAAAATTCTGTGAGTTGGGTAAAATTTACTTAAATGCTACGAAATCTTATTTGTAGGTTTGATTTTTGCTTAAAAATAGTTATATTTGTATTGAAAACTTACACATTACATTTCGCACACGCAAAGTGGTGACGAAAGTACAAAACTATTTCAAACGAAACAATATTCTTATAGAGAATTTAAGACAGAAAGGAAAAAATTATGGAAAACTGGTTGATTTGGCTCATTATTACAGCCCTGCTCGTGGTGGTGGAACTCTTCACATTCATCGTGGCTACATTTTGTATGGCAGTAGGAAGTTTGTGTGCTATGGTGGCTACACTATGTGGTGCAAGCATCGAAATGCAGTTACTTGCCCTTGCTGTGGGCACTGTGGTGGCTTTTGTGCTATTTGCACCGGCTGTGAAGCGTTGGCAAAAGCGTAGATCCGAAAAAGGTGGCGATGCAGCACTCAGCAATATGGATGCACTCAAAGGTCGTGTGGTGGAAGTGATTGAAAGCATTCCTGCACATGGCACAGGCCGAGTGCGTGTAGATGGCGACCGTTGGCAGGCACGCACCACCGATGGCTCTGAAGTATTTGCTGGTGAGCGTGTGCGTATAGTAGGATATGATAGTATCATTCTTGAAGTAGAACAATTGTAAAACCCTTAAATAATTTTTGAAAAATGGACACATTCGTATTGTTGGCTATCTTAGTGTTGATAGCAGTGGTATTGGTGGTGGCAGGTGTGAAAGTAGTGCCACAAAGTGAAACTCGTGTGATAGAACGCCTTGGACGATTTCATAGTGTGTTGCCTCCAGGATTGAATATCATTTGGCCTTTTATCGATAAGCCAAAGATGATTTATACTCGCCGTGTGGATAATTTCGCTGGTCGCCGTCCTGTGGCAAGCATCGTATCTACTTCGGTAATCGATTTGCGCGAACAAGTATATGATTTCCCTTCACAACAAGTGATTACTAAAGACAACGTTACTACCGAAATCAATGCTCTTCTTTATTTCCAAATCGTGGACCCAAAGAAGTCGGTATACGAAATCGATAACCTTCCTAACGCTATCGAGAAACTTACTCAAACTTCGCTTCGTAATGTGATTGGCGAACTCGAACTCGACGAAACTCTCACTTCTCGCGATACTATCAATTCTAAACTTCAGGCCATCCTCGACGAGGCTACAAATAAGTGGGGTGTAAAGGTGAATCGTGTGGAATTGCAAGACATCACTCCTCCCGAAAGTGTGCGTGAGGCTATGGAAAAGCAAATGCAAGCCGAGCGTAATCGTCGTGCCGAAATCTTGAATGCTGAAGGTGAAAAGAAGTCGCTCATTCTTCGTTCGGAAGGTGAAAAGCAATCGCAAATCAACCAAGCAGAGGCCGAAAAGCAATCACAAATCCTAAAGGCCGAAGGTGAATCGCGTGCAAAGGTGTTACAAGCCGAGGCTGAAGCCGAAGCCATCCGTCGCGTGGCTGAGGCCATCAAGGAATCAAAAACCGATCCTGCTACCTATATGCTTGCTATGAAGTATATCGAGACTCTCAATGAGATGACATCGGGCAAGGACGGCAAGACTGTCTACATCCCTTACGAAGCCACAGGCGTGCTTAGCTCTATCGGCTCTATCAAGGAGATGTTCCAGAAGTAATCCGATAAGTAATCGATAAAGTTTAAGGGAATTATATACACATTTTCGGTAGGTATATAATTCCCTTATTTTATGCTCACTGCTTCCGCATCCTTCAATGGCATTGATAAGGATTTCAACCTAAGCGTGGGTACTGAATGGGAAATCTCTTCTAATTTCGCACTCAATAATGGTTGGTATTGGAACCCAACAGTTGCCGTAAAGTGGACTTTTAAGTAAAAAAACACCTACTTACTGAAAATGAAATCTAATGGTTGTGTCATTCATTTGCCACAACCAATCTTTTTGTATTATTATAGAATAAAAAGGTGAAAATTTGCCATTTTGTTGAATTTTTACGCAGAAATAGATGATATTACAAGAAAATATTGTAACTTGGTACTTTCAAAATTTTTAAAGATAGAATCATACAATGAGAACATTTGTAAATGTAGAAGATATAGGCGACTTGAAAGCCGCTGTGAAAGAAGCCCTCGAAGTGAAGGCTAATCGATTTGCGTATAAACATTTGGGTGAAAACAAAACTCTCTTGATGGTGTTTTTCAACTCATCGCTACGCACTCGCCTAAGCACTCAAAAGGCTGCTATGAACCTTGGTATGAATGTGATAGTGCTCGATGTGAATCAAGGTGCCTGGAAACTCGAAACCGAACGCGGCGTGATAATGGATAGCGACAAGAGCGAACACTTGCTCGAAGCCATCCCTGTGATGGGTAGCTATTGCGATGTGATAGGCGTGCGTTCGTTTGCTCGTTTCGAGAACAAACTCGACGATTACGAAGAGAAAATCCTTCAGCAATTCATTCAATATTCGGGTAAACCAGTGTTTGCTATGGAAACTGCCACTGTGCATCCACTCCAATCGTTTGCCGACCTCATCACTATCGAAGAATTTAAGAAGGTGGAACGCCCTAAGGTGGTGCTCACTTGGGCTCCTCACCCTAAGGCTCTGCCACAGGCTGTGCCAAATTCTTTCGCACAATGGATGAATGCCACCGACTACGATTTCGTGATTACTCACCCTAAGGGATACGAACTCGACGAGAAGTTTGCAGGCAAAGCACGCATAGAATACGACCAAGATAAGGCTCTCGAAGGTGCCGACTTCGTGTATGCGAAAAACTGGAGTGCCTACGCCGATCCTCACTACGGCGAAATCCTCAGCAAAGATATGTCGTGGACCATCACCACCGAGAAGATGGCACTCACCAACAACGCATTCTTTATGCACTGCTTGCCAGTGCGCCGCAATATGATTGTGAGCGACGATGTGATAGAAAGCCCACAATCTATCGTAATCCCCGAGGCTGCCAATCGTGAAATCTCGGCACAAGTAGTGCTGAAACGCATCTTGGAAGGCCTCGAATAGCATTTAGCAGACAGTGAAAGGTATTATTTCATCAATGGACGCACTATGCAGTGTGTCCTTTTTATTATCTTATTATCTTATACCATTCGCACGGTCAAAAAAACTTATGTATCTGATGTCTTTGTGTTCTAAATTTAAAAATGTTCTTCTGTACCGAAACACTCGCCGAAGGCGAGAACTAAAATAGTCCGGTGCAGAGCGAAGCATCACGCCGGGTAGCGATACCACCTATAGAAGTCGTGCTGTAAGCCCAGCATAAAATACATTGAGTGCAACCTCGTCGAGGTTGATGTATGGTATAAATCTTTATCCTTCCCTAAGATTCGCTCTCGCTCATCATAGGGCTTCCACTGAAAAACCTCTGCGAGGTTTGTCTACACACAAAAAGGGCTGAACCATAAAAATGGAACAGCCCAAACAACTTTTTTTAAACAACCTTCACGCAAATACTCCCAATTGGAAGATTTTGGTGGCTTAGGGGACAACCAAGCCCCCTAAGCCTATAATTATTCATTCAGCCTAAATGGTTTCGATTAAATTACTTTGCCATATAAGGATAAGCATCCTTTGTTGCTGCATCAGTATTTTCTTTTACTTGAGCTGAAATACCTCCGTTGTGATTGAAAATACCACCATTAATTTCGATAGAAGAACCAGATGCGTATGAAGACCAAATATTGTTCTTAGCTCCAGATGTCCACAAACTTGTAAATTTACCACCATCTACGATAACCTTACCATTTGCTCCTGCTCCACAGAAAAATTCACCACCAGCATCTCCATCTGCAATGCCTTTGAATTCTCCATCTTTGATGGTAAGAGTTCCTGAAATGTATGCGAAGTGACGAGTACCTGTTGTATTATTGTCAAACAAAAAATTACCACCTTCGATAACAACTGATGAATTAGCTGATACATTAATCATACCATTATTGGTCTTGAATGTACCACCTTTTACAATGATTTCACCACCTTCGCGGCTATCTAAACTATAACGATATGTTGATATAGTGGTATTAAAAGCGCCAGTTTGAGTGAATTCACCACCTTCTACTACTATTTTACCACCGATAGCACGAATAGGAGCACCATTTGAAGTAACCTTACCGTTACCGCTAATAGTTAAATTACCACCAGCATTTACGACAAAACCATCGGTTTCTTTAGCAGTGATATTGCCATTAAGAATGATATTAGCAGTTGTACCAGCAGGAATATTAATAACTTCGCTGATATTAATATCGTTAGCTAAAGAAATTAGACCACCATTAGCAATTGCTGTTGCTAATTCTTCTGCGTTATTAGCAGTTGTTACTTCAGCTACAGTCCAAATGCCATTAGCTTCTACTGCAGCATAGCCTTCTTCAACATAAGAAGATGGATTTGCGTTGAAGTTACCACCGCTGATGTTAAGTTCAGCTTTTTCTACTTTTACATCATTCAAAATCCAAGCATCCATACCACCACGGAATGTACCACCAGTTACATTAATGATAGATGCACCTGCATATCCACTTTCATATTTATTGTTTTGAGCTGTCAGAACATATAGGTTACTATTGTTACCAACAGTGCCATCAGTATTAGCAATCCATTTACCACCTGATACATTGATAGTACCACCTGATGTCATAGCGATGAAACCACCTTTCACACCTTCACCATAGCCACCATATACATTGACAGTACCATTTCCACCAACACCTACTAAACAACCGTTGTAGCTTGAAGTACCATTCATATAAATCTCAGCACCTTCGTAGATATTAACAGTTGATTTCCAGTTTTCGATACCTAAGTAACTATTCTTACCTGTAATCTTAGTACCAGCTTTTACATTCAACACAGATTCACCTCTCATCTTGATAGTAGAACCATTGCTCATATTGTTGATAACATTTACATTTTCCAAATTGATGGTGATCTTTTGAGTGCTTGTACTTGATGTGCAAATAGCGCAGAATGCAGCAGTACCAGCATCAAGAGTACCATTCTTGATAGTGATTGTATTAGGTTCAGCCCCGTCATTCTTGAAGTTAAGCAAATAGTCATTTACTGCACCATTTGCGTTGTCAATAGTTTTGCCACCTAAGTCAATAGTGAAGCTCTTATCGCCAACATAGTACAAACCGTCATACCATGTTCCTGAATTGTGGGTACGATCTGTTGTTGTGAATGAAATATCTGAATCAAGTTTGATAATACCACCATCTTCTACATTTTCAACAGCTGCAAGGAATTTTTCTGCTGTAGCAACAACTTCTGCACTTGGAAGGTCGCCATCGAAATCAGCATCGATTTCTACAGTGAAGTCAGTTTGGTTAGTCAATAGGTTACCAAGCACATTAGTACGGTAGTTGCGTTGTACTGGAGCAGCAGGAACCTTAACAGTGATATCTTGGTTAAGACCAGTAGTGATAGTCATTTCAAGGTCAGCAAGACTTTGTTTATCATCTCCAGGAACAAGCACATAAGCAGTAGCAAGATAATTATAAGTTACATCGTCTTCAACAGTTTCTGTGCCTTGTGTTTTTGTCAACAAAGTTTCATTTGCTGGCACTATATTCCAATCAAATGTAGTGTATACATCTTGATTGCCTGTAGCAGCCTTTGTCAAAGCATTGTATTGTGTAGCTACATTCTTAACCAACACTTTAGATTGCTTACCTTCCAAGTTAAGACCTGCATTGAAAGCTTCAGCGATATCGGTAGTAGTAGTAGCGAAGTTAACTTGAGCAAAAGGACGAGTCAATTCTACAACATGGCTTTGAGCACCTTGTACCTTTTCGATAGAGAAAACAGCAGTAAATGCATCGCGATCGTCGTCATTGGCTTTAGCAAGAATTTGCTCACCATTCTCAGACTTAAACATGTTGATTGTTGTCAATTTATCAGCCACGTCAGTCACATAAGCACCTTCCTTTTGAGCCCAAAATACAATGTCATACTTTTGACCTTTTACAAGAGGGAAACCAACTTCAGCAGTTAATTTTCCATTTTTCTCTACCATAGTGGTAACCTTGTCAATCGCAGTAGGTTTTGCACCATCTTTGTCGTAAGCATACACTTCGTAGAAAAGTTGTGTAGCTTTAAGACCATCACTAATGGCACGGCTTGCGTTGCCATCATTCAATTGCACGGTGAAATTCACCATTGCTTCGCCTTCGCCAGCAGGAGCGATTGCTTCGTCGGCACAAGAAGTTGAACACAACAATGCCGATGCGCTCAACAAAGAAAATAATACTTTCTTCATACTTCTTTAGTTTTTAAATTGTAAATAAAAAAAAGTTATTGTAATGTTTAAAATATCCTATGCACAATTATATACTTATCGGAGACTATCCGTAAGTACATAATCCGTACAAATTTAGTAAAAAACATCCGTTCCACCCCCCCCGAAAAGTTAACAAGTGTTAAGAGTAGGGTGAAATAATGCTTTCTCCCCCCGAAAACTATAAGAGTTGACTGAAAATATCAACAAAAAAGGACTAATCCCGCATTTTGGAGATTAGTCCTTTACTTGTGTAGTATATATCGTTATGATTACTTTTCGCGCATAAAGATATTGATAGGAGTACCCGAGAATTCCCAGTTTTCGCGTATCTTATTTTCGAGATAGCGACGATATGGTTCTTTCACCCATTGAGGAAGGTTGCAGAAGAAGATGAATGTAGGCACTGCTGCACCCTTAAGCATAGTGATATATTTAATCTTCACATACTTGCCCTTAGTGGCTGGTGGTGGGTATGCCGCGATTACTTCTTGCATCACTTCGTTGAGGCGTGAAGTAGGCACTGTGCGTTGACGATTTTCATACACCTTCACAGCTTCTTCGAGCACGCGGTGAATGCGTTGCTTGGTAAGAGCCGAACTAAATACGATAGGGAAGTCGCTAAATGGAGCAAGACGCTTGCGAATAGTTTCTTCGAAGTGCTTGATAGCCACTTGGCTCTTGTCTTCCACAAGGTCCCACTTATTCACACACACCACAAGGCCCTTCTTGTTGCGATTTACGAGCGAGAAGATGTTCACATCTTGGCTTTCGATACCGCGTGTAGCATCGATCATAAGGATACACACATCACTATTTTCGATGGCACGGATACTGCGAATCACCGAGTAGTATTCGATATCTTCGTTCACCTTACCTTTTTTGCGAATACCAGCAGTATCCACAAGGTAGAAGTCGAAGCCAAACTTATTGTAGTGAGTGTAGATACTATCGCGAGTAGTACCTGCTATTTCGGTCACGATGTTGCGTTCTTCGCCGATAAACGAGTTGATAATCGACGATTTACCTGCATTTGGACGGCCCACGATAGCAAAGCGAGGCAATTGCTCAAGGTGATCGTCTTCTTTGCGTTCTTCAGGCATACGCTTCACTATTTCGTCGAGAAGATCGCCTGTGCCTGTTCCTGTCATTGCCGAGATAGAGTATGGATCGCCAAGACCGAGCGAATAGAATTCGGCTTCGGCATAGATAGAGTCGCCCTTTTCGGCTTTGTTGGTGACAAGGATTACGGGTTTCTTGGCGCGTCGTAGGATAGCTGCCACGTGGTCGTCGAGGTCGGTAACACCATTGGTGATATCCACCATAAACAAGATTACATCGGCCTCTTCTATGGCGATAGATACTTGCTTATTGATTTCTTCTTCGAAGATATCGTCAGAGTTTACCACCCAACCCCCAGTATCCACTACCGAGAATTCGTGGCCACACCAGTCAAATTTGCCATATTGGCGGTCGCGTGTAGTACCCGAAGTGTCATCTACGATGGCACTGCGAGTTTGTGTCAATCGGTTGAAAAGTGTCGACTTTCCCACATTTGGGCGTCCCACTATAGCTACTAAGTTTCCCATAATATTCTTGTGTCGTTGATATTCTTAGTTCTACAATAATTTAATAACGCAAAGATACGCAGTTTATTCGATGTAACCGAACGAACGCAGTATGTTTTCTCTATTTCTCCAATCTTTTTCTACTTTCACAAACATTTCGAGGTAGACTCTCTTCTGGAAGAATGCTTCGATATCCTTGCGAGCCTCTATTCCCACTCTCTTCAGTTTGGTACCGCCCTTGCCTATGATGATAGCCTTTTGGCTGTCGCGTTCGGCATAGATTACGGCCATAATGTGGATAGAATCGTCGGTTTCGTCAAATTTTTCCACCACAGCTTGCACTGCATATGGAATTTCTTGATCGTAATCGAGAAGGATTTTTTCGCGAATAATTTCGGTCACAAAGAAGCGTGCAGGCTTGTCGGTGAGAGCATCCTTACCGAAGAATGGAGGTGAATCGGGTAGCAGGCTCACGATGCGTTTCATGAGCGTGTCTACATTGAAATGTTCTTTAGCCGAAGTAGGGTAGATTTCGGCATCTGGAATAAGTTTTTTCCATTGTTCCACCTTTTGAACAAGATCGTCTTGTCCTTTTAGTAGGTCGATCTTGTTGATTACCAATAGGGTAGGGACTTTGCACTTAGCCACCGACTCTATGAAGTCGATGTTTTTTTCAGGCGATTCTATCACATCGGTTACATACACGATGATATCGGCATCGGTGAGTGCTCCCTTAGAGTATTCAAGCATACTTTCTTGAAGTTTGTACTTAGGCTTGAGTACACCTGGAGTATCGGAAAACACGATTTGGTAGTCGTCGGTGTTTACGATACCCATGATGCGATGACGCGTGGTTTGCGCCTTAGATGTGATGATAGAGATGCGCTCGCCCACGAGTTCATTCATAATGGTAGACTTTCCCACATTAGGATTGCCCACGATGTTTACGAATCCTGCTTTGTGCATAGTATAGAATTTTTTTTGTTTCTAAGGGATATTCCCTGCAACTAATACTTAATATTTCGGTGGAATTTCTCAAAAAAATCCCTGTATTTAAACAAAAAAAGCATCAATTAGTATGATGCAATTTTTGCACGATAGTCCACACTTATCCAATGCCTGCTATCGTGAGAGTGTGAGGATTAACATCCCCACACGATATACATTGCGCCCCAAGTAAATCCTGCACCGAATGCGGTGAGAACCAACTTATCGCCCTTCTTCAATTTGTCTTTGTACTCATCAAGGCACAAAGGTATTGACGCAGCACTTGTATTACCATAGTGTTGGATATTCACAAGCACCTTGCTTTCGTCTATGCCCAAGCGTCCACCCACTGCTTCGATGATGCGAAGGTTGGCTTGGTGAGGGATAAACCAATCGATGTCGTTCACTGTAAGGCCGTTGCGAGCCATTACGTCTTGCGACGATTCCACCATATCGGTCACGGCGTGCTTATACACATTGCGGCCTTCTTGGTATACATAGTGATGACGGGCATCTACTGTTTCGTGCGATGCTGGCGTTGCCGAACCACCTGCCTTCATGAGTAGGTGAGGAAGTCCTATGCCATCTACGCGATATACGCCGTCGATAATGCCGATGTTTTCTTCGGTTGGTTCCAAAAGCATAGCAGCAGCTGCATCACCAAATAGAGGGCATGTGTTGCGGTCTTGATAGTCTGTCATGCTCGACATCTTTTCGGCTGCCACTACCACTACCTTCTTATATAAGCCCGATTTGATGTAGGCATTACCCGATTGTAGTGCCACGATGAAGCCAGCACATGCTGCTTGAATGTCGTATCCGTAGCAATTTTTGCATCCACAACCATGTGCAATGATTGATGCAGTGCTTGGGAAGCGGTAGTCGGGGTTGGAAGTAGCGCAGATTACAAGGTCGATGTCTTCGGCTGGAGTGCCTGTTTCGGCAAGTAGCTTGTTCACAGCCTGGATACCCATATACGAAGAGCCTGCGTTAGGTTCTTTCAAGATGCGACGCTCTTTGATACCTACGCGGGTAGTAATCCATTCGTCATTGGTGTCCACCATTTGAGCCAAGTCGTCGTTTGTGAGCTTAAACTCTGGTGCGAATGAAGCTATTCCTGTTATCTTAGCATTAATCATAAATATCTTCTCAAATGTGTGAATATGAAAAATTTATCCTAAATAACATTTGTCATTATTTAGGATAATATCACTTCTTATTAAGAAATTTCAAATAACAATTTCTTAAAATTAAACAGCTGCCGACTTTTCGATAGCGATTCTACCGCGGTAGTAACCACATTCAGGACATACTGTGTGGCATACATGCCATGCACCACAGTTTGAGCATAGTGACAAAGTTGGAGCTACAGCCTTATCGTGAGTTCTTCTCTTAGCTGTACGAGTCTTAGATTGTTTTCTTTTAGGATGTGCCATCTTTTTCTATTTATTTTTAATTATTTTCTGTAAGTTTTCTCAAGGCTTCCCAGCGTGGGTCCACTTGAGCATTGTTATCTATCTCGGTGTCTTCATAATCTGATTCGCTGAAAAACTCGTCTCCATCTTCATCATATTCTGAAGCGCTATGTTTACTCAAATATTTTGTCATCCCCTTGTTACACTTTCCTGCTGGATGCGTGTGCTTCAAAGGAATGGTTAGTGCCACTGTGTCGTAGAGCATATAAGCCACGTTCAAGTAGGCATCTTTTTCGGGAATGATGAGTAGCTCATCGCTTTCATCGTTGTAGCACTCGCCATATTTCACACATAGGTGATAAGTGGTGTCTACTTCATGTTGCATCTCGTCGAGGCATCTGTCGCACACTATGCCGATAGTTCCTTTCGCTACGAAATCAAAATCGTAATAATCGCCCTTGCAATTCACTGTGGCATTTACTTTCACATTCCCATTAAGAATGTCCTCGCTTTCCATATTTCTGAAAAACTCGGTGTCTAAAAACATCTCAAATTCATGAGTTCCACGTTGCATACTGCGCAATGGCAATTTAAATGCTTCAAACTTTCCCAAAATATTTTTTTCGTTAATCGGTGCAAAGTTATAAACATTTTGCTTAATAATCAACTTATTGAGAGTAAAAAACGATTTTTTAGGCAAAAAACTGCTTAAAATTTATGTTTTACAACCTTTATCCGATGGTTTTACAATAATTTTTCTTGGAAAACTAACAATAATACGGTCTTTTTGTTCGTGGCATATTGCTTTTTTGTAATTTTGTGCAAAATTAAGAAAATATCTCTATGACGACCAAAAATACGCTATATGTGAGCGACCTTGATGGCACTCTGCTTGGCCGTGATTCGCTGTTGAGCGATGAAAGTGTGGATATCCTCAATCACCTCATCGAGGAGCGTGGCGTGAATTTCAGTATTGCCACAGCTCGCACTCCTGCCACTGTGGTGAATATTATGGAACGCGTGCGCACGCGATTGCCCTATGTGGTGATGAATGGTGCTGCTATGTGGTGTAATGCATCAAAGCAGTTTCTTAATACTATTCCCATTCCTAAAGATGATTTGGTGCGTGTGTGTGATATTTTCGAGTCGTATGGAATTTCTCCTATGGTGTATCGAGTCAATGGTAATCGTCTCGAGGTGCGTAGTTGTGGCACACTCTCTCCACAAGAGGAGGAATTTGTGAATATGCGCCGATGTCTCGACTACAAGCGTTTTTTTCTCGACGATGTGAATTATAAAACCGATAATTGCGATGCTTTGCTCGTGTTTGCTATGAACGATTACGCTCGTCTCAGTCCCATTCATGCCGAGATACTTGCTACTACGCAATGTTCGTCGGTGTTTTATCACGATATTTACGATGCTCGCGACGGACTTATGGAATCTTATGCTCGTGGAGTGTCGAAGGCTGAAGCTGTGCGTCGCCTTATGGCCGAAACGGATGCCGAACGCTTGGTAGTATTTGGCGACAATCGCAACGATATACCTATGATGCAGATAGCCGACCTTGCTGTAGCACCTGAGAATGCCGTAGACGAGGTGAAAGCCATCGCCCACGTTATCATCGAGCCCAACTATACCCACTCAGTGGCCCGCTTCATCGCCGACGATATCGACTAAAATGGCTAATTTGTTAATTATTAGTGAGATAAGTGTGTGTTAATTCGCTAAAATGCACAAAGCTGGCATTTCTAATTCGCTAAAGTGGCAAAAATAGGTTAAAATAATTCGCTAAAATGCACGCCCAGCTTCTCACTCTTCACGCCTGGCTGAGGTGAGTTTCGCTATTGTGCACTGCTCGCTTACAATAGATTCTGCAGCAGAATTCCTTTCTATTCACTACATAAAAACTTTTTTTAACTATAAAACATTATCATATTTATAGAAATTATATAATTTTGCCAATTAAACCTAAATGATTTAAATCACTCTAATATAATTGAGTGACTTTATGATCGAAATAAACAAGAAAATGAACATTAATTTATATAACAATGAAAAAGTTTTTTAATTCACTACTTGTGGTCATTGCTCTTATCGGGCTTTCTATGCCTGTAATGGCGCAAATGCCACCTGCAGCTCCTGCCGACTCGGCTGTGAGAGTGGGTAAACTTGCCAACGGACTTACTTACTTTATCCGTCACAACGAGTTCCCAAAAAATCAAGTTGATTTCCACATCGCTCAAAAAGTGGGTTCTGTGCAAGAAGAAGACGCTCAACGTGGCCTTGCTCACTTCCTCGAACACATGTGTTTCAATGGTACTAAGAATTTCCCAGGCAATAATATCGTTACTTGGTTGGAATCTAAGGGTATCAAGTTTGGTGCCGATCTAAATGCCTACACTTCTACCGACCGCACTGTGTATCGCATCACAAGCGTGCCTACTGCTAAGGAAGCTGTAGTAGACTCTTGTTTGCTTATCCTTCACGATTGGGCAAGTGCTCTTCTTCTCGAAGATGCCGAAATCGATAAGGAACGTGGCGTTATCCACGAAGAATGGCGTCTTGGCAATGCTATTACTCGTATGATCGAAAAGCATGGTGCTAAGATGTACCCAGGCAGTAAGTATGGCGAACGTCTTCCTATCGGTACTATCGAAGTTATCGACAACTTCAAGTATAGCGAACTTCGCGACTACTATCACAAATGGTATCGCCCAGACCTTCAAGGTATCGTTGTGGTAGGTGACATCGACGTGGATCAAATGGAACAAAAAATCAAGAACCTTTTCGGTCCTATCGAAATGCCAGCCAATGCTGCTCCACTTGAATACTTCCCTGTGCCTGACAATGAGCAACCTATCTTCGTAAGTTATGCCGATAAGGAAATGCCTGCCGAACTTGTGTGGGCTTTCGTGAAATACGACATCCTTCCTCGCGAACTTCGCAACACCGACGCTCAATACCTTATGGAATATATATATGGTGTGGCTAATGCTATGATCGACGAACGCTTGAACGAAATCTCGTTGAAGTCTAACGCTCCTTTCGGTAATGCAGGTGGTGGCTTCGGTGAATACCTTCTTGCTACCTATAAGGGCGCTCTTGCTCTTCAAGCATACGTCAACGATAAGGGTGGCGAAGTTGCTCTTGAAGCTGTGCTTACCGAAATCAAGCGTATTGCCGAACACGGATTCACTGCTGCCGAATACGATCGCGCTCGCAACGAATACCTAAGCCGTCTTGAAAAGGCTTACACTAATCGCGACAAGCAAAAGCACGACAACTATGCTCAAACCTACATCGCTCACTTCCTCGACAATACTCCTATGAGTGGCATCGCCTACGAATACGAAAAAATCAAGGCTATGGCTCCTATGCTTCCTGTAGAGGTTATCAACCAAACTATGAAGCAAATGATCGACGTAAACGGTAAGAATCTTGTAGTGCTTAACCTTGGTCCTGTGAAGGAAGGCGTTACTCTTATGAACGAAGAGCAAATGCTTGCTGTGGCTCAAAAGGTACAAGCTACTCCTACCGAAAAACCTGCCGAAGAAGCTAATAATCTTTCTCTTCTCGACGAAACTCCTAAGGCTGGCTCTATCGTGAAGGAAACTCCTTCTAAGTTTGGCTACACTGAATGGACTCTTTCTAATGGTGCGAGGGTTTACGTTAAGAAGACCGATTTCAAGAACGACGAAGTGCGTCTTTCTGCTTCAAGTTGGGGTGGTGAAGCTCTTTATGGTGCAAAAGACCACGCTAATATCTCGGTTTACAACCAAATTTGGGGTATGAATGGTGTGAACAAGCTTTCGTTCAACGACCTAAATAAGTTTATGAGCGGTAAGCAAGCATCTGTATCGTTCAATGTAGGTGGTAGCATGGAAACTATCTCTGGTAGCTCTACTCCTAAGGACCTTGAAACAATGATGCAACTTCTTTACGCTGGTATCGTCACTCCTCGCAACGACATCGATGGCTACAATGTTATCAAGGATATGATGGCGGGAGCGCTTAAAAACCAAGTGAACTCTCCTGACTATATCTATGGTGATACTTTAACTCGCTTCATCTATAACAACAATCCTAAGGCTCAAATCATGGGACCTGAACTTCTTGCTAAGGCCGATTACAACCGTATGGTGCAAATCCACAAAGAACGTTTCGGTAATGCTGCTGAATTCAATTTCATCATCATTGGTAACTTCGACGAAGCTCAATTGAAGCAATATGTGGCTCAATACATCGCTTCTCTTCCTGCTAAGAAGGGTAAGAAAGAAAAGGCTGTCGATGATAAACTTGCTGTGAAGAAGGGCGACGTATACGGCGAATTCATTTTCGACACCGAAAACAAGCAAGCTAAGTATGCTGGTATCTGGCACACAAACAAGATTGCTTACACTGCCGAAAATAGCGTGATGGCAAGCATCGTGGGCCAATTGATGAGCACAAACCTAACTAATACCGTGCGCGAAGACGAAGGTGCTGCTTACAGTCCTCACGCATCGGCTTCACTCGACCTTTCTTTCGAACCAGAACTTGTAGTACAAGCTACATTCGGTATCGACTCTAAGAAGAAAGATCGCGTGTGCGAACTCACCACTAAGGCGCTTACCGACCTTTCTACTTCAGTGAAAGAAGAAGAATTGAACAAGATTAAGGAATATATGCTTAAGGCAATCGATCAAAACGAACACGAAAACCGCTATTGGTTGAATGCTATGCACGCATACCTTAAGACAGGTGTAGATCGCAACGCAGGCTATCGCGAATTGGTAAACGGTCTCACTCCTGCTAAGATTCAAGACTTCACTAAGAAGATTCTTTCTGCAGGCAACCGCATTCAATTCGTAATGCTTCCACCAGCAGAATAATATACCTTAATTATATAATATCTCATCAAGAGGGTGTGTCAAAGTAACTTCGGCACACCCTTTTCCTATTATATATACTCCCAATGGAATATACTTGCCGGAGCCGATAAGGTACGCCATCTAAAATATCATATCTTAACTCTACTTTCTTATTGTATAATTCACTGAATTTCTGTTAAAGAATATTAATATACTCCATTTTCCTGATAATTCCTTTGCGGTTTTAGAAATCGTTCGTAACTTTGCATTGTGTTTTTCATGGTATTAGATTTAAGGTTAATTAAGGTTGGTTGTCGTGAGATAACCAATTTTTTTGTATATACCCTCTCCCTAAAAACGGCTAACATATACTTTATTTAAATCAATAACCCTATTTGTTCGATAGGATAACTTTCCCTTTAGTTCGCTAAGATGCCTTACCGTAGGTTGACAACCTGTGGCTATTCTTAAAATCCGTCCTTCGGGCGTTATACGCCTCGTGATTCTATATGAAAATTGTTCCTTCGCCCCTTTTTCTTGTTAAAAATATGTTTTAAAACATGTTTTTTGCTCTTTTTTGCCCTTGTTTATTTAAAATGTATATCGTAGGGTAAAAAAATGTTTAAAAAAACTTGCACAGTTGCTAAAAAAGGAGCATATTTGCACGTTGAATATTGTGATTAGATTAGGCGCATAGAAAATTTATTGTAGATAGGTGCCCGATTTGATTATTTAGAGAGAAAATGAGATTATTTACTAATAACTTTTAATCATTAATTACCAAATAATTACGCTTATGAAGAAACAATGTGCATTGTTTGTAGCGCTTTTCCTTGCGTTTGGTAATCCTTTGTGGAGTGGTAGTGAAGCAACTGGTTTCACTGCTGTAGCGCAAACTGGAAAAGTGAGTGGTGTCGTTAAAGACACAAATGGCGACCCATTGATTGGTGCTACTGTAATGGTAAAAGGCACTACTAATGGTGTTTCCACTGACGTAGATGGTAAGTTTACTATTGGTAATGCCACTGGCAAAACCCTTGTAGTATCTTACGTTGGTTTTAAGACTAAAGAAGTGAAGGCTGCTAACGCAGCAAGCATCGTGCTTGAAAGCGCTTCTCAAAGTCTTGAAGAAGTAGTAGTAACTGCTGAGTTCGGTATCAAGCGTGTAGCTCGCGCCGTAGGTTCTTCTGTTCAAAACGTGAAGGCAAGCGACGTTATCGAGTCTGGTCGTACCGACTTCTTGACAGCCCTTCAAGGTAAGGTGTCAGGTATGCAAGTAACTTCTACATCTGGTGCTCCTGGTGCATCTAATAACGTTGTGTTGCGTTCTGTAACCTCTTTGTCAGGTTCTAACCAACCTCTTTACGTTGTTGACGGTGTGCCTATGAACAACGATACTTTCAACGCTGGTAACAGCTTCGCTGTGGCTGACGCTGTATCGGTGAATGAAATGGACTTCTCTTCTCGTGGTTCTGACTTCAACCCAGAAGACATCGAAAGTATGACTGTCCTTAAGGGTGCTGCTGCTGCCGCTCTTTACGGTTCTGACGCTTCTAATGGTGCTATCATCATCACTACTAAGAAGGGTTCTAAGGGACGTGCTCGCATCACTTACAACAACTCTTTCTCTTGGTCACAAGCTTATGGCTGGCCAGAAAAGCAAGACAAGTACTTGCTTGGTAACTATGGCGCAACTAACTGGTACTACACTGCTCAATACGGTGGTTTGAACCTTGGTCGTTGGAAAACTTACGACAACATTGCTGCTGTAATTCAAACAGGTTTCTCTCAACGCCACAACCTTTCTCTTGAAGCTGGTGACGATAAGAAATCTTTCCGTGCAAGCTACTCTTACACCGACCAACAAGGTGTTGTGAAGACTACTGACTACGGTCGTAACAATATCTCTGTTGCTGGTCAAGCTCAACTTACTAAGTGGGCTAAGGTAGATGGTAGTATGCAATACTCTCACACTACAAATACTAAGGTAGGTATGGGTAAGAGCGGTCCTGTTTACCGTGCTTATACTTGGCCAATCGTTGACGACATGCGCAACTACATGGCTCCAGACGGTCTACACATGGCTTACCCAACATGGTACAACGATACCGATATGTTGAACCCATTGTATGGTTTGTACAAGAACCTTAATTACGACGAATCTGACCACATCACTGCATCTCTTGGTGTTAGCTTGACTCCAATTGAAGGTTTGATGATCAACGGTCGTTTCGGTTGGGACTACAGTGCTTCTACTTACGAATCAGGTACTCACCCATTCTATCGTTCTAACAACCAAAACTACCCTACAGCTACTTCTAAGGGTGGTGAATACAACATCGCTAAGAACAACTTGAGCGACCAATCTATGGACATCATCGCTCGTTACGACAAGGAATTCAATAAGAAGTTCAACCTTGGTCTTCAAGTAGGTTACCACCAATTGGAACGCGGTAACACTCGTCTTTCTTCTTACGGTGCAGAATTCATGGTTGCTAACTTTATGTCAATCAACAACTGTGACCCTGCTACAGTAGTTTCTAAGAAGGCTGATACTATGCGTCGTTTGCAAGCAGTTTCTGGTCGTGCCGAACTTGGTTACAACAACATGGCGTTCTTGACTTTGTCAATGCGTAACGACTGGTCTTCTACTCTTCCTAAGGCTAACAACTCTTACTTCTATCCTGCTATCGAAGGTTCATTCGTAGTTACTGAAATCGCTCCTATCCGCGAAGCTACTTCTTCTTGGTTGGATTATGTAAAGGTTCGTGCTTCTTGGGCTCAAGTAGGTAAGGATGCTAAGCCTTTGGCTATCGACCCTGAATTGGAACCTCAAATGGTAACTAACGAAGGTTATGCTTATGGCTACACTGGTCCTAACAAGGCGTTGGTTCCTGAAATGAATACTTCTACTGAAGTTGGTATCGAATTCCGTGCTATCAACAGCCGTCTTGATGGTGACTTCACTTACTACTGGACTAATTGCGAAGACCAAATCGTTAACGGTTTCCGTATGTCTTATGCAACTGGTTTCGTACTTAACAACATGAACGTTGGTTCGTTCAAGACTTGGGGTTGGGAAGCTCGCTTAGGCTTTGATATCATCAAGACTCGTGACTTCACTTGGAACTTGGGTGTAACTGGTTCTCACACTGCTTCTGAAGTAACTTATCTTCCAGAAAACTTGAGCGAATACTACGATGCTTACACTTGGTTGGAAGGTAACTTGCGTTCAGGTACTAAGGTAGGTGCTCCTATTACTTCTCTTACTGGTTATGCATTCGAACGCAACGACCGTGGCGATATCCTTATCCACCCATTGAAGGGTCTTCCTATCGTAGACGTTTCTGAATGGCGTGTAATGGGTGACCGCGAACCTGAATTGCGTTACGGTATCACTACAAGATTCACTTACAAGGACTTCTCTCTTTCTGCAGCATTCTCTGGTATGCTTGACGCAACTGTGGTTAACATCACTGAACACAACATGATGAACCGTGGTCAAAGCTGGGAATCTGTTGAACAACGCGAAGGTGCTATGAAGGTATTTAAGGGTGTATTGAAGGACGGTAAGGAAAATTCTGACAATCCTACATGGTCTACTATCGCTTACAACCCTGCTATGACAAATACTACTTATATTGGTTCTGACGGTTCTTACACTTCTATGGAACCTTGGGTTGACAAGAATGTACACTTCCTTCGTTGTCAAGAAGCTCGTTTGAACTACAACGTACCAAGCGAATTCTTGAACAAGGCTACAAATGGCCTTATCTCAAGAGCTAACATCTTCGTTTCTGGTAACGACTTGTTCACTATCACTAACTATGCAGGTATCAACCCTGTAGGTAACTCTTCTTCAGCTGCAGCTGGTGGTACTGGTGGTCTTGGTTTTGACTGCTGGGGTCTTCCTTCTCCACGTACTTACACTTGCGGTTTGAGCGTAACATTCTAATAACTCGAACTTAAAATGAAGAAAACGATGAAAAAGAATTCAATTTTATCAATTATAGGTGCTCTTGCCGTAGGCTTTGGAGCTACAAGCTGCGACGACTATCTTGACGTCAATCACAATATTGACGGTCCAGCATACGTTGACGCTTATCTTTACCTTCCTCAAGTGCAAAATACATTCTATAATGTATATGCCGATGGTTTCTACACACAAGGTCTTACTCAGATGACAAGCAATGGTGGTAACTTCACAAGTCACTACTATTCTAAGGCTTCTGATACAGGTGGTGGTATGTGGCGTATGACATACTGGTCACATGGTATGAACCTTGAAAACATCATCAACCAATCTATCGCTGAAAAGGATTACCACACTGCTGGTGTAGGTCTTATCCTTAAGGCTATCTCTTGGGACTATAGCTGTAAGTACAATGGTGAAATGCCTCTTGACGATGCTTATGTTCCTGGTTCTTTGAAGCACGATTATGACTACCAAGAATACATCTTCATGAAGATTCGTGAATGGTGTAAGCAAGGTATCGCTTATCTTGAAATGGAAGATAACTCTTCTCTTCGTCCTCAACTTGATGCTTACGACCAAATCTATGGTGGTGATGTAGAAAAGTGGAAGAAGTTTGGTTATGCAATTATCGTTCGCAACCTTGTGTCTTTGACTAAGAAGAAAGATTTCAAGGAAAAGTACTATCCTCAACTTATGGATGCTGCAAGCAAGTCATTTACTTCTGTAGCTGACGATGCTACTATCAAGGTAGATGGTGGTGGTGCTGACTCTCCAGACGCTGCTTACAACAACTACTATGGTGTTTACCGTGGCAATATGACTTCAAGTCACGCTCACAACTATGCAGTTGATATCATGACTGGTATGGTTCGTGCCGTTAACGAAGAAACTGAAGAATTCGTTGAAATCACAGACACTACTCGTCTTAAGGAAGTTGGTCTTTACAAGTATGAACTTGCTGAAAAGCAAATCATTACCGATACATTGGTTAACGAACTTGGTCACTGGGACCCACGTCCAGTTGCTAAGCTTGAAACTGTTGACGGTTCTCACGTAGCAAACTTCGCTGAAATCGATTCTATCAAGGCGTTCAAGTTCCACGGTGGTCGCTATGCTGATGCTGCTTACTTCATGAGTGGTAGCGATTATTATGGTGCTTCTACTGCTCGCAACGGTAATGGTCGCTGGTTGTATCGCAATGATGCTCCTTACATTTTGACTACTTACGCTGAGCTTATGTTCAACGTTGCTGAAGCTGAAATGACTGTTGGTAACACTGGTGCTGCTTTCGAAGCTTGGAAGAAGGCTGTTGCTGCCGATATGGAATTTACTGCTAAGTATCTTGTTGCTGGTAGCACTAACATCACTAACGAAAAGACTGCTTCTGGTAAGTATGAAGATATTACATTCCACGTAGGTGATAAGATCACTAAGGCTCAATTCGACGCTGCTGCTGCTGAATACCTTGCTGGTCCATTCGTAGGTGCACTTCCACAAAGTGAATTCTCAATGTCACACATTATGATGCAAAAGTATGTTCACCTATTCCCTTGGGGTTCTCAAGAAGTTTGGGTGGATATGCGTAAGAACCACTACGATCTTAACTACGTAGGTAACGAACATGGTGTTCCTTCATTCGAAGATGGTTGGGATATGGACGATATGTTCAATAAGTTCGATTCAGATCCTACTAAGGTTTATAAGGGCTTCTTCCTTCCTTATTCTCAAATGTCAACTTCAAAGGTTAATGAAGATAACCAAGGTTCTCCTTGCTACCGCATCCGTCCACGTTACAACTCTGAATATATGTGGAACTTGCCTTCATTGAAGCAATTGAAGCCAATCTCTGGTGACGCTCTTAACTACCACTGCTCTATGCCTTGGTTCTGTTATCCAGGTCCTCAACCAGGTGCTCCAACTTATGACGAAGTTGCAGAATAATAATGTTTAACTATTAAACAATAAGACAATTATGAAATATATTAAATATTTAGTACTTTCTTTGATTGTTGGCTTGATGGGTTCTTCTTGTTCGCAAGATAAGCCAGAGTTCAACTGGGAAGATGCTGATTACAGCAAGGCATTTGTGCAAGTGTACTATATGTCATTGGTAACTGCTACATCAGATAATAATATTAAGTACATTACTATCAATGGCACTGAGTATTCTTACGATCACCAAGCTATGATTTCACCTTACAACTTCTCACCTTCTTATGTAGTAGGTTCTTCTTACGAAACTACTCCTGGTAAGTGTACAATCAAGCTTGAAACTGAAGCCTCTGTAAAGGTTAAGGACGAAGCTGGTAATGTTGTAAGAAACTGGAACAATACTGCCGATTCTACAGTTTACGTTAGAAAGCCTGTTTATGTAGGTACTACTGAAGTAGATCTTAAGGCTGGTGTTGTTTCTCAAGTTATCGTTTGGGATAATCGCGTATATGCTGAAGATAAAGTTGAGGATATCGCTACAGCTACTCAATCTTTTGCTGATGCTAAAATTTCGTTAGATGAATATAATCAAGCAATTGAAGGTGCTGTAGAAAGAGAAGGTGCTGCTCCTAAGGTACACGAATTCGGTACTCCTACTCTTTACTCTGAAGTAGACTCAACAGGTAACTCTCGTTTCGCTTCTGCTCGTTTGTATAACTATATGTTCGATGCTCCAGGCGAACCTACTGAAGCTCGTATTTTCTTCGACGTTCGCAGAAAGAGCAATGGTGAAATCTATGCTACTTATCCAGAAGATGGTGTAGGTCTTGCATTCGGTGAAGCTACTGACTATTTCACTACTATCCTTTGGGAAGACCAAATCCTTGGTGCTTCAGGTTACATCTACGTACGTCAAGACATTCGTGCGGTATGGCCTGTAGGTTCTAAGCTTTACCCAGAAGGTAAGGAAGAAATTCTTTTGAAGAATGACTACTGGACTACTTATATGGGACGTAGCTACCACTACTTCTATCGTGGTTCATACAGCGGCAAGCCAGTTAAGAAAACTCTTACTCGCTTCGGTGCTAAGTAATCAATATCATTTTTGATTATACCTCAGAGATGCTCACTCCACCCGGAGATGAGCATCTCCTTTTTTATACCTATACCTACTAACTCCTAACTTTAAGAAAGCCCGAAGGGCTTCATCTAAGGTAACCGGGTACTTTAGTGCCCGGAAAATGCATCATAAATGAAGCGTGCCGTTCAGGTACGCCGTTTGTATTATTACTTTCTATATGCTATCTTTACAGAAAAATTGTTATGAGTTTTCATCGACATATATTTCACATCATTACCCGAACTAAAAATAGTGAGATGACTATACCCGAAGAAACAAAAGGAGAAATGTTTGGTTATATTTTGGGTATTTGTAAGCGTCAAGGATGGAAATTGATTAGAATTAATTCACATCTCGACCATATTCACATTTTAATAGAGTTGCCTGGAACAGTTTTACCCGATAAGGTAATGCATCTTATAAAGGGACGCACAAGTTCTTTCTTTTCTGGTCATCCATCTTTTCCAAAGTTCAGAGGATGGGCAAATGGGTATGCATCACTTACAGTTTCTTATTATGAAGTTGATCACATCAAGAATTATATTATAGGGCAGAAAGAGCATCACGAAAAAGAATCTTCAAAGGATGAGTTTTTGCGAATACTTGAAGAATGTGGATATAAACTATAATAGACGGTGTACCTAAACGGCACACACCCAACTTTCCCCGCACTAAAGTACGGGGTTACCTTAAATGTAGCCCTACGGGCTATTGCACTTCTCATAAACATTTTAAGTAAGTCCGAAGGGCTTCATCTAAGGTGACTGGGTTTTAGTCCGTTTTCATCAGTGAAGAGAGAAAAACACCCTTCGGGCGTTCCCCACTCACTCCCCTCACTTCTTCGCTGTCAACAGCATTTCGGCGATGAGCCAATCGGTAGGTGTGTCGAGGTCGATGGAATGTTCGTCGCTCATTTCGCACATTTTGCGGCGCGGAAATTTGTGTAGTGGCATTTTGCGAAGGGAGTAGGTGTTGATCACATACACAGCACCATTATATTCCCACACTGGTGGAGCATCTTGGCGGCGAGTGTAGTTGCCTTCGCCTTTAGAGATATGAAGGAAGCCATCTTCGTCGGTTTCGAAAGCATTGTAGTAAGGGTTGGCTGAAGCACGCTTCACGCTCACCACCATATCAATATCTTGTGTATAATGTTTCAGGCAGTGGCACACATCGTCGGCAGTGCGGAAAGGCGAAGTAGGTTGCAAAAGCACCATACACTCATAGTGAATGCCTTGAGCTTCGTAGTAGTCGAGAGCGTGCAAAAGCACCTCATAAGTGCCACTTTGGTCGGTAGCAAGGTGGGCAGGGCGTATGAAAGGCACTTTCAGCCCCATAGCCTCCACAGTAGCAATGATATTAGCATCGTCGGTGCTAACGCAGATGTCGCAGTCGTCGGCAAGAGCTCGAGCCACATCTATAGAGTAACCGATAAGTGGTTTACCTGCAAGAGATTTGATGTTTTTACCAGGAATTCCTTTGCTGCCACCTCGTGCAGGGATAATGTATAGAGTCTTCATAGAGTGATATCGTGAAATGGTTTTTGAATTATGTTGTTGAGAGGGAAAGTGGCCACAGTTTCCACTATCTTGGCGAGCGTATCGGGCTGTTCGTAAGGGTTGCTCACCGTTTTAGCCATCTCTCTCACTTCGTGCGACAACACATGTGCGAGACCTTCTCTTATTTCTTCGGTGCTTACTCCACAGTCTATCACCGACTTAGCTCGTTGGCGACCTTGCTGACGGATACCTATGTTCAGAGTAGGGATGTGCATCGATGGCACCTCAAGAATGCCACTCGACGAGTTACCCACTACGGCAGACACGCATTTTAGCACCGAAAGATAGCGTCGTGCGCCAAGCGAAGGGAATACCACGCAACGCTCGCTGTTTCGTGCCACAAACGCCTCTATAAGCTCTATGATGGCCTGTCCCGAAGGATCGTTATTAGGGTAAGAGAAAAATATCTTGTAATCCTTCACCTCGTCGAGAGCCTTCAGTAGGTTTTCGCATTGTTCGGCAGGCGACATTTCGTCGAGAGTAGAAGGGTGGAAGGTTACGAAAATCGATTTCTCAGGAATCTCTGTGCCAAGGTTGTCTTCAAGTTCGGCACGAGTCATAAGATTGGCATTCAATATGTTGTACACACCAATAGCACCAGTATTGAACACATGGGCAGGGTTCTCTCCGAGTTGGATCACACGATTTCGAGCCTCTTCGGTAGAAGTGAAATGCAAGTGACTCATCTTGGTGATAGAATGGCGAATGCTTTCGTCGAACGCACCTTGCGTCACCTCTCCACCATGCATATGAGCCACAGGAATGCGATGAATAAGCGCTGTAGCGGCCACTGCAAGCATCTCATATCTGTCGCCAAGAATTAGCAGCAAATCAGGGCGTAGAGCCTCAAATGCCTTGCTCATGCCTTGCATACATTCGCCCATAGCATTCACAGTTCCGTCAGGGCTGTCGGTATCGGTAGACATTGGCACACGATAATCTATGTGCAATCCGTCGCGTTTAATCTCTTGCCAGGTATTGCCAAATCGCTCATCGAGGTGCATATTCGTGGCAATGATTTGCAGAGTCACATCGGCACGATTGTTAAGAGCTTGAGCCACACCGCTCAGCAGTCCCCAATCGGCACGCGTACTCGTCACTATGCATATTTTTCGCTTCATCGTGTTCATTATATTTCTATCAGTTGGTCGGGTGTGAAGTCGTGTATGGCTTTTGTACCTAACACCTCACGCCAACGCATTGGTGAGATGCCCGTTCCGGGGCGTTTCACTGTGATATTCTCTTCGGAGAGCAGTTCGCCAGCCTCAATGTGGCATTTGGCCACTATACTCTTGCGAGCCACAGCCTTATTGGGTGTTTCGCTCGCCGATGTACGCTTTTCGCCATTCCCGAGAGCCTCCTCTATGTGGCGAATAGCCGAAACCATAGCCTTGAGTTCGTGAGGTTCGAGCGAAGCCTTGTGGTCGGGGCCTTCCATATTACGGTCGAGCGTGAAATGCTTCTCTATCACCTTCGCCCCGAGAGCCACAGCCGCTATCGGCACTTCAATGCCCTGAGTGTGGTCGCTATAGCCCACTTGCACGCCGAATGAGGTCTCCATTCTCGCCATTGCTCGCAGATTCACATCGGCCATTGGAGTAGGGTATTGCGTGTTGCAATGCAATAAGGTAATGTCATCTTTGTTTGCACCATTTTCGCATAAAGCATAAATGGCATTATGTATGTCATTTTCGTCGCACATACCCGTCGACATCACCACGGGCTTACCTGTGCGAGCTGTTTTCGCCAAATAAGGGTAGTTGGTGATTTCGCCACTTGGCACTTTCCAGAAATCAAGGTCAAATCGGCTCAATAGATCGATACTATCGAGGTCGAATGCCGTAGAAAGGAATTTTACACCCTTCTCATTGCAGTAATCGATAAGAGTGAGATGCTGTTCCTCGCTTAGCTCCAAACGCTTGAGCATAGCAAATTGCGACGACTCATTAGTTGCCGATTTCTGATATTCGGCAGTAGGAGCATCGTGCGACACCAAATTTTCGGTCTTGAAAGTCTGGAATTTCACATAATCAACCCCAGCATCGGCAGCAGCATCTATGAGACCTTTAGCGATACCCATATCGCCATTATGATTCACCCCCGCTTCAGCTATAATTATAGTCTTATTCATATTCATGTGCAAATTTAAGAAAATAATTGAAAATATTTATGCTTTATTCCATATTGATAGGAAATCATCTTCGGTGATGTGATCTTTGTAATTCCAATTTATTTCCCAAAACTTGCGAGCATGAAATGAGTAACCTTCTTTCTGTGGGTATTCCTGAGTGAGTTTGATTACATCCTGTGGTGTTACAATAATTTCGCGGTATATATCCTCGCCGATAAAATGAAAATAGCACACTTTCCCATCAATCTCATGCTTCGTGTAGCTATTCACCCCCGCTATCGGGCGGCGCTTAATAATATCATACATAGGGTCATAACTTAAATAATAGCCATATTTTAACCTCTTTACAATGCTAGAATAAGGTATTACGGCTCCTTCTTCTATAATTTCATAATATTTTTTAGGTAAAATTCCTATATCAATCGTTTTATAATTAGAGTACCAAATAGTCCAATTTTCTAATGGATTAGCCTTGTCTATTTGGGGTACATGATCTATAATGTATAATTTATGAATATGTACTACCCCCCATAATACTTTACTTAAACCATCTAATCCCAATTCTTTGGATTTACCTACTTTATACCATGCTTTATAATCAATACCAGCTCTTAGAACAGTATGTGCATAGAACAAAATATCATCACTCACTATTTCTTCAATTATAGGATTGTATTCAATAGGGTAACGTCGTTTAAATACTCTTATTACGGAACTATTTAGTTGACTTAAATCTTTCTCAATATATTGAAAAAAACATTTATACTCGTTGTCTATTTCTACACAAAACACATCTCCAACCTTTGTTACTATTCTCTTTGCCATAATAATATTTAAATAAGTACATCAATGTTTTTTTATACCATTCACTTATGGATAAGTAATTGTCCAATTCAATGTCTCAAGCTCCCTCTTGTTACATTTAACTATCTTTAAAACAATCTCTTCAGGATAATTAATGAGACTATCCCCAGCTTCTAGTTTCATAAAGACATCCATCGGGAAGAACCAGAAAACAACATTATCCTTTTTTTTGAAAACATCTTGTCTTGTCTGGGCTAGAAACATTTTTCCGACATCATATTCTCCTAGTGCAGTTTCTGACTCTCTATCAACAAATTTAAAGCCCTCTAATGGTTCTTCATTCTCCAATATACATACTAAAGGAATATTTGAATTATTTTTTATTGTAACAAATTAATATTCTTCCGGTTCCATTGTACAATATCTGAATATCAAAAGCAATGACGCTAAAATTATAGTTATAATTTTCATATTAAATATATTTAGATTAATAATTTCCTTTTAACTTCTCAAAAAATCCCGGTATAATAGGTATATAGTGATACAACATTGCCTTGATTCAGATATTGTCAAACACAAATTAATTAAAGGTAGAAGTGATTTTATCTTCTGTAGATATGTAGATTTCATATTTACTACATTCTTGGATAAAATCTTGTGAGATATTAAAATCTTCTCTAACCGTTATCAACGTTTGATCATAAGCGTCTAGCAACACCTCAGTCCCATTTATTACCATATAATGGCACAAATAATTTACTAATAAGTTATCCTCTTCCAACGATTCTATAAGATAGTCAACACAATCAGGAGTTAACTTAAATTTAAAACAACAAAATCCTTGATGACCTATCATCTCTTCCTTTACTTGATTCAGTTTAGGAAGAAAACCATCTTTAAAAACGAAATCAAATAAAATATCTACACATAGATACGAATCTGGCGGTAATTTTTTGAAAACGTCAGTTAACAATTTCACCATTAGTTTTTCTTCCATATCATCTTCAAAATACGCTTCCATATTATTTTACAAAATTTAGAAATAAATGATAGTTTTTAGTTTTTATTCCACATCTCTTCAAAGCCCTCTGCGGTGATGTGGTCTCGGTATTTCCAGTTGATTTCCCAGAACTTGCGGGCGTGGAATGTGCAACCGTCCTTTTCGGGCTCTTCCTGAGTAAGCTTGATTACACCCTGTGGCGTTACAATAATCTCGCAATAAATATCCTCACCGATAAAATGAAAATAGCACTCGTTTCCGTCAATTTCGCGCTTCGTGTAGCTATTCACCCCCGCTATCGGACGTCGCTTGATAATGTCATATTCTTTAGACCAAGAACGATAATAACCATATTCGATTCTATACAGAACATGTGAATATGGCATAACTCCACCAAGTTCCAATATCTCTATATCTTCAGTCATTAAATCAACATCACATTCATATTCTCCGTTAACATACCACGTAGTCCAATTCTCTAAAGGACTGACAGTTATAAATTCTAAAATGCCATTATCTCGCTTTAATCTCGTTTCACAAAAAGTTCCAAATTTTACATTTGTAAGATTATAAGGTTCTTCCTGTTTTAATCTACCTATCTTATACCAAGCGTTATAATCTAATCCAACCCTTATAAATGTATGCGTATAAAAAAGCACATCATCTTGTACTATTTCAGCAAGAATAGGCTCATAATCTAATGGATAACGTGTTTTAAAAACTCTTATAACGTTACTATTCAATAAATTGACATCTTTATCTAAAAATTGGAAATAACTTTTGTATTTTCCCTCTATTTCAACACAGAATATATCACCCTTATTTATAATCACTCGTTTTGCCATAATTTTAAAATATCGTTATTTTCCATAATCATAATATGGTAACTCATGAAAAATAAAGCCTAAATCAAGTTTATATTTTCGTAACATTCGACGTAATTCTCCCGACACAATAACATCGTTTATTGCCGGTTGTGTATTAAATATGTGTAAATCTTTACATTTTTGATAATCTAAGCACACTTTTATTACACAATCGGTTCCATCAACATATACAGTATGTTTCTTGTCAATTACATCAAATATTTTCTTAAAATGCATTATGTAATATGTGCGATTACCATATTTTTCACTTTCTGCTTTTACAGGAAGAAATTCAAGAGGATAATCATTTGGTATAAATTTCTCAACAACTTCCTTAAACTCAATACTAACGAGATTGGCACCACCTACGCAAGAACTAAAATCAGTATATAACCCATCCTTTAATTTCATGATTATATTTTCCCAATTTTTCACAGGTTCTCCGTCAACTGCTAATCTATAAACTCCTTTGGGAGCATACAATAAACCACCTACATTATCATAAGCATTAGTAACTAATCTAAAAAATTTCTTTTCCACAACTTTATTTCATTTTTTTGGCGGGAACACCGCAGTATGTGCCTAATTCTGCAATATCTTTTATCACCACAGCACCAGTGCCTATTATGCAACCCTGTGCCACCTTCACCACATTTGCCACAGTGGCGTGACTACCCACGAAGCAATCGTTGCCTATATGGCTCATTCCGTTTACGATAGCTCCAGTAGAGATATGCACGAAATCGCCCACCGTGCAGTCGTGTTCCACAATGCCACCTGTGTTGATTATGCAGTTTTCGCCTATTTTAGCATCAGAGTTTATTACAGCATTGTGCATCACCACAGAGCCTTTTCCTATCTCAGCACCTATGGCTATGTGAGCAGTGCTTGCTATGAGAGGTGAGGCTAATTTGCCACCTGCAAGTCTTATTCTATCGGCGATTGAGCGACGAATGGAAGAACTCTTGATTTGTCCTACAGTGATGACGAACTCGGTGTTTTCATTAGCCACAGAAGCTATATCGTCGTCACCACCTATCACAGGCACGCCAAGAACTGTAGTGCCGATGGCTATATTGTTGTCGAGTATGCCGTAAACATTTCTACCTGCCGACACAGCCACATCTATCACTGCTTTGCAGTGACCACCACCACCCACAAGTATCAATCTCCTCTCACTCATAACTCCTAATTTCTCACTTATTGTAGATGTTCGCCTTATATTTGGCCAAGTTTTCCTTCTTGGTAAACCACTCAATGGTTTCGGCAAGACCTTGTTCTATGCTATATTGCGGACGCCAATCGGTGAGCGTAGTGATTTTAGTATTATCGCCCCACAAACGGAACACCTCACTCTTCGACGGACGAATACGATCGGGATCTTGCACCCAATTCACATCGGCATCCATCAAGCGAGCAATAGTCTTCAGAGTATCCTCCATTGAGATTTCTGAATTAGTGGCAATATTTATTTCTTCGCCCTCAATGCCTGGAGCCTTTGCAAGAGCAAGGAAACCACGGCAAGTATCTTTTACATAGTTGAAATCGCGAGTAGGGGTGAGGTCGCCCACCTTTATCTCTCTCGCTCCATTAGCTATCTGCGTGATAATGGTAGGGATGATAGCGCGAGCCGATTGGCGAGGTCCGTAAGTATTAAACGGACGAGCTATCACCACAGGCAGATTGAAAGCGTTGTAGAAACTCATAGCTATGGCATCGGCACCAATCTTGGTAGCCGAGTATGGCGATTGTGGTTGGCGAGGGTGCTTTTCGTCGATAGGCACATATTGAGCAGTGCCATACACCTCGCTCGTAGAAGTCACCAGCACGCGTTCCACTCCAAGGTCGCGAGCCGCTTGGCAGATATTGAGCGTACCTTTGATATTTGTGTCTACATAACTATCAAGAGCCACGTAGCTATAAGGAATAGCAATAAGAGCAGCCAAGTGTAGCACAGTGTCGCATCCACGCATTATCTCACGGCAATAATTAGGATCGCGCACATCGCCACACACCACCTCAAGATTAGGGTGATGCATACCTTCGAGCCAGCCCCAATAGTTGAACGAGTTATAAACGCTCAATGCACGCACTTCATATCCTTCGCTTAGAAGAAGTTCCACAAGATGTGATCCGATGAACCCATCGGCACCTGTAACCAATACCTTTTTCATATTCTATATCTAATTTCTACAAAATTACGCAATCTTTCTGATATATGTTGTATCTTTGCAGAGGATTATTTAATAAATGATGGAAAGAAAAGATTTTGAGATAATGGCGCCTGTGGGCTCGTATGAGTCGCTTGTGGCTGCCGTGCAAGGTGGTGCCGATGCCATTTACTTCGGCATCGAGGGGCTGAATATGCGTTCTAATTCGGCTAATAACTTCACTATCGACGACCTGCATAAGATTGCCGAGTATTGCCACGAAAATGGCTTGAAAAGTTATCTTACTGTGAACACAGTGATTTACGACAACGACCTTGAGATGATGCGTAAAATCATCGATGCTGCTAAGGAGGCTAAATTGTCGGCTATCATTGCAAGTGATATGGCGGCGATACTTTATGCACGCAGTATTGGTGTAGAGGTACACATTTCTACTCAAGTGAATATCTCAAATAGCGAAGCAGTGCGTTTCTATGCTCAATATGCCGATGTAGTGGTGCTTGCGCGAGAACTTAATCTCGAGCAAGTGTACAACATTCACCAAACTATCATCAACGATGACATTCGTGGACCTCACGGCGAATTGGTGCGTATTGAGATGTTCTGCCACGGAGCATTATGTATGGCTGTGTCGGGTAAGTGCTATATGAGTTTGCACGAAATGAATCGCAGTGCCAATCGTGGTGCTTGTGGACAGATATGTCGTCGAGCCTACACCGTTACCGATCGCGACACTGGCGAACAACTCGATATCGAAAACAAATACATCATGTCGCCTAACGACTTGAAGACCATCCACTTCATGAATAAGATGATAGATGCCGGAGTGCGTGTGTTCAAGATTGAAGGTCGTGCGCGTGGACCAGAATATGTGCGCACTGCAGTGAGCTGCTACAATGAGGCTATCAATTCCTACATCGAGGGCACTTTCACCGATGAAAAAGTGGCCGATTGGGATGCTCGACTTACCACAATATTCAATCGTGGTTTCTGGGACGGATATTACCTTGGCCAACGACTTGGCGAATGGACTTCAAAATACGGATCTTCGGCTACAAGAATCAAGGTGTACATTGCCAAAGGCATTCGTTATTTCTCAAAAATCGGCGTAGCAGAATTCCAAATGGAATCGGGCGAACTCCATGTGGGCGACGAAGTGTTCATTACAGGACCTACCACTGGTGCTGTTCCTGCCAAAATCGAAGAGATTCGCGTAGACTTGCAGCCGGTAGAAATGGCGAAAAAGGGACAACGCTTCTCTATCAAGATTGCCGACAAGATACGTCCGAGCGACAAGATGTTCCTATGGAAAAATGTAGAGGAACTAAATCTTGGCGAACATCGCGAAATAAAGTAATCTCCACGCATACAAACAAGAAACCGCTTGATACTACAAATCAATGTAAATCAAGCGGTTTTTATTTATATATTTATCTCACCTATTATTTCACCTTCTTCACGAAGTATGATTCTACAGGGAAGTGGTCGCTATATCCGTTGAGGAATGCACCACCCGAGAATGTGCGGTGAGGATAGCCCTTATATTGTCCACTTTGATTGATAAGGAAATCAAAGTTTAGCACACTTGTCTTGAAATAAGATAGTTTTCCAGAGTCTTTATCATCTAAGAAATAATCTGAAATGATGATTTGGTCGAAGAAGTTCCAGTTTCCTTTGTAAGCAAGCGAACCGATACCTTTGTCGAGCATATTCCAGCAAGGATTGTAAAGTTCGCCCTTGCCCACCTTTTTCTTGTTCTTCTTTGCTCCAAGCACCTTAGCCACACTTTCGTTGAATGGGTCGTCGTTGAGGTCGCCCATGATGATGATACCTTGATTAGGATCGTCGTTAAGAAGTGAATCCACAGTGAGTTTCACTCTATGAGCAGCTGCTGCACGCAATGGTCGTGAGCCCTCTTCGCCACCACTACGCGATGGCCAGTGGTTGATGATTACACTCACCTTGTCGCCACCCATAAGTCCGGTCACACACATCTGGTCGCGAGTGCGGAAGTAATCCTTTCCTTCCACCTTCACAGTGGCATTAGTCACATTTAGCACCTTAAAGAAGCGAGGATTGTAAAGCATAGCCACATCCACACCTCTTCGGTCGGGACTATCGTGATGCACGATTTGTAGTTTCCAATCTTTAAGTAGAGGATGCTTCACCAAGTCTTCGAGCACGGTGATATTCTCTATTTCGCTCACACCTATCACGGCAGGGCCTTTAGGTGTGGCTTGAGTAGTGAAATGGCTGATTGCCTTTGCCATATTCTCCATTTTTGCCCAATATTTCTCGGCATTCCATTGGCGAGCACCTGCAGGTGAGAACTCAAGGTCATACTTGCCATTATTGTTGATAGTATCGAAGAGGTTTTCAAGGTTGTAGAAAGCCGCTCCATACACTTGATACTTTTTTTGTTGAGCATTCGCTGTCAGTCCTAAAAGGATGAAAGCTAAAATCGCAATAATGTTAAATTTTTTCATAAATAATAAGTGATAATAGTATTTTGTGTCAAAAGTAATAAATTATCGTGAGATGACAAAATTAACATTTCACATAGCTCTCAAAAGAATGTAATTTATACACCCCTATGAAGTTGTATTTACTTATAAATTGTCGCTAAACTACCTCAAAAAAGAGAGAATCAAAGAAAAAAGCATCTTTTTTGCTAAAAACTTTTATGAATATTATTATAGTATTATATTTTTCTTGTATATTTGCGTGATTTTTCGTAACTATACGGATGTGATTATCATTTGATTAGTGCCAAAAATCATAAGCAGAGATATTATCGGATATTTTTTTAACTTTTAAATAATATAAATGATGAAAAAACTGTACTCTATTTTCATGGTAGCAGTGATGGCATTAGTAATGTCATTTGCAGCAAAGGCTGCTTCTGTTACGATTAATGTAGATGACCCTTCACGCGTCATGGTACAAGTGAACTGGTCAGAACAAACTCTTGTTGCTGGTGACAACACTTTCGAATTGGAAGTGGGCAAGTCTACCACAGTGTATATTGCGCCTAAGACTGGTGCGTTGATTAAGTCGGTTACAAATGCAGCTGGTACTCCATCGAGCACTTGGGATGGTACATACTACTTGTATGAATACCCATCTGACGAATCTTATTCAATGAAGTACTTTGTAACTTCAGTATCTCTTGCTGACTCTCGCACAGCTTCTTGTACTGTAAACGTTGACAATGTAGAAAAGATTGGTGGTCTTGAAACAAGCTCTACTTACGAAAGAATCGAACTTGTAAACGGTGCTAATACTGTGAAGTTCATTCCTGAAGTGGAATCTCCACTTGTTCTAAGCGCTCCTTATGGTGTTACTTATTATAAGGTGGCTGTTGACGGTGTTGATGTTGCTGAAAGCTGGGGTACTTGGTATCTTTATGTTAACGACGGTAGCGTGGTTGATATCCAAACTGAATATCCTGATGTTGACGTTGCTCTTAATGTAGCATTCGCAAGCGAAGAAGCTAAGGGTGCTTTGACTGGCATTCTTGTTGATGGCAACGAAGCTGCTCTTGATGCTGAAGGCAATATCACAGTGAAGATGGGTAAGCAAGTTACTTTGGTGCTTGACAATATGAACTATGCTATCAACGCATTCACTATCAACGGCACTACTCCAGATGATTACTATTCTTCTTCTTCTGAATACTCTTTCGTAGTGAAAGAAGCTGCTAATATCTATCTTGATGCTCACAAGTATGGTACTTTGAAGGCTACTATCACTATCGACAATCCACAATGTGTAGAAGTTTCTGACTACTATGGTCAACCTATCGCATTGGTTGCTGGTGACAACGCTATCGAAGTGAGCGAAATGGCTGCTTCTATCAAGGTGAAGAAGGCTGCAGGTTGCAAGATCACTTCAGTATTGGTAAATGGTGTAGAAGCAAGCAGCTATGGTTATGACGATCCTTATGGTACTAATATCTACCTAAATGCTGACGACACTAAGATCGTGATCACTGCTCACGAAATCGTTTACGATTACTCTGCTAAGGTTATCATCGACGAACCTTGCTATAACTATAGCTCAATTACTTACCTTCACAACTACGAATCAGTTTACCTAACTCAAGGCGAAAACATCATCAAGTTCAATGAAGGTGAAAACAACTTCCGTATGTATGTTATGACCACTGATTACAATGCTCCAATGGGTATCTACCACAATGGTGTATATGTAACCAACTATTCAAGCTCTACTTGGACTCTTGCTAATGGTGATGTTATCAACGTATACATGAACAATGATCCAGGTGTGAACGTAACATTCGACATCTCTGCTTCTATTGCTGATGCTACTGTTGTTAAGATCGCAGGTAAGGAATATGCTAATTTGGCTGAAGCTGTTAAGGTGGCTGCTGGTACTATGGTAGCTGTTGAAACTACTGGTGTTGTTTATGTAAATGGTAAGGCTACTACTGGCGAATTTGCTGTAGACGCTAACACTACTGTAATCGTGGCTCCTGCTACTACTGTTTACACTCCTGCTGCAGGTACTGCTAACCCATACGCTTATGCTCTTAAGAGCGAAGTGGTAGAAGGTAAGTTGAACGCTACTTTCTCTTTGAACGCTGACGCTACTGCTGTTACTGTTAAGGTTCTTAACGAAGCTGGCGAAGAAGTGGCTACTGCTGAAGGTGCTACTGCTAAGGGCGAACAAACTGTATCTATCGATATCCTTTCTCTTCCTTACGCTACTTACACTTGGGCTGTAGAAGTGGCTGGTGCTGAAAAGACTGCTATTGAGCACTTCGGTAACTATAGCTTCTGGCACCCACGTGGCGTTGATGTTGATAACAATATGGAAAGTGCTTCTTTCGGTAATGTATACGTAACTGAAGGACAATTGACAACAAATTCTGCTTATTGGAGTGGTAATGGTGGCGGTCTTGGTCTATATGCATTCGACGCTGCATTCAATCCTATCAAGAACAATGCTACTGGTAAGTATGCATTCACAGGTGGTTGGTCATTGCACGAAAAGGCTGGTTCTACAAAAGCTGCTGACTTCTGCCGCGTTCGCGTAGCTGAAGATGGTCGCATCTTCTTGACTCGTTTGAACGATAAGGGTGATTACATCTTGTATGCTAATAGCTTCGAAGAACTTGCTGTTAACGATAAGCTTTACTCTTTGTTTGATGGTTTGACATTCGATGCTTCTACTTATAAGTATACTAATACTGATGGTGCTTATATGGGTGCTGCTAACACTGGTTTCGATGTTAAGGGTTCTGGCGAAGATTTGAAACTTCTTTCTATCTCAAGTTTCTCAAACCACTGGGCATTTGTATATAGTGGTGTAAGCTGCGATGAATATTCTCTTGGTACTGCTGCTACTCTTCCTGTTCCTGCTCAAATCGCTGCTCTAACAGGTAAGTACACTATTGCTCCTCAAAGTGCTAACGTATCTTACGATGATCGTGGTGGTATCTGGTATAGCCAAGGTCGTGCAGCTCCAACTGATGCTCAACCAGGTCTTGTTTACATCAATGCTAATGGTGAAGAAAAATATAAAGACTTAGTTGCTCGTGGTGGTGGTGGTGTTCGCGTATCTCCTGATGGCAAGCAACTTGCTGTATCAAGTGGATATGCTAAGAACGATCGTCACTTCACAATCTACGATATCAAGCACAACGAAAATGGTGATGTTCTTTTGATTGCTATCGCTAAGATCAACCATGGTATCGGTCAAAACTTCAACGACGTTGCTTGGGACTTGGCTGGTAACATCTACGCTGTAAGTAACTCAGGTGAGCTTGTAAGAGGTTTCGCTCTTCCACGCACTGAAGCATTCACTACTAAGGCTGCAAGCAAGTATGCATTCGTTGTTGACGAAAGCACTGCTATCGAAGTGGTAGAAGCTGAAGAAGCTGAAGTTGAATACTACAACTTGCAAGGTGTGAAGGTTGAAAATCCTGAAAAGGGTATCTTCATCAAGAAGCAAGGCAACAAGGCTACTAAGGTAGTTCTTTAATTAATACTTTAAAAACGAGAGTCCTTTAGGTCATCATCGGCCTAAAGGACTTTATAGCTAAAATTTCCCTTAAATGGAAGGAATATCGTGCGTTACGGTGTTCCCTCCATTTTTACGGAAATATAAAGGGGGTTACCCGACAATATGTAGATAGATAAATTGCTTTAAGGAGTTGTTGCTCCGATTAGTAATGAAAATTAGAAACAGTTTAAACATATTTTAAAAAAACGATGAAAAAAATCCTTTTAAGTGTACTTATGGCGGGTTTTGCGATGTCGATATCTGCAGAATCAAGCTTGAGCATGGATAATCGTGCTATCTTGCGTCGCCACAAAGCAATGCAACAAATTGAAATGCCAGGAAAGAATCTTCAAGCTAAGGCTTTGAAGCAATATGGCATTCCTACAAATCACATCACTGGTTTGATTAAGCTTAACGATGGTGCTTCTGCCGACGAACTTGCTGCTGAAGGCGTAAATGTAGTTCGCGTGCGTGGCAACATTGCTCTTGTGTCTATGCCTATTAACGACGTAGAACGCATCTCTGCGTTGCGTGCTGTAAATAAGCTACAACTTTCTCGTCCATTGACTGCTAAGATGGACACTGTGCGCCGTGTCACTGGGGCTGCTAAGATTCACGCTGGTGAAGGTCTTCCTCAAGCCTACACTGGTAAAGGTGTAATTGCGGGTATTGTGGATGGTGGTATCGAACCAAACCACATCAACTTCAAGAAGGAAGATGGTACTTCTCGCTTCACACACCTTACTCACATCTACATGGACAACAACTCAAGCGAAGGCTTCACTGTAGATAATTATAGCGGCAAAATAGATCAATTTACTACCGACGATCCTGTTGAATATCACGGTACTCACACTACTGGTATTATGGCTGGTGGTTATAAGGGTAATCTTATCGCTGCTCACCAAAAGGGCAATAACATCGCTGTGGGTGATGTAAGCGAAATGGCTAACCCATACTATGGTATGGCCTACGAAGCTGATATCGCTGCTTCTTGTGGTGATTTGAGCGAAATGCTTATCGCTTATGGTATTGAAGGTATCCTCGACCACTCTTGGAAGACTGGTAAGCCTGCTGTTATCAACCTTTCTGTAGGTACTAACGTTGGTCCTCACGACGGTTCTGGCGTGATGAACCAATATTTGGCTCTTGCTGGTGAAGAAGCTATCATCTGTATGGCTGCTGGTAACGAAGGTAACCTTCCTATCGCTATCACTAAGACTCTTTCTGCCGACAACAGCAACACAATGAAGTCTTTCATCTACCCAATGTATGCTAATTACTTCCCAGAATATCCTAACCTTCGTTACGGTCAAGTTTACATCTATAGCAATGACTCTACTGAGTTCAAGGCAAGCATCAAGGTGTGGAACAAGTCTCGTAATAAGCAATCTTATTCTTTTGGTATCGAAGGAAACACTAATGGATATCCTACTTATGTAGCATCGCCTGATCAAGCTCAATCTGGTGATATCACTCACATGAGCTTCACTCAAGCATTCAAGGGTTATTGTGGTGTCGGTTCTTGGTTCGATGAATACACTGGCCGTTATGTTACTCTTCTCGATTACTTCTTGTGGGATAATCCTACTTCTAATGCTACTGCTAACTACATCCTTGGTTTCGAAATCAATGGTAAGGAAGGTCAACGCATCGATGCATTCTGTGATGGTTACTACACAAGCTTCGATAGCTACAACTTCTCTGGTTGGGACAATGGTAGCACTAATGGTACTATCAACGACCTTGCTACTGGCGACAACATCATCATCGTTGGTTCTTACAACACTCGCGACAAGTGGTGGTCACTCGACAAGGTAAGCTACACTTACGGTCAAAACTCTTATCCTTTGGGTGAAGTATCAAGCTACTCTTCTTATGGTACTACTATCAATGGTAAGAACCTTCCTCACATTTGTGCTCCTGGTTCTACTGTGATTTCTTCTGTAAGCACTTCTTATGTGAACAGCGAAAAGCTTCCTAACGAAGCTCTTCAAGCTAAGTTGAGCCAAAACGGTACTACTTACTATTGGCACCAACAACTTGGTACCTCTATGGCTACTCCTGTAGTCACTGGTGCTATGGCTTTGTGGCTCGAAGCTAATCCTAACCTTACTGTAACTGAAGCTTTGGAAATTATCCAAGCTACTGCTGTTAAGGATAAATATGTTACAAGCTACGCTGGCGATCCTGTGAAGTGGGGTGCTGGTAAGTTCGACGCTTATGCTGGTCTTAAGGAAGTTATCCGCCGTGCCAACAACTCTGGCATCAAGGACATCGCTGCTAATGCCGACCGTCTAATGGTTTCTGTTTCTGGTAAGAATATCTATAATGTGTTCTTGGGTGGTGCCGAAAGCCTAAATGTATTGGTTTACAATATGCAAGGCCAAGTGGTTAAGGCTGTAGAAGCTCAAGGCGACGAAATCTCTGTAGATGCTTCTAATCTTGAAGCTGGCGTGTATGTACTTAATGTAAATGGCGTTCACAGCCAAAAAATTGCTGTAAAGTAATAATATACTAAAATTAACTATATCATTAGCTTGATAGGCTTATTGGGCTAATGATTTTTTACTAATAATAATATGAAGAAGATTTTTAATGTATTGGCTCTTGCCATTATTATGGCAGTTATGCCGTTTGCTGCTAATGCACAAACCGACATGAAGCCTGCAATCACCTTCAAAACAAATATCTACGACACTTATGGCGCAAGTAATGTGTTCTCGCTTGTGCTTGGTTCTATGGATACTTGTTATGTAGATGTAGATTGTGGTTTTGGTGCTTCTGAGTATGTTCTTGTGCCTGCTTCTTACGACGAAGGTGCTGGTAGCATCACAGGTACTTATATCGAATGTACTGTTTCTAAGGATGGTATCGTAAATATTTATGGTGATCCATCAGAAATCGACTATTTGAACGCAAGTGGTTGTTATATCGAGTGGATTGAATTTGGTGAAGGCGTGGAACTTGATATCCTTGACCTTAGTCACAACGAATTGAAGCGTCTCGACCTTTCTAAGCAAACTAAGCTTCGTGCCCTTTACTTGAGCGACAACACTTTCACTGCTGAAACTCCTCTTGTAATTGGTGCTAACAAGCCTGATTTGTATATCCTTGAAGTGAGCATCATCGATCACATGGATCCTAACTTCAACCTTTCAGACTATCCTAACATGATGTCGTTTGACGGTTACCACAATGTGAGCCTTACTCAAATCGACCCTACAGGATGTCCTTACCTTCAACGCCTTACTCTCGACGTTACTAATGTGTCAAGTGTAGACGTAAGTAAGAACCCTAATCTTTTGATTCTTAACGTTTCTGAAACTAAGGTTACTTCTATCGACGTAAGTAAGAACCAATATTTGAGAGAGTTGTACTGTACTCACATCGGTGCTTACAACAACGAATATAAGTTTGAAAAGCTTGAT
Organism: Muribaculaceae bacterium; assembly: GCA_045656705.1. GTDB lineage: Bacteria > Bacteroidota > Bacteroidia > Bacteroidales > Muribaculaceae > RGIG4576. Next base: position 20,958 of record JAZORR010000013.1, on the reverse strand, counting down.
GTTTCTAATAACCCTAACCTTTACTACCTATTCTGTGGTGGTAACAAACTTACTGAACTTGATCTTTCTAAGAACAAGAAACTTCAATACCTTGATGCTCAAGACAACTACTTGACTTCTATCGACTTGTCAAGCTGTATGAACACTTTGTATCAAGTGTATTTGAACAATAACTACATGGATTACGCTACTTTGCCTGTGAATCCAGGTACTTGGAACACTTACTACTACAACCAACGCCCAATGAAGATGGATAAGTCTTATCCACAAGGCCACGAATTCGACTTCAGCAAGCGTGTTCTTCGTGAAGGTACTGTTACCGACGTAGCTGTATATGCTATTTCTGAATACAACGATAGCGTTTCTTCTCTTCTTGATGATAGCTACTACACTTATGCCGATGGTAAGTTGAAGATGTTGAAGACTCACACCGACTCTATTCAAGTAGTTTTCGCTAACTCACTTTTCAACGAAAACTACCTTGTTACTTCTAAGTTCATGGTGAAGACTGCTACCGAATTCGGCAAGCCTACTAATGTATTCAACTTCTCTTCTGCTTTGAACCCAGGTGATGATGTTGCATTTAGTGTTGGTATCGAAGGTGCTACCGAGCAAAATCCTATCCAATTCTTCGTTGACTTTGGTGACCAAGTGCAAGTGCCTTTCACTGCTACCACTTCTCTTACTCCTGCTGCTGCAAACGTTGTAGGTAAGAAGGCTGGTTATGGTCAAGTGATTTTGTATGCTCCTGAAGGAGTTACTGTTACGGCTATTGCTACTAAGGACATTCCTATGTATAGCGTAGACGTTACTAAGATGCCTTCTTTGCGTGAATTGGCTCTTGTTAACGCTGGTTTCTACACTATCGACTTGGTATGGAACCGTTGCTTGCGTTCTCTCGACCTTTCTGGCAACAACCTTTCTGCTGTGAGCCTAAGCGGTAATAATAACTCTTACTCTAAGAACGAACTTTCTTACATTGATTTGAGCCACAACCAAATCAGCACTATTGCTCTCAACGATATGCGTTGTGTTCATCACTTAGATTTGAGCCACAACCAATTGAGCGAAATGATTAGCTTCTACAATGGCGACTATGTTGAATACATCGACCTTTCACACAATGCGTTCTACGAACTTGACTTCACTTACTGCTACGAATTGAAGCACCTTGATATTTCTCACAATAAGCTTCCTTCAGTAGTAATGCCTGAACAAAGCAAGCTCGAATACTTCGCTTGTAACGACAACTTGTTCACTCTTGCCAATTTGCCTGCTCATGGCAACTTGAAGGACGAAAACTACATCTATGCTCCTCAAGCCGATTTCTTGATTGCTACTAAGGGCCCTGGTGTCGATCTTTCAAGCCTAAACCGCAACAATGCTACTTCTTTCGTTTGGAAGAAGGCTTCTGGCGAAACTATCGTAGAAGGTGTTGACTATTCTATCAAGAATGGTGTTACTACTTTCATCAACACTACTATGGGCAATGTTTATTGCGAAATGTCTAACACCGACTTCCCTGGCTTTGCTGGTGAAAAGATTTACAAGACTACTCAAATCCAAGCTGCTGGTATGCCTACCAACCTTGTAGCTTCGTTCAAGACTGTAAACGAAGGTGATAGCGTTTCTCTTTCTCTTGCTGCTGAAAAGGCTGGTACTGCTTTGTATATCGACTGGAATGGCGACAACACTGTTTCTCAATACGTTTTAGGTGAAACTTACAAGCTATTTAGTGCTACTACTAAGGCTGGTGCTGATGTGAAGGTTTACACTTACGAACCTACCGAAAAGATCACTGTATTCAGTATGGACGGTGCTAAACTTGCTTCGTTCGATGGTTCTAAGTTGACCGACGCTATCAATATCACTGTCTGTGGTGCTGGTTTGAGCGAAATTAAGCTCCCTGTTGGTTCTACTAAGTTGATGGAATTGTCGCTTGAAGGCAATAATTTCACTTCTTTCGATTTCTCTCAATTCCCTGAGTTGACTACTGTGGCTATGGCTGGTAATAAGTTGACTTCTGTCGACCTTACTAAGAACCAAAACATTGGTCTATTCTCTGCTGCTAACAACGAATTGACTTCTATCAAGCTCAATAACCCTGCTCTTTGGGCATTGTATCTTGATAACAATAAGTTCACTGAAATCGATCTAAGTGGCGCTAAGAATCTTTCTCAATTCTCTATCGCACACAACCAATTGAGCGAAATCAATATCGATGTAGTGCCTAACTTGATTATGCTTGTTATCAACAACAACAACTTCACATTCAAGACTCTTCCTATGAAGAAGAAGAAATTCGTGGTTTACTACTACCACGGTCAAGCTCCTATCCAAGCTGTTTGTGTTGATGGTAAGGTTGACTTGAGCGACCAAATCAAGGTAGGTAACACTCCTACAGTTTATCGTTGGTTTGAAGGCGTTCCTGGCGTAAACCAAGACACTGGTGCTCTTGAAGGTGATGAATTGTACATCGACGATGAATACACTTTGGAAAATGGTGTCACTACATTCTGGATTAATATCAAAGGTATTATGTGTGTGATGACCAATACTGAATTGCCAAATGTATACATCTTCACAGATTTGATGGATGTAACAAAATCAGGTGTTGAAGCTATCGAAGGTGATGTTGCTGCTGTCACTGTAAACGGTAACGATATCATCGTTAAGGCTGATGCAAGTCTTGCAGTGAAGGTAATTGCTACTAATGGTGCAGAAGTTCGTTCTGCTATAACAGTTGCTGGTGAAACAGTGCTTAGCGATGTAGCTGCTGGTGCTTATATCGTAACTGTTGGCAATAAAGCTGCTAAGGTTATTGTTAAGTAATAACCGATAACCCTATAAACAAAAAATCTCCAAAGCTGCTTTGGAGATTTTTTGTTTTATAAGGATATAATTATTTGATGTATAAGCTAAAGAATTTCCACACTTCTTCGGCAGTGTTCATGCCGTTACTTGCCCATGAGTGAGTGCCACCCTCCACTTCGTAGAGCCACACTTGGTTGCCGTTGGTTCCGTCTACATAGCGATGAGCTATCACTTTGTTACCATTTCGTGGTAGTTCCTCGGTGATTTCGTGAGTGCAACGATTCACAGCAGCCCAGAAAGCAACAGCTTGAGGCACCGCAATGTATGCACCCCAACCATCTTTGTTATCTGTGTCGCCATTCCATTTCGATACCACATCGTTAGTGCCATGCACCTCCATGAGAGGAATAGGGCGTTGAGGTTTGAGCTCGCGATACATCCATTCCATTGTAAGCCCCGAAATAGGAGCTACGGCTGCAAAGATGTGAGGTGCTTTATAAGCCAATAGGTAGCTCATTTCGCCACCATTAGAGTGTCCGGTCGCAAACACATTGCTACGCGAGAGATTGTGCTTTTTTTGAAGATGTTTCACGAGCTTGATAGTAAATCCCACATCGTCGCGTTCCCACTTGTTATCGATGTGGAATGAGTAGCCAACCGACCAGCAATTTTCGCCTTTGAAATCCTTTGGACCAACGGGATAACACACGGCAAACCCATGCTTGTCGGCAACCGGGTTCAGTCCAAAATTGGTAGACGGGATATTGCGCTCACCATAGCCATGAAAAAACAACACAAGGGGCGCATCCTTGACGATATTGGTTGGAGTGTAGAGGTAATAAGAGTATTCCACACCTTTGTGTTTAATCGAATGTAGAGTGAGAGAGCCTGTGCCTTTATAGTCGGCAGAAATGGCTGAGTTCCACGCACACATGAGTGCGCACATGAGAAGTAGTAACTTTTTCATAGACAATAATGCTTTAATGATATACAAAGATATGTTTTTTTGTTTTAACATTGCACTACTATTAGCTGACTTTTACTATATTTGCCAAATATTGGTAATCTCAATGAGATTTCACCTATTCACTTAATGTGAAATTTAAACACCATAAAAATATGAAAAATCTACTTTATTTAGTATCATTCTGTGTTATCGCTATTCTCTTGGGTTCATGTAGTGCGGCCGGAGACAAAACTGTGCGCACACACACCATTACCAATTGCCGAAACTATGTGACTGTCGTGGGCGATACATTATCTCGTAAAAAGTTAGATGTAAAACTAAAGGCTGGTGATAAAGTGTTTTGGCCCGAGAAGAAGTCAGAAAATTGGGTGCGTATTTATTTCACTGAGTATGGTGCACAGCATGGATATATCCACCCAAAATACATTGTATCCGATACCACAGTTATCAAACATTCCAGCGTGTTGCGCGAAGAATACGGTCAGAAAATCATTCCCGATTTAGATGAGAAGTACGATTCGATTGTCGATGCTTATCTCGATTTTTTCCCTATAAAGGAAGCCGGTTTTTGGACCTTAACCATTATCATTGCCATTGGAATAGCCTTATTTTATGGAATTTCCGATGTTAAAGTTCCTCTTGGTGCTCAGTTGATTGCAATTATAATCTACTCACCATTTGCCACATGGATGGCCTTCATAGTCCAACGACACGGCTTCGTTCTTATCGACGGATTCTTCTTAAGGCTTATCATTCTTTTGGCAATGCTTGTACTCGCTGTGCTTATGATAACAGGCTTTACGGCATCTATAGGCAAATTAATAGGGCATAGCCTCACTTTCAAATATAGTATATTGACCACATGCTGTATGTTTCTCATTTATTTAGGCATTGCATATATACATAGTTTGTCCGACTTCTTCTTCAAAGTCACTATCTTTGTATATGCAATATTCTTTATATGTTACCTTGTGAGAGAGATAAAAGAAATCAAGAGTATATACCGTTTTTGCGATAGTAGTTGTCTGCCTTTGGTTATAAAAGACCTATTATTTGCAGTGGCAATTTTCATAGGAACCACCATTTTCATCAGTGTAGTATTTGTGCCTATGCAAATAGTTTCATCTATTCTGGTCACTGAACTCACAGCTTTGATTATGACAGTTATTATTGTGGGTTTGTCTATTCTAAGTTTCGGACATAATCCAGGATATCCAGCATCTGATTCATCTGAGAGGGTATATGTGCCAGGTGTTGGATATGCACAAAAAGACAGCAGTGGATATTATTACGATCACGCCAATCAGCAATATGAAGAAATAGGAGGCGTATTGCGCAGAGTATCCGACGACACCTACCACACAATGCATTAAGAATCTCCCTCCACAATCAATAATCTTGATTAAAAAATAAATTATGGGGACGCACGGGTCGTGCGTCCCCATTTCCTCGCTCTACACTGAAAAAACTTTGCACATTATCCTTTTTAAGGAAACAATTTTGAAAATAATGTATTAACTTTGCTATCTAAATGCTTTTGTAGAAAATAAATTATTAATTATATGCTTATGAGAATCAAATTGTTTTTGCTTCTTTCGTTATTTATCGCTTTGCCTGCGATTGCCCAAAATACTGGGCTTGCTGGTGTGGTACTCGACAAAAGTACCAACGAGCCTGTGCAAGGTGCTATTGTAACGATTGACAATCAAAACATTACGGTGACTACTTCCTTCGATGGTAGTTTCCGTATCGCTAATGCCAAAGCGGGCAACGACAAATTGTCGATTGTGGCTTATGGCTTTAAAGATTGGTCGCAAAATGTAACTATCGCTGCTGGTTTCATCAAAAATCAAGGAACCATCAATCTCGAGCCTGAAAAGGTAACAGATGGTAGTGACTACTTTAGCGACGAAGAGTTTACAATCAACGAGGCCGAACTCGAAGACGAAGAAGGTGCTGCACAAGCCATCTCTACTCTTTCGGGTGCAAGCGACAACGTGTATTACAATGCTGCAAGCTACGACTTCAGCATTATGCGTTTCCGTCTTCGTGGTTACGACTCTGAGTATTCCGACACCTATATCAATGGTGTAAACTTCAACGACGCTACTCGTGGCCGTTTTAATTACTCTATGACTGGGGGTATGAACACTGCTTTCAAGCGTAAAGATGTGAATGTTGGTCTTGATGCCACTGGTTTCGGCTTTGGTCAAATAGGTGGTAGCACTAATATCTCGGTTTTTGCCGAAGATTATGCTCCAGGATTCAATGGTAGCGTAGCTTACACCAATTCAAATTACAAGCTTCGTGCTATGGCTACTTATAGCACAGGTTTGATGAAAAACGGTTGGGCTGTCACTCTTTCTGCTATCGGTAGATATGCCGATGAGGGTGTGATTCCTGGTTCGTTCTACAATTCTTGGGGTTATTTCCTTTCTGCACAAAAGGTCTTCAATAAGCAACACAGTCTATCCTTTGTTACTTTTGGTGCTCCTACCAAGCGTACCAATTCTTCGGCTGTAGCTCAAGAGGCCTACGACCTTGCTGGCGACAACCTTTACAATCCTAATTGGGGTTGGCAAGATGGCAAGAAGCGTAATGCCAAGGTGGTAGAAGCTTTCGACCCTACTGCTATTATCAACTGGATTTGGAAGCCAACTGATGGCACTACACTCAACACTGGTTTCGGTTTCCGTTCTTCAAACTATGCTTCTTCGGCTCTAAACTGGTGTAATGCTTCCGACCCTCGTCCAGATTACTACCGTTATCTTCCTTCTTACTACTCTGAGCACCCTGAAGAATATGCTCTTTATGTAGAAAAGTGGACCAACGACGAAAGCCAACGCCAAATCAATTGGGACAACCTTTACTACACCAATTACTTGGCTAAAGAATTTGGTGGCCAACCAAGTGCTACTTATATCCTCGAAAATCGTCACAGCAATCAAATTAATTACCAACTCAATTCTACTCTTAATGCTCGCTTGAACGACCACATGACTCTTCAAGCCGGTTTGGGTGTGAATTACTCTGAAGCATCTTACTATAAGACTATCAAGGACCTTCTTGGTGGCGATTATTGGCTTGATATCGACCAATATTCAGAACGCGATTACCCAGATAATCCTACTATCCTTCAAAACGATTTGAACAATCCTAATCGCAAGGTGGGCGTAGGTGACAGATTTGGTTACGACTACAACGTGAATTCTATCAGAGCTAATGCGTGGATTCAAAATGTAATTAACCTTCCTAAGTGGGATATCAACTATGGCTTGAACTTGAGCTACACTCAATTCCAACGCATAGGTAATATGAAGAATGGTCGTGCTCCTGAAAATTCTTACGGAAAGGGCGAACTTCACACTTTCGACGATGCTGGTGTGAAAGTGGGTGCTACCTACAAGCTTGATGGTCGCAATCGTTTCGTAGCTCACGGATATTATGGCACTAAAGCTCCTCTTAGCGACCGTGCTTATGTATCTCCTCGTATTCGCGACGGTGTAGTGGCTGGCTTGAGCAGCGAACGCTTGCTTTCGGGCGACATCTCTTATGTATTCAACTATCGCGCGCTTAAGGGTGCTATCACTGCTTTCTGGACTGAGCAATTCAATTCTACTGAGCGTCTTTCGTTCTACGACGACGAATTCCAAACATTTATGAACTATGCGCTTACCAATGTGCGTAAGTCATATCGTGGTGTGGAAGTGGGTGTAGAAGCTACTATCACTCCTTCGTTATCGGTATCACTTGCTGGTACTTTCTCTAAGTATCAATACAAGAACCGTCCTATGGGTACTCGTAGCTACGAAAATGGTATGTCTCCTGATACTACCCAAATCGTATATTTGAAAAATTACTATGTTTCGGGAACTCCTCAAACTTGTTTGAGCTTGACACTAAACTATCGTGCTCCAGGCAACTGGTTCTTTGAATTGAACGGTACTTATATGGGCGACAGTTACATCTCGCTTGCTCCTAACCGTCACGAAGAGCGTTCCGACATTGTGTCAAACTTCAACTCTCTTGAAGAATACGAAGCATGGATTACCGACTTCACTAAGCAAGATAAGCTCAAAGATGCCTTTGTGATGAATGCAAGTATTGGTAAACTCATCTACTTGAGCCGTTCGTCATCGTTGAACATCAACTTGAATGTGACCAACTTGCTCAACAATCGTGATATCCAAACTTCAGGTTTCCAACAATGCCGTATCAATACCAAGGATTACTTGAATACTACAACTCGTTATCCTAATAAATACTTCTATGCTCAAGGTGTGAAAGTATTCTTGAATATGGGTATTAAATTCTAAATCAGATAATAAAAACAATAAAATATAAAGAAAATGAGACAATTTAAATCATATCTTTTGATGCTGGTTGCAGCATTAGCGATGGTGAGTTGTGCCGATGAGTTTGATCGTCCGCCTGTTCGTGAGCCTAAGGCACAATATGCCGATATGGTGAACACCACTATCTACGATTTGAAATATAAATATTGGAATGATGCTCGCAACTACATCGATACTATCGGTGTAAAAGAAAATGGCGAAGACATCATTATCAAGGGCCGTGTAGTAAGTAGCGACGAATCGGGTAATATCTACAAGAGTCTTGTTATCCAAGACGAAACTGCTGCTCTTGCTCTTTCTATCAACCAAAATAGCCTTTACACTTCTTACCGCATTGGTCAAGAAATCGTAATCAATGCTACTGGTATGTACATTGGTAAGTACAACGGCTTGCAACAACTTGGTTACCCTGAATGGTATGCTCAAGGCAATGCTTGGGAAGCTACTTTCATGGCTCTCGAACTTTTCCAAGCGCATGCCGAACTAAATGGTTTCCCTCGCGTGGCTGAAATCGATACTTTGAGTGTATCACTTGGCTCACTTCCATCCGATCCTTCTGGTCTTTGCACTTGGCAAAGCCAACTTGTTCGTCTTGATGACGTAACTTTCACCGAAGCCGATGGTCGTGCTACTTTTGCCACTAATGATGCTAATACCAATCGCACTCTTCAAGATATGAATGGCAATTCTATCATCGTGCGTAATAGCAACTATGCCGATTTCCGTAGCGAAATTCTTCCTGTAGGTACTGGTTCGGTTGTGGGTATCCTTAGCTATTACGGTACTGCTTGGCAATTGCTCCTTCGCGATGCCAACGATTGCATTGGTTTCAGCAAAGATGGTAAGGGTACTGCTGTAAATCCTTACACTATGGAAGATGTGGCAGCTCTTCAAGGTACTGGCAAGACTGGATGGTTGTCGGGTTACATTGTAGGTGCTGTGAAGCCTGGTGTATCGGCTGTTGCAAGCAACGACGATATCCAATGGGAATATCCTGCTGCTATGGCTAATACTATCGTGTTGGGTGCTGCTGCCGACACTAAGGATATCGCTAACTGCGTGGTGATCGAACTTGCCGACGGAAGCTACTTGCGTGAAGTGGCCAACTTGAAAGATAACGAAGTGCTTGGTAAGAGTCTTATGGTGAAGGCGTCTGCTTTCAAGGCTGTACTTGGTCACCAAGGTGTGGTTACTTCTGGCGATAAGAACGACTTTACTCTTGAAGGTTTGAGCAATGGTGGTGGCAGTGCTACTGGTGCTGGTACTAAGGACGCTCCTTATTCAGTGACTGCTGCTAAGAATGCTTATGTCGAAGGTTCGCAAAAGGCTGCTTGGGTTGAAGGTTACATCGTGGGTGGTGTAGATGGTAAGTCTATCACAGATAACGCTGTTTTCAGCGCTGCTACTGCTACAAATACTAATATTCTTATTTCCGATAATCCTGCTGCTACAAGCGTAAACGAATGTATCCCTGTGCAATTGCCTGCTGGTGCAGTGCGTGATGCTCTCAACTTGGTTAATAATCCAGGCAACCTTGGTAAGAAGGTGAAACTTAACGGTAGCATCGAAAAATACTTCGGTGTGGCTGGTTTCAAGACTGTAACTGCTTACGAAATCGAAGGTGGTGCTTCATCAGGTGGCAACGACACTCCTGTCACTGGCGACCCTGTAACTGCTTTGAACGAAGGTTTCGACACTTCTATTCCTTCAAACTGGACTAAGAAGGTGGTTTCAGGTTCTACTTCTTACGGCCCTCAAGAATGGTTCTACAAGTCTTATAGTGGCAATGGTTATGCTTCTATGACAGGTTACTCTTCTGATGGTAGCGGTGTGCCTCCATTCGATAGTTGGTTGATTACTCCTGCTTTGAATGTGAAAGATGCGGCTAACAAGGCTCTTTTTTTCCGCACTCAAGTCAATGGTTATGGCAACACTACTTCTCGCTTCGAAGTTTATGTGATGACTACCAACGATCCTGCTACTGCGACTAAGACTCAACTCAACCCTGCTATCGCCGAAGCTCCTGCAAGTGGTTACTCTGATTGGGTAAACTCTGGCGATTTGGATCTAAGCTCTTATGGCGATGTTGTGTATGTAGGTTTCCGTTTCTATGCTACTAAGGATGCTAACTATGCTACTTGGTGTGTGGATGATGTGAAGTTTGGTGATGCTTCAAGCAACCCTGGTACTGGTAACCAACCTGGCACTGACCAACCTACTACAGGTGCTGGCTCTAAGGAAGAACCTTATTCTGTAGCTGCAGCTAAGGCTAACTATACCGAAGGTGCTCAAAAGGCTGCTTGGGTAGTGGGCTACATCGTGGGTAGTGTAGACGGTATGACTTTGAGCACAAATGCAGTGTTTGGCTCTGCTACTTCTACAAATACTAATATTCTTATTTCCGACAATCCTAATGCTACATCGGTGAGCGAATGTATCCCTGTACAATTGCCTGCTGGTGCAGTACGCACAGGTTTGAATCTTGTAGATAATCCTACTAATCTTGGTAAGAAAGTAAAACTTAATGGTAGCATTGAAAAATACTTTGGTTCTCAAGGTTTCAAGAGTGTAAAAGAATACGAATTTGTTCAATAATCTGACGATATAGCCGATTAGGCTCAGATTTTGGTTACATAGCGAGGAGGTTTTAATGCAAATCTCCTCGCTTTTTTGCACATATGGTGTAAATGGTGTAAATTTGTGATGTTAACACGATATTTATGAATTACATTGAGATAAAAGATATAGTAAAGGACTACGACAAGCATCGCGCACTCGACCATGTGAGTGTGTCGGTGCCTGAGGGCTGTATCTATGGCCTGCTTGGTCCTAATGGTGCTGGAAAAACATCGCTCATTCGCATCATCAATCAAATCACGCATCCCGATAGTGGCGAAATATGGCTTAATGGTGAGCCATTGAAGGCCTCTGATGTGCATAATATGGGCTATCTTCCCGAAGAACGCGGACTTTACAAGAAAATGAAAGTTTCCGACCAAATCACCTATCTTGCTCAACTCAAGGGCATGGCACGCAAAGACATCCAAGTCCAGATGAATAAGTGGCTCGAGCGTTTCGACCTCACCCAGTGGCGCGATAAGAAAGTTGAGGCTTTATCTAAAGGCATGGCACAAAAGGTGCAGTTTATTGCCACTGTGATTCATCGTCCTAAACTGTTGATTTTCGACGAACCATTTTCGGGCTTCGATCCAGTGAATGCCGAAATTCTCAAGCGTGAGATTTTGCGTTTGCGCGAGGAAGGAGCTACAATTCTCTTTTCCACCCACAATATGGGTTCGGTGGAGGAAGTGTGCGAGAAAATCACGCTCATCAATAATTCGCGAGTGGTGCTCGAAGGTGATGTGAACACCGTGCGTCAACGCTTTAAAAAGCACATCTATGCTGTGAATGTGCGTGATGGCATAGTGCTTCCCGAGATGGGAATGTTCACTCTCGAGCCTGATGAAGTGCATCGTCCGGGCGATGATTCCACTTATATTCGTCTGCGAGAGGGCGTGAATGTGAAAGATGTGATTGCTTGCCTCAACGATAAGTATGAACTCACTGGTTTCCACGAAATATTGCCAAGTATGCACGAAGTGTTTATTGAGGCTGTAAATGGCAAAGATAAAATCTAAACGGAGAAAAAGATGAATAAGTTACTGATTATAATTCGCAGAGAATATCTCAATATCGTAGCGCGTAAGTCGTTTCTTGTGATGACTTTGCTGCTGCCTTTGATTTGTGTGCTCGTGATGGTAGCTCCTATGCTTTTGATGGGACTTAACGATGGCGAACAGAAAACTGTGGTGGTGATAGACGAAGGTGCGCAGATGGCCGACCTTATCAAAGATACCGACGAATTTAAGTTTGTGTGCGTGGATAGTCTTGCCAAGAAAAATCCTCGCAATTATTACGAAGGGGTGCGTGATAGCGTGTATGCTATTGTGGTGCTTCCCGAGAATCTTGCCAAGCGAGAATTTCTCTCTGTATTTTCCGAAAAACCTGTGCAGCATTCGCTCGTGTCGCATCTCTCCTCCACTTTCAACGAGACTATCACGGCTCGCAACATTGAGGCGCTTGGCATACCCGATATTCAGGATAAGATGAAAGAATGCACTGCCGATGTGAGCATAAGCGAGATAAGATGGAGCGACGGAGGTGCTGAGGAATCAAGTTCCACCGTTATGGCTCAAATGGTAGGCATAGTATTTGCTATGTTTGTCTATTTCTTTGTGCTGATGTATGGTGCTATGATTATGAATAGCGTGATTGAGGAAAAGACCAATCGCATTGTGGAAGTAATTGTGAGCAGTTGTCGCCCTATACAGCTTATGATGGGCAAAATCATAGGTGTCGCTTTGGTGGGATGTACACAAGTCATTATATGGGGCATTATGATGTTTGTGATATCTTCTGCTTTCGGACTTGGTGGACTTATGTTCGGAGCGAGTGGGGCCACCGAAACCATCAATGCCTTGTCGGCCGCTCAGGGTAGTGCTGTTTCTGCCGATATGGAAGAATTGGTGCGTGCTATTGCAGGTATTAAGTTCGGTCAGTTACTCATCACTTTCTTGCTTTATGGTATCGGAGGTTTCTTGTTGTTTGGTTCGCTTTTCGCTGCATTTGGTTCGGCTGTCGACCAAGCGAGCGATGCCTCACAATTCACCACACCGGTTATTATGATAGAGGTGTTTGCTCTTTGGGCTGGTATGGCTTGCATCGAAAACCCCGATGGACCATTGGCTGTGTGGTGTTCGCACATTCCATTCACTTCGCCCACTGTGATGATGGTGCGCATCCCTTACGGAGTACCTGTGTGGGAACTAATCACCAGCATAGCATTGCTCTATGGCACAGCATTCACCTTCGTTTGGCTTGCCGGACGCATCTATCGCCGTGGCATCTTGATGTATGGTAAGAAAGTATCGTTTATGGATATTTTCCGTTGGATAAAATAATAAAAGAAAATATGAAACTTGAGAAATATATAATAGACGCTAATGCCTCCATAATAGACGCATTGAAGCGATTAAATGCCCTGTCGGGAGGTCACTCTATGACTCTTTTCGTTACCGATGCCGATGGGCGAGTGCTTGGCACGCTCACCGATGGCGATATTCGTCGCAGTCTCATAAATGGTGCTGTGCTCGACACTCCTGTCACCGAAGTGATGCATCGCAATTTCGTGGCATTGCGAGGTGATAGGGTAGATGTAGCTGAGATTCGTCGTTTGCGTGCTGGTAAGGTTACTCTTGTGCCTCGTCTCGACTCCGAAGGTCGTATGGTGCGATTGTATGATTTCTCGGTGCAAAACTCTCTGCTACCTATTGACGCAGTGCTTATGGCTGGAGGCAAGGGCGAACGATTGCGTCCGCTCACGCTCAATACCCCTAAACCTCTGCTCACGCTTGGTGGCAAGTGCATTATCGATTATAATATAGAAGCATTAGCCCGCAATGGCATAAATCGCATAAATGTTACCACCAATTACCTTGCCGAGCAACTCGAAGAGCATTTCGCCTCTCCTGTGGCAGGTGTGCAGGTGAAATGTGTGAAAGAGCCTTATCGTCTTGGTACAATAGGTTCGCTCACACTCGTTGAGGATATCGAAAACGATACAGTGCTACTTATGAATTCCGACCTCTTCACCACTCTCAACTTTGAAGAAATGTACCTTACGCACATAGAAAGTGGGGCAGATGTCACGGTAGCAGTCACCCCTTATGTGGTGAGTGTGCCTTTTGGAGTGCTTGTGAGCAATGCCGAGGGCGATGTTACTGCTCTCGAAGAGAAACCCACATATAGTTATTACGCCAATGCTGGCATTTATATGATAAAGCGTGAAATGCTCAGTCGCATTCCTCGTGGAGAATATCACGATGCTACCGACTTCCTCGAAAGCCTCATTGCCGACGGAGGTAAGGTGCGTCAATTCCCTATCAACGGCATTTGGATAGATATAGGTTCACCAGCCGACTTCCGTCACGCCGAAGACCTTCTGCAATTAGGCGTCAGCGTAAAATAATTATCAGAAGAGAAGTAGGGACGCACGGCTCGTGCGTCCGCCGATAAAAGATCATGTTCTTTTGTCTAACGGCAATCCCGCTATCTATAGTCATTACCCCACACTGATACTTAGCTTGGCAATGCTATCACAAGGAAAGCCTTATAATCCCTTTCCCTTTTGTTTATTCGTCAATTTTATCTAAATTTGTGCTATAAAAACTTAGAAATACCTCAAGAAGTTTTTGACCTGGCTCACAAATGTTCTTGCAACCGTGTGGAATATGCAAAATTTGTAGAGGGTTATGGTCATGTATATTCGTTATGGTCAGAAGATGAAAATGGGTTATCAATACCTATAGGTTTGCCGTTTTACATATTACAAAATGGCGACCATTTTGATGTGTATTTCGATAGGGTATTTACCTTATCTAATTTGCTGAACTCTTAAATTCAAACTACCAAATAATCAGCAACTTATTTAGGATATACTTGCCATCCAGTTTCTGTTAAATATTTCACCCCTTCAAAAGTAGCTGATTCATCTAACATAAAAATACACTTAAACTCAGTGTTTGTTTTCATTGATTTTCGCATTGCCTTTATAACATCCTTTCGTGTTAGTTTGTTTATGCTCATTGCATATTCGGCATTTCTTGCATAATAAGCCATACTCAACGAACCTTGTTTAAAGAATTTGAACACATCTTCTTCGCTTAAATCATCTGTTGATTTTACTCCTAACTTTTTTAAATAATTGTTTATTAATTCTTTCATACTTATTTTTGGCAAGGTGGACAAAAAGTAGGATAAAAACGCTGTAATTAATTGAAATTCATATCTTTGTGTAGATTTTCATTGATATGGTAAAAAAATGCTTTTTTTGTGACTCGCACAACGTCGTTAGAAACGGCTTGAGAAGCCGAAAACAAATGTACAAATGTAAGGATTGCAGACGTCAATTTAAAGGCGGTCATAGACGGAACAAATCACAGGTAATAACCGATTATGTAGAGGGAAAACAAACTTTAGAGCAGCTCTCTATAAAGTATAAAGTCTCTATTCGAACAATACAACGGGATTTACTAGGTATGCGCTTTGTTCAGAAAATAAGCAAGCACAAAGATGTTACCATTCAAATGGATACGACTTATTGGGGGCGCAATTTTGGTTTAATGGTTATAAAGGATGCTTTGCGAAATAAGATATTGTGGCATAAATATGTACGCAATGAAAGTATCCGAGATTATATGGAGGGTGTAGATTGGCTTAAATCTCGCGGATTTAAGATATATGGGGCTGTTATAGACGGCATTCGAGGCTTGTCAAATGCTTTATATCCAATCCCCACCCAAATGTGTCAATTTCATCAAATATTAATCACGCGTAGATATCTAACGCAAGATCCAGATGTTGTTGCATCAAAGGAGCTATTAAATCTAGTAAAAGATATCACAAGAATGGACAAAGAAAGCTTTATTGGAGCTTTTGATGAATGGTATGAGCGCAATAAGGATGTCTTAAATGAAAGAGTTTCAGATAAGCGAATAAAGCGCAAAACTCCACCATATATGCGACCAAGACTCCGTAGTGCATATCTTAGTTTAAAACGCAATATGCCCTTATTGTGGACCTTCTACGAAAAACCAGAGACAGGACTACCTAATACTAACAATGCTTTAGAAGGTGTGTTTTCGGATATCAAAAGTAAAGTTAGAGTACATAGAGGTATAAGTAAAAATAATCGCAAGAGATTACTAGATGAGTATATTAAAAGGCGCTATTAAGCGCAAATATTCCCATAGGTGCGCGCACCTATGGGAATATCTATCATACTTTTTGTCTACTAAGAGTTTTTACTCTAATTTTATCCTACTTTTTGTCCAGGTAACCTTATTTTTTATAGAAGAATATATGTTACAATTTACATATATCATGATTTTAACATTTATTTTAATCGGCGGGAAGGAATTTTGCCCATCCTATATCTAACTTTGCATCACCATAAATCTATAGCAGTTTTCTATCGAAGGCGTCGATGAAGCTATCGGGGGTGATGTTGAGGATTTGTGTGCCTCGATAGTCGGCATATCGGCGAATGGTGTGGTAGGTGCGGAACGCTATGTACATGCTCTCGAGCACTTGGTGCAGAGGGATGTTCATATAATCCTTTTTGATGCGTTCTTCTTCACTTTTTGCCTCTTTATAAAAATGAGGCTGGATTGAAACCACGCGATTATCATTGTCCACCGAGAGCGTCTTTAGCCATGAATGGTCGGCTCCCGCAAGGTAGATTGTTCGGTATCGCATACCTATGGCTTGCATAAGCGATGGTATAAGCACATTGCGAGGGCGTGGCATACCCCAGCGATGGTTATAAGCGAGGCGTTCAAACCATCCCAATCCTTCCACAGGTGTCATATTGTAGGTGCTGATAGTGATATGTTTGTTTTGGCACAAGCGAGTATACCATTTTCCCGATTTGCCTGCCTTTGTGGGTATGAAAATGGTCATATCCCAATTCACCTTATCCACGAAGTTGTTCCACAACTGTTGCACATTCTCAAGCTCCATGCGATTGAAAAACACAGGATCGGTGAGCATATAGAATTTTGGCTTCAGTTCGGTAAAAACTGGAGTGTTGGCGGCGAAATTCACGGCAAGCAGATGTCGATTCATAAGAAAATCCTTGTGATGGAGCATAGTGTCGTTGAGCGACGGACCATTACCCAGGATTACGAGTTCGTCATTTGGCTTGGCTTGAGGTGGAGCATCGCACTTGCGAGATTGCAACACTATTTTTACGATGCTGAGTGCTGTTTGCCACGATTGAGATATGATAGATTGTACGTTTGCCATTTTCCTTGTACTGAAGTTTTTTTGATTCTATGGTACAAAGGTAGGATTTTTATTAATTCTTGGCAATATAAACCTCTGCTTAACTTTGAGTATTGAAAAAAAACTATTACTTTCGTATTTAAAATCATATTATAAGATGTATAAAAAAATATTATCAATAGTAACCTTAGGTTTGTGTGCGTTGTGTGCAACGGCACAAAATAATTTGCAATATACTGTGGAGGCAATTGGCACGGCTGGAAGTGGCAATTTTGCTCCATATTTCACTATGTCCAATAATCACGGCATTCTTTCTCAACCATATTCGGCTCTTGGAAAGATTGCCCTTGAGCGAGGAATAGATTATGATAAGCGTTTCAGTTACGGCTTTGGAGCGTCTGTGATTGGTGGATATCAATCTTCTACTGAGTACGGATTATATGACAAAGAGCTGAAAACACTGAATTATCGCAAAGTGAATCCTTCGGCATTATGGCTTCAGGAGCTATATGCCGAATTGAAGTATAGAAGTGTGTTCTTAGAGTTGGGTTTGAAAGAGGATAGTTCAGTACTTTTAAACCACCGATTGAGTTCGGGTGATATGACCTTCTCGGGCAATACACGCCCTATGCCAGGCGTCAAAGCTGGTTTCTGGACTCCGCAGGACATACCTTTCACCAATGGCTGGGTACAAATCTCGGGTGAGATAGGATATTATAAGGTAATTGACGACAATTGGAAAGAAAGTCATTTCAATTATATGAATGGAATGATTACCACCGATATGTGGTACAATTATAAGTATTGTTATTTTCACACCAAGCCTTCTCAGCCATTCTCGCTCACCATCGGTATGCAGGCTGCAAGTCAGTTTGGTGGATACTTGAGCAGATACAACAATGGTGAGGTGTGGGAAACTGCCGATATGACTCCCGATTTAAGCACATTTGTGAGAATGCTCATCCCAGGTTCGGGAGGTGGAAGTGCTGGCGACCAAGCCTATTACGAGGGAAACCATGTGGGCTCTTGGGATGTAATGGGCCGTTACCGTCTCCACGATGGTACTATATTAAAGGCTTATTACCAATCGCCTTGGGAAGATGGTTCAGGTATCGGCAAACTCAACGGACTCGATGGATTGTATGGCATAGAATATAAGAATTCCAACGATAAGGCTTGGGTAATCGGTGCTGTAGTGGAATACCTCGACTTGATGAATCAAGGCGGTCCTTTGCATTGGGAACCAGACGACATTCCAGGCACTCAGATTGTGGGAAATGCTACGGGTGCCGATAATTACTACAACAACTATGCCTATCCAGGTTATCAGTTTATGGGTAGAACCATTGGTTCTCCTGTGCTACGTTCACCTATCTACAACCTTGATGGGTATCTGCCTATCACCGACACTCGATTGCGTAGCATACACTTGGCTGTGGAGGGATGCTTGGCAGAAAATGTGAAGTATCGTGCTAAATTTGCTCAAACCAAATCTTGGGGTACTATCTTTGTACCAATCAAAGAACCAAGAACCAATATATCTGCAATGATAGAGTGTGAATACGATTGTAAGCAAGTTTCTGGTTTGAGCGTGAAAGGTAATGTAGCCATGGACAGAGGCACATTATATGGTAATAATTTTGGTGTGATGCTTTCTGTGGCTTATCGTGGACTGTTAAAATGGTAATTCTGGACTGATGTTTTTTGATGTTAAAAATGTAATGACTATGAAAATAGATAAATTTAAAATAGGGCTGATGCTTATGATTGTGATGTTGCTCGGTGCTTGTACACGCAACGATGGTGCTATCGGTCGTGTGCATGGAATGTGGCGAGTGACTGAAATACTACAAGATGGTGTAAAAAACGAATCATATTCGGGTACGGTGTACTTCTTGTTTCAATCAAGTGTGTATAGTCAGAAATATGTAGACGAATTCACACACGGACACGACAATCGTATGGCTCTATGGCATTACGAAGGCGATGATGTGGTGTTGCACTTCACCGATCAAGCTCCATTATCTATCACAGGTATGCAAGTAGGCGAGAATTATGTCACCATAGACGAGTGTAACCACGACAACATGACCATGTCCTACGTCACCCCAAAAGGAGTAATATATGTATATAAGTTGAAAAAGTGGTGATTGTTGTTTTTGATATCGCTTAAATATGCTAACTTTGCACATTCAAATAGAATAATAATTAAAAACTATATAATAAATGAATTTCGTAGAAGAATTGAAGTGGCGTGGTATGATTCACGATATGATGCCAGGCACAGAAGAACAATTGGCTAAAGAGATGACTTCGGCTTATGTGGGTATCGACCCTACTGCCGATTCGTTGCATATCGGTCACTTGGTGGGTGTAATGATGCTTAAGCATTTTCAAAATGCTGGTCACCGTCCTATCGCTTTGGTGGGTGGTGCTACTGGTATGATTGGCGACCCATCAATGAAATCGCAAGAACGCGTGCTTATCGATGAAGAAACTTTGCGTCACAATCAAGAATGTATCAAGAACCAACTTGCTAAGTTCCTTGACTTTGAAAGCGAAGCAGAAAATAAGGCATTGCTTGTGAATAACTATGACTGGATGAAGGATTATTCTTTCCTTAATTTCATCCGCGACATAGGTAAGCACATTACAGTGAACTATATGATGGCTAAGGACTCTGTGAAGAAGCGTTTGAGTGGCGAAGCTCAACACGGTATGTCGTTCACAGAATTCTCTTACCAATTGCTACAAGGATATGATTTCCTATATTTGTATCGCAATAATAACTGTCGTCTGCAAATGGGTGGTAGCGATCAATGGGGTAACATCACTACTGGTACTGAATTGATTCGTCGCACCGATGGTGGTGAAGCATTTGCTCTCACTTGCCCTCTTATCACTAAGGCCGATGGTAAAAAGTTTGGTAAGACTGAAACAGGTAATGTTTGGCTCGATCCTAAACGTACTTCTCCTTATAAGTTCTACCAATTTTGGTTGAATGTGAGCGATGAGGATGCCGAAAAGTATATTAAGATTTTCACAATGCTTACTAAGGAAGAAGTGGCTGCTCTTGTTGCCGAACAAGCAGAAAACCCTGGTCTTCGTCCTTTGCAAAAGCGTCTTGCTAAGGAAATCACCATTATGGTACACTCAGAGGAAGATTACAATGCAGCTGTAGAAGCTTCTCAAATTCTTTTCTCAAATCAAGCACAAGAAATTCTTCACAAAATTGATGAAGACACTTTGTTGAGCGTTTTTGAAGGCGTTCCTCAATTTGAAGTAGAAAAATCTTTAATTGAAGCTGGAGTACCTTTGGTGAACCTTCTTGCAGAGAATACAGCAGTATTCGCTTCTAAGGGTGAAATGCGTAAACTCGTTCAAGGTGGGGGAGTTATGCTTAATAAAGAAAAGGTGAGCGACTGCAATATGACTGTAGATGCAAGCCATCTTTTGAATGGTAAATACATCCTTGCACAACGTGGTAAGAAAAATTATTATCTAATAATTGCAAAATAATTACAAAAAAATTTGGTAGATTAAAATTTTAGTCGTAACTTTGCATCGCAATTGGGACGATGAGTCTCTCTTGATAAGGATTGTCTTATGGTGTAATGGTAGCACTGCAGTTTTTGGTTCTGCCTGTCAAGGTTCGAATCCTTGTAAGACAACCACGATGAAGACCTCAGATTTTTCTGAGGTCTTTTTGTTTTTGTCTGTATTCCAAATTCTCAATATTCTATATTTGTTCTTATTTCTGTTGCGTATAATCACACATATAATATCGCACTGTCCGATGTGAGAGTAAACATTCATGGAGCTTTGTTGTTAGGTAATTAGAGTGTTTTGTTATAATACACGGCAAGGTGGACAAAAAGTAGGATAAAAACGCTGTAATTAATTGAAATTCATATCTTTGTGTAGATTTTCATTGATATGGTAAAAAAAATGCTTTTTTTGTGGCTCGCACAACGTCGT
>JAZORR010000012.1:0-40731 GCA_045656705.1 Muribaculaceae bacterium | reverse complement strand
GTAAACGGCGGCCGTAACTATAACGGTCCTAAGGTAGCGAAATTCCTTGTCGGGTAAGTTCCGACCTGCACGAATGGTGTAATGATCTGGACACTGTCTCAACCATGAGCTCGGTGAAATTGTAGTATCGGTGAAGATGCCGATTACCCGCAACGGGACGGAAAGACCCCGTGAACCTTTACTGCAGCTTAGCATTGGTTCCGGGTGTGCGATGTGTAGGATAGTCCGGAGGCTATGAAGTGGGTGCGCCAGCATTCATGGAGCCGCTGTTGAAATACGGACCTTCGCCCATCTGGAGCCTAACACGCAGGTGTGTGGACACTGCTTGGCGGGTAGTTTGACTGGGGTGGTCGCCTCCAAAAGCGTAACGGAGGCTTCTAAAGGTGCGCTCAGACCGATTGGTAACCGGTCGTAGAGTGTAATGGCACAAGCGCGCTTGACTGGGAGACTGACAAGTCGATCAGGTAGGAAACTAGAGCATAGTGATCCGGCGGTACTGAGTGGAAAGGCCGTCGCTCAAAGGATAAAAGGTACTCCGGGGATAACAGGCTGATCCCTCCCAAGAGCTCAAATCGACGGAGTGGTTTGGCACCTCGATGTCGGCTCGTCACATCCCGGGGCTGGAGAAGGTCCCAAGGGTTCGGCTGTTCGCCGATTAAAGTGGCACGCGAGCTGGGTTCAGAACGTCGTGAGACAGTTCGGTCCCTATCTGTTGTGGGCGTAAGAGATTTGCGGGGCTCCGACACTAGTACGAGAGGACCGTGTTGGACAGAGCTCCGGTGTACCGGTTGTGCCGCCAGGCGCACCGCCGGGTATCCGCCTCTGGTCAGGATAAGTGCTGAAAGCATCTAAGCACGAAGCCCTCCCCAAGATAAGATCTCTATGAGGGTCGTCAAAGACTATGACGTTGATAGGCTGCAGGTGTAAAGACAGTGATGTCAAAGCCGAGCAGTACTAATTGCCCGAACCCTTTTCTGGATTGGAAACAATCCGATAGTTTATCGAAGCGAGTTGAACTTGATGAAAGATTAAGAGATAAACACGAAGTTCCAGTATGTGCACTTTTTTTTGCATAACGCATCAGTCTAGAGCGACGATGACGGTAAAAGAAAGAAAATAAATAGTCTACAGAAGACTAAACGATATTAAGGCGATGACAGCGCGGGGGATCCACCTCTTCCCATTCCGAACAGAGAAGTTAAGCCCCGTAGCGCCGATGGTACTGCGAAAGCGGGAGAGCAGGTAATCGCCGCCTCAGAAGAAGAGAGCAATACACTGAAAAGTGAGTTGCTCTCTTTCTTGTTTTATGACAGATCTTCTGTTATAATAATTCAGCCTCAATTATGCCATAAGTGAGTAAAACAAAACCATAGCCTAAGCGAGTTTGCTTAGGCTATGGTTTGCTGTTTTTATAAGGGTTGTGGTGTTTTTAATGCCACTTATTTTGCAATGCAAAGTTCCTCATCTATGGTATCGGCTACTGACATAGTCCACTTTGTGTGGGTTTAGTTTTGGCGGAGTTTTTCGAAGTAGCGATTGAGGATGTCTTGTGCTGCTACGAATGAACTTTGTCGGTTGCTAAGCACGAGGTTTTCTTTGCTGATGAGCAGATCTTCGATTTCTGGATCGTTGTAGAAGTTGGATTTTAGTCGCTCGTTGATGGTTTCGATCATCCAATATTTGTCTTGCTCGCGGCGTTTTTGTGCGAAATATCCGTTGGCTTTCACAAATTCGAAGTATCTATCTATCATATCCCACACTTCTGGTATGCCTATCTCGAAATAGCCCGAGTAGGTGAGCACCTCGGGTGTCCATCCACTTGGTGGGAGAGGGAATAGGTGTAAGGCGTTGCGGAATTGCGTTTGAGCGAGTTTTGCACGTTCTATGTTGTCGCCATCGGCTTTGTTGATAACTATGCCGTCTGCCATCTCCATGATGCCTCGTTTGATGCCTTGAAGCTCGTCGCCTGTGCCTGCGAGTTGGATAAGCAGGAAGAAGTCAACCATTGAGTGTGCTGCAGTTTCGCTTTGTCCCACACCTACGGTTTCTACGATGATATTATTGTAGCCAGCTGCTTCGCAGAGGATGATGCTCTCGCGTGTTTTGCGCGCTACACCACCGAGTGAACCTGCCGATGGGCTGGGACGAATGAATGCGTCGGGGTGTAGGGTGAGTTTCTCCATACGAGTTTTGTCGCCAAGTATACTACCCTTAGAGCGTTCGCTACTTGGGTCGATGGCGAGTACAGCGAGTTTGCCGCCACTTTTCAGCACGTGCAGACCGAATACGTCGATAGATGTGCTCTTACCTGCTCCTGGCACGCCTGTGATACCTATACGGCGTGAATTACCTGAGTAAGGAAGACATTTTTCGATGACTTCTTGTGCCACTACTTGGTGATCGGTGTTTTGACTTTCTACGAGGGTGACGGCTTGGCTCAAGATGCTCACATTGCCCTTGAGGATACCATCTACATATTCATCTGCCGAAAGCAGTGTGCGACGGCGTTTGCGTTTCAAGTAGGGATTGATGATGGGTGGTTGTGCCACACCTTCGTTCACTGTAAGTCCCACATATTTTTCGTCGTTTTCAGGATGTTCCATAATTGAGATTTTGTTTTATTTTTCAAAGTTAAGAGAAGTTCTATAAATTCCCTAATTTTTAGTCTAATATTTCACCTACAATGCGAATAGTTTGTGTAGGATTGATTGGATCGTTGGTAACAATCGTTATTTGAGTATTGATTATTTGCTTGTAATCTTGTGTGAGAATGCTTATGTCCACCTTTGTGGATTTGTGTGGGGGGCACATCTGCATTGTGGTTGTAAGAAATAGATATATTCTTGTCGAGCGAGTAGATGTGACGTATTTTCAAAGGTGCATCACCCTCGTTGCATATTTCAAACGATGCTTTGGCCGAGTGCGACACTTTGCCCAGATTTATGCGATTGGTATTCGTTTTAGCAATAGGTGTTGGGCCATTGCTCTTAGTGAAGTCTTCTACAATCATTGCTGTGACCTCGATATTGCCAATGCCGGCAATAGAATGCTCAGAAGGCGATAGTGGAAGAGTTTCCACCGTGAAAGAGTTTTGCGTTAGAGCCCATTGATTGCACCTATCAGAGCGATAAATCACCACAATGGTGGCTACATCGTTGGGCAACACTCTATCGGGTATTAATCGTGCTTGAATGTGTGGAGGCAGATTGCTGAATTTCACTTCGATGGTGTCGATGCTCGGGTTGTATACGGTGATATATTGATTTTTCTTTTTCCCTTTTGTTATTTCACCGAAAGGAATAATGTGGCGTTCTAAGCGAAGTGCCCCTATGGTAGATGGATAGAGTGTGTGGAGCGTTTTCTCTTCGGGCACCACATTTCCAGTGATGGTGAGTGTGCTATAGTCTTCGTGAGCATTGGTGTGGATGTAAGCACTGTTTTTGAATCTACCGGGGCGATTAATAGGGTTGAAAGTGACTGTGACCGTAGCAGTGTCGCCAGGCTGAATGTCTTTGCGCGAGAATGACGATGCCGTGCATCCACAAGAAGTGCGCACACGGGTGATGTGAAAAGGATCGTTGCTCGTGTTCACTAAAAAGAATTCGTGACTAACCTTACCATCTTTCTCGAGTATGGAGCCAAAGTGGTGTGACGACGCAACCCATTGCATAGCATCTTCTGCTCGGCACATCAATGCCGAGAACAATACAAAAATGAATGTAAAAAATCGTTGCATCATAGCAAGTGATTATTCTTTAGGTGAAGGAATGGTGGTGCCTTCGATGTAGAGAGTGGTGCGTCGTTCGCGTCCGTTGGTGCGCACCTTTATATCTTTCTTGAAAGCACCAGGTCGGCCAGCAGGATCGTAGGTGATCTTTATTTCGCCGGTTTTGCCTGGAGCGATAGGACGCTTGGTGAATTGTCTTGTAGTGCATCCACACGACACAGCCACATCTACAATGAGCAGAGGCTTATTGCCAGTATTAGTGACCTCGAAAATGGTGCTTACTTCGCCTTTTTCTTCCTTGATAATGCCGAAATCGTGAGTTTTTTCAGAGAACGATGCTTCGGCATACTTATCGCTTGCAAGGACAACAGCCGATGCTAAAAATATTGCGATTATAGAGAATAAAAATTTTTTCATATCAATGAGTGTATACCAATTTTAAAACACAAAAATACAAATAAAAGATTAGAATAATTCCTCTTTTACTAAAATTAAGATAGGGGATGTGGTAATAAGTTGGAATTTGCAATTGGCGACTGGAAACTCTTTGGCAAAGGGCTTTTATATGCCCCCAAAGTTGTTAATAACTTATAAAATATGATATTTATAAGAGCATTATTTTATTTATATTAGATATAAGTGAAGATTTGTGCTAAATTTGCATAAGAGTATAACATTTTAATGTAAATAACCAATGATATCACGCTCTTTGGAGCAATCTAAAGATAAACTTTAAAAAACAAAATGAGAACCAAGAAAGAACTTGTAATGAACTCTTATCCTCCAGTAAAAACAAGAGATAAGATTATGGATTTGTTGAAAGAAGACAAAACATTAAGTGCCGCAAAACTTGCTAAAAAGGTGGGTATTGGCATTAAAGGCGTGGAAAAACGCTTAGCAAAACTCAAAGAAGAGGGCTTGATAGAGCGTGTCGGAGCTCCTCGTGGAGGATATTGGGTAGTAAAAGGCTATAAGTAAAACATAACAAATAGAATTTATCTAAGAGATTATTCTGATAGAAAAACTTGCCCCGAGTAAAGATGAGATAATCTTCTACTCGGGGTTAATAGTGTGTAGTGGTTTCGTATAGTAATTCTCGTTTTTTAGAGGGTAACTTTTTAGATAAGTTTCATTTAGCCAAATTATGTGGCATAAAAATAAATTTCAAACGATTGTAAAGGTAAAAAAATAAGCGAGTGGTATTAAAAAATACTCGCTTATTTCGTTTCTTTTGATTTTATAAATTCAGCAAAAAGATTATTTAGTGCCGAAAATTCTATCGCCAGCATCACCCAAACCAGGAAGAATATACTTATGTTCGTTCAGTCCATTGTCGAGAGCAGCCAAATAAATATCTACATCTGGGTGCGCTTCGTTAACTGTTTTTAAACCTTCGGGAGATGCCACCAATGCCATCATGCGAATGTTGGTGAAGCCATCTTCTTTCAATCGTGTTATTGCATCACAAGCACTACCACCAGTGGCAAGCATAGGGTCGGTGAGAATTACAAGACGATCTTTATCGGTAGGCATCTTGTAGTAATAAAATACAGGATGGCAAGTTTCTTCGTCGCGATACATACCAATGTGGCCTACGCGAGCCGAAGGAATCAAAGCCAGCAAACCATCTACCATACCTAATCCGGCACGCAAGATAGGAGCTATCACCACCTTCTTACCAGCAAGTTTAGGTGCATTAAACTTTTGTAGAGGTGTTTCGATTTCTTCGTATGTAATAGGAAAATCACGAGTTACTTCATATCCCATCAACATTGATATTTCTTGCAATGATTGACGGAATTGTGCTGTAGAAGTGTTTTTATTGCGCATAATGCTAAGTTTATGCTGCACTAATGGATGGTCGATAATATGAACGATGGTTTTTTGTGTGGAATTTAGTTTCTTGTTTGTGTCCATAAGTTTTGAGATTAACTATTTGCAAAAGTAATATTTTTACATAAGAATTCCTATTCTTATAGCATAAAAAAACGAGTTCCCAATGCATTGAGAGCTCGTATTGATATATTATAATTCTGAATATACTTTATTTATGCAATCTGGTTAGATACAAGATACCAATTATAGGCTATAAAACAGATAAGCATAAGGATACCACTCATTCTGCCTATTTTACCCTTCATTCCGATAATAAAAGGAAGTAGGGCTGTGGCTATCATCACAAGATAGTCGGTGAGTGTGATACCAGAAGATGTGAGAGGCATTACCTGCGAACTAAGGCTCAATATGAAGGTAATATTGAAGATGTTTGAACCTATGATATTGCCAAGAGCCAAACTTGTGTTCTTCTTTATTGCTGCAGCAACTGAAGCGGCCAACTCTGGTAAAGATGTGCCACAAGCAATAAGAGTCAACGAAATAAAGGCTTCGCTTACACCGAAAGATTTAGCTATAAGCACTGCATTATCTACAAATATGTCGCACGAAGTAATGAGTAATGCCAAACCACCCACTACCTTAATGATGGCTTTCCATAACGGACTTGTTTCGGTTTTCTCATTGGGAGAGGCTTCTACATTCTTTCTATCACGCACAAAAGAATACCACATAAACCCTGCAAAGCACAACAGAAGAATTATGCCATCAATGGTACTGATACAAGGTGATGTACCATCGAAGAGGTTAAATGCAAGGACTGTGAGTAGAATAGATACGCCTATGCATACAGGGAGCTCAAATTTTAGATTTTTACGCTCCACACCAACAGGGAAAAATAAGGCAGTGAGACCTAAAATACCCAACACATTGAATATGTTTGACCCAACCACATTTCCTATTGCCACGTCGGCATTTCCATTTAAGGCACCTATAAAACTTACCACAAATTCGGGCATTGATGTGCCTATACCTACAATTGCGGCACCGATAACAAAGTCGGATACTTTGTATTTTTTTGCGATAGCTATCGCTCCATTCACAAGAAAGTCGGCACCAAATACGATGCCCACCAAGGATGCAACCAAAAGTATATATTCCATTATTCTATAAGTTTGTTTACTTCATTTATTTGGTACTCATACATCTCTGAGCAAGGTTCATATTGATTGAGAATATACTCAAATAGTTGAATATATGCTTTCTCCGATGTTTTGCTGTAATACATATTAAGCATCAACACTTGCCCTTTACCATCTTCCGATAATTGAATAGATGCGGGGGCTGACTTCAATGCCGCCAAGATTGAGTTTTTCATTTCTCCAGAGAATGAGAAAGATTTCTTATAATAAGTGTTGTGAGTATCTGTGTATGCACTTTTCAATATAAAAACCAAAGTAATACCTATCAATATCAACACATATCCTCCATAAATAGCACTTTCTATATCGGTAAATGCAACAAGCCCGCCCCCGATGATTAATAACGATAGACTTAGTATAAAGTCTTTGGCAGTGCGTGTTCTTTTAAATTTCTTTTCCATTTTGGTTATCATTTAGTTAGTTTTTCAATAATTGTTAGAATTATATATACGATAAGTAGTGTGGCATCGCTCCACAGTGTGGAGAATGTCACAAAATACACTATTTTCTAATTTGGCTAAATGATAAGTTTACCAAGACCTATCAATCTACTCACAGGCTTGATAAATGTGTAATGAATGTTTACTGTTTCTTTTTGAATGAAATTTCTAATGGTGGCATTAATTTCTTTGCCACATTTTACAAACCGAAAATTGCTTTTATATAGGTTGTTAGCCCTATGAGATGTGTGTTGAATGCAAGTATTATTTCCACCTGATATTTGGCGTGGAAGATTTAAGTGCGAATAAGAAATAGGGGAATCTATGGAATGATAATATTTTTTAGGTGTAAGGATTTTGGCCTGATTTTCTATGTTAAATGTGAAATCAGACTCATAAGAATAATTGTAAAATGCTATGACAGCCAATACAATGGGGATAATATATCGTAGCAAAATCTTCACCATATATAGAAAACAAAGTTAATGAATCTTAGTGTATGTAATATTACAATAGTATTAAATTTTAGTTTATTCTTAATCTTTGTTATTGTGGGATAAAAAAACGAGTTCCCAACGCATTGAGAACTCGCTATTGTATGTTTCTGGACTAATTAGTCGATGATATCGAAACCTGTATACTTTTGAAGTACCTTTGGCACGCGAATACCTTCTGGAGTTTGGTTGTTTTCAAGAAGAGCAGCCATAATGCGAGGTAGAGCAAGAGCCGAGCCATTAAGAGTGTGGCAAAGCACAGTCTTCTTATCGTCGCCACGGTAGCGACACTTCAAGCGATTAGCTTGGTAACTTTCAAAGTTTGATACTGAGCTCACTTCCAACCAGCGTTGTTGAGCACCCGACCACACTTCAAAGTCGAATGTGATAGCAGAAGTGAAACTCATATCTCCACCACAAAGGCGTAGGATATGCCAAGGCAACTCAAGTTTATCAAGAAGACCTTGCACGTGATCCTTCATTTCTTCAAGAGCAGCATAAGAGCATTCTGGCTTTTCGATGCGTACGATTTCTACCTTATCAAATTGGTGCAAGCGATTAAGACCACGCACATCCTTGCCATATGAACCAGCTTCGCGACGGAAACAAGCTGAATAAGCACAATTCATTTTTGGAAGGTCTTTTTGGTCGAAAATTACATCACGATAGATGTTGGTGACTGGTACTTCGGCAGTAGGGATAAGGTAAAGATTGTCAAGACCACAGTGATACATTTGGCCTTCCTTGTCAGGCAATTGACCTGTACCATAACCAGACGCTTCGTTTACAACGTATGGTGGTTGTACTTCTACATATCCAGCTGAACTTGCTTCGTCGAGGAAGAATTGTATAAGAGCACGTTGCAAGCGAGCACCCTTACCGATGTAAACAGGGAAACCTGCACCAGTGATTTTCACCCCAAGGTCGAAATCGATGATGTTGTATTTCTTAGCCAAATCCCAGTGAGGAAGAGCATCTTCGCCAAGTTGAGGCATAGCACCACCTTCTTTTTCTACCACATTATCTTCGGCAGTTTTACCAAGAGGTACCATATCGCAAGGCATATTAGGAATCTGAAGAAGAATGTTAGTGATTTCGTCTTCTGCTACTTTCAATTCTTCGTCGATAGCCTTATTATTTTCTTTAAGTTCAGCCACTTTAGCCTTAGCTTCTTCGGCTTCTTCTTTCTTGCCTTGTTTCATAAGTGCACCAATTGCTGCCGCCATCTTGTTGAGTTCAGCAGCTTGGTTGTCGCGTGCTTGTTGACGATTGCGACGCACCTTATCAAGCTCAATGATGCGTTCAATAAGTTCACGAGCATCGAAATGCTTTACCGCAAGGCGTTCGATTACCGCTTCGGGATTTTCTTTTATTACATTAAGTGTTAGCATTATATATGTTGTTATTTATTGATTATTCAATATGGTTAAATTTCTCACTCTTTGTTATTACACAAAGCTAATTGAATTGGATTCTTCGTTTTTCGACGAACTGATAACTGTGGTAGTGGGAGCTGGTACACCATCTTTTTCTTTTATTACTTTCTCTATGTTTTCTTTGAAATGGATATTTCTGCCGAAAGTAGGTGTGCGCTCAATAAGGTCCACGATTTCGTCGTTATCGTAGTCGTCAAGTGAAAGCACTACATATTTGTCGCGAGCCTTTTCTTGCTCGTTGATGTGAACCACATCATCGCCATAATATTCGATAATAAGGTCCTTATCGTCTACTTGTGGTGGTTCGCTTGTGATAGGAGCAGTAGCAAGATTGTTGTCAAGATCGCTATTGGTATCGTTGTCGATAGACACATTAAATCCAGAGGCAAGAATTGTAACCTTCACATCTTCTTCGAGAGTGTCGTCTACAGCTACCCCCCAAATCACATCTACGCCGTGAACAAACTTGCGCATGAATGTGTGCATTTCCCTTACTTCGCTCATTACGAACGGAGTTTTTGCTTTTGTAGAGAAGTATATATTTACAAGGATACGCTTAGAACCATAAACATCTCTATTCTTGAGAAGAGGAGATTTAAGTGCATCTTCAATTGCCTTGGTCATACGCTTTTCACCATTAGCTCTACCTGAGCTAATGATAGCCACACCGCCATTTTCAAGCGTAGCTTTCACATCGTTAAAGTCGAGGTTGATTTTTCCCTCGGTGGTAATGATTTCTGAGATGCTATGAGCTGCAGTCGACAATGTATCGTCGGCCTTACCGAAAGCGTTGAGGAAGTCAAGCTCTCCGTAAATTTCTGTAAGTCGCTCGTTGTTGATAACAAGCAGAGCATCTACATATTTGCCCATTTCCTTTGCTCCATTTAGAGCCTTGATGATTTTCTTATCACCTTCAAATAGGAAAGGAATAGTGACAATACCCACAGTAAGCACCTTATGTTCGCGAGCAATGCGAGCTACCACAGGAGCAGCACCCGTACCCGTACCACCACCCATACCGGCAGTGATAAACACCATCTTAGTGTCGTCTTTGAACAGTGCAGCAATTTCTTCGGCACTTTCTTCGGCAGCAGCTTTTGCCACTTCGGGATTATTGCCGGCACCAAGACCGAAAGTAGTATTAGGGCCGATAAGAATCTTTACTGGCACATTAGAACCATTAAGAGCTTGTCGGTCGGTGTTACATACCACAAACGAAACACCTTCAATGCCTTGAGAGTACATATGGTTGATGGCGTTGTTACCACCACCACCCACACCTATCACCTTGATGATGTTTTTTATTTTTTTATCGTTGAAGCCATTGTCATTTAGTACTGATTCTGGCACATTATCTATAGAAAGTCCTTGCATAGTAGTATAAAAAGTGTTTGAGATGAATGTTCTTCTTGCAGAAAATTCACTTAAAAGACTTATTAAGTGCAAAATTACACAGAAAATAGTTAGTAGTGAATTTATTATCTACAAAAAATTAATAAATGTATATTTTTTGCTTCTTTTAGTTTCCGTAAGAGTCATCTTCCTCCTCTTCTTCTTCTTTTTCGGTGAAAAGTGTACGGAACCCATTTAGCATAGAAGATAAGATACTTTTCTTTTCCGAAGATTTCGTATTTTTGACATTAGTGTCTTGTTCTTCTTGCTCTTGTTCTTCTTGTTCTTCTGGATTTACAATTCGTTCGAGGCACGATACATCTGGATGCATACGCTCAGCTGCTTCGGCAATGATAGAAAGCATTTGAATGTAGAGCGGAGAATTTGTTCCCTTTTGATTGCCATTGAGGAATTGTTGTGGGAATGTGCCACGTTTCACCTTCATTCCAGTAGTTTTCTCAAGAAGTTCCATCATACCAGGAAGCAAAGAAGCGCCACCGATTAATGTCATACCCTTACCCAAATCATCACCTTTTATTCCAGCAATGTTGAGCTGTTCGTTGATGTTGGCTGCGATTTCTTCGCTACGAGATTCCACATATTTCACTACATCTCTCACTGGGATGCCATCTACTTGGATAGATGTGTTAGCTACGTCGTTAGGCATAGCGTTGCCGATGCTGAGTTTTAACTCTTCTGCTTTTTCTTCAAGCAGATTTAGCGACATAATATCGCGCGTGATATTTCTACCGCCAAATGGAAGTGTGGCAAGGTGGATAACAGTACTATTTTTGCATATAATTACAGTAGTGGTTTCGGCCCCCATATCCACAAGCATACAACCAAGTTCGCGTTCTTCTGCCGAAAGCACGTGCTTGGCGATAGCCAGAGGAGTGAGGATTACATCGTTCACTCTTACAGTAGGAATGATAGCACGATTAAGGTTGGTTTTGATAGTGCTCTTACCTATGATATTATTGATGGATACAGTAATATTTGAGCCAAAAACACCTACCGGCTTTTTTTCTTCCACATTATCGATTACATATTTAAGTGGAACTGCATCGAAGGTGTCGAAACCCTTTTTGTCGGTTTTCATACCTTTTTTGATGAGTCTTTCGATGAGGTCTTGAGTGATGGCAGTATCTTTATCGAGAAGTTCGCTTACTTGTACGCTTTCGTTTCGGATAGAGCGTCCCGCAAGGTTTAAGTAAATACTTGAAATAGTAGCAGTGTCTTTTAAGCAGTTAGATAGTTTTCCTATCACTTCGTTGATGCCTCGTTTCACTTCTTCCACATTTTTGATGCATCCATAACGTACACATTCGCTAATCTTCACTTCTTGAATAGTCTTCACTTTAACGGTGCCTTCTGGTAGTTCTTTTTGGGCGATAGCACCCACTATTTTAGAACTACCAATTTCGATAGCCACGATATATTGATTTTTTTCCATAATATTTTATTTTGGAGTATTTATGATTCTTATTTTAGTAATGTTTTAGTTTCCTCTTTCAAAAGATATAGATTCTATCGAAGGAGCTTCTTCGTCGATAACTGAGTCAGTTACAAGTATCGGTTTGATGCGTTTCGAACGCCTATTAGCCACAATTTGATGGTTCCATTTAAGTGTGATGGTGTCGTAGGTGTTCCATCCCTTTACAGGCATTACTTCACGATAGAATTGTCGCAGTTTGGCAAATTTATTTTCAACATTTGAACTGTCCCCGAAATTAACCACGTGTCCGTAAATAGAAGGAATAATGACTATATTATTTTTATCCTTCACTGAGTACATGGTCACGATGCCATTCCAAGTGGCATCACGTTGCACATATTTACTGATAGGTAACACGATAAGTGCGTCGGAAGCCATACTGAAATTTCCAATTACTACAGGAAGATCGGTGTGAATGTCGCTTGTGGCCTTCATTTTCTTTCCGTCTTTATTTACGTAGTAAGATTCGCCACGGCTAAATACACGAAGCACAGGAATGAGTTGTTTGGCATAGATATGCACATCTCCATTTCTCATCATCACACATTGAGCTTCCTCGATATATTCAGAGTTTTTTACAACTGATTCTATGCTATCAAGGTCTACTTCTGATATAGGCTTTCCTTCGGGATAGATACCCTCACGATGCAACATTTCCAAAATGCTACCTTCAGAGATGAATTTTACTGAATCGGCATTAAGGATATGTACCTTGATATCATCACATCGTCGGGTGTCGGCGACGGAATTTGCCCACACGAAATCAAAGGCAAGTCCCACGATCATAGCGAGTGTGACAATAATCAATAATATTTTAAGTATCGTTTTAAGCATTTTGCTTCAATGTTTTACATATTTCAGGTAAATAATCACACACATCTCCTGCACCTACAGTGAGTAGAATATCAAAGTTATGATTTTTTACGTTTTCAATCAAATTTTTCTTTTCGCAAATACACTTTTCACTGCATTTTACATCTTGCAATATTATCTCCGATGTGACTCCTTGTATAGGTAGTTCTCGGGCAGGATAAATCTCGGTAAGCCACACTTCATCGGCAAGCGACAGGGCTTCGGCAAATTCAGGAGCAAAATCGCGAGTGCGAGAGTAGAGATGAGGTTGGAATATCACAGTGAGTTTACGACCAGGATATAGTTCCTTTACACTCTTGATACTTGCTTTGAGTTCATCTGGGTGATGTGCATAATCATCAACCACCACAGGCGAACCTTCCTCCTTGAGCCAAAAATCGAAACGACGTTTTGCACCTTGATATGAAGCAATACCTTGTTTTAATTCTTCACGCGATGCACCAGCTATCCAGCAGGCTGCAAGTGAAGCTACTGCATTGTCAATATTGATATCTACAGGTACTCCGAGGTTGATATCGTTGATCACTCCTCCAGGATAAACAAAATCAAATACGATTTCGCCATTGCCCTTACGGATGTTTTGAGCATGGAAATCGCCTTCATCGCGAGAATATGTGTATACTTTTACTCCAGCTTGTGGACGAGGTATGAGTTTAAGTCCTGTGTGGACTATTAAATAGCCATCTTTTCTGATAAGTTCGGTGAAATGAGCGAAACTTTCGAGATAAGCCTCTTCTGTACCATATATATCAAGGTGGTCGGGGTCGGTGGCAGTGATTACAGCCACATATGGCTTGAGCCAATGAAATGAGCGGTCGAATTCATCGGCCTCAATCACCGAGTATTCAGTGTCCTCAGATAGCAAAAGATTGCTGTTGTAAGGTTTCAACACTCCTCCAAGGAATGCATTACAACCCACCGCAGAATTGTGTAGGATGTGTCCTGCCATACTCGATGTAGTGGTTTTGCCGTGGGTTCCAGCAAAGCACAATCCTTTAGAACTTGCTGTAATAAGACCAAGCACTTGCGCGCGTTTCATCACTGTGAAATGATTATCGATAAAATACCTCAATCCTTCATGTGATGCTGGTACTGCAGGAGTGTACACTACTAATGTAGTGTTTCTGTCGCGACAATATTCAGGAATAAGCGAAGCCGATTCGTCATAGACAATTTCCACACCTTCGTTTTCAAGATTGCGCGTGAGCTCGGTAACTGTACGATCATATCCCGCCACTTTCTTACCAAGTGATAAGAAGAAGCGTTCGAGAGCAGCCATACCTATGCCTCCTGCACCTACGAAGTAAATAGATGTATATTTAGTAATCATTTTTTGTCGTTTATTAGTTGAAAAACTTTATCCACAATGCTTTGTGCGGCATTATTAAGAGCCATTTTCTCAATATTTGCAGATAACTCTGTCAATTTATTGGAATTGGTTACAGTATTTATCATTTCTTTTACCAACTTCTCTTTACATTCTGCATCGCTCACCATAATAGCTGCACGGTGTGAAGTGAGAGCAAGCGCATTCTTCGTTTGATGATCTTCCGATACGTTAGGCGAAGGAACGAGAATGGCAGGCTTGGCTAAGAGTTGTAATTCAGAGATAGAACTTGCTCCGGCACGCGATACCACAAGGTCGGCAGCACGATATGCTATGTCCATATCGTTCACGAAAGCCATTTGCTTCACATTCTTTGCTGAGGATTGTTCAAGAGCCCTTTTGCAATCTTCGTCGTAGAATTTGCCCGTTTGCCATATTACTTGTACATCGGCTGTGGCTATATGTTCAAGTGACGATATAATACTATTATTTATAGTGCGAGCACCCAAACTACCACCTATAATAAGAATAGTACGTTTTTTAGGATTCAATCCATAGTGCTGTTTTGCTTCTTCAGGTGTGAGAGTGCATTGCAATAGATTGCTGCGCACAGGGTTGCCAGTAAGCACAATCTTCTCCTGAGGGAAGAAACGTTCCATGCCTTCGTAGGCAACGCATATACAATTGGCATTCTTTGCAAGAAGTTTGTTGGTGACGCCTGCATAAGAGTTTTGCTCTTGAATGAGTGTGGGTATGCCTTTGCCTTGAGCAGCCTTGAGCATAGGACCACTTGCATATCCTCCTACACCTATTGCTATATCGGGATTAAAGTCTTTGAGAATACGCTTTGCCATGAACATACTCTTCAACAGACGAAACAACACAGCAAAGTTCTTGAGTAGATTTTTACGATTGAATCCACTTATGGGAAGTCCCTTTATAGGATATCCTGCCGCAGGTACTTTCTCCATCTCCATACGGTTTTCTGCACCCACGAAAAGGATGTCGGCCTCGGGTTGTCGTCTTTTAATTTCGCCAGCAATAGCCAAGGCAGGGAAAATGTGTCCGCCTGTGCCACCGCCACTGATTAGTATTTTTATTTTTTTGTTCATAGCCATAAAAGTTTAGTCTTCGATAAGAAGAGGGTTCTTTGCACGAAGGTCTTTAGGAAGTTGATCGTGCTCGATTTTCTTTAATTCTTTATCTTGTGCATTCTTAATAGAGTAGCGACTCACACTAAGGATAAATCCGAAAGCAATACTCATCATTATGCAAGTGGTACCACCTGTAGAAATGAGAGGCAATGGTTGTCCCGATACAGGGATTACACCCGTATTGATACACATATGGAACAGTGCTTGTAACGATATCATTGTAGCCAATCCAAGCACAAGGAACGATGGGAATGCATAAGAGCAGTCGTAGGCAATCTTCTTGGCTCGGAACATTAATGCCACGAATAGTAGAAGCACGAATATAGCACCACCAAGTCCTAATTCTTCAGTTATGATAGAAAATATATAGTCGGAGTGTGCAAGAGGCAGACGGCTACACTCGCGAGAGTTGCCCGGTCCCACACCTATCACATTGCTATTGGCTTGTGCCATTCGTGCATACATTTCTTGCTTGTTCTTTGAGTTCATCTCTTGGTCGACAAGTGCAGGTGGTGTGTAGTGACGAAGCACGCGAGCCACCCATGTACCCCCTCTACCGAAGTTATCCACACAAAAGCGTATGACTGGGTTGGTGCTGTTTGCAAATTCGTTGTCTTCTTGCACTTGTTGTGCTACATATGCAGGATCGTTACGGCGCAGATTTTCTACGCGATCATCGTTGTAACTCTTGATAGCAAAAAATAGACCACCAGCTAAACCGTAAACCAATAATATAGCACCAATCTTCTTCCATTTCACTCCAATGATGAGGAACATTATGAAAGAAATCGCCATAAGAAGCACAGTGTTGGTGAGACCTTGTTCAAATGTAAGCGCACAATAGAAAACCACCAATATTGCACAAATTATAAGACCTTTAGGCTTCACATCTTTTTCTGTTTGGAATTTTGATGCTACCCATGCGATAAGAGCCACAATCGAGACTTTTGCCATCTCAGCTGGTTGCACTGAGAAGAATCCCAAGTCGATGGAGCGAACAGCATCGT
Organism: Muribaculaceae bacterium; assembly: GCA_045656705.1. GTDB lineage: Bacteria > Bacteroidota > Bacteroidia > Bacteroidales > Muribaculaceae > RGIG4576. The sequence goes on along the minus strand of JAZORR010000012.1, from coordinate 24,351 downwards.
TGAAGTTTTGCCCAACGAATGGTGTAATAATAAGAAATACTAATGTAACAACCGCCAGCCCAAAGATTACAAGGGGGAAACGTTTGTAATTAGTGAAAAACAAGCCTATCAAAAGCACAAAACCTGCAAATAAGATGATTGCGTGCTTGAAAATAGGTGCATACATGTGTGCCGACTTAATCATTTGCCCCGAAGAACTGAAACATTCCACGAGCGAAACAAGAATAAGCACAATGTAGATACCCCATATCACGGGGTCTCCAATGTTGTCATACCCCTTCTTTTGGGGGGTGTCATCAGCCTTGATGGCTTTTGATGTAACTGTTTGGTCTGCCATAAATACTATTTTTTTATCGTGTGTTTATTATTTGAGTTTTTTTACCTCGTTTTTGAATTGTGTGCCACGGTCTTCGTAACTCTTAAAGAGGTCGAAACTTGCACAACATGGAGACAAAAGCACCACATCACCTTCTGATGCCAATGCTCGGCTCTTAGCCACAGCTTCCTCCATACTGCCTGCATCTACGATAGTTTTTACCTTGCCATCGAAGAATGTGTGTAATTTAGAATTATCAACTCCAAGGCACACTATGGCTTTCACCTTTGCAGCTACAAATTGCTCTATTTCGCGATAATCGTTACCCTTGTCCTTGCCTCCCAAGATGAGTACAGTAGGTGCTTGCATACTTTCAAGCGCATACCAACATGAGTTTACATTTGTAGCCTTTGAGTCGTTGATGTATTTCACACCATCTATAGTAGCAACATACTCAAGTCGGTGTTCTACAGCTTCAAAGTCTTCAAGAGCTTTGCGTATTACATCCTTCTTGATATCAAGAATAGAAGCCGACAATCCAGCAGCCATAGAATTGTATAAATTGTGAAGCCCCTTGAGTGCAAGTTCTTCGCGTGGTATTTCGATGTGCTGATTTGTGGTGTCAATCACGAAATCGCCATTTTCTATGTACGCCTTGCTCTTTTCGTCGTGATTCTCGGAGAAAGGATACAATTGAGCCTCTATTTTGAGGTTCTTTAGTTGAGCTTCGATGATAGGATCGTCTTGCCAGAAAATGAACGAGTCTTGTTCGGTTTGATTTTGCACGATTCTAAACTTCGATGCCACATAGTTTTCCATCTTATAGTCGTAGCGGTCGAGATGGTCGGGCGTAATGTTCATAAGCACAGCGATGTTTGCCTTAAACTCATACATATTGTCGAGTTGGAAACTGCTAAGTTCGATTACATATACATCGTGCTTCTCGGTAGCCACTTGGAATGCAAGACTTTTTCCCACATTACCTGCCAATCCCACATTCAATCCTGCTTCTTTCAAGATGTGATAGGTGAGGAGGGTGGTTGTGGTTTTTCCATTACTACCAGTGATACACACCATTTTTGCGTCGGTGTATCGTCCTGCAAATTCTATTTCAGAGATAATAGGTATATTTTTGCTTATCACTTTTTGAATGATAGGTGCAGAATCGGGTATACCAGGACTTTTAACTATTTCGTCTGCCATAAGGATTTTTTTCTCAGTGTGGCATAGTTCTTCCCAATCTACCTTATATTCGTTGAGCATAGCTTTATATTTTGGGGCAATAGTCCCCTTATCGCTCAACCACACATCAAAACCTTTTACTTTAGCGAGTATGGCTGCTCCTGTGCCGCTTTCTCCGGCTCCAAGCACTACGATGCGTTTTGTTGTCATTATCTTATCTAATCTTTAGAGTTACAAATGTGAGTACTGCCAATAAGATGCCTACAAGTAGAAATCTCATTGTAATTTTGTTTTCGTGCAAGCCGTTTTTAGGCTTGTTGAACATCACAAATCCTTGTGTGGAAGCATCTTTTTGGAAATGGTGATGTATAGGAGTCATTTTAAAAATGCGTCGTCCTTCGCCATACTTCTTTTTAGTGTATTTGAAATATGAGGTTTGTAGCACCACCGAAAGACTTTCTATTACGAATATACCACAAAGTATAGGTATGAGTAATTCTTTGCGAATAAGGATTGCAAACACGGCAATGATGCCTCCAAGTGTGAGACTGCCTGTATCACCCATAAACACTTGAGCTGGATATGAATTGTACCACAAGAATCCGATTGTAGCACCGATGAATGCTGCCGCAAACACCACAAGTTCTTCACTTCCAGGTATGTACATTATATTCAAATAAGAAGAATAGATAACATTACCTCCTAAATAGCACATCAAGGCAAGTGCCGACCCTATGATAGCCGATGATCCTGCGGCAAGTCCGTCTATACCATCGGTGAGATTAGCTCCATTGCTCACTGCTATGATGATGAATGTGATGATGAAGATAAATGCTACCCAACCACCTGCTTGAGCGTGGTTGCCCATCCATTTGGTGAGAGAAGCGTAGTCGAAGTTGTTATTCTTCACAAATGGAATAGTGGTTTGAGTAGACTTTTCGGTATAACTTTTATACTCAATCACAGTCTCAAGGCTCACATTGTCCACTTTTTCAAAGTTTTCTCTGATTACGATGTCGGGACTGAGATACATAGTGAGCCCCACGATGATACCAAGTCCAAATTGACCGAGTATTTTGTATTTACCCTTTAATCCGTCTTTGTTTTGTCGAGCAATCTTCAAGTGGTCGTCGAGAAAACCAAGACCTCCAAGCCACACAGTGGTAATGAGCATCAATATCATATAGATATTTCCCAACTTACCTAAAAGTAGGCAAGGAATGAGTATGGCTATGATGATAATGATACCACCCATAGTAGGTGTGCCTTTCTTGCTTGTTTGACCACTTAACCCTAAGTCTCTCACAATTTCGCCTATCTGCATAAGCTGAAGTTTCTCAATGATGCGTTTGCCTATTACCATTGAGATGAATAACGACAAGATGAGTGCAAAGCAAGCACGGAATGAGATATAGCTCATCAATCTTGCTCCAGGTATGTCGTATTGCGATAGTAAGTCTGCTAAATAGTAGAACATATATGTTGTAGATTTTAAATTTCGTTATTAAATATTTCCAAAAGCACCTCTTTGTCGTCGAAGTGATGCTTCACACCATTGATTTCTTGATAATCCTCGTGTCCTTTACCTGCTACGAGCACCACATCACCAGCTTGAGCAAGGATAGTGGCTGTGCGTATAGCCTCCTTGCGGTCGGTGATTTTAATGGCTTTAAGTTTTAGGTCGCCTTCCAATCCGGTTTCCATATCCTTGAGGATATCCTCAGGGTTTTCGTTGCGAGGATTGTCGGATGTGAGAATTATGCGATTGCTGCGTGTAGCAGCTTCTTTTGCCATAATAGGGCGTTTGCCCTTGTCGCGATTACCACCACATCCCACTACAGTGATGATATTGCATTTGCTACCCACCACTTCGCGTATAGAATCAAGTACATTCACAAGTGCGTCGGGTGTGTGGGCATAGTCTACAATTGCAGTGTAGCCACGAGGTGACTGTAGAGTTTGGAAACGACCAGCTACTGGCACAAGTTGAGTCATAGCCACAAGTACATCGTGATTGTCAAATCCCAATTGCATAGCAGCACCATACACAGCAAGCAAATTGTAAGCGTTGAATTTACCTGTGAATAGCACTTCAAGACTATTGCCGTTTATGTTGAGAGAAGTACCGTTGAGGCGACTTTCTAAAATCTTGCACTTATAGTAGGCAAGTGAACGTAGTGAGTAGGTGAGTTTGCGTGCTATTGTGTTTTGTATCATATACACGCCAGCCTTATCGTCGGCATTGACGAGGGCAAATGCGCTATCGGGCAACATATCAAAGAACATCTTTTTTGCGTTCATATAATTTAGCACTGTTTCGTGATAGTCGAGATGATCGCGAGTGAGATTAGAAAATATTGCTCCCGAGAAATGAAGTCCATCGATGCGATGTTGAGCGCAAGCGTGTGAACTCACTTCCATAAAAGCATAATGGCAACCAGCTTCCACCATCTCAGCGAGCATCTTGTTGAGTGTGAGAGGATCGGGAGTGGTGTGAGTGGCAGGAATGATGTTTTTATCTATGATGTTGCACACAGTGGACAAAAGTCCTGCTTTTTCGCCTAATAGTTGCACTAATTCATAGAGCAGTGTGGCAGTAGTGGTTTTCCCATTTGTTCCAGTAACACCCACAAGGTGAAGGTGTGCTGATGGGTAGCCATACCACCATGCTGCTATGTGAGCGAGTGCCTTGGCACTATTTTCCACCACAATGTAGCAAACGTGATCTTCTATCTTTTCTGGCAGAACTTCACACACAATTGTATTAGCACCTTTGGCTATTACTTCGGGAATGAATTGATGTGCATCCACATTCACTCCGTTCACAGCTACAAATAGTGCTCCCTCCGATGCCTTGCGTGAGTCGCTGATTACATCGCAGATGGTCTTATCGTTTGAACCGATGGTTCGCAAGATAGGTATTGTGACTAAAAGTCCTGTTAAATCTTTCTTCATAATGCGTTAAAAGTATAGCCCAAGTTTGAGCTTGATTTTATGTTCTTGAGTAAGGGTGTCGGTGCAAGGAATGTATTTTTGTCCTACGACTACACCACTTCCTTCTATTTCTACTGCAAAGCCTTTCTTCTCGAGAATAGCGATGGCTTCTCTTGCTGGCAATCCTATCACATTTGGCATGATGGTATCAACCTTTGTGGCTGGCTTGGATGCAACTCTTGGTTGATTGATGCCTACCGAAGACAATGAATTTACATTTGCCTTTTTAGTGCTGTGATGAAGTGTAGCTTTTCGTTCGGCCTTATCGTTGTTTTCGTGATAGTCGGAATTGTCGCCTAATAAACCTTTTGCATACATTTTCAAGGCTGTGTTCTTTAATACCTTACCACTCACGCGGGCAGCTCCTGCACCACCTCCTACGCCTTGTATTACTACAATACAAGTATATTGAGGATTGTCGTAAGGGAAGAACCCGCAGAAAGCAAGTCGTCGCTTAGAGGTGTAGTTTTTGCCTTCTACAACATAACTTGTACCTGTTTTACCTGCAATCTTCACGTATGGATCTTGGGCTAATCGTCCTGTGCCATTTTTGTTGTCCCATACTACATCATGCATCATAGCGCGAAGTTTTCGTGCATTTTCAGGAGAACATACTTGCTCGCGAATGTAAGAAGTTTCTATTACAGAGTCTATCTTGTTGTCATACATAAAGTGGTCTACAAGATGTGGACGCACAAATTTTCCATCGTTGGCAAGTGCATTGAAGAATGCAAGTGTGTAGATAGGTGGAATATTTGTGGAATATCCGTAGGCCATGCGAGTAAGAGCCACGCGATGCCAGTTTCTATCTCCAAGTTTAGGGAAAACTGGTGGACGCTCGCTTGAAATACCTGTGTTCAGTCTGTCGAAGAATCCCATTTTTGCAAGGTCTTCTTGGAATTTCCAAGGTTCTTTTTCGTAACCACGCAATATGATTTTAGCCATACCGATGTTTGACGACGATGGTATCACTTGGTGTACAGGCATACTGCTATAAACGTGGCTATCGGTGATAGGTTTAGCCTTTCCATAAGCGAAACTTTTACCAGTGGTTATCACCTCGTTCACATTTCTCACAAGTCCTTTTTCAAGAGCAAGTGTCATAGAGATGACTTTCATTAGCGAACCTGGTTCCACACCACTCATCGCGTATTGGTATTGGCTTGCTTCGTATTTATGGGATGTTTTGTTGTAGCAGATATTGGTGAGACCTTTGATTTTGCCGGTCTTCACTTCCATAATTACGGCTGTACCCCATTCTGCGTTATGCTCTTGGCATACACTTTCAAGTTCTTTTTCGAGAATATCTTGGATATCGATATTGATGGTGGTCACCACATCATATCCACTCCTTGAAGGTTCTATTTCCCAATTTATGATGGCATTAGAGATTTGCTCTTTGCGAGTCTTACCAGGGACGCCATAAAGGAAATGATCGAGAGCCCCTTCAAGTCCCGATGCACCATGCTTTTCGTAAACCGAATCGATGTGGGTGATTATACTATCGCCTACATAGCGTTGTTTTTCGCGTCCTACTTTCTTCTCTTGCACCAATCCTACACTATGATTGAGTGTGGTGGCTGCCAATGGACGCTGACGCACTTCGTAAGTGGTGTAATTAAACCCTGTATAGGCTTTTTTATCTTTCAAGAATGGGAATGTTCTCATGCGACGATATTCGGCAAGTGAAAGCTTGTCGAATAGTATGTGATAGCGATCGCGAATTTTTGCGGTATCTTTATTTTGCTCCAAGCGTTTGTTTTTTCGAGCCATAGTGCGCGCATCCACACCACAATGTTTTTCCAAAAGAATTTTCTTCCATTCCTTGGCTGAGATGTTCTTGCCTTGTTTTCTTCCAAATATTTCAAGACTATCGCAAAGTTTGTCGATGTTTTCTTGAAACTTCTTTTTCGCGAAACCTTCGGCTTGCCAATCGATGTATGCTTTGTAGTATTGGATATTGGCAGCAAGAATGGTCCCGTTGTCGGATAAAATGCGACCACGCAGAGGTGTGGTGAGGTTGGTTTCTAACAAAACTTTCGAAGCCTTTTCGTTCCATTTAGGACCTTGCACCACAACAGTTCTCACCAAGCAATAAATGTTGGCGAGAGCTATAGCCACAAACACAGTGAGCACGATGTTGTATCGGCTCAAGATGTGAAACTTGTTTTTTCTGCTCTTTTTTGTCTTTTTCTTGTTGCTATCCATACTTGTGTTTATTTTCCTATGATTTTAAATGGGGGTTGATCTGGTATTGAGAGTTTAAGCTTCATAGAGTCAACGAGTGACACCATTCGAGCCTCTCTCACTTGCTTCTTGTAGTCGGCACAAGCGCGCACCGATTCAGTGCGTGCACTATTGAGTTCTTGCTTGAGAGCGATAATTTTCTCTTTTTTTAACATATTATCTATCTTTATTGCCACGTAACTAAATGACAAAAGAAAGATAATGCTTGTGGCTACGATATGCTTTTTGAAGAAAAACACTGTGATGAGACTCACATTGCCTTTCTTGATGTCGTTGATTTTATTGTTTGTAATATTCAGAAATTCTTTAAATCCCATATTTTCGTAAGTGAATATTATCAGTGTGTTTGAAACTATTTTTTATATTCTTTCAGCTATGCGCAATTTTGCACTTCTTGCTCTCGGGTTGCGTTCTACTTCTTCGTCCGAAGCCACGATCACTTTATTGTTGATAAGTTTAAACGGAGATGTAACGCGACCAAAGAAGTCTTTTTCTACTTTTCCTTCGATATTGCCACTCTTGAGGAAGTTTTTGACGATGCGATCTTCAAGTGAGTGGTAGGTGAGGATTACAAGTCGTCCGCCTGGTTTTAACACCTTCACAGCTTGCTGAAGCAGCGACTTTAGCACTTCGAGCTCGTTATTCACTTCAATGCGTAGGGCCTGAAACACAAGAATGCTTTCTTTCTTCTCTTGAGCAGGCTTGAGACAAGGCTTTATGACTTCGAGTAGGTCGCCTGTGGTGATAATTGGCTTTTGGCTGCGTGCTTTCACTATGGCTGCCGCTATTTTTCTCGAAGATTTGAGCTCGCCATAGAGGTAGAGAATGTTGGCAAGTTGCTCCTCGCTGTAGTTTGCGATAATCCACTTGGCATCTTTTTCTCCCTTTTGGTTCATACGCATATCGAGGTCGCTATTGAATCGAATCGAGAAACCTCTTTCGCTCTCGTCGAATTGGTGAAATGATACACCCAAGTCGCCCAATATACCGTCAATCTTATCCTCGTTGTGATAACGAAGGAAATTGGTGATAAAAGCAAAATTGCTGTATACAAATGTGAATCGAGGGTCGTCGATTTTGTTGGCAAAAGCGTCGCGATCTTGGTCAAAACCATAAAGTCGACCATTTTCGCCAAGTTGCTCCATTATGGCGCGAGAGTGACCTCCTGCTCCAAAGGTTACATCGGCATATACACCATCCTTTTTGATGTTGAGTCCTTCGATGCATTGTTCAAGTAGTGCTGATATGTGATATGGGGTTGTGTTCATTTGTGCTATATGGTTGATTGTTAGTAAAATAAGACTATGCCGTGGAGGGTGGAAATTTTATACACTCCAACGTGAGCCTTATTTGTAGTAATAATCTTGTGTAAAGTTATAAACTTTTTTGAAAGTTCACAAATGCAAACAACCATTTTTTACACATTATTATAAAAAAGTTATCAACAACCTACTTTTTTAGTGTTAACAAAAGGGGTTGTCGATAACGATTTACAAATGTTAACTCTTGCGAATTGCTAATGGGAATCCTTCGAAATTTTAATATTTAGAGATAGTTTTTGCGAAGGATTTCAGACAGTTCGGCCATACCTTCAGTAGCCTTTTTAGCGATGTATGTAATATCGTCTAAGTCGCTCACTACAGCGGGCTTAGGATCGATATAGAATATAGGCGTTCCTGGCTTCACGAAGTGTATGAGTGAGGCAGCTGGATACACCACCATAGATGTGCCGATAATCACAAGTATATCGGCATCTTCTACTATTCTTGTAGCAGGAATCATATTAGGCACTTCTTCTCCAAAAAACACGATGTGTGGGCGTATGAGATCGCCATATTCATCAATGGTTTCTGCACAAGTTTCGATGTCGGGATATTCGAGTGTGTACACGCGTTCTGGGTGGGAAATGGAGCGTACTTTCATGAGTTCTCCGTGTAGGTGAAGCACATTGTTCGAACCTGCTTTTTCGTGCAAATCATCTACATTTTGGGTGATAGTAATCACCTCGAAATCTTTTTCTAAATCCTTGATTATGAGGTGTGCTTCGTTTGGGAGAGTGTTTACTATTTGTTTGCGACGCTCATTGTAAAATTTATGTACGAGTTCGGGATTTTTTTGGAAACCTTGGGCGCTTGCCACTTCCATTACAGGGAAGTTTTCCCATAATCCATCTGAATCGCGAAAGGTAGAAATTCCACTCTCTTGGCTAACGCCAGCACCGGTGAGAAAGATTAATTTTTTCATTGTAGTAAGTTTTTAAAATGGTTTAAAAATAATGTGTTATTTACATTTTATTCTATTTATGATTACAAATTTAATATTTTTTATTCAAATTTATAGCACTTAAAATCTTAATTAAACTTAACTTTGCAAATTCAAAATAGAATATAAATTTAAAATATTACAATAATGGCAGAAATGGATAAATTAAGTTATGCTTTGGGCTTGAGCATGGGTAACAACTTTCAACGCTCAGGTGTGAGAGCTCTTAATGCCGATGATTTTGCAGCTGCATTGAAAGCTGTATATGGCGAAGGTGAAATGCTTATGACTTTTGAAGAAGCAAAGCAAGTGGTTAACGATTACTTCACTCAATTGGAGGAAGATACTCGTTTGGCAAACAAAAAGGCTTGTGAATTGTTCTTGGAAGAGAATGCTAAGCGTGAAGAAGTGAAAGTTACTGCTTCGGGTTTGCAATACCAAATTGTGAAGGAAGGTGAAGGAGAGTCTCCTAAGGCTACCGACACTGTGAAAGTACACTATACAGGTTGCTTGATTGATGGCAAGGTGTTTGATAGCTCTGTGCAAAGAGGTGAGCCTGCTGTATTTGGTGTAAATCAAGTAATTCCAGGATGGGTGGAAGCATTGCAAATGATGAAACCAGGTGCTGAATGGAGATTGTTCATCCCTGCAGATTTGGCTTATGGAGCTAATGGTGCTGGTCCACTTATCGGTCCTGATACAGCTCTTATCTTCGACGTGCAATTGATTGAAATCGTTAAGTAAAAACAAAGTAATAACAAACAATAAATTATGAAGAAAATCTTATTGATGGCAGCTGTGGCTATGGGTGTAATGGCAAGCTGCAACTGCAACAGCAAGTATGAAAACGAAAAGAATCCTAAAGTGGATACTTTGTCGGTAGTATTTGGTCAAATGTATGGTTTCGGTGTATCTGGTGAAACTGCTCACGACACTACATTCCAAAAGAGCGAATTCTTGGCTGGTATGAAGGCTGTGATGGCAATGAGCGATGACAACGAAAGCTACGCAGGCGGTATGCAAATGGGTATGCAAGTAAAGAGCATGATTGCTCAAATCAAGGAACGCGAAGGCATCGAAATTGATTCTAAGAAGTGGTTCAATGCATTCAAGAGGGCTTTCATGAGCGACTCTATCATTCCTGCTGCTACTTTCCAAGCTAAGGTTATGATGCTTATGAATGAAATCAAGAATGAAATGAAGGCAAACGATCCAAAGGCTATCGCAAATAAGAAGAACGAAGAAAAGTTTATCGCAGACTCTTTGGCTAATAACCCTGAAATCAAGAAATCAGAGGGTGGCGTATACTATAAGGTAGTAAAAGAAGGTGAAGGCGAAAACTTTACTGATAGCGATCGCATCATGGTTAAGTACTCTGGTCGTCACTTAGATGGTGGTGTGTTTGATAGTAGCAAGGGTGAAACAGTAGCATTCTCTCCACGCGGTGTTATCAAGGGTATGGGCGAAATGCTTAAGATGATGAAGCCAGGTGCTGTGTATGTGCTTTACATTCCTGCTGAATTGGCTTATGGAACACAAGGTGCTGGCAACGACATCCAACCTAATGAAATGCTTATCTTCGACGTAGAAACAGTAGGCGTAGAAAAGAAGTAATTTAAACCAAAAAATTCAATAACTTAAAGGAGGATTATCTCATCACACGAGGTAATCCTCTTTTTTGTGGAATCACGCTTTTTTGATTACTTAATAGAAAGAAAAACCATAGCCTGTGGCGAAATGTGGCTTAGGCTATGGTTTTACGCATCCACTAAGTTGTGGTTGTTACCTATATCTTCGTGATGGGGTTATTTCTTGCCTTTGTAGTTTACTGTTACAGGAGCAAACTCGTTGCTATAACCGTCGTAAATGCAGATTGCATACCAATGTCCCTTTTGTTGCTTCTTAGGCAATTGGAACTTGTTGTCGTAAGAAATAGCAAGCAAGTATTTAGCGTCGAGTCCGTCGCCGTCTTTGCTCATAGCTGTCGCATACGATACTTTGTTTGGCACTGCATATATTGTATATTTCACGATAGACTTGCCTTTTTCCACTTTATCCCAACTCAATACGCCTTTCTTAAGAGTGGCGTTGCTCACTTCACCAAGATTTGGAGCTTTTTTCCATGTGATCACTGGATTCAGAGCCAAAGTGTTGTAGCAATATTTCATCAATGTGTCGCCCACTGCAGCATCGCCTTCGTTGCGACCATACAAACCTCGTGATGAGAAGTAGATAGAGCCCGACGCATTGTTGAGAGTGTATTTGCGGTTGGCATTCACTTGGTTCACATATTCGCCAAATACTGCAGGATTTGGACCTTTGCGGCGAGGAGCACCTTTCACGCGCTTATTAGCCGATCCGATAGAGATACTTGAGTAGAAGTGGCGACCAAAATGGTTGGCAGCACGGCTCCAATATTCGCAGATTGGTTCGTAAGGAGCAGTTTCGTGCCAAGTAGCCCAATAGATTTGAGGTGAGATGAAGTCGATTGATTTTTCGTCGAGCCAAGCCACAGGATCGGAGAAGATAGTAGCATATTGCCAGTCGGGAGCCTTCACATCGCAAGGCTTAAGGTCAGTATAGCGAGCACCTGATGTTTCGGCCTTGCCGGCTACACCTGCAGGAGAGATACCGAAGCGTACATCTGGGCGAGTGCTTTGAATCATATCGTAAACTTCTTTCACCATCAAGTTTACATGAGCGCGACGCCAATCGCCGATGCTCATACCGTTAGAAGTAGCGTTGTAAAGAGCGTAATCGGCAGCAGTGCTATCTTGAGCTATGTTGTTAGGATAGAAATAGTCGTCGAAAAGTACACCATCGACAGCATAACCTTCCACCACTTCGCGACACACATCTACGATGCGTTTGCGACACTTATCGAGTGCAGGGTTGAGGGTGATATATTTTCCATCGTGTGAAAGCAACCAACCGTCGCGTTGCATTTCCATATCGTGAGGAGTGCTCCAGCGATCGTAACCTGTGCGTGACCAGCGATAAGGGTTCATCCAAGCCCAACATTCAATACCACGCTTGTGGCATTCTTCCACGCAGAATGCAAGAGGATCCCATCCTGGATCGATACCGCGTTCGCCTGTCAAATATGACGACCAAGGGCAATAAGCTGATTGATACATGGCATCGCTTTCACTACGTACTTGGAAACACACCGAAGTGATGTTCAATGCCTTCATTTTGTCGAGATAATCACACATTTCTTGTTTTTGAGCTGCTTGAGCTTCTGCCCCCACACCAATAGTTTTAGGCCAGTCCATACTGCTCACAGTTGTGTACCATACCGAACGAAGTTCGCGCTTAGGATTTTCAGCATTCATCGAGCCGCAAAACAATGCCACAAGCATCATCACAGCCCATAGTTTTAGATTCTTTTTCATATTAGTTGATGTTTGGTTATTATAATTTTCTTTTTTTTGATTTCTAAAGTTACGATATTTTTGTGCAAAGATACAACCAAATTGAGGTGAAAGTTTCCTTAAAAAGGATAATCTCATTTTTTATTTTGCAGAAATTTCCTTGAACCGATGGTTCATCCACAATTCTATTGAAGAATCGTGGGTTGAATATACAAGAAGCACGCCAAGGTCGGATCTCTCGTCCATCACCTCCTTAGCCTGCTCCACGCCCATCACCATACATGCAGTGGCATAGGCATCGGCAAGCATACACGACTCCGCCACCACAGTGGCACTCAAAAGATTTGATTGCTCGGAATATCCAGTGCGAGGATTCATGGTGTGCACTACCTTCTTGCCGTCGACCACCTTAAAATTGCGATAATTGCCCGAAGTGGCCACAGCACCCTTATTCAGCGATAGCACCATCACACCATCTTCGTGAGTAACACTATCTACCATAGGATAATCCACCATAATGCCCCAGGCAGTGCCACGAGGGTTTACCCCTGCGCACGCAATCTCTCCACCAATCTCCACCAAGTAGTTGGTAACGCCATTACGCTCGAGCATTCTACCCACCTCGTCGCAGGCAAAACCTTTTGCAATGGCGCTGAAGTCGAATTGCACACGCTCATCGGTTTTCACTATATATCCGTCGGTCAGAGTAGTTTTTCCTATGCCCACAAACGCCATAATGCTATCTATCTCTTCGGGAGAAGGTAAGTTACCCCCACGCGATACAAATCCCCACGCATTCATAAGAGGAGCCACTGTGGGATCAAACGCACCACGCGACACCTTGTTTACTTGCTGAGATGCTGTGTAGAGCATTTGAAGCATATTATCACACTTTACACGCTCACCAGCGTTTATGCGAGAGATAAGTGATGCTTTGTTGAACTTGGACACACTATTATCCACTTGCCGAAACACCATCTGAATAGAATCGTCAAACAATACATCACTCTCATACGTTATATGATACTGAGTGGTCCACACGCTTCCTTCGCTATGGTTGTAAGTCTTGTTATTCCTATTAATAAGGACCAACACGACAGCTACAAGTAACGCCAGCCCCACAATCCACTCTTTTTTAATCATCACTTTGCCCATTTTTTACTGATTAATAAAACAAAGTTAGATTATTTTTTCTAAATTTGTACTATCATAGTACATAATATTCTAAAATCAAATGCTTATGAAAAAGGCCTTTATTTTCCTTGCCAACGGATTTGAAGAAATCGAGGCAATCGCCACCATCGATATCCTAAGAAGAGCTGGTATCGACACACAAGTAGTATCTATCAATGCCACCAACGAGGCTCAAGGAGCTCACGGCTTGAAAGTGAACACTGACATCGCTCTCAGCGAAGTGCAATACACCACCAAAGATTGGCTGATTCTTCCTGGTGGTATGCCAGGAGCCACCAACCTTGCCGAATGCTCGGCACTCACCGATATGCTCAAAGCTCATTATGCACAAGGTGGACATATAGCAGCCATCTGCGCATCGCCAGCAGTAGTGCTTTCACCACTTGGAATTCTCGAAGGAAAAGAAGCTACTTGCTATCCAGGATTTGAAGGTGGAATGAATTGTAGCAAAGTGGGCAGCACTCCAGTAGTGGTGGCAAACAACGTGATCACAGCTAACGGTCCAGGCAACACCTTCGCCTTTGCACTCGCCATAGTGGCAGCAGCCGTAGGCGAAGATAAAGCACGCGAAGTGGCCGAAGGAATGCTCATCTACAACCCACAACAATCTTTTACATTCTAAAAAAGAGTATTGACAAAGGAATAAACTAAGAAATGCGAATCAAACCAAAGTTTGAATTCGCATTTCTTTTATTACTGAATGAGAACAATATATGGCTGCTTTAGTTTTAACTTTGGCGGCTTTTTCGGCGTGTTTGTGGAGCTTCTCTTCCGATTTTGTTTTAGTAGTTACCATGTGGGGTTTAGATATTAGGAATATCAGTATACACGATAATGAATATGGTTGGGAAGTTGACAACACGCTTCCCAACCATTTTTTTGTGCCATTCAGTAGCACATTATCAAAAAAACAGATTTTTTATGGATAAAACAGATTTTTACAGCTATGCCAGCAAACAAAAATGCACTTATAAGATACAAGACCATAGACAGATGTCTGAGAAACAGATACCGAAGATGGACAATAGATGACCTTGTGGACGCTTGCTCGGATGCTCTCTACGAAATGGAGGGTATAGCCAAGGGCGTGTCCACAAGAACTGTGCAAGGTGACTTGCATATGATGAGGTCGGACAAATTGGGGTATTATGCACCTATTGAGGTGTATGATAATAAATATTATAGGTATTCCGATCCTGATTACTCAATATCAAACTTGCCGATATCGGCCGATGATTACAATTTGATAGTGAAGGTGGTGGAAACCATCGATGAGTATGAGAGGGGTGGTGATATTGATAAATTAGATGATATGCTCATTAAGGTAAAAGATAAACTCAATTCACTCCTGAAGATAGTGTGATCTATAACTCATAAGAAAATATTTACAAAAATGGCGAAATTCCATTTTTTGATAAAAAAGTTTGTGCTCCTGTAATTTTTTTTACTTTTGTGGAATTAATATAAATTATATATAATATATGGAAAAAGACAAAATTATTGAACTTTGCGACCAAATAAAAGCAAAGATGGTAGAGAAAGGCTTAAATGCCATAATTCTAAGAATTGCCGACACAAACGACTATGTAGATGTTGATGAAGAAACAAAAGAAGCGTTAAATGAATGTTGGGATGGTGATTGTAGTATTCAAGCGGTTAATTTTGAATGTGGTGATTATATTCGAACTCTACGCGTTGATGGTGTCTATATTGAAGATAATACTTTGAGATTCTACATATCTGATGTGGAAATGAGTGATGATGGTGATGAAGATATGGAAACTATTGATGTAGATTTAGATGAACTCTTAGATGATGGAGCTTGGTGGAATCAAATTGAAGACTTTTATATGGTTTATGTATTAAAACATTACCTTGGATTTATTGATTATGAAGGAGACGAATGTTTTGGAGATTATTATGAAAAAGCAACTAACATAAGATAGTGTAACCTCATCAGTAAATAAAGTTACTTTCTCAAATAGACTTAAAGATAGCGTGAAAGGTGTATACGGAAATAGAAAAAGGTTTCTACAAGTTGATTTGACATCTGTAGAAACCTTTTTTTGTGGAACCTTGTGGAATCGAACCACATTCTTGGGATTTTCAGTCCCACGCATACACCATGTCTGCCAAGGTTCCAATGATAATGATAGCAGAAGCAAAAGGATTCGAACCTTTGACCTTCGGTTTTGGAGACCGACGTTCTACCTACTGAACTATACTTCTTTCGTTTTGACAGTGCAAAGTTATACAGGCGATGTGCAGCCTTTTTGCGTAACGAAAATATTTTACGAAAAAAGTGAAGAAATAGTAAGATTAGGTTGGTTTTTTCTCTTTTTTTTGTGCTTTAATGAAAAAATACTATCTTTGTGGTTGGAATAAACTATACACCTAAGAATGAAAGTTAAAATTCACCGTGAAGGAACAAATATCATATTAGTGCTGTTGTTCATCTTGTTGATGTTCAATGGGCTTGCCTTTCTTTTTATCTCATATAAGATAATTCCTATAATATTTGCCACTATATCGGGTATTTTATGGCTATTTGTAGTCAACTTTTTCCGATCTCCACGTCGTCATTACAAAGGCGAAAAGACTAATAAGGTGCTTGCATCGGTGGATGGCACTGTGGTGGCACTTGAAGAAGTGTATGAGCCAGAATACCTAAAGCGCAATGTTATGCAGGTGTCAATTTTTATGACTGTATTCAATGTGCATGCAAACTGGGTACCTGTGGAAGGTGTTATTAAATATGTAACTCATCATGCAGGGCGTTTTCTTAATGCTTATCTGCCAAAGTCGAGCACTGAGAATGAACGTTCTACTATTGTGATTGCTACCGATAATGGTCACGAAATACTTATGAGACAAGTGGCTGGTGCTATAGCACGCCGCATTGTCACATATCCAACCGAAGGCGAGCGTGTATACTTAGACGAACATATTGGATTCATTAAGTTTGGTTCAAGAGTAGATGTATACCTTCCACTCGATAGTGAAATTCTTGTGAAGTTGGGTGATAAAACTATGGGTGGTATCACTGAGATAGCTCACTTGAAATAATAATCTTTTCAAGAATGAAAACAATTCAAGCATTAAGAAATAACATACCTAATATTATCACAAGTCTTAACTTATTGGCTGGTGCTATTGCATGTGTGTTTGCTATCAATAGCAATGTGCAATATGGTGAATTATTGGGTTATCAAATAGCATTCATATGCATCGGTCTTGCATCGGTCTTTGATTTTTGCGATGGACTTGTGGCGCGAATGCTCAATTCTGTGTCGATGCTCGGAAAGGAACTTGATTCGCTTAGCGATTGTGTGAGTTTCGGCTTGGCTCCTTCGATGCTTATTTATTCCACATTAGAGCATTTCAATCCTGGTGCGGCAGTGAATTTTGTGGCATTTGTGGTGGCTGTGTTTGGTGCATTCCGATTGGCAAAGTTTAATGTAGACACTACTCAAACCACCTCTTTCAAGGGTATTCCTATTCCTGCGAATGCTATTTTCTGGGTAGGATATATCAATTCGTGCTATGCTCAAAACGAGGTGACTCCGGTGATATACTTGTTGATCGCAGCACTAAGTTTACTTATGGTGTGCAATTTGCCGATGTTTAGTTTCAAGGCCAAGAGTTTCGGTTTGAAAGACAATTGGTATCGTTATCTGCTACTTGTGGTGGTGGTGACTTCTATTAGCATTTTTGGCGTTACAGGGTTTTATTACTCTATAATTGCTTATATTATAATTTCGCTATTGGCGAAACTTTGCAAAGCTTAATCAATTTATATAGAATAAAATAAAACACATTTTAAATTAGCCCATTATGAAAATCATTTTAATATTAATAATACTATTTGTGCTTTTGCCTATCGTGCGCATCGTGTTTGGTGTGTGGCGTTCGGTGCATAATATGAAAAAGGCTTTTAATCAGCAGTTTGGTCAGCAACAGCAAAATAGCCAACAACAATACCAAGAGCCTTCGCAAGCAGATACAAACAAGCAGAATCGCAAACAGCGTGCTGTGAATTATATAAAAAATGCAAGCGAAGATGCGGAATATGAAACTATTTCCACCGAGCGTCGTCCATCATCTGTGGATACCGGTAACTCTCAATCGCGTCCTAAGTCGCGTTACTCTGATGCTCAATTTGAAGAAGTGAAATAATATAAGCATAAGCAATAGGATTAACGGCTACACTACCAAAAGAGATTTCTTTTGCATTTGCTTAACCCTTTTCTGAGAATAAACCGATATAAAGTTTAGTAGACATTGAATTAGTTAGTGCATCGCTCGACGTAGAGCCACTTATAACTAAAGAGGTGTCTACATATAAAAAAAGGCTTGCCACCATTGGTGGCAATCCTTTGCTATTGTAAGTATTCTGTATTTTAAATTACTTTGCTTGAGCTTTAGCGCGTTCCAAGTATTTGTCTACATCTACGCGGTAGTTGTTGATGAATGCTGGGAACTTGTCTTTGATAGTTTGAAGAGCCTTAACTTCTTCAGCATACTTAGCTTGTTCGCGAAGAACAGTAGCCTTTTTCAAGATGAAAAGAGGAGCGTAAAGTTCGTTGTCACCTGCAAGAGAGATAGCCTTGTCGAAGCACTTGATAGCATCGTCATACTTTTCAAGGTTTACATAGCAGTCACCAAGAAGAGCTTGAGAAGCAGGACCTACCAACACACCTTCGCCATCATATTTCTTGATGTAGTTGATAGCTTCTTCATACTTACCTTCCTTGAAAAGAAGGATACCAGCGTTAAGACCAGCGCGTACTGCAGCATCGTTGCTATAGTTATCGGCAACAGCCATATATTCGTTTAGCGCAATTGAGTCTTGACCAAGAGCAAGTGAGTTATCAGCCTTAGCGATTTCTTCCTTAGCACTTTCAAGATTTGGGTTTTGGAAAAGGTATACATAACCGAAGATTACAGCAGCGATAGCCACGATAGCACCTACTGCCCACACGATTACCTTTTTGTTTTCTTCCACTTTCTTTTCAATACCAGAAAGTGATTCGTTCAATTCCTCAATAGAGGTACGAGTTTCGTTTTGATTTTTAGCCATATTATTTAAGTTCTTTATTATTCACAATTTACAAAGTGCAAAATTAATAGTTTACTCTTTAATAAAAAAGCAAATATTCATTTTTTTTATCATTATCTATGGAAATAGGAGTTTGAAATCACGCTTTGCAGCCTCTTGCACCCATTTTTCTGGTTTGAAACGCCATTGATTAAGAGATTTAGGTGTGAGAGTACCTTTTGAACGGATATATTCCATCATATAATATCGCAGGTCTCTATCCGATGCATACACTATGCGATCGGTGAGTCGTTCTTGCGGAATTCCTGCACCTTTGGTGAGATGTTCGCCCCCGCCGTTGCCTCTATAAGAGTTGAGAGCCACTCGATAAGTGCGTTTCATAAGGAAAGGCATTCCATTGGTAAGGTTGTGGATAGTGATTCTTTCGCCATAAGGCTTGCTCACATCCACTGAGTAGTTGATGCCTGCTGCAGAGTCGAAGTTGTAACTTGGATTTGCAAACGCCAAGCCTCTACCAGGTATTTCCTTAAAAAGAAGCAAGTGATCGTCGGGCGATGTCATCTGGTTGCACCAAAGATTATAAGAGAACTCAAGGTAATCTTTGATTTCCTGACCTGTAAGTTCCATCACATATAGCATATTTTCAAACTTATATAGGTTGAACATATCGCTCATGCGAATGTCGCCAGCTTTGATGGTGGCATCAAATGATAGAGGTGCTGCAAATGAAATCTCGGCACCCGAAATGCCAAGTTGCAATGTGTGAATGAAATCGATGAATGGCGACGGACCGAAGTAGGCAGGTCGGGTGTTGATGGAATAGGTGATAGTACCTATTTTTTGTGAAACGAATTGTTGGATGTCGCTGAATTGCTTGTGGAATTTAGCCATAAAAGCAGAAGACACTTCCATATCTTTGAGCGACACGAGAGATGGTTCCACAGATTTCACATTGTTTTTCTTCTTTTTCTTTTCTATTGTGATAGTGATATCGGAGATTTGGTTGATATTACCACCTGGATTTAAAGCATACACACTATGGCCTTCGATGTTTTCTACTTTTTGGCAGAATGGTTGATGGTCGTGTCCCATAAGCACAATATCAAAACCTGGTACATTCTTTGCTACTTCAAGCGAAGCATTTTCCACCCACGAGCCTACTGTGCGACTTGCATCTCGTCCCGAGTGAAACATACCTATCACTACATCTGGTTTTTCTTTTTCTTGGATTACTTGCATCCATTTGCGTGCGCATTCTACCATATCGTCGAAGCGTAGTCCCGCCCAGAGGTTTTCGGCAAGCCAAGCAGGGATAGCAGGAGTAATCATACCGAGTATGGCCACCTTCACGCCATTGCGCTCAATGATGGTGTAAGGTTTTAGGTATGTGTTGCCTGTCTTAGTGTCGATAATATTTGCACCAAGAACAGGGAATTTACAATCCTTCACCCATCGGTCGTATACCTCGTGTCCTGTCTCAATGTCGTGATTACCCATATTTCCTGCAGTGTAACCCATAAAGTTGAGGATATCGGCACAAAGATGCACCGAAGTGGTGTCGATAAAATTGTAGTAATACACCGAAGGCTGACCTTGAAGAATGTCGCCATTATCCAATAGGATAAGGTTGTCGCCATAGGTTTTGCGTTGTTCCTCGATATATGTGTAGGCACGCGCAAGACTGCCTTCTCCCGGTTTGTAATTGATAAAATCAAAAGGGAAGAAGTTGCCGTGCACATCCGACGTTTGTACGATCTTCAGTTTCACAATCTTATCGTTTGGTTTTGCACTCAAATATGGAAGTAACGACAACATAATAATAAAAAGTGATATTATACGCTTCATAAAATTCTAACAAATGAAATGATATGTGGTTTTTACATTAATTCTATAGTGTATGATGCTATGAACTTTTCTCCTGCTTTGAGATGTTGCATCCAATCTTTGTGGGCAAATTCGCCCTCATATCCCACTTTGTCGCATCGGCCATACCAAGGTTCAATGCACACAAATGGAGCATAAGCATCCTTTGCTGGCGACCACAAGCCTATTACCGGAGCATCGAAGCATAGGCGAATGTAAGGCACTCGGTTGCTATCGAGTAGGTCCACTATTACGGCTTGCGAATCTTCGAGTATGAGAGCATCGCGATTGAAAGTGCTTCGTGTGATAGGAATGATACAATGTTCGGTATATTTCACTGTGGTTACGCTATCGTCGATGCATCCTTTTTCGGTGATGGTGGAAAGGCGATAGTTGAGGTCTACTGGTAGCAGACTGAAGTAACCTTGCACTTCGGCATCGGGATTGAAATTGCGATAATTAAAACCAGGATGCGCACCAATCTGGAAGTGTAGTGTTTCGGCTGCTTCATTTTCTTCTGAAGTAGGATTTTCTACCATCCAGCTCACTTTTACCACTTTCTCTGTGATGGTATAGGTGATTTGTAGCACAAAATCGGCGGGATAGAGTTTTTTAGTTTCCTCGTTGGCACGAAGCTCGAATGTGGCACTGTTTTGGCTCTCGCTGATAAGGGTAAATTCCATATCGCGAGCAAAACCATGTTGGCCCATTTTGTATTCCTTGCCATTGTAGCGATACTTGCCATCCCACACGCTTCCCACAATAGGGAAGAGAACAGGCGATTGGCGTGCCCAGTATGCTGAGTCGCCTTGCCAAAGCATTTCTTCGCCAGTGGCGAGATTCATTATGCTTTTGAGTTCAGCCCCAAGAGGGCTTATTTTCACACTTATATGTTCGTTTCTTAGTTCCACCATAGTGTTATCATTCGGCTGGTTCTATCCAGTCGCCGTTGATTTTAATAAGTTCTATGAGTTTGCTTATCGCCTCTTCTTGAGGAATATTCTTTTCGATACACTCTTTGTTTTTGTACAGACTGATTTTGCCTGCTGCAGCACCCACATATCCATAGTCGGCATCGGCCATTTCGCCTGGTCCGTTAACGATGCATCCCATGATACCTATTTTGAGGTGAGTAAGGTGTGAGGTAGCCGCCTTGATGTCTTGCACAGTCTTTTGAAGGTCGAAAAGAGTGCGACCACAACTAGGACAAGAAATGTATTCTGTTTTGGTGGTGCGAAGGCGTGCAGCTTGCAGTATGCCATATTCATAACGCACGATATCGTCTATGTTATCGTATTCGGCACAGTCGAGCCATATACCATCGCGATAACCATTGATGAGCATAGTACCGAAGTCGGCTCCCGCCATCACTTGTATAGCCTCATTATCGGCCGAAGAATACGAATTATATAGCACCACAGGAGCTATGATTTCGGCATCGTTGAGTGCCTTGATGAATGCCTCTTGAGCTCCACTCACATTAGGGTGGGTAGTGCTAAGTACAAGCACTGTGGCTTTTTCGTTTTTAAGGAATGTCAATTCTTCGATAGGTGTGTCGGTGCTTACCTTTAGCCATTTCATCGGAGCTTCGCACGAAGTGAGTTGTTTCACTTGAGCGAGAGTAAACAATGGCGACACATTGTCCTTTGTACCGTCGTGTTTATCTGCAGGCACGATGTAGAGATGTGTGTCGTCTTCCACTATGCCATCGGCAGAGTAGAAGTAGTCGGGAGCATATTTGCCTTTAAGTGTGTTTGGAAGCACCGAAGTCACTACGATAGGTTTGCAGTCTCCACCAATGTTGCCGATAGTAGATGATAGTCGGCGTTGAGGCTCTATCGGTTCGGGAGTGTGAGGACTATTGGCAATAGGAGCGGCGTTTTCGCGACTTGTGATATAGTCAACCAATTTCTTAGCCACAGGCACTTCGAGTTCGGGATCTTCGCTAAGCGATACGCGAATAGTGTCGCCGATGCCTTCGCTCAATAGAGTGCCTATTCCTACGGCACTCTTTATGCGTCCGTCTTCGCCATCGCCAGCCTCAGTCACACCGAGGTGAAGAGGGAAGTGCATACCTTCAGCCTCCATTGCTTGCACAAGCAGACGCACCGTTTGCACCATCACCACCGTATTAGACGATTTTATAGATATTACTACATTCTTGAAATCTTCAGCCACAAACACCCTTAGGAATTCCATAACCGACTCCACCATACCAGCAGGAGTGTCGCCGTAGTGACTCATAATGCGGTCGCTAAGGCTACCGTGGTTCACACCGAGACGCACGGCAGTGTTATGTTCCTTACAAAGAGCGATGAAAGGCACGAGAGCCTCTCTGATTTTCTCTATTTCCTGAGCATATTCTTCGTCGGTGAAACTGAGTTTCTTGAATGTGCGAGCCACATCCACAAAGTTGCCCGGATTGATACGCACTTTGTCGGTAACCTTTGCGGCAGCAAAAGCTGCACGCGGATTGAAGTGTATATCGGCCACAAGAGGTGTGTGATATCCCTTTTTGTGCAAATGAGAGCGTATTTCGCCAATGTTGTCGGCTTCACGCACACCTTGTGCAGTGAGTCGAACAATATCGGCACCAGCATCGCAAATGCGTTGGCATTGTGCAATGCTCGCTTCGGTGTCCATTGTAGATGTAGATGTCATAGATTGGATGCGAATAGGGTAATCGCTACCCATCTTCACACCACCAATGCACACGGTGGATGTTTTGCGTCGCAAGTAATTCATTTGGCTATTAGTTGGTTTTAAATTTGAATTCTACTTTCTTCAAGTCTTCGTTGGCTTTCACTATTTTTTGAGCAAGTGAAGCCTTGAATGCTGCAAACTTTTCGGCAAGAGTCTTGTCGGTAAGAGCAAGCATTTGGATGGCAAGGATAGCTGCATTTTGTCCGGCATTGATGCCTACAGTAGCCACAGGTATACCAGGAGGCATTTGCACAATGGCAAGAAGTGCGTCCATACCATCGAGAGTGGAATTGATAGGCAATCCGATGACAGGCAATGTGGTCATAGCCGCAATCACACCTGGAAGGTGAGCAGCCATACCAGCCGCCGCGATAATCACTTTTATGCCACGAGCTTCAGCACCGCGAGCAAACTCTTCTACCTCGGCAGGAGTGCGGTGAGCGCTTAGGGCATTCATTTCAAACGGGATTTCCATCTCGTCGAGCATTTTTGCTGTCTTTTCAAGAATAGGTAGATCGCTTGTGCTACCCATTATGATACTTACAATTGGTTTCATATTATATAGTTTTATATTATTTGATTATTAATTCTTATTAAGCAAACAAAGTTACAAAAAGAAAAGCAGACAAAAGGTAATAATGAGAATTTTCTTTTGTTCACTCTCTGTTTATAACGATTTTTTCCCATATAGCATTATTGGGAATTTTTGTGCAAAGTTAATACCAAAATGAGCAAAAAGTTTCCTTAAAAAGGATAACCGCATAAAAAAGTGAGGAGTGAGGACAGAAGGACATTTTTAAATTTAGACATAACGACAAAAGAACATAATTTTTATCGGCGGACGCACGAGCCGCATATTCAGTTAGGAGTGGAGATAGAGGTGTTTATTCAGTGAGGAATAGGATAATATCAAATAAAATTTGTACATTTGCGATTATGAAAAACCTTTTTGCCATATTATTGTGCTTTTTTGTGTTATCTACTGCTTGCAATCGCTCGGTGGATAATCGTCTTGCGTGTGCCGATAGTGTGATAGATAGCGATGCCGATAGTGCGTATACTATTTTGAAATCTATAGATATAAATGATTTAACGTCTATTTCTGATAAGGCTTTTTATGCTCTGCTTTACACGCAAGCACAATATAAGACATTCGA
>JAZORR010000011.1:0-86033 GCA_045656705.1 Muribaculaceae bacterium | reverse complement strand
AACATTGAAAGCAACCGAAAGCACAACACTTTCTGTGACTGTTCTTCCTGAAACCACAACTGTTAAGGATGTGGTTTGGTCATCAAGCGATGAAACCGTTGCTTCAGTTAAAGACGGAGTTGTAACAGCGCATAAAGTTGGAGAAGCAACAATCACAGCGACCACAACTGACGGAAGCAATCTGAGTGCAACATGTAAAGTGACTGTTGTAGCCACACAGGCACAAAGCATTGCTCTTGACAAGACCGATGTAACATTAAAAGCAACCGAAAGCACAACACTTTCGGTGACTGTTCTTCCTGAAACCACAACCGTTAAGGATGTAGTATGGTCATCAAGTGACGAAAGTATCGCAAGTGTAAAGGACGGTGTAGTCACTGCTCACAAGGTAGGCGAAGCAACTATCACTGTTACGACAACCGATGGTTCAAATCTTTCTACTTCTTGTAAAGTGACTGTGGTACCTACTCCAGCAGAAAGAGTTGAAATCAAGGTTCCTGAAAAGACTACGCTTTTGGTTGGCGAAAACATTCAGCTTGAAGCAGTTGTTTATCCGGAAACAGCTACAGACAAGAGTGTTACATGGTCATCGAGCAACGAAAGTGTCGCAATAGTTGATGAAAATGGCAAGGTAACTGCAGTAGGTTGCGGTGAGGCTGAAATTATCTCAACCACTTCAAATGGTCTATGTGTAAGTATCAAGTTGGCAGTACTGCCGAGTCTTGGAGATATAAACTGTGACGGTGAAGTGAACGTAACCGACGTTGTGAAGCTGTACAGCTATATCTTAGGACACACTACCAATATCGAAGAAAGCGTTGTCGACCTAAATGGCGATGGTGAAGTGAATGTTAGTGATATAGTGAAGCTATATAGTATAATTTTAAGTTCAAATTGATAATTAATTATAAATTAAAAGTAATATGAAAAAACAAATTTTAAAATCAGTGTTATGTGCTGTTGCCATGATGATGGCAATGACAGCTCAAGCTCAAGTATCGTTTTACATCGAGGATTTCAATTTTGGTGAAGGCGAGTACGAAAAAGAAGTGGCAATATGTATGAAAAACGAGCCATCGAATATTACCGGTGTTCAAATGGACATCTACATGCCGGAGGGATTGAGTATCCTCAGTGATGAGATTGGCTATTACATCGATTATGGTAGTCGTACAACATCAAGAAAGCACACACTTGAAAGTGCTCTACAAAGCGATGGTGCAGTGAGAGTGATAAGTGCGTCGGCTAAGCTATTGCCATTTACAGGAAATGATGGAGACATTTTCATAATGACAGTCGTAGCCGATAAGAATTTCCTTTCGGGAACAATCGAATTGAAAAATTGTGTAGCAACCGGTGCAAATACTGACGGAAGCAATATAGTTCAGTATAAGCCGGCTGATTATAGCGTTACTGTTATGGACTATTTGACAGGTGTTGAAGAAACGCTTGCCGATGTTGACGCTAATGCTGAATATTACAACTTGCAAGGTGTGAAGGTGGCTAAAGAAAACCTTACTCAGGGAATGTATATCAAGAAAGTGGGTAATAAATCAACAAAAGTATTTTTAAAATAATTTTAAATTTAGATTAGTGATTGAAGAGAGGGATGTGCTTTTTCGGCACATCCCTCTTGCTTTTATTCTGTTTTAAATTCTTCAAAAATGATATGAATGAATGGTAAACAGTGGAATATTTGTGAAAAGAATGAATATTTTAAGGTAAAGAGTTTGAGAAATTTGAATAATTGCGTAAATTTGCAGACTAAATTATATAAATTGATATATGAAGTGTAATTTCTCATTATTCTTGCTCGGATGTGGCTTGCTGATGTTCAATAGTTGTGGCGAATATCAGAAAGTGCTAAAGAGCACAGATGTTAATTATAGATATGAATATGCTAAGCAAGCTTTCGAGAAGGGAAAGTATGGTCAAGCCACCACTCTCCTCGAAGAACTGATTACCATATTCAAAGGTACTGAATATGCCGAAGAGTCATTGTATCTTTTGGCATTGAGTCACTACGAAAACCAAAATTATATGGAGTCGGGTTCTTACTTTAAGACCTATTACCAGCATTATCCTAAAGGTCAGTACACCGAATTGGCCCGTTTCTATGCTGGTTATGGTTATTATCTTGATTCTCCTGAAGTACAACTCGACCAAACAGGTACTTATAAGGCTATCGAAGAACTTCAAAACTTCCTCGATTATTTCCCAAAGAGCGACAAGGCATCTATTGCACAAAATGCTATTTTTGAATTGCAGGATAAATTGGTGTTAAAAGAACTTCAATCTGCTCAGCTATATTACAATCTTGGTAACTATATGGGCAATAACTATGAGTCGGCTGTGATTGTGGCTAAAAATGCTATTAAGGATTTCCCTTATAGTAAGTATAAGGAAGAACTTGAATTGCTTATTCTTAAAGCTCGATTCCAGGAAGCACAACAAAGTGTCGACTACAAGAAAGGCGAACGCTATCGCGATGTGATTGACGAATACTATTCATTTATCAATGATTATCCTGAAAGCGAAAACCGAAAAGAAGCCGATAATATTTTTAAAATCGCAAAGAAGTACGTTAAAGAATAATTTTAAAAATCAATATAAAGATGGATTACAAGAAGACAAATGCCCCATTGAACACTGTGACACGTGATATCATTGAAATGTCTCAGCAAACAGGCAACATCTACGAAACAGTTTGTATTATCTCTAAGCGTGCCAATCAAATTGGTGCTGAGATCAAGAAAGATTTGGATAAGAAGTTGCAAGAATTTGCTTCTACAAGCGATAACTTGGAAGAAGTGTCTGAAAACAGAGAATTGATTGATATCTCTCGCACTTACGAAAAACTTCCTAAGCCAACTCTTATCGCTCAACAAGAGTACAACGAAGGTAAGATTTATTTCAGAAATCCAGCTAAAGAAAAGGAAAATATTGACTGATTTCAATATCTCTTAAAGGATTATAGCAGAAAATTACTAAAAAAAGTGATTTTCTGCTTTTTTTATCCTTTTTAAGGAATAAATTCGCTAATTTATGTGTTAACTTTGTCCTTTGAAAGAAATTTAGTTATTTTGTATATTATACTTGTAAGATTGATTAACCATTATATTTATTGACATGAACAAAAAAGATAAAAAGTTTAATATTTTAGAGATACCTCGCAAGTATCCGGTATTATTTAATATATTCTTGATTTTTGTAGCACTGATTATCATTGTGAATGGTGTCTTGCTTATGATTGATAGTTTCACCCAGCATGGAATATATGAAGTGGTACCAGAATTGAAAGGTAAGTCTATTTCCGAAACAGAATTTATTTTAGAGGATAAAGGGTTTAAATATGAAATTACCGACTCTACTTATAGTAATGATGTAAAACCGGGGTGTGTGGTTGAACAAGAACCTAAGGCTTTATCTAAGGTAAAGCCACATCGCACCATCTATCTCACTATAAATGCTGTCAGTCCACGCACTATTGCTGTGCCTATGATTGTGGATATGTCTTATCGTCAAGGTAGAGCTATGCTCGAAGGGTTAGGATTTAAAAATATCACAATAGATACGATTGATTCTCCTTATAAAGATTTGATTGTCGGTGTTAAAATCGATGGGAAAGAACTTACGCCTGGTAAGCGTATGAGTGCCGATACTCATATAGTAATATCTGTGGGCAGTGGGAATGCAACTCAACCAATCGACACCACCGATGTTATCGATGAAATTAAATCATTAGTTGGCGATGCCTTTGGAGAATAATATTTAACTAAAAGAGGGATTTTAAAGTCCTTGAATTTACTTTTATGATAGAAGAAAAAGACGAAAATATAATCAATGATATGAATTTTTCAGAAGCCGATGAGTTTGAACCAGATTTCACACTTGATGGTAAAGACATGTGGGAACACTACCATGTGGTTGCTGAAAAAAGTCAAACTTTGTTAAGAATTGATAAATTCTTGACAGCTAAGATTGCAAACACGTCTCGCAATCGCATCCAACAAGCCGCCGAGGCGCAATGTATCATCGTGAATGGCAAGCCGGTAAAGTCAAATTATCGTGTAAAACCTTTTGATGACATTCGCATAGTGATGGACCGACCACGATACGAAAATGAAATCATTCCCGAAGATATTCCGTTAAATATTGTTTACGAGGATGATGATTTGCTTGTGGTGAACAAACCTGCAGGACTTGTGGTGCATCCCGGACACGGAAATTACACAGGAACTTTGGTTAATGCATTGGCTTATCACTTCAAAGACAATCCAGATTACGATGTAAGTGATCCTCGCATGGGATTGGTTCATCGAATTGATAAAGATACTTCAGGATTACTCGTTATCGCTAAAACTCCACATGCTAAAACTCATCTTGGGAAGCAGTTTTTTGATAAAACCACTAAGCGACAATATGTAGCACTTGTGTGGGGTGAAATGGCCGATGAATCAGGACGAATTGAGGGAAATATTGGCAGAAGTTTAAAAGATAGATTGCAAATGGCAGTTTTTCCTGATGGCGATATGGGTAAACATGCAGTTACGCATTACACTACTTTAGAAAATTTGTGCCATGTGGCTGTAGTGAGATGTCAACTTGAAACTGGAAGAACTCACCAAATCCGTGTTCACATGAAATACATTGGTCATCCACTTTTTAGTGATGCTCGATATGGAGGAGATAAGATTTTGCGAGGTTCCACTACACCTAAGTATATGCAGTTTATACAAAATTGTTTCGCTACTTGTCCACGACAGGCACTTCATGCCAAAACTTTGGGATTTGTGCATCCTACTACCGGTGAGCAGATGGACTTTGATAGTGAGATACCACAAGATATGACGAATTTAATAGAGAAATGGCGTGATTATGCCAATACTTACGGCCGATAAATTTGAATATTTAACTTTTATGAGGAATTTATAGAAATTTCCTTAAATAGTTGGTGGTATAAAATAAATATATTAACTTTGATATATATTTGTTGAGAAAGATATATGATTACCAGTGAAATTAAGATTCCAAGTGAATTTGCTGACATTTGTCCGTTTAATGACAGTGAATTTCATAGCCAAATGGCTAAGCTTGTAAAAGAACCAATGTTTCAGGCAGTGCTAAAATATGCTATGCCTGAAATGGACTATAATACATTAGAGCAACAATTGTTGTCGCTTAATAGCAAACAAGAATTCCAATTGGGAGTAATGAAGCCTTTCCTTGAAATGCTTGTGAAAAAGACAACTGATGGCTTGACTATGAATGGTGCCGAAAATTATGAATTGGGTAAATCTTATACATTTATTTCAAATCATAGAGATATCGTACTTGATGCATCGTTTTTGAATCTATGCTTGATTTACAATAATCGTCCCACTACCGAGGTTGCAATCGGAAATAATCTACTCATTTATGATTGGATCTCAATTCTTGTGCGTCTAAACAAGAGTTTTGTAGTGAAACGCGATTTAGGTAGTCGTCAAAGATTGGATGGAGCTATGCAATTGTCAAATTATGTGCATTTTGCTCTTTCCGAAAAGAACGAATCGGTTTGGATTGCTCAACGAGAAGGACGCGCAAAGGATAGTGACGATAGTACGCAAGAAAGTTTATTAAAGATGCTTGGAATGGGTGGTAAAGCAGGATCTTTATATGAAAGAATGCTTGAGCTCAATCTTATGCCACTTTCTATTAGTTATGAATATGATCCAAACGATTATCTTAAAGCAAAAGAGTTTTTATTGAAAAAACGCGATGCTTCATATAAAAAATCACAAGCAGATGACTTATTAAGTATGAGCACTGGTTTAATGGGATACAAGGGTAGAGTACATTTCGAAATTGCACCTTGTGTTAGCTTTAAACTGAAAGACTTACCAGAAACTTCTGACCGACACGCAATAATTTCATTCGTGAAGGAAGAAATTGATAATTCTATCTATAAGTCATATAAAATTTACCCATGCAATTATATTGCATATGATATAAAGAATGGCAATAATGAATACTTGGGTAAGGGATACACCGAGGACGATGTAGTTAAATTCAATTCTTATGTTGAAAAACAATTGGATAAGGTTGATTTGGATGTAACAGCTGACGAACGTGGATTTATGAAGGATATGATATATAGTATGTATTCCAATCCTTTAAAAAATCAATTGAATGCATTAGAAAAGTAAAGAATGTTACATAATAAGGAATTTGAAGTTCTTTCCCAAAAAACTGGTATCTCGGTTAAGCAAGTAGAACGCACAGTGGCTCTACTTGATGACGGAGGTACCATTCCTTTTATTAGTAGATATAGGAAAGAACAAACTGGTGGTCTTGATGAAGTTCAAGTGAAATGTATTTCCGAACAATATCTGTGGATATGTGATTTAATCAAACGAAAAGAACATATTCTAAAAATTATTGATGATTCAGGAAAGCTCACCGATGAATTACGGAGAAAAATAGAAACAACTTGGGATTCTGTTGAGTTAGAAGATATTTATCTTCCATTCAAACCTAAGCGTAAAACCAAAGCTGAAATTGCTCGTCAAAAAGGACTTGAACCTTTAGCTAAAATTATAATGTCACAAAATAATGATGATATAATATATAAAGCTAAACGATTTGTAAATAAGGAAGTAAATTCTACTGACGATGCAATTAATGGTGCAAAAGATATTATAGCGGAATGGATTTCAGAGAATATTGTTGTGAGAAATAGAGTACGCTCATTATTCGAACGCACAGCTATTCTTCAGTGTAAGGTGGTAAAAGGTAAGGAGGACGAAGCTCAAAATTATAAGAATTATTTTGATCTATCAGAGTCTATTAAACGATGTGCATCACATCGTTTGCTTGCAATGCTTAGAGGTGAAAGTGAGGGTTTTCTAAAACTAATTATTAAGGTTGATGATGAGGTTGTATTAAATCGTATTTTACAATTTGTTGTAAAAGGAAATTCTGAGTCATCAATGTTTGTGATAGAGGCGGCAAAAGATTCATATAAGAGATTACTAAAACCATCAATAGAATCGGAAATTATGGCATCAGCTAAAGAAAAGGCTGATGATGTTGCTATTGAAACATTTGCTAATAATTTGCGACAATTATTATTTGCAGCTCCATTGGTGGGTAAGAATGTGCTTGCTATTGATCCTGGTTTTAGAACTGGTTGTAAGGTGGTTTGTCTCGATAAAAAGGGCGATTTATTATGTGATGATGTTATCTATCCTACAATGCCTAAAGGTGATATTGATGGGGCGACAAAGAAAATCACGCATTTAGTCAATACTTATAAAATTGATGCAATAGCCCTAGGCAATGGTACTGCAAGTAGAGAAACAGAAGCTTTTTTACGAAAAATTAACACGCTTAATGAGGTCCCAATTTTTATTGTGAATGAAAGCGGCGCCTCCATCTACTCCGCATCAGATGTTGCAAGAGAAGAATTTCCTGATAAAGATGTAACTGTGAGAGGTAGTGTGTCAATTGGTCGTAGACTTTTAGATCCAATGGCAGAATTGGTTAAGATAGATCCTAAATCAATTGGAGTAGGCCAGTACCAGCATGATGTAAATCAAAAGAAATTAAAGTATGCACTTGATTTTGTTGTAGAAAGTTGTGTTAATAGTGTAGGCGTAAATTTAAATACAGCATCTAAAGAACTGTTGACTTATGTGTCGGGAGTAGGCCCACAGTTGGCTCAAAATATAGTTAACTATAGATGTGATAATGGTGTGTTTGAATCTCGAAAAGATTTGCTTAAAGTTCCTCGTTTTGGAGCAATGGTATTTCAGCAAGCATCAGCTTTTTTGAGAATACAAAATGCAAAAAATCCATTAGATAATTCTGCTGTGCATCCTGAATCATATTGTATAGTAGAAAAGATGGCGAGTGATTGTGGTTGCAGTGTAATAGACTTAATAGGAAATAAAGAAAATATTGCAAAAATTGACATCAAACGATATATCACAAGTGAAGTAGGCGAACCTACATTATTGGATATTATTAAAGAACTTGAGAAACCTGGAAGAGATCCAAGAGGTGAGGCCGAGACTTTTGTGTTTGATGCTAATGTGAAAACTATTGAAGATTTACAAATAGGAATGGTTCTAAATGGGAAAGTGACAAATATTACTCAATTTGGTGCTTTCGTTGATATTGGTTTGCACGAAAATGGTCTCCTTCACATTTCTGAGATGTATGATAAATTTATTTCATCACCAGATGAAATAGTTACACTTAATCAGTGTGTGAAGGTTAAAGTAAAAGATGTAGATTTGTCACGAAAAAGAATATCCCTTTCAATGAAAGGATTTTGAATATGAAAAATAAAGTTGTTCTATCATTAGGCAGTAATAGCCACGATAAAGATGACCAAATGCAAAAATGCATATCTTGGCTAAAAACATTTCTTGAAAATGTTAGTGTATCATCAATATATGAAACAGCAGCATTAAATGGTGTAGATGCTAATTATCTTAATGCCGTATTTATTGGTTATACTGACGATGATTATGAAGAAATAAAATTTATAACAAAAAAATATGAGGTGTCATGTGGTAGAACCAAAGAGAGTAAAATTAAAGGTAGTATACCCATTGATATAGATGTTGTTGTGTGGAATGATGATATTATAAAACCTGCAGATTTTACTCAAGAATACTTTCAAATAGGAATGTTGGAGATATAAAAAAACGGTAATATGAAGGTTACATATTTAGGACATAGTGGTTTTGCTATATCAGTTGGTGATTATTTAGTAGTTATAGATTACTTTGAAGATAAAATGAATAAATTACCTCAATTACTTTCAGAGGCTACTAAATCATTTGTGTTATCTTCGCATAGTCATTCCGATCATTTTAATCCAAAAATCTTTGGGTTTGGAGAATATTGCAGTGATATAACATATCTTTTGTCAAATGATATCGAATCTATAGTCAAAGACGACAATAACCAACATTTGCCTATAAATATTATTTGCCTTAAAAAAGGCGATGAATATATCAGTGAAGATTTTTATCTAAAGGCGTATGGATCCACTGATATAGGTATTTCTTTTTTGATGAAGTTAGAAAATAAACTTTTGTTTCATGCTGGCGACCTCAATAATTGGCATTGGGAGTGTGAATCTTCACAAGAAGAAATAGATACGGCAGAAAATGATTTCATTAAAGAAATTGAAGATTTATCAATTGATGTGGATAGTTTGTTTCTTGTAATGTTTCCTGTTGATTCTCGCATGGGTGGAGATTTTGCAAAAGGTGCAAGACAATTTTTGCAACAAATCAAAGTTGAAAATTTCATTCCAATGCATACATGGGGATTTTGGGATAAATCATTCGATACGCAAAATTATGAAAATCCCAATTTCGGGAAATGCTTGTGCATGAAAGATGGTGATAAAATTATAATTTAAATTATTGATAATATGGAATTAAGTGCAAAATTCGATCATTTTAACTTTAATGTTTCAAATTTGGAGCAAAGTATTTCTTTTTATGAGAAAGCTTTAGGTCTTGAAGTGTCACATAAGAAAGAAGCTTCTGATGGCTCTTTTATTTTAGTGTATATGAAGGATAAGAAGTCAAATTTCCTTCTTGAACTAACATGGTTGAAAGATCATCCTCAAAAATATGATTTAGGTGAATGTGAATTTCATCTATGTGTGAGAATGGAAGGCGACTATGATAAAATGAGAGCTTATCATAAAGAAATGGGAGTAGTGTGTTTTGAGAACGAATCAATGGGATTATATTTTATAGAAGATCCCGATGGATACTGGATTGAAATATTATCAATGAAATAATATAAGATGGCAATAAATAAGAAAGTATATAAAAAGATAGTTGATGAAGGTGCTTCTGTTTCAAAAAAGAAAACATCCAAAATCTTATCAGTCTTTTTGTTTTTCATAGCTATTATTTATTTAATCTTACCTTATGATTTTGATGTAAATATTATTGGTAGGATTGATGACTTCTTCTTTTTTATGTCATCATTTACATATATGTACTCTTGCTTTGTGGATGAAAATAAATTAAGAGTAAGTTTAATGTTAAAAATGTTATCAGCAGCATTTTGTATTATAGGAGCATTGACTTTGTTTGCATTTTCTTTATTTATGTAAAATTAGTGCTTTTAAAGTAAAAATATTTAAATATTTTAGCATTGAGAAAATAAAAAAGCGAGAATGAGTTGTCAAAATCATTCATTTTTTGCAAATTTGCATAATATTGTAAATTAAGAAAAACTATGGAGATAACAATCGGACAGATAGCGGCTCTTGTTAATGGGGTTATAGAAGGCGATTCTTCAATCAAAATTAATAATTATTCTAAGATTGAAGAAGGTAGAGAAGGATGTCTTACATTCTTGGCAAACCCTAAATATGAGCATTATATATATGAAACGAAAGCTTCGGCTATTATTGTAAGTAAGGATTTTAAACCAGCTCAAGAAATTAAAGCTACATTGTTACGTGTGGACAATCCTTATGCAACAATTGCACAATTGCTTAATATGGTTGGAGCTATGCAACAACAAAGAAAAGGCATAGAAAATCCGGTTTTTGTAGCAGAAGGTGTGGATGTTTCTGATTGTTCTTATATAGGAGCTTTTTCATATCTTTCAAAAGGTGCAAAGTTGGGTAAAAATGTAATGATTTACCCACAATGCTATATCGGTGATGATGTTACAATCGGTGATAATGTAATTTTATACCCTGGAGTAAAGATTTATCATGCTTGTAAGGTTGGTAACAATTGTATTCTTCATTCAGGTGTTGTAGTTGGTGGTGATGGTTTTGGATTTGCTCCAGAAAATGGTGTATATAAGAAAATTGCTCAAATCGGAAATGTTGTTATTGAAGATGATGTAGAGATTGGTGCAAATACTACTATCGATAGAGCTACAATGGGTTCAACCATTGTGAAGAAAGGTACAAAATTAGATAACCTTGTACAAGTGGCACATAATGTTGAAATTGGAGAACATACGGTAGTCGCAGCTCAAGCTGGTTTTGCAGGATCTACTAAGATTGGTAAGCATAATAGCGTTGGTGGTCAATGTGGTTTTGCTGGACATATTGTAGTTGGAGATAATAATCAATTTGGAGCTCAATCAGGCATACCTAAGAGTGTTGGAGATAATAACATACTTATGGGTTATCCAGCTGTAAAACATGTTGACTTTGCTCGTCAGGTTGCTAACGTTAAAAATCTTGGAAAAACTAATGCTGAAATTAGTGCGTTAAGAAAAGAAATTGAAGAATTGAAAAGAATGATAGAAAATAAATAATAGAATTATATGAAACAAAGAACTTTAAAAGGAGCTTTTACTGTTAGTGGTAAAGGTTTGCACACTGGTTTGCAAATTACTGCAAAGTTCAACCCAGCACCTGTAGGTCATGGTGTCAAATTCAAAAGAATTGATTTAGAAGATCAGACTACTATCGATGCTTTGGCTGAAAATGTTGTGGAAACACAAAGAGGGACAGTAATAGCTAAAGGCGATGCTAAAGTAAGCACTATCGAACATGCTTTGTCAGCTTTGTATGCTGCTGGTATCGACAACTGTTTGATTGAACTTGACGCACCAGAAATGCCGATTCTTGATGGTAGTGCTATTGAGTATGCTGAGAAAATAGAAGAAATAGGTTTTGAAGAGCAATCAGAAGAGAAGGATTACTATATTGTTAAGCAAAAGATGGAAATAGTAGATGAAAATACTGGTGCTACTATTATCGCATTGCCTGATGAAGATTTCTCTATTGAAACAATGATTGAATTTAAGTCCCCAATTTTGTCAAACCAATTTGCAATGTTGACAAGTATGGACAAATTCAAGTCAGAAATTGCAGCAAGTCGTACTTTTGTTTTTGTTCGTGAAATCGAACCATTGGTAAGTAATAACCTTATTAAGGGTGGCGATTTAGATAACGCTATCGTTATTTATGATTCACCAATGGCTCAAGAAACAATTGATAAATTAGCCGATTTGATGGGTGTAGCTCGTAAGAATGTGAATGAACTTGGATATATCAATAATAAACCTCTAGTTTTTGATAATGAACCAGCTCGTCACAAGCTACTTGATGTGTTAGGTGATATTTCATTGATTGGTAGACCTTTGAAGGGACGAATTATTGCAGTAAAACCAGGGCATACAATTAATACTAATTTCGCTAAAAAGGTAAGACGCGAGCTTAAGCGTCAAGAAGTGCAAGCTCCTGTTTATAATCCAAATGTTGCACCTATTTATGATGTAAATCAAATTAAGGAGTTGCTTCCTCATCGTTATCCATTCCTTATGGTGGATAAAATTATCGAAAAAGATGATAATCATATTGTAGGAGTAAAGAATGTATCGGTAAATGAGCCATTCTTCCAAGGTCACTTCCCTCAAGAACCTGTTATGCCAGGGGTATTGCAAGTAGAAGCGATGGCACAAGTTGGTGGTATCTTGGTTTTGAGTAATGTAGAAGATCCTGAAAAGTATTCTACTTATTTTATGAAGATTGACAATGTGAAGTTCCGCCAAAAAGTAGTTCCAGGTGATACACTTATTTTCCATTTATCGCTTACATCTGAGATTAGAAGAGGTTGTGCTATTATGAAGGGTTATGCTTTTGTAGGTGAGAAGATTGTATCAGAAGCAGAATTTATGGCGCAAATTGTAAAGAATAAATAATTTAATATATATAAGATTTTATGAAACAACCATTGGCTTATGTGCATCCTGATGCAAAAATTGCAGCGAATGTTGTCATAGACCCATTTGTTACCATTGATAGAAATGTTGAAATCGGTGAAGGTACTCGAATTGGTAGTAATGTGACAATTCTTGAAGGTGCAAGAATTGGTAAAAATTGTGTAATACATTCTGGTGCTGTGATCTCGGGTGTACCACAAGATTTGAAATTCAACGGAGAAGAAACTCTTGCTATTATTGGTGATAATACAGTAATACGTGAATGTGTAACAATTAATAGAGGTACTGCTTCAAAGGGTAAAACTGTAGTTGGTAACAATTGTCTTATTATGGCATATTGTCATGTTGCTCACGATAGTGTTCTTGGTGATAATGTGATCATGTCAAATGCTGTACAAGTTGCTGGTGAAGTGGTGATTGACGATAATGCTGTAATAGGTGGTGGAGCTTTGATTCACCAATTTACTCATATTGGAGCACATGTGATGTTGCAAGGTGGTTCTTTGGTAAACAAGGATATACCTCCATTTGTGAAGGCTGGTAGACTGCCTGTATCATATGCTGGTATTAATTCTATTGGTTTGCGTCGTAGAGGTTTTACAAATGAGCAAATTAGCGAAATTCAAGAAATTTATCGTTATCTATACTTGTCAGGTTTAAATAATTCAGATGCAATAGATCGTATTGAAGCTGAATTGCCAGCTAGTAAAGAGCGCGATGAAATTATTATGTTTGTTAGAAATTCTAAGCGCGGTATCATTAGAGGATATTATTAATGATATAAGTTCATAGAAATAAGTAAAAAAAAGGAGTCTTCGCATATTGTGGAGACTCTTTTTTGATTAATAAATGTTGAAGATATTTTTTTATTAAAGAAAAAATTGTAACTTTGAGATATAATATTGAATTTTATAAACTATTCAAAAGTATGAAAAACGATTTTAGAGATTTTGCGGTAAAGCATAAGGGCATGAATGGTCTTGCATTGGACCAATATTCAAGTTATACAAGTCAGTTGATTACTGATAGCTATATTTCGCCTACTATTATAGAAGAGCGACAATTGAATGTGGCTCAAATGGATGTATTCTCTCGTTTGATGATGGACCGCATTATTTTCTTAGGCACACAAATTGATGATTACACAGCTAATGTAATTCAAGCTCAATTATTGTATTTGGATTCTGCAGATCCAGGTAAGGATGTTTCTATCTATATAAATTCTCCTGGTGGAATGGTATATGCTGGACTTGGTATTTATGATACAATGCAATATATTTCAAGTGATGTTTCTACTATTTGCACTGGCATGGCAGCTTCTATGGCCGCAGTATTACTTGTAGCTGGTGAAAAAGGTAAGCGTTTTGCGTTGAAGCATTCTCGTGTAATGATCCACCAACCTCTTGGTGGTGCACAAGGCCAAGCATCGGATATTGAAATTACAGCTCGCGAAATTTTGAAGTTAAAGAATGAATTGTACGAAATTATTTCAAGTCATTCAGGTCAGCCAATTGAAAAGGTTGCTGCGAATTCTGATCGCGACTATTGGATGACTTCTGCTGAAGCTGTAGAATATGGAATGATTGATAAAGTCCTTTTACGCACAAAATAATATTTGTAGATGGCAAAGAAAAAAGATGAATTGCATTGCAGCTTTTGCAGTCGTTCAGCATCTGAGGTAGATTTGTTGATGCCAGGTGTTCAAAGCTGTATATGTAATGAATGTGCAGAACATGCAAATAATATAGCAATTGAATATCTCCAAAAAGCAAGAAAAAGTGATGCTAAGGATATTGAACTTGATGATGTGCCAAAACCACATGAAATTATGGCATATCTTAATCAATATGTAATCGGACAGGAGACAGCAAAAAGATATTTGTCTGTTGCCGTATATAATCATTACAAGAGACTTTCCCAACAAATAAAAGATGATGTAGAGATTGAAAAATCTAATATCATTATTGTAGGCCCAACTGGTACTGGTAAAACACTCTTAGCAAAATCTATTGCAAAGTTATTGAAAGTACCTTTCACTATCGTTGATGCTACAGTGCTTACTGAAGCTGGATATGTGGGTGAGGATATTGAAAGCCTTTTGACTCGTTTGTTGCAAGCTTGTGATTATGATGTAAAAGCTGCTGAACGAGGTATTGTATTTATTGATGAGATTGATAAAATTGCAAGAAAAGGTGATAATCCATCGATAACTCGTGATGTTAGTGGAGAAGGTGTACAACAAGGTTTGCTTAAACTTCTTGAAGGTTCAGTAGTTAATGTACCACCACAGGGTGGTCGTAAACATCCCGATCAAAAAATGATACCTGTAGACACTAAAAATATTCTGTTTATATGTGGTGGTGCGTTTGAAGGTATTGAGCGAAAAATTGCATTAAGACTAAATCAGCATGTTGTAGGGTATGGTCAAAGTACTCAACAGCAAAAAGTTGACAGAGAGCGTCTGTTGCATTATGTTGCTCCTCAAGATTTAAAATCTTATGGACTTATTCCAGAAATTATAGGTCGTCTACCTATCCTCACAAATCTTGAACCACTTGATAAAGATGCATTATTGCGTATTTTGGTTGAGCCAAAGAATGCTATTGTAAAGCAATACAAGAAAATGTTTGAGATGGATGGAGTTAAACTTGAGTTTAACGATGATGCTCTTGAATATATTGTTGACAAGGCGATTGAGTATCAACTTGGTGCAAGAGGTTTACGCTCAATTGTGGAATCTATTATGATAGATGCAATGTTTGAGGTTCCGTCATCAGATATAAAAGAGTTTATTATTACTAAAGAATATGCTGAAACTCAGTTAGTAAAAGCTAATTTTGAATTGGCAAAAGAAATTAATTAATTATTTGCTTATTTGGTTGATAATGACTAAATTTGTTTAGAAAATGCAATAATTAACCATAAATAACTATGTTGCTATGATAAGTAAAAAGGATTTATTAGCACAAGAATTAAAAAAGAATTTTGGATTTGATTCGTTTAAAGGAAATCAAGAAGCTATAATGGAAAACCTTTTAAATGAAAAAGATACCTTTGTGCTTATGCCTACAGGTGGCGGAAAATCTCTTTGTTATCAATTGCCTTCACTTATAATGGAGGGAACAGCAATAGTTATATCTCCGTTGATAGCATTGATGAAAAATCAAGTTGATGCTATGCGTAATTTTAGTGAAAAAGATGGGGTGGCGCATTTTTTAAATTCGTCATTAAATAAGCAAGCTATTGACCAAGTAAAAGAAGATGTGATATCTGGAGTTACGAAGTTGCTGTATGTGGCTCCAGAATCACTTACTAAAGAAGAAAATATAGAATTTTTAAAGTCTATAAAAATTTCTTTCTATGCAGTAGATGAAGCACATTGTATTTCAGAGTGGGGGCATGATTTTAGACCTGAATATAGAAAAATCAGACCTATTATTAACGAAATTGGTTCTCGTCCGGTAATAGCACTTACTGCTACTGCTACGCCTAAAGTACAACATGATATACAAAAAAATCTCGGTATGATTGATGCTAAAGTTTTTAAGTCATCATTTAATAGAGAAAATTTATATTATGAGGTACGACCAAAGACTTCAAATGTTGATATAGATATTATCAAATTTATAAAGTCGCAAGAAGGAAAATCAGGTATAATTTACTGTTTAAGTAGAAAAACTGTAGAGGAATTAGCCGAAAAACTTATTGTAAATAATATAAAAGCATTGCCTTACCATGCTGGGATGGATAGTGTAAAACGCTCCGAGAACCAAGATGCTTTCTTGCATGAAGAGGTAGATGTAATTGTGGCAACTATAGCCTTTGGTATGGGTATTGATAAGCCCGATGTGAGATATGTTATTCATTATGACATACCAAAAAGTCTTGAAGGCTATTACCAAGAAACAGGAAGAGCTGGTAGAGATGGTGGAGAAGGACAATGTATCACTTTCTATACCAATAAAGACTTGCAGAAATTAGAAAAATTTATGCAAGGTAAGCCCGTTGTTGAGCAAGAAATTGGTAGACAATTACTTATGGAAACAGCATCTTATGCTGAATCATCTGTATGTAGAAGAAAAATTCTATTACATTATTTTGGTGAAACATATTCTCAGGATTATTGTGGTAATTGTGATAATTGTACCAATCCAAAGAAACTAATAGAGGCTCAAGATGAATTAGGAGCAATTTTAGAAACGATTGTACAACTTAAAGAAAAGTTTAAACAGAATTATGTCATCGATGTTTTAAGAGGCAAGTGTACTAATGATATAAAACTTTATAAACACAACGAACTTGAAGTGTTTGGTAGTAAAAATGACGTTGATGATAAATTCTTGAATACTGTTGTAAGGCAAGCTATAATAGCAGGATATATTTATCGAGATATCGAAAATTATGGTTTGTTGAAAATTAACGAAAAAGGTATTGCATTTATAGATTCACCTCAATCCTTTAAAGTGGTTGAAGATAGGGATTATAATGATACAGATGGTGATGTGGTGCCAAGGTCTGGTATGACAAGTGCTGTAGATCCTGCTTTATTCTCAATGTTGAAAGATTTACGCAAAAAAGTTGCTAAGAAATTAAATCTGCCACCTTATGTTATTTTCCAAGATCCTTCTTTGGAGGCTATGGCTACAACTTACCCTGTTACATTGGAAGAACTTCAAAAGTTGCCGGGTGTAGGTGCAGGAGGAAAAGCTAAAAGATATGGAGAAGAATTTCTTGATCTTATCAAAAGACACGTTGAAGAGAATGAAATTGAGCGTCCAGAAGATTTGTTAATCAGAACTGTTGCTAATAAGAGTAAACCAAGAATTGAAATTATACAATGCATTGATAGAAAGATTCCTCTTGATGAACTTGCTAAATCTAAATGTATGGAATTTTCTGAAATTCTTGATGAAATTGAAGTAATAGTAAATTCTGGAACAAAAATAAATATAGATTATTATCTTCTTCAGATCATGGATGATGATGAATTGTCAGATATAATTGATTATTTTAGAGAAAGTGAATCTGATAGTTTAGAAGATGCTTTGGAAGAACTTGGCTCAGTATATTCTGAAGATGAAATTAGAATGGGAAAGATAAAATTCCTTTCAGAAATGGGAATTTAATTATCAAGCACAGAATAGTAAATCTATTTTGTGCTTTTTTTATTCTTTGATTGAAATGTTTCTTATTATACTTGTATATTTTGAAAAAAGTGTGTAATTTTGCTTGTAATAAAATTTAAACTATTTGTTTATGTCATTTATTACAGACCGAGTAAAAATGGATGGACTTACATTTGATGATGTCCTTCTAATTCCTGCCTATTCAGAGGTGTTGCCTAATAATGTTGATTTATCAACAAAGTTCTCAAGAAATATTAAATTGAATGTTCCTTTGGTTTCTGCTGCTATGGATACAGTGACAGAAGCTCAAATGGCTATTGCAATAGCGCGTGAAGGCGGTATTGGAGTTATTCATAAAAATATGAGCATTGAGGAACAAGCAAAGCAAGTACATACAGTGAAGCGTGCCGAAAATGGTATGATTTATGATCCTGTTACTATTAAGTTGGGATCAACTGTAAATGATGCACTTAATATGATGAGAGAATATAAGATTGGTGGTATCCCTGTAGTTGATGATGAAATGAACTTAGTGGGTATTGTTACTAATCGTGACCTTCGTTTTGAAAAAGATTTAAATCGTAAGGTTGATGAAGTGATGACTAAGGACAATCTTATTACTACAACACAATCTACTAATTTGGAAGAAGCTGCAGAAATACTACAAAATCATAAGATTGAAAAGTTACCTGTAGTAGATAAAGAAGGAAAATTGGTAGGTCTTGTAACTTATAAAGATATTACAAAAGCAAAAGATAAACCTAATGCTTGTAAGGATGAGCTTGGTAGACTTAGAGTAGCTGCTGGTATTGGTGTTACTGGTGATAGTTTGCAAAGAGCAGAAGCATTGGTTAAATCGGGAGTTGACGCAATTGTTATTGATACAGCTCATGGTCACACTAAAGGTGTTGTGAATGTATTGCGTGAAGTTAAATCTAAATTCCCTCAAATTGATGTAGTAGTAGGTAATATTGCTACAGGTGAAGCTGCAAAGTATCTTGTTGAAAATGGTGCTGATGGCGTGAAAGTGGGTATCGGTCCTGGTTCTATTTGTACTACTCGTATTATTGCCGGTATTGGTGTTCCTCAATTGTCAGCTATTTATGACGTTGCAAAAGCACTTGAAGGTACTGGAGTGCCATTAATTGCAGATGGTGGTATAAGATATTCTGGTGATATAGTGAAAGCTATAGCAGCTGGAGGATATTGTGTGATGCTTGGTGGTATTTTTGCTGGTGTTGAAGAATCTCCAGGTGAAACTATTATCTTCAATGGTAGAAAGTATAAGTCTTATCGTGGTATGGGCTCGCTTGAAGCAATGGAAAAAGGTTCTAAAGATCGTTATTTCCAAGGAAATGTTAGTGATGCCAGAAAGTTAGTACCTGAAGGTATTGCCGCTCGTGTTCCATATAAGGGTACACTTTATGAAGTGGCTTATCAAATGCTTGGTGGACTTAGAGCGGGAATGGGATATTGTGGTGCAAAAGATATTGAAGCACTTCACCATGCACAATTCAGTCGTATTACAAATGCTGGTGTGGCAGAAAGTCACCCTCATGATGTGGCTATTACAAGTGAAGCTCCAAATTACAGTAGAGGATAATTTTTGAAAAAATATATTTATAAAAAATAACGGCAGATATAATTTTTTGTTATATCTGCCGTTATAGATAATATATAATTAAATGATAATATGAAAAAGAAATTACTTTTATTAGCTTTATTAGCATTAGGCATATTTGGGGCAAAGGCAAATGATCCTGTCATTATGACAATTAATGGCAAGGATGTGAAGTTGTCTGAATTTGAATATATGTATAATAAGAATAACAAACAGCAAATTGAGAAAGAATCTTTAAATGATTATGTGGATAGATTTGTTGTTTATAAATTAAAAGTAGCAGATGCTGAAGCTGCTGGTCTTGATACTATATCAACTTTTGTAAATGAGTTGAATGGCCATAAGACTGAGCTTGCTAAGCCATATCTTGATGATTCGAAGTATGCCGAACCTTTTTTGAGAGAAGGATACGAAAGAATGAAAAAGAATCTACATGTAAGTCATATTATGCTACCTTTAATGCCAGATAGTAAAGTGAAATTGGATAGTATAAGAAATTGTATTGTATTTGGTGAGAATTTTGAAGAATTAGCAAAACGATATTCAGTAGATCAATA
This sequence comes from Muribaculaceae bacterium, assembly GCA_045656705.1. GTDB lineage: Bacteria > Bacteroidota > Bacteroidia > Bacteroidales > Muribaculaceae > RGIG4576. The sequence continues at coordinate 66,015 of JAZORR010000011.1, read as the reverse complement.
TTCTTCTCAATCAGGAGGTGATTTGGGTATGCTTTGGGTAGGTAAATATCCATATTCTTTTGAAGATGCTGCGTATAAAACTCCTATTGGTCAAGTGTCTCCTGTAGTGGAAACTCAATTTGGTTTTCATTTAATTAAAGTTAATGGAGAAAATACTCAAGTTGGTAAGTATCGAGTAGCTCATATTGTGAAGACTTACAATAATCCTAATGATCCTGAATCTGTAAAAGTTATTGATGCTCAAATGGATTCAGTGTATAATCTTTTGAAAAATGGAGCTGATTTTGCACAAGTAGCGAAAGATTTCTCTGATGATAAAAGATCGGCAGCTAACGGAGGAGAGTTAGGTTGGTACAAAAAAGGACAACTTGTGAAACCTATTGAGGTTAAAATGATAACAACTCCAATTGGGGAAGTTTCTGAACCTTCAAAAGCTGATTATGGTGTTCACTTGGTGAAAGTGCTTGAATATAAACCTCTTGGTTCGTATGAAGATAATAAAGAGGAACTTATGACTATTATTGAGCGTGACGAAAGAACTGATTTGATGCAACAAAATAAATTGAATGATTTAAAGATTGAATTTAAAGTAGTTGAAAACGAGAATTTCTTTAAAGATATAGAGGATTTATTGCCAGTTTCAGGCTTAGATAGCACATTCATAAATAAAGTGCAAAAGAGTGATATTATAGCTTTTAGTTATGTTGGAGGAGATGTGAAAGCATCTGAAATAATTAAAAGTGTGAATTCAAAAATCGCTGTAAGTAAAGAGCAAGGACTTCAATATGTAAAGAATTTATATAATAGTGTACTTAAAGATGCTTTGCTTAATTATGAAAAAGCAAACTTAGCTACAAAATATCTTGATTATGCTAATTTGTTGAATGAATATCGTGATGGTTTGCTCTTATTTGAAATTAGCAATAAGATGGTTTGGCAAAAATCAAGCGATGATAAAGAAGGACTTGATAATTTCTTTAAGAAGAATAAGTCGAAATACACAAACTGGACTTCGCCTAAATTTAAAGGGCTAATAATTTATGCAAAGAATGATTCAATAGAAAAAGAGGTAAAGAGTTGTATTGCAACATTGGGTGGTGATACTATTGCTAATACTTTGTATAAAAAATTTAGAAAGAATATTCGTATTGAACGTCATTTAACGGCTATGGGTGAAAATCAATTTGTGGACGAATTGGTTTTTGATGGTCCTAAAGCTAATAATGATGGAAAGTATCAAAAGTATTTTGTGTTGGAAGGAAAAATAATTAATCAACCAGAGGAAGCTTCTGACGCAAGAGCACAAGTTACAACAGACTATCAGAACGAATTGGAGAAGAATTGGATTAAAGAATTAAAATCTAAATTTAAAGTTAAAGTAAATAAGAAGGTACTTAAACTTGTGAAAGAACAATAAAACTTGATAATGAAACCGGTTTTTTATTAGAAAATAATAAAAAATCGGTTTTATTTAATAGATTTTAATTTCTTAATAGAAGAAAAGATATTAATTTTGCATATTATATATAGTGATTGGAATAAACTATTATTTAGCTTAAATAATTATATTAGTAAAATTTAAAAAAGTGAAATTAAAATATTTATTACTTGGATTGTTGTTGGGCTGTACTTTTTATAATAATGCTCAAAATAATATTGTTGAAGAAGTGGCTTGGGTTGTTGGAGATGAACCTATTTATAAGTCAGAAATAGAGGAAAATTATCTACAGATGCAATATGAACGTAGTTCTATCAATGGTAATCCTTATTGTGTGATTCCAGAACGACTTGCTGTGGATAAGTTATTTTTGCATCAAGCTAAAATAGATACAATTGAGGCTTCTGAATCAAGTGTAATGCAACAAGTAGATTATAGAATTAATTTCTATATTACAAATCTTGGCTCAAAAGAGAAAGTAGAAGAATATTTTAGAAAGCCTATTCCTGAACTTCGAGAGCAATTAATTGAAGCTACAAGAAATAGTTATATTATTCAACAAGTTAAGGATAATTTAACTAAAGATGTAAAACCTACACCAGCTGATGTGAGAAATTTTTATACTTCATTATCTGATGATAGTATACCATTTATACCTATGCAGGTGGAGGTACAAATTATTAAGTTGAATCCTGTAATACCACAACAGGAAATTGATGATGTAAAGGCTAGATTACGTGATTATGCAAATCAGGTAAATACAGGACAGAGCGATTTCTCAACTCTTGCAATTTTGTACTCTGAAGATGGAGCTGCAGTGCATGGTGGAGAACTTGGATTCTTGGGAAAAGGTGAACTTGTGCCTGAATATGCAAGTGTAGCATTTAATCTTAATGACCCAAAGAAAGCCTCGAAAATAGTAGAAACAGAATATGGCTATCATATTATTCAATTGATTGAAAAACGTGGTGATAGAGTAAATACCCGTCACATCATTTTAAGACCAAAAGTTTCTGAAAAGGATTTAACTGAAGCTATTACACGATTGGATTCTTTAAAGAATGATATGGATGCTAAAAAGTTTACTTTTGAAGAAGCTACTCAATATGTTTCTCAAGATAAAGATTCAAGAAATAACAAGGGTATTATGGTAAACAATAAGTATGGAATGTCTACTACTAAATTTGAAATGGGAGATTTACCGCAAGAGATAGCTAAGGTCGTTGATAATTTGAAGGTGAATGAAATATCTGCACCATTTATAATGCGAGACTCTAAAACGGAGCGTGAGGTAGTGGCGATAGTCAAACTTACTAATAGGATTGAAGGTCATAAGGCAAACCTGAAGGATGATTATCAAACTATAAAATCTTTATATGAAGAAAATACTAAGAAGCAAATTATAGCCGATTGGATTGCAAAAAAACAAAGTGAAACCTATGTTAGAATTGAAGAAGGTTGGCGTAATTGTGAATTTAAGTATGATGGTTGGTTGAAAAAGTAATAACAGTGATAGTAAATAAAAACAAATCCTATAAAAAAGGGCATAAGGTTTTAAGAGGAATCTTGTGCCTTTTGGTTATTTTATGTGTTAATACATATACATCAAATATTGTATTAGCACAATCTAATATAGTCAATCCTCAAGTTCCTATAGCTGATAGAACGCAGAAGAATAAGGTATTTCTTGAATATGCCGATGAACTTGTGGCAGATGAGAAACTTACACCTAATTTTCAAGTTTTGCGTGGTAATGTAAAATTTAGAAAAGAAGGTATGTTTATGTATTGTGATAGTGCTTATTTCTATACAAATAATTCAATTGATGCATTTGGTAATATTAAGATGGAACAAGGTGATACATTATTCGTGTATGCTGATGTGTTATATTACAATGGAGAAGAAGAAATAGCTCGTCTTAGAAATAATGTAAGACTTGAAAATAGGGATGTTACACTTTATACTGATAGTTTAGATTATGATATGGTCGAAAATTTAGGCTATTATTTTGAAGGTGGTAAAATTGTAGATTCGCAAAATGAATTATCATCAGTATATGGTCAGTACGAACCAGATACAAAAAATGCTGAGTTTTTGTATGATGTAGAGTTGATGAATACAAAATATGTGATGAATACAGATACTTTACATTATAATACAGATAGTCGTATCGCTGATATTGTTGGTTATACAACGATTGTATCGGATAGTAATATCATATATACTGATAAAGGATGGTATAATACAGCTGATGATAAAGCTACATTATTCAATCGTTCTCTAATTGTAGGGAAAAATAATGAGAAACTTACAGGAGATACTGTTTTTTATAATCGTAATTTAGGATATGGTGAAGCATTTGGTAATATGCAGATTACTGATTCAGTTCACAATACAATCTTAGATGGTAATTATGGATATCATAATGAGAAAACAAAATTGTCTTTTGTTACTAAAAAAGCAAGGGCACGAGAGTTTTCTCAAAAAGATACTTTATATTTACATGCAGACACTATTAAAACATACATAAATTCTGATTCTTTGAGGGTTATGATAGCTTGTCCTACAGTACGTTTTTATAGACGTGATGTTCAAGGTATTTGTGATTCTATGACTATGGAAGAAAAAGATACGATTTTGAGAATGTATAAGCATCCTATTCTATGGTCTGATTCAAGGCAAATATTTGGAAATGAAATATTTGTGCATTTTAACGATAGTACAATTGATTATGCCGAACTTCCAAATACAGCTTTTGTAGCTGAGCATATTGGTGATATATACTATAATCAATTGTATGGGAAGAAATTGAAAGCCTTATTTCAAAATGGTGAGATGAGACAGTTGGATATAGATGGTAATGCTATGGTAATAATGTTACCTATGGAGAATGATTCTACCTATAACAAATATGTTAGAGCAGAAAGTAGTTTTCTGAGGATGTTACTTAAACCAAAACAAGAAATAGAGAGAATATCTATGTGGCCACAACCATCAGGCAGGACTGTTCCTCTATATCTCGCTAAAAAGAAAGAACTATATCTTGATGGATTTAAGTGGTATAATTCAATAAGACCTAAAAATCCTAATGATATATTTGTGATTCCTGAAGAGATGAAAGAATTATTTAATAATCCTGTTGATGCAGGAAGAAGAGTTTGGAAGAGATAAAATGAGTGATATAATTAAATTATTACCTGATTCAGTCGCTAATCAAATAGCGGCAGGTGAAGTAATTCAGCGCCCGGCTTCTGTTATTAAAGAGCTTGTAGAAAATTCTATTGATGCAGGAGCTACGGAGATTAGTATCATATTAAAAGATGCTGGTCGTACCCTTATTCAAGTAATTGACAATGGTAAGGGAATGAGTGCTACAGATGCTCGACTTTCTTTTGAAAGACATTCTACTTCAAAGATAAGCAGTGCCGATGACTTGTTTACTTTGCAAACAATGGGATTCAGAGGAGAGGCTCTAGCTTCTATCGCTGCTATTTCACAACTCGAATTGAGGACTTGTAGAAAAGAAGATACAATAGGTACAAAAATTTGTATATCAGCTTCAAAATGTGAGTCACAAGAACCAGATATGTGTGCGGTTGGTAGTAATTTTATGATTAAAAATTTATTCTTTAATGTACCAGCCCGAAGAAAGTTCTTGAAAAGTAATCAAGTAGAATTAAGTAATATTTTAAAGGAATTCGAAAGATTGGCATTGGTTAATCATTCTGTGAGTTTTACATTAGTTCATAATGATACAACTATGTATCAACTTCTTGGTGGTTCATTTAAACAAAGAATAATAGATTTATTTGGTCGTACTCTTGATATGCAAATGATTCCAATGAATTTGGATACATCGCTTATCAAAATTGATGGTTTTATTTGCAAACCAGAGAATGCTAGAAAACGAAACTTCTTACAATATTTTTTTGTAAACGGAAGATATATGAAGCATCCTTATTTTCATAAGGCTGTGTTATCTTCGTATGAAGAACTTATAGCAAGCGACACTCAACCAAATTATTTCCTAAATTTCACGGTTTTGCCACAATCAATAGATGTAAATATTCATCCCACTAAAACTGAAATTAAATTTGAGAACGAAGCTCCTATTTGGCAGATAATTTCAGCTGCGGCCAAAGAGACATTGGGTAAGTTTAGTGTTGTGCCTTCAATCGATTTTGATACAGAAGATGCACCTGATATTCCAGCATTTACAACAGGTAATGATTTAATCAATCCAAATATTGAAATAGATCCGTCATATAACCCTTTTTCGTCAGGAGATAGTCCATCTCAAGGAGGGTATAAAAAAACTCAAATACCAGAATCTCTTAAAAATTGGGATACTCTTTATGGTAATTTTACAAAAAGTAGGATAGATGATATTGAGGAAGATAATGAGTTTATAGAATCGTCTATACCTTCAAGTGATGAATTAATATCTTCAAATTTGTTTGATGATGAAGATTTAATTGAAAATAAAAAAGTTGAGACAAAGAATTCAAATATATTTCAGTTTGGAGGAAGATATATTATCACTTCTACAGATGAGGGTATTCTCCTTATTGATCAACATAGAGCTCATATAAGAATCTTATTTGAAAAATATATTAATCAAATAGAAAATAGTGAAATAGTATCACAAGGTATAATGTTCCCAATTGTATTGCATTTAACACCATCACAAAGTGCAATACTTGATGAAATATCCTTTGGTATGAACAACATTGGATTCAATTTAAGTCAATTAAGTGGAAATGATTGGTCGGTAAATGGTATTCCAATGGGAGTTGATGGACTTGATGTAACAGATACTATTTTGCAGGTAATTGATGATGTGGAAAATGGTGGTAAAGATATGTCTTCAAAATTATATGAAAGAATTGCATTATCTGTAGCGAAAAATAGTGCTATTAATTATGGTAAAGTGTTAAATATCAAAGAAATGAATGAATTGGTAAATAATTTATTCAGTTTAAAAGAACCTAATTATACACCAGATGGAAAGAAGGTAATGACTTTGCTTAATATGGAACAATTAAAAAAACTCTTATAATATAATTATATGAAAAAGTGTTGTTGGATATTTTTATTATGTAGTTTTGTATTAATGAATACAATGTGTACATCTAAAGCTAATATGCAAGAAAAATTAGGCGAAAGAATAGACTCTTTGCTTAATTTAAATTATAGTGAAGATGCTCCTGGTTGTGCTATTGCAATATTGAAAGATGGAGAGATATTATATCAAGGTTATAGAGGTATTGCTGATGTAAATACAAAAGATAAAATTGACTTAAACACCGTATTCAATATTGCTTCTATCACTAAACAATTCACTGTTGTAGGTGTACTGAAATTACAAGAATTAGGATTATTAAGTATAGAAGATAGTGTAGCTAAATTTTTTCCTGAGTTTAAAAGTGAAATTTGGGAAAAAGTGAAATTAAAACATTTAATGAGTCAATGCTCTGGTGTGCCTGATAATCGCCCAAGAGTTGATAAAGATTTTATGTTATATATTGTTGACAAACAATGTCTTGAATATATGGTTGATCTTGATGAACTTAAATTTGAACCAGGAACAAATTATGATTATAAAAATCCTACATTTCAAATTCTTGCAGAAGTTATAACAAGAGTGTCAGGTATTCCATTTGAGGAATTTCAAAAGAAACACTTGTTTGAAGTAGCAGGAATGACTAATATTAGATATTTTGAACCTAATATTGAAATTCCATCTATGGCTCACGGGTACATTTGTGTCTCAAATAATGTTGTTTCTGATATTGATAGTGATTCAGAAAAAAGTAGAGATAATATACAAGCACAATATGTAGATAAAAATAATCGAGCATGGATGCAATATGATTATGGAGAAGAAACTTTCTTTGGAACAAAGGCTGATGGTGGTATATATACCTCAATAAATGATTTTATTTGTTGGGAAAATGCTTTGAGGCATAATTTAATAATTAAAGCTGAAACTTTAAAGGAAGCATATAACAACCATATTACTGTAACAGGAAGTATATATTCTTCATATCAAAATAGGGTACATACATCTTATGGGTATGGGTGGTTTATTGATGACACTCCTGGACGAGATATTAAGATTTATCATACTGGTGACAATGGGGGTTTTCAAGCATATGCTGCTAAATATCAAGAAAGTGGAATCAATGTGATTATGTTTGAAAATCGTAATGATTTGAACCGATGGGAAATGCAGATGAATATAGAAAAAATACTTATTGATTGCGGTTTTTTACATTAATTAAATAAATATAAGTAATGATGAAACGATTTTCAATTGTAATAATTTCAGTCATTGTTTTAACTCTTGGTTGTTATTCTCAAAATTTGAAAAAAGCTAAAGCCTATTATCAAAAAGGAGAATATGAATTGGCATTACCACTTTTTAAGAAAGAATATAATAAGAATAAGAAAAATGCTTCAATTAATCACTGGTTAGGTGTATGTTATTTTGAAACTGGAAAATTAGATGATGCAATAAAATATTTAGAGTTTGCACATAGTAAAGAGGTGCTATCTTCATCATATTATTTAGCTCAAATTTATTTCAAAAAGTTTGATTTTGAGAAGGCTGTTAATATGTATTCTCAACATCGCGAATTGATGGTAAGCAATAATAAAACCATTTCAGAAACTATATTAGAAGAAGAGCGTATTGCTAAATTGGTAAAGCCAATGCTTGATCATGTTGAGAAAATTATTGTATTGGATAGTATACTTGTAGATAAGCAGGATTTCTTTAAGTATTATAAAATCGCACAGGAAACAGGTACACTTTTATCAAGTGATAAGTTGCCATTCCATACTAAAGCTGAAGCAATGGGATATTGCGAGCAAAATAAAAGTAGATTATTGTGGGCAATGCCAGATGAAACTGGTGCATTGAGATTGTGTCAATCATTGAAATTGATTGATGGCACATGGGATACACCACAATATATTGATGAAAATATTGCTGATGGAGGTGATTTAAATTACCCATTTTTACTACAAGATGGTATGACATTATACTATGCATCTAATGGAGCCAATTCAATTGGTGGTTATGATATTTTTTATACAAGAAAAGATGCTGAAACAGGAGAATTTCTTCAACCTCAAAATTTAGGTATGCCTTATAATTCATTTGCTAATGATTATATGTTTGTATTAGATGATATTACTGGCTATGGATGGTGGGCAACAGAGCGTAATAACATTGAAGGAAAGGTTACGATATATGTGTTTAAACGAAATGATGTGAGAATAAATTATTCTGTAGACGAAACAAACTTGATTTCATATGCAAAACTGACTAATTTTAAAAACACGTGGGGAGATGATGATTATTCTCAAGAACTAAATGCTATTGAATCTTACTTGAATGAAACCTATTCAGATAATTTAGATTTCGTATTTGCAGTATCAAAGGGTGTTATTTATACATCATACGATGATTTTAAATCGAGTGAAGCATTAGATTTATATAAAGAATATTTTAATTTACAGAAAAAATTAAAAGTACAGAAGCAAGCCTTAAATGCGAAAAGAAAAAAATATGCATCAGATGATGCTAACAAAGCATTATTAGGAAGTGAAATCATTTCATTAGAAACTGATATAGAAGAATTAGAGAAAAACATTTACCTAAAAGGTAATGAGGTTCGACGAAAAGAGTTAGAAAATAATAAATAAAAAAGCTTTTATTATGTTTTCGTTTTTAATATCATTAATAGTTTTAATAGGTGGATATTTCATCTATGGAGCATTTGTAGAAAAAGTTGTAGGTGTTGACTCTAATAAGAAAACACCTGCCTATGTAATGCAAGATGGTGTTGACTATATACCAATGCCTACATGGAATGTATTTTTAATTCAATTCCTCAATATTGCAGGTCTTGGTCCTATCTTTGGAGCTATAATGGGTATCATGTATGGTCCTTCTGCATTTATTTGGATTTCTATAGGAACAATATTTGGAGGTGCTGTGCATGATTACATTTCTGGAATGCTCTCTATTAAAAAAAATGGAGCGTCTTTACCTGAACTTGTGGGTGAACAATTAGGGAACACAACAAAGCAAATAATGCGAGGTTTCGCTTTAATCTTAATGATACTGGTAGGAGCAGTTTTTGTGATAAACCCAGCACAATTATTGGCACAATTAACGCCTAATATTTTCGATGTGCAATTTTGGATTGTGATAATATTTATTTATTATATACTTGCTACATTATTACCAATTGATAAATTAATAGGTAATTTATATCCTATATTTGGTTTTGCATTGTTATTTATGGCGATTGGTATTTTTGTGGTTTTACTTACTAATTTGCAATATATACCAGAGTTTACAGATGGACTATATAATAGATACCCCGAAGCTGAGTCTCATCCAATATTTCCAATGATGTTTGTATCAATTGCATGTGGAGCTATTTCTGGATTTCATGCCACTCAGTCACCCTTAATGGCAAGATGTATCAAAAACGAAAACCTTGGTAGGAGAGTGTTTTATGGTGCAATGGTAGCAGAAGGGATAGTAGCTTTAATTTGGGCAGCTGCTGCAATTGCTTTTTTCAAAGGAAGTTTTGTAGAACTCACTAATTATTTAGGTCATAATAGTGCTTCTCCACTTGTAAATGAAATATCGATAACTTGGCTTGGAAGATTTGGTGGAGTATTAGCTATATTAGGAGTAATAGCTGCGCCAATAACATCAGGCGATACAGCTCTCCGAACAGCTCGACTAATTGTTGCAGATTTTATGCATTTTAAACAAGATTCAATATTTAAGCGATTACTTGTTTCGATACCAATATTTATTGCATCGTATATAATAATGCAAATTAATTTTCAAGTTTTATGGAGATATTTTGGATGGTGTAATCAGGCATTATCAGTATTCACATTGTGGGCTCTTACTGTTTATTTAGCAAAGAACAAGAAATTATATATAATTACTCTTATACCGGCCATCTTTATGACAATGGTGTGTGTAAGTTATATTATTTATGCACCTGAGGGGGGTAGCTTCGACAACCAATTAGCAGAATATCTTGTTAGAAATTTTAGCTTATTACAAAATTATAATGTTGATTATTTTATATCTATTATAATTGCCTCTTTTATATCGTTTATTTTCACATATATTTTTTATAAAAAATTAAAGAATTAAGTTTAGAGAAAAGATGATAGATTTCAAACATATCATATCTACCACAGATAAATATAATTTTCATTCTCACACTCAATTCTGTGATGGTAGAGCAAAAATGGAGGTTTTTGTGATAGAAGCTATAAACCAAGGTTTTACACATCTTGGCTTTTCTCCACATTCGCCCATCCCATTGGTTTCACCATGTAATATGAGTATAGGTGATGTGCCTACATATATAAATGAAATTAAACGATTAAAGAATGCATATAGTCATCAGATAGAGATATTTGCATCAATGGAAATAGATTACTTAAATGATGACTGGTGTGCATCCAATGATTATTTTAGCTCGTTACCCTTAGATTACAAACTAAGTTCAATTCATTTTATACCTAGTTTAAAAGATAAATCTATCTTTGTAGATATTGATGGTTCTCCAGTTGACTTTAAGCGAAAAATGAATGAATATTTTGAGAATGATATTAGATATGTTGTTACTCAATTCTATAATCAAACTTTAAAAATGATTGAAAAAGGTGGATTTGATGTAATATGTCATTTTGATAAAATAGCAAATAATGCAAATTCCTTTCAAAATGGAATTGAGGATACCGAATGGTATAAAAAAATAGTAAAGGATGTTTTTGACTCAATTCTCGATCATAAGTTAGTAATTGAAGTTAATACAAAAGCATTTTCGGAATATCAACGATTCTTCCCTAATCAAAGATATTTCAATTGGTTAAAGGATTGCAATAATACTATACTCATTAATTCTGATGTACATTATCCTGAAAGAATTAATTATGGTAGATGTGAAGCTATTAAATTGTTATGTGATTAATTCAAAATTGTTAGATTATGCCAGTAAGAGTGCCATTGTCATTGCCTGCAGTAGAGGAGCTCAAGAATGAAAATATATTTGTTATTGATGAACAAAGAGCATCAAGTCAAGATATTCGTCCGCTAAGAATAGGGGTATTAAATTTAATGCCATTGAAAATTATGGCAGAAACAGATTTATTACGTTTATTGTCAAATACGCCATTGCAAATTGAATTAGATTTAATCGAGATTGATGGACATCAAAGTAAAAATACTCCTCGAGAACATTTAGATACTTTTTATAAGAAATTTGACGAGGTGAAAAATTCAAATTATGATGGATTTATTATCACTGGTGCACCTGTGGAAAAACTCGATTATAAAGAAGTGGATTATTGGGGTAAAATAGAAGAGGTTTTTAATTGGGCAAAAACTCATGTCACTTCTACAATTTATATATGTTGGGCTGGTTTAGCAGGTTTGTACCATAGATATGGTATTGAGAAAATTTTACTTAAATCTAAGTTATCGGGTGTATTTGAACATAAAATAAATAATCATAAAAATCCTATTTTCCGTGGTTTTGATGATTTATTTTATGCACCACATAGTCGTCATAGTACAGTACAAAAAGATGATATTATTAAGCATAGTGAGCTTGAGGTAATTTCTGAAGGTGAAAAATGTGGAGTATATATGGTAATGGGTAGAGGAGGACGAGAATTTTATATTCTTGGGCATCCTGAATATTCACCTAATACTTTGGATTTTGAGTATCATAGAGATTTGAATTTAGGATTAAATCCTCATATACCCGATAATTATTATTATGAAGATAATCCTGAAAATGAAGTTATAGTAAGATGGCGTTCACATGCACATCTTCTATATTCTAATTGGTTAAATTATTTTGTTTATCAAGAAACTCCATACGATATAAGAAAGATTAAGTAAATAATATGGCAAAACAAAATAAAATTAAATTGGAATTGTTGTCACCCGCAAAGAATGCTGATATTGCAATAGAAGCTATCAAGTGTGGTGCAGATGCTATATATATGGGTGCTTCTAAGTTTGGAGCAAGATCAATGGCTGGAAACTCATTAGAAGATATAAAGCGTACGGTAGATTTTGCTCATCAATTTAATGTTAAGGTATATGTTACTATTAATACTATAATTTATGATGACGAAATAGAAGCAGTTGAATCATTAATTCATCAATTATATAAGATAGGAGTAGATGCATTGATTGTACAAGATATGGGAATCTTGAGGATGAATTTACCTCCAATAGCTTTGCATGCAAGTACTCAATGTGATATACGTACGATTGAGAAGGCTAAATTTCTTGAAGAAGTGGGATTCTCTCAAATTGTTTTAGCAAGAGAACTTACTATATCAGAGATAAAATCTATTAAGGATAATGTTAAGATACCATTAGAAGCATTTATACATGGAGCTCTATGTGTGAGTTATAGTGGTAGATGTGGTTTGAGTTTTGCTTGCCGTCAAAGAAGTGCTAATAGGGGAGAGTGTGCTCAATTCTGTCGTTTGGCATATAATTTAGAAGACGAACATAATAATGTTATAATAAAGAACAAGCATCTACTTTCATTGAAAGATTTAAATCAAAGTTCAAACATTGAATCTTTGATACAAGCAGGTGTATCTTCATTTAAAATTGAGGGTAGGCTTAAAGATGTCGATTATGTAAAGAATGTGGTGGCTTACTATCGTCAGAAAATTGATGAATTTATTGATGATAATAGTGATAAATACGAAAGAAGTTCTTGTGGATATTCAGAATATGGCTTTACCCCACAATTAAATAAAGTCTTTAACCGTAGTTTTACTTCATATTATTTAAAAAATAGAAATTTACCCAATGGACATAGTATAGCCTCTATTAATACACCTAAATCATTAGGAGAAGAAATTGGAGAGGTTGTGATGTCTCGTGGAAATATTATTAAAGTTAAAACGAACGTAACACTTACTAATGGTGATGGTTTTAGTTTCTTTAATACTGAAAATGAATATGAAGGATTTCGTGCTAATAGAATTGAGGGAGATTTAATTTATACATCGTATCCTTTGAAAATAAATAAAGGGACAATTCTATATCGCACTTATGACAAGAAATACAGTGAGTTATTAGAAAAGTACAATTCAATTCGCAAAATAATCACACATTTCAAATTGAGAAATGTAGGGAATGTTTTGTGTCTTGATGCTGTCGACGAAAGAGGTAATTCCGTTACGGCAATCTCTGAATTAGATGCTACGCTTCAAGAAGCTAAAAGCTTTCAAGGAAGTCGTCAGATAGAGTTACTAAAGAAAACTGGTAACACTATTTATGAGATTGATAAGGTGGAAGTTTTAGGCGATTTATTTATACCAAACTCATTTTTAGCTGATTTGAAGAGAAAAGCATTAGAATTGCTTGATAATGCACAATGTGCAAATTATAAATATGAGTATCGCAGAAATGAAGATCGTGATGCTCATTATTTTAAAGAAAACTTAGATTATACCGATAATGTTGCAAATAAAAAAAGTGCTGAATTTTATCGTTCACATGGTGTAAATAATATACAGCCAGCATTAGAGCATCCAAATTTTGAATTTGTTGGTGAGGAAGTCTTGATGCATACCAGATATTGTATACTACGAGAGTTAGGAGTATGCAGAAGGGCTAATAATAAATTGCCTCAAAAATTATATCTCACCAATGAAAGAGTAAAGTTGCTTATTGAAACTGATTGTTCTAATTGTGAAATGAGAATAAAAAGAATAGGTTAATAAGAGTAAATAATGTTTGAATTTGACAAATTCAAACATTATTTATTAGATTAGTTTAAATTCATCAAAGTCTTTCCACACAGGAAAATTTTGTCTGAAACTTAAAAGTTTCTCAGAACTTAATGTGGCTGAAATAATATTGTCCGATTTATTAGAAACAATCTGTCCCCTAAAATCTATAACCATAGAGTTGCCTATATATTCTATACCTGAAGGACTATTGCCAATACGATTACACCCACATACATAGCACTCATTTTCAATAGCTCTTGCTATTAATAAATGTTGCCACACATAATCTCGAGCTTTGGGCCAATTTGCCACTATAATCAGCATATCATATTTGCAATTTGAATTGTTTAGCCACACTGGGAATCTCAAATCATAACAAATGGATAGCATAATATTCCACCCTCTATATCTTATGATAGGAGGTACTTTGGTTCCAGCTGTAAAAATATCTTGTTCTCCACCAATACTGAAAATATGTCGTTTATCATAAAAAGTTTCTTCACCTGAACTTTCTATAAAAAAAGCACGATTATATATTTTATCAGCTGTTTTTGCCATGAAACTACCGGCTATAGCAATATGATATTTAGATGATAATTGTTTTATTATTTGTATAGTTTCTTGTGTGTTTCTTTCAGCTGAATTAATCATAGTATTAGCATCCTCAAGATTGAATCCAGTAGAAAATAATTCAGGAAGAATCACAATATCAGTACCTTTTGGTAGTTTCTGTATACTATCTTCAAGTTGTTTGATATTAGCTTCTTTATTATTCCAAATTATATCAATTTCAATCAACGATACGTTAAGTTTTCTACCAATCACCATATGCTCCTAAATTATATATTACAAAATTTTTGTGGATACTTAGCGTTTACGCCGTCATAGAAACTTTTTATATGTTTCATATCTATATCAATGTCTCCTGATGGCTGGAAAATTTCTGTGATACCTATATGTTTCTTTTTGTAATCAATATATGCCATTATGATAGGTATATTAGCTCCATGAGCTATTCTTATAATTCCAGTTCTCCAATTTTCTACTCTTTTTCGAGTTCCTTCTGGAGTGATTGCTAATTTAAGAGATTTCGAATTATTAAACATATCAATGATGGCATTAGTTAGATCTGAACCTTTTTTATTTCGTGGTACAGGTATGCCACCCATTGCCTTAAATATATAATTCAAAGGGAAGAAAAACCATGTTTCCTTCATAAGGAAACCAGCTTTCCATTTAAGCATTTTACAAGCTAACTGTGCATAAAAAAAATCCCAGTTGCTTGTGTGTGGAGCTATACATATAACACATTTAGGGCAGTCAGGAATTTTAATTTCCAAAGACCACCCTAAACAGTTAAATATTTTTTTTGCTAAATTCAAGACTCTTATGATATGAAGAAATTACTTATTTAAAGCTTCCTTATTCGCAGCTTTTTGTTCATTAGTCATAGCACCATTCATTTCTGCTACAATTGCATTCACTTCATCATTAAGTTCTTTCTTTAATTGATTGTAGCATCCTTTGAAATATGCTTTTCTTGCTTTCTTGTATTCACAAGCATTATCAAATGATTTAGGAGTTTTATCAAATGTAACGGATACTTTATCAATCATATTGGTTTGCATAATTGCAGCCTTTACGATAATATCATCCATTTTCTCACAATCTACTCCATCAAAGTAGAATTTTGCAAAGATACATTCTCCAGCAATATCGCCACATACATTCTTGATGTATTTCTTTAAATCTCTTTTATTTGCCATAATATTATTGATTTTAAATTAATATTTTGCTAATTTACGAAAAAAAATGAAATATTTAGCATTAAAGACTAAAAACTATTTCAAATAAGTGCTACTTTTATAATATTATAATGGTTATTGTAAATAAACTAATGAATTGAGGGGTGTAAATTTGTATATTTTAAATAATTGCATTAATTTTGCATTTTGAATTTACAATAAAAGAAAGATTATATAAATTATGGCCCAAAACAAAAAGCACTCAAAATTGATTTTTGAGACAAGCTGGGAAGTGTGTAACAAAGTTGGCGGAATTTATACTGTATTATCAACAAAAGCTAATACATTAAATAATTTATTTCAGGATAAAGTGATTTTCATAGGTCCTGATTTTGGAAGAGAAAATACATCAAACTCTTTTAAAGAATCGCCAAGACTTCTACAATCGTGGAGAAAAAATAATAATCTACTCGAAGGTGTTGCTGTTAGAGTAGGAAGATGGAATATTCCTGGAAATCCTATTGTAATTTTGGTGGATTACAAATCACTTTATACACATAAAGATGAATTGTATGCCGAAATGTGGAATGAATATCAAGTAGATTCACTTCACGCTTATGGTGATTATGATGAATCTTGTATGTTTGCTTACGCATCGGCATTAGTAATTGAAGATTATGTTAATTACTTATCAAAAACTGAATCAATAGATGTAATAGCACATTTTGATGAATGGACTACAGGTATGGGATTGCTTTATTTAAAGAAGCAAATGCCTAATGTTCATACTGTGTTCACTACTCATGCCACAAGCATCGGAAGAAGTATTTGTGGCAATAACAAACCTCTATATGACTATATGTCTGGTTATAATGGTGACCAGATGGCTGATGAATTAAATATGCAGTCAAAGCATTCACTCGAAAAGACTGCTGCTCTTCAAGCTGATTCATTTACTACTGTAAGTGATGTTACTGCTATTGAATGTAAGCAATTAATTGGTCGTGATCCAATCGTTACACCAAACGGTTTTGAATTGGATTTTGTTCCTGTAAAAGCCGAATTTTCTCAAAAACGAGCTGCTGCTCGTGCTAAATTGATTGAAGTAGCAAAAGCACTTACCGGAGTAGAATATAGTGATGATACTTTATTTGTTGCTACATCAGGAAGAAATGAGTTCAGAAATAAAGGTTTAGATGCTTTCATCGATTCTATTAATGTACTTCGTTCTTCTTGGACTAATAGCGATAAAAAAATAGTTGCGTTTATTCTTGTACCTGCATGGATGAAAGAAGCTCGTGCCGACCTAATTGAGAATATTACCAATAAGTGTAATAACAATTTGGAAAATAAGGTAATCACTCATGATATTAATAACTACGGCGATGATGCAATCTTTAATAAAATGCGCTATTTAGGAATGTGCAACCAAATGAATGATAATGTTCACATTATATATGTCCCTTGTTACTTGAATGGTAATGATGGTATATTTAATATGGATTATTATGATCTATTAATTGGTTTTGATTGTACTGTCTTTGCATCATACTACGAACCATGGGGATACACTCCTATGGAAAGTGTTGCATTTGGAGTGCCTACAATTACTACTGATTTGTCTGGTTTTGGTCAATGGGTACTAAATAAATGTGGTGATGGATTTGAACAATCTGGTGTGAAGGTAATTCATAGAACTGACTCAAATTATAGTAGTGTAGTGGATCAGATTTCTACTTATTTATATGAGTATTTAAATTCAAGCTCTGATTCATTCAAATTAGCAAGTGATAAGGCTAAACGAACTGCTAAAAAGGCAATATGGAAAAACTTTATTAAGTACTACGAAAAAGCTTATAAAAAGTAATAATGTATGACTTGCCATGTCATTAGCATGGTAATTGTTGTGAAAAATAATATAACAAAATAGATATTAATTATTTTATGAAATTACAAGTAAGTAATACAAACACTCCTAATTGGAGAGAAATTACAGTAAAAAGTGTACTTCCTTCAAAGTTGAAAGACCTTGAAGAATTGTCGAAAAACTTGTGGTGGGTATGGAATAGTGAAGGTAAGAACTTATTCCATGATATTGACCCTGATTTGTGGCGTTCGACTGGTGAAAATCCAGTAATGATGCTTCAAAAAATTGACCACGAGCGTTATGAAGAAATTATGAATGATGAAGCAATGATGGCTCGCATTGAAAGCGTAGTTAAAAGCTTCAGAAATTACATGAGTCAACCAATGCGTACAGATGTACCTTCTATTGCATACTTCAGTATGGAATATGGTCTTTGTGCATGTCTTAAGATTTATTCTGGTGGTCTTGGTATCCTTGCTGGTGACTATATCAAGCAAGCATCTGACTCTCGTGTGGATATGACTGCAGTAGGTTTCTTGTACAAGCATGGTTACTTTACTCAAACTCTATCTGTTGATGGTCAACAAATGGCTAATTACGAACCACAAAACTTCAACCAATTGCCTATCGAACCTGTTCTTGATGAAAATGGTTCACAAATCGTGCTTGAAGTGCCATATCCTGGTCGCGTAATCTACGCTAACATTTGGAAGGTTAATGTAGGTCGTATGAATCTATATCTTCTTGATACAGACAATGATAAGAACTCAGAATTTGACCGTCCAATTACATCTCAATTGTATGGTGGTGATTGGGAAAATCGTATCAAGCAAGAATATATGCTTGGTATCGGTGGTATCCTAATGTTGAAGCGTCTTGGCATTAAGACTCAATTATTCCACTGTAATGAAGGACACGCTGCACTATTGAACTTGCAACGCCTTGTTGATTATGTTCAAGAAGAAAAGCTTGATTTTAATGTAGCTTTGGAACTTGTTCGTTCAACTTCTCTTTACACAGTACATACTCCAGTTCCTGCTGGACACGACTATTTTGATGAAGGTTTGTTTGGTAAATATATGGGTGAATATCCAGCTAAACTTGGTATCAGCTGGCAAGACCTTATGAATATGGGTCGTGAAAATCCAAATACAAACGAACGCTTCTCAATGAGTGTATTTGCATTGAATACATGTCAAGAGGCTAATGGTGTAAGTTGGTTGCATGGTGAAGTTTCTAAGAGTATGTTCCAAGGTGTTTGGAAGGGATATTCTCCAGAAGAATCACATGTGTCATATGTTACTAATGGTGTTCACATGCCTACATGGGCTGCTTCTGAATGGAAAGCATACTATAAGGAAGTTCTTGGTGAAGATTATGTAGAAGAACAAGCAAAGGAAGAAACTTGGGCTCCTATGTTGAATGTAGCTGATGAAGATATTTGGAATCTTCGTATGGCTATGAAGAACAAGTTTATCAACTTTGTTCGCCGTGATTTCAAGGAAAAGTGGTTGAAGAACCAAGGTGACCCATCTCGCATTGTGAAGATTACTGAAAAGATTAACCCAAATGCGTTGATTATTGGTTTCGCTCGCCGTTTTGCTACATACAAGCGTGCACACCTTTTGTTTACTGACCTTGACCGTTTGGCTAAGATTGTAAACAACGAACAATTCCCTGTTCAATTCGTATTTGCAGGTAAGGCTCACCCAGCTGATGGTGGTGGTCAAGGTCTTATCAAGCGTATTATTGAAATCTCTCGTATGCCACAATTCCTTGGTAAGATTATCTTCTTGGAAAACTACGATATGATTGTAGCTAAGCGTCTTGTAACAGGTGTTGATATTTGGTTGAACACCCCAACTCGTCCTCTTGAAGCATCTGGTACTTCAGGTGAAAAGGCTGAAATGAATGGTGTATTGAATTTCTCTGTACTTGATGGTTGGTGGTATGAAGGTTATCGTAAGAATGCGGGTTGGGCTTTGACCGACGAAATCACTTACAATGATACAAACCAACAAGACCAACTTGATGCTGCAACAATCTATTCAATGCTTGAGAATGAAATCATCCCATTGTACTTTGCTAAGAACTCTAAGGGATATTCACCTGAATGGATCCAATTCATCAAGAACTCATTTGCATATATTACACCAAATTACACTATGCAACGTATGCTTAACGATTATATCGATCGTTTCTACTCAAAGGAAGGCATCCGTTCTAAGGTGTTGATGCAAGATGGTTATGCTAAGGCAAAGGAAATCGCAGCTTGGAAGGAAAATGTTGCTGCTAAGTGGGACAACATCAATGTTGTAGAAATGAATCTCTCTGATGGTTTCTATAATGCCCCTGTATGTGGAACAAATGTTGAAGCTACAGTAAAACTTGATACTGCAGGTCTTGGAAAGAATCTTGGTGTAGAACTTGTAATCTATAAGAACGAAAATGGTGCAGTTAAGTTTGACGAAGCTATTCCATTTGAAGTAGTTGCAGAAGAAGGTAATGTTGTAACATACAACTTGAAGCAAACTATGAAGGATGCTGGTATGTTTAAGTATGCATTCCGTGTATATCCTAATAACCCAGATCTTCCTCACCGTCAAGATTTCGCATATATTAAGTGGATTTAATCCTCTAAATATTTATTTAAATAACAAAAGGCTAACTTTCAAGTTAGCCTTTTGTGTTATTTAACAATACTGATTTTCTATATTTGATTATCATCTTTTAAATGTATCCATTCATCATAGCATACACACTTAATCCCGAAACACTTTTAATTCCTAATTTTGATGTTATATTTTTTCTATGTGTTAATACAGTATTAATGCTGATATTTAAAATATTAGCTATCTCTTTATTGATATGACCCTTTACG
Source organism: Muribaculaceae bacterium (assembly GCA_045656705.1). Lineage (GTDB taxonomy): Bacteria > Bacteroidota > Bacteroidia > Bacteroidales > Muribaculaceae > RGIG4576. The sequence continues at coordinate 45,265 of JAZORR010000011.1, read as the reverse complement.
ATCAATTTTAATACCTCCAATTCTCGTTTTGATAATTCAGTTTGCGTGTCATTATTGTCGCATATATTAGTTGAAAGTGAGCTAATGTATGAAATTATATCTTCGGTTGACCAAGTAGCAGACAATACACCATTATTACTATCTCGTGAAGTTTCATTATCTGTAATAATAATGATTTTATGCTTAAAATTATTTATATCAGGATAGTTTTGAATGTAAAGATATGATGATATAAATATTAGATTATAATCATTATAATTATTTATATCATTTAGTGTATTTGCAATTTGGGGTTTAATGTTTAATGTATCTACCATTAATCTCATTAAACCATATGCTACCAGAGTATTCTCATGGAAAATAACAACATTTATTGCATTCATTATAATTCTGATTTTAAAAGAGGCAATAATATGCGATATCTTAATCTATTATTTTGACTAATGTCTTTTTGTAATGAAATAATAGCAAAAAGAACGGCGTGACACAAATTTATATCATAATTACCTTTTAAGTGAATTACAAACATATTTACCAAATCACTTAGTTTGTCTTCTATTGAGTCATTTTCTTCTTCAGGTAATGTATTTGGATAATAGTTCTTTCCTAATAGTAAGTCTTTGTCTTGTTCTATTCTTGAGATTAATTCATTTTTCACTTCATCAAAAAACTGACGGAGTAATTCTAAACTTTTATTTCCTTTTTCACTTCTTTCAATAAAAGAATTAAAATGTCTTTCAATATTAGGCAATTGAAAACGAATATAGTAGTTATTTGTCTTAATAAAATATTCCAAAATCAACTTTTGACTATAAGATTTTAAAGTATCTTCAGGGAAATAATTTTCGTTGATATAAGTATTGAGAATCGTAGTAAGGAAATTAGCGTCTATATTTTTTTCTTTACAGATATCTGTAATAGTCTTGTCTCCAAAGCCTAAATAAATTTCAAATCTATTTAATACGCTTAAGGTAGATGGTTCAGATGTTACAATATCACTGAGTTTGCTATTTATATTAATAATCGCCATAGTGTTATCTAATTATATGATTTGGAGTAATAATAATATTCATTTTTACATCGTGAGGTTGAGCAGGTATCTTTTCTAATATCTGAAAATCATAGGCAAGTGCTATCTTGATGCATTTACTTCCGTTTAATAATCTATCATAAAAACCCTTGCCTCTTCCTAACCGATTTTTATTTAAATCAAAAGCTATTCCTGGCACTAATACAATGTCTATATCTTTAATCTGCACACTAATATTAGATTCTATGGGTTCCATAATATTCTGATAACCCTTTTGTATTGATTCTTTATCGTATCTGATTATGTCAAGGTTATCGCCATTTACGCGTGGTATATATATCTTCTTATTGGTTAAATGATCGATAAAAGGGAGCGTTTGTAATTCATCTGGTAATGAATAATAGAATAATATATTGGTTGCTTTATTCCATTCATCTAATGAATAGAGCTTGGAGAAAACCATTTCAGCGCAATTTATCATATCGTTATTAGATAAATTACGCTTTAATGACTTGATATGCAATCTAATATTATTCTTCTCATTCATGTTTTCAGTCTAAATTAGGATTTCTTAGAGGAAAAGCAGCTTTATTTTCATTAATAGCTTTAATGGCTTTTTGTATCATCTTATCATTTTTGTTGTAAATAGGGTAGAACGCATTATTTCCAAAAATATCTCGTGCTATTAATGCTTTCAACTGAATAACAATTAATTCTTTTGACATATTGATATAGTACCACCTTGCTGGTACACCATTTTCCGATGCAAAAGACACAAAATCATTTAACAAAGAATAATCGCTTGGAAGAATTCTTAGAAATTGCTTATAATCCTCAAGTTTTAACAATTCTTTTCTATTAATTTCAGCATATCTGTAAGCAAATTTTTGAAGAAGCCCCGCATTACTTACATTTATATAATATGATGTAATACCACTTGTGTCGGCTGGTATAAAAATGTCAGGTGTAATACCACCTCCTCCATACACTTTTCTTTTATGAGAAGTGTAAAATAGATTTGTAGTATCAACCTTTATACTATCCTTATGGGATAATTCACCATGTGAATATCTATCATAAATATCCTTACGATAAGCATCTTCACCATTTTTGTAATCTTTTTGAATACATCTTCCTGATGGTGTATAATATCTCGAAATAGTGAGTCTGATTGCACTGCTATCTCTTAACTCAATTTGTTTCTGAACCAAACCTTTACCAAAAGATCTTCTTCCTATTACAAGACCTCTATCATTGTCTTGTATTGCTCCCGCTAAAATTTCACTTGCACTGGCAGAGTATTCATCAATAAGAATAGCAAGTTCTGCATTCTTAAATGATCCATTTCCATCACTCCAAAATTGTTGATTATCTTTGGAATCCCTTCCTTTTGTATATACTATTAATGAATTTTCTTGTAGAAATTCATTAGTCATAAGAATAGCCATTTCCATAAATCCACCAGCATTTCCTCTTAAATCGAGAATATATTTTTCAGCACCTTCATTTTTTAGTTTTACGAGTGACTGAAGGAATTCGCTATATGTGGTACGAGCAAATTTTGCAATTTTTATATAACCAATTTTTTTGTCCACCATATAGGCTGCATCAATAGAATTTACTGGGATATCACCTCTTACTAAGTCAAAATGTAAAACATCAGAACTTGTGTTTCGCTTGATACCCAATTTTACGATAGTACCTTTTTTGCCTCTAAGTTGATTGAATACTGATTGATTGTTGACAATACTTCCTACGAAAGAAGAGTCATTAATTTCAACGATTTTATCACCTGCTAAAAGACCAGCCTTTTCAGATGGCCCACCAGAAAGCACTTCTACAATTCTCACAGTATCATTCATTATAAAAAAGGAAATACCAATACCACTAAAAGAACCATCAAGTTCATCATTTACATTTGTTAGGTCTTTTGCAGGTATATAATTGGTATGAGGGTCGAGATGTGTAAGCATTTGTGGAATAGTTTGCTCAACAATTTCATCAATATTAACCGTATCAACATAACTATTTGCAACAAGACTTAATACTTCGTTTATCTTTCTGTCGTTAATTCTAATCCCCGAATTAAATGCGAATGTATTACCAATTTGAATACCTATAACTATAGATACGGCAATTACAATTGGTAGTATAATTAATATATTCTTTTGAGATTTCATTCGATGTTGTTTTAAATTTTAATAATTAAATGAATCTTTAGGTATATATTCACATTCTATACCTGCACGCTTAAGCAATTCCACTCCATCGTTCATTCTGTATAGTTCAGAAAAAACTACACGTTTGATACCTGCTTGTATGATTAATTTAGCACATTCAATACATGGAGACGCAGTTACATATAATGTGGCATTATCACTGCTGTTGTTGGTTCTTGCAACTTTAGTTATTGCATTAGCTTCAGCATGTAATACATAAGATTTTGTATTCTCATTTTCATCTTCACAAATATTCTCAAATCCAGAAGGAGTACCATTAAAACCATCAGATATAATCATCTTATTTTTTACAATTAAGGCTCCAACCTGTCTGCGTTTACAATAAGAATTTTCAGCCCAAATAGATGCCATTTTTAAATAACGAATATCTAATGATTTTTGTTTATCTGAATCGTTTCCCATATTTAGCTTGTTGTGTTTATTTCGATTATAGTTAATATCTTGTATAAATATATGAATGTACAAATATAATAATTTTAGGAGATAAAAAAAATAAGGGACTAATAAATCCCTTATTTTTAAATAGATTTTTATGAAAATTCAACAATTTATTTCTTCAAACCATCACGAGAAAGAAGTGCATCAATCATAGGTTCGTGGCCACGGAATTTCTTATAAAGTTCCATAGGCTTTTCTGTACCACCTTTGCTCAAGATATTTTCGCGAAATGATTTTGCTGTTTCTTGATTGAAAATGCCATCTTCCTTAAATTTAGCAAAAGCATCAGCTTCTAATACTTCTGCCCATTTATAACTATAATAACCAGCTGCATATCCACCTGAGAAAATGTGTGAGAATTGTGGTGACATAAGACAACCTTCAACTGGTGAGAATGATTGAACATCTTTTATTGCATTATATTCTACAGCAAAAGCATTTTCAGCTGGTGCAGTCAATGAATGCCAAGCCATATCCATATATCCAAAACTCAATTGACGCACGCATGCATAAGCTGCTCCGAATTGAGCTGAAGCAATAATCTTATTAATTAATTCTTGTGGCATTGGTTCTCCTGTGATATAGTGTTTTGCGAAGCTATCCAAGAATTCCTTTTCAATAAGATAATTTTCATTAAATTGAGATGGCAATTCCACGAAATCTCTATAAACAGAAGTTCCTGATAGTGAAGAGTATTTTACTTGGCTCAATAAACCATGTAGACCATGACCAAATTCATGTAGGAACGTTTCAACTTCGTCAAATGTAAGCAAAGAAGGTTTTGTTCCTGTAGGTTTTGTAAAGTTCATAGTGATTGATACCAAAGGGCGAACATCTTTACCATTTTCATCAATGTATTGAGCTCTAAAATCAGTCATCCAAGCTCCACTTCTTTTTGATGCACGAGGGAAGAAGTCGGTGTAAATCATACCGATATATGTGCCATCTGCATCGGTGACATTAAATGCTTGTACCTCAGGATGGAATACTTGTGCATCATGATTTTCTGTAAATTTTATACCATAAAGTTTTGTAGCCAAACCGAAAACACCTTCGATTACACTATTTAATTCGAAATATGGGCGTAGCATTTCATCATTCAAATCAAATCTGCTATTTTTCAATTTATTAAAGTAATAACTATAATCCCATGCTTCAAGTTTAATTTTCTTACCTTCTATTTCACAAGCAAATTTTTCAAGTTCTTTAAGTTCCTTATTTTGTGCTGGAAGATATGCCTTTTTCAAGTTATCAAGTAGTTCGTATACATTTTCAGGTGATTGTGCCATTGTGTGTGATAGCTTGTATTCGGCAAAAGTCTTATATCCGAGAATGTTTGCTATTTGTCTACGAGTATCAGCAATCTTACTCATAACATCAATATTGCTATATTCACCTTTCGTGTTACGAGTGTTATATATGCGATACATCTTTTCTCTTAAATCACGACGAGAAGAATATTGCATAAATGGGCGATAACTTGGTGCAGCCATTGTGAAAAGGTATCCTTCTTTTCCTTTTTCTTGCGCTGCAATTTTAGCTGCTTCTATAACACCTTCAGGTAAACCTGTTAGGTCACTTTCCTCAAGACAGATTTCATAGGTATTTAGTTCTTTAAGAACATTTTGGCCAAACTTAAGCGTAAGCATTGATAATTCATTGGTTAATTCGCGATATTTTTCACGATTTTCACCTTCTAAGTTTGCACCATTTCTTGAGAAAGAAAGATATGTTTCGTCTAAAAGCATTAAATCTTCTTTATCAAGAGTTGATCTATCAGCATTTTCATAAACAAACTTTATGCGTTCCCATAGTTTTTCATTCAAGCTAATGCTTGTGTTATGAGCAGAAAGCATAGGTGAAACCTTTGTAGATATCTCCATTAATTCATCATTTGAATTAGCTGAGATATATGGGTAGAATACACCAAGTACACGATTAAGTGTTTTACCTGATTTTTCAAGAGCAACAATTGTGTTTTCAAATGTTGGTACACTACGCTGATTCACGATTGCGTTAATTTCTTGAGTTTGTTCTTCGATACCTTTTACAATAGCTGGTTCAAAATCGCTATTTGTAATTTTATCAAAAGGTATAGCACCATTTGTGGTTTTAAACTCCGAATAGAAAATGTTTTGACTATTTGCCATAGTTTGGAGTGATAAAATTAAAACTAATAGTAATAAATTTTTTTTCATTTTTGATATTAATTAATGTTTAAAATTTTCACAAGTATAATATAATGAATCTAATAAAATATGTATATCATTTTCCGAAATACCTACATTTAGAAGAGAGTGTTTATCGGCACTATATGATTCAGTAAATTTATCTATAGAGTTGTCAAATGATTCTATAGATTTTTTATAGAGTGCAATAGCTTGTGGTATATCATTCATAGCAAATTTTAAATGACCATAATTTAAATAATCTATTGCTGATGGATTCATATTCATTATTTTATTGTAAAATGCTTCACTTTGTTCGAAATCCTTCTTCAAGAATAAGCACCAAGCTAAAGGCCTCCAAGCCTTTAAGTTAGAGCCTGTTAAATAATCCACTTTATAGTATTGTTTTAATGCATTAGTTAAGTCTCCAATCTCAAGCATACAATGTCCTATATTTAAAACTATATTGATATTGTCTGGTTTTAATTCATCTGCCTTAATATAGTAAGCCATTGCATTATTATATTGGTTCACTGCTTTATAACATACAGCCAAGTGCTTGATGTTCCATAAATCATTATTACACAATAATTCATATTTCTTATAATGATTTATTGCTTGCGTATAATCTCCTATATTTTGATAGCAAAAACCAATCTTTTGATATAAAATAGGATTTGAATTTACAGAATCAATTTCTATTTGATTTAAATAATATAATGCCTCAGAATATAAATTATTCTTTAGATAAAATTCGCCTATTATTTGTAATATTTCGGCAATATTATCAAGTTTGATAATTTTTTCAATCTTTTTAAAATCAAAATCTCTATCAAATGGATCAATAAAATCTTTTTTATTTACATTGTATTTAAAGAAGCGATATAGATTTTGAATATATCCACTTATTAAAGAATCCTTTGTGATATCAATTTTTTGGGATAATTCACCTGCATTCATTTCATTTAGTGCAATATTTTGCTCGTTGAATTGTGATATCATCATATCTCTTTGTGATGATGGCACAGAGTTAAGTGATGCAACAAATGAGAATTTATCACTATCACATAGGAATTTAGATCCAAGCATAATATCAACTTTCTTTATCTCAGATTCTGATAACGACTCTTGAACAAGTGAATGTGTTGAATAAAAAGGTAAGAACCAATTACCTATCATTGAAAAGAATGGGAAAGATTTTAAATGGCAGAATGTTGACGCAAAAACATCTCCACCTTCCATTTGCATTTTACTAAATTCTTCAATATTTGAGGTGAATTCATCATTATTAATGAATTTATTCCATTCGGGATTTGATTCAAAATCAGTTAAGTCTGACATATTTGTATCAGAAGTAAATTTACGCAGAATATCAGGGGAGATTTTGCGAATATTCGCCATTAAAGCGTCATCCATTTTCTTAGATATTCTATCAGTATTCTTACTCTTGATAAGGAAGTTTATTACACTCTTTATATCATTACTAAAATTATGAGTATCAGATATAGATAATAATGCATTTTCCCCTTTATCAGAGATGGAATTAGTATGTATTAGTAGCGTGATAACCAATGCAGTAATAGATTTTGCTGAAATACTATTATAATCTGATTGATATTGATCAATTAATGTGATAAATAACTGATCATCGTAATATTCCAATAATGATAATAAAACAGCAGAAATAAGCAATTCCTTAAATATGATAGGATATTTAGCATTCCTAAAAATATCATTTAACAATGAATAATCTTCATTACAAATAGGGAAACTTGTCCAAACATAGTTGAAAATATCTATTTGTATTTGTTCTAATTCCTTGAAATGTGCTATTTTATCAAAATGTGTTATATCTGTTTCAGTAAAAAGCTCAATATATTTCAATTTTGAGTCATATTGATAGAGTAGGGTACTCAACGATAGTCCTTTCTTTTTTATTGTGCGCTTATATGCATAGTAGACATTAAAGTCATTTTTTGTCAATTCTTCGCAAATAATCTTATTTGTTAGAATCTGCAATTTTACTGCAATTTTATTGTAGATATTGCCACGATGGGTATCGTTTACTCCATCTAAAAAATATTTTAATAAGTAATCATACTCAAGTTTTATATTATCAAATTCTGTTTGATAAATCAATGTATTAGTATCTTTTATAAGATTTTCCACTAAATTAATTGATTTATTAATTTTCAGCGATTGTATAGTCAAATCAATAGCCTGTTTTCTATTTAATAATTCACTTCTATTCATTACAAATATATAATTTCTACAAAGATACGAAGAAACAATCCTACATCATAATAATATATCTATTTACTTATTCTTTTAAGCATTTTTATTATACATAGAGTAACATTTCGTAAAACTTATTATTAAGTTAAAATAAAATTTATAAAACATACTACTTGGTTATGCAATGTTTATTTATTAATTCTTTTAAAGATTAGAAAAAATGCATTATATTTGCAGTAACTAATAATCAAACAAAAATAACAATGGTAATTCAAAGAATTCAATCCGTGTATTTATTGATAGCATCTATTTTAATGGGATGTTATTCTTTTTCAGATGTAATATTGGTTAAGACTATTAATGAAACTTTAGAAAAAGTATCACTATTTGATGCCAGTCTAATTTCATTTATAATAAGTATCTTAGTTACAGTATTATCTTTGGTATCAATCTTTAAATATAAAGCATTAAAACTACAAATAGGACTTTGCTTTATTAATGTATTGCTTACTCTCACTCAAATTGCTGTATTGGTAATAGAATCATTAAATTTGTCAGCATTTAAGTTTGACCAATTCCTTATGCCAAATTGTATGCCTATTATTTCAATAATACTTCTTATTTTATCAATCTTGGCAATCAAGAGAGATAAGAAATTGCTTAGTAGTTATGATCGATTAAGATAAAATATAACATATTTAAAAGAAAGGCTGGATTATTCCAGCTTTTCTTTTAAATATGTACCTGTATAACTTTCCTTACAATCTACAAGGCCTTCAGGAGTGCCACAATATATTAATTGCCCTCCATTTTCTCCACCTTCAGGTCCTAAATCTATAATATAATCGGCACATTTTATTACATCCATATTATGCTCAATAATAATTATAGTATGGCCATTTTCTATAAGTTTATTAAATGAATGCATTAATGTATTAATGTCATGAAAGTGTAAGCCTGTTGTAGGTTCGTCAAAAATAAATAAAGTAGGATTTGACTTTTCAATACTCAAAAAATATGCCAATTTTACTCTTTGATTTTCACCACCAGAAAGAGTAGATGATGATTGACCGAGTTTTAAGTATCCGAGTCCTACATCTTGAAGTGGTTTCATTCGTTTTACTATTGACTTTTCTATCAAACCATTTGATTGACTAAAGAACTCAATAGCCTGATTTATAGTCATATTTAGTATGTCATAAATATTCTTCCCTTTATATTCTACTTCAAGAGCATTTGTATTATAACGCTTTCCATGACAATGCTCACACTCAAGTGTAATGTCTGCCATAAATTGCATTTCTATTGTGATAGTGCCTTCACCTTTACACTCTTCACATCTGCCACCTGGAGTATTGAATGAGAAAAAGCCAGAATTATATCCCACTTGTTTCGATAATTGTTGTTCGGCATATAGTTTTCTAATTTCATCAAATACTTTTAAATAGGTAGCTGGGTTACTTCTTGATGATTTACCTATGGGATTTTGGTCGACAAATTCCACTCCCTTAATCAAAAATAAATCACCATCTATATTCTTATGTTGTCCTGGAGATTCTTTTGAGATATTAAAATAATTAGCTAAGCCTTGATATAAAATCTTATTTATAAGAGTTGACTTGCCAGAACCACTTACACCAGTAACAACCGTCATTACACCTAACGGAATTTTTACATCAATGTTCTTTAAATTATTTTCAATTGCACCATTAACTCTGATGTAATTATTCCATTTCCTACGATGTTTAGGTAAATCAATTTTTTTATTACCATTTAGATATTGTACTGTAAGACTATCTGCTGATGTATCCAAAGAATCTACATCACCTGCGTAAACAATTTCCCCTCCATTGCGTCCGGCTAATGGTCCAACATCAATTAAATAATCTGCAGATTTAATAATATCTTCATCGTGTTCTACTACAACTACTGTATTGCCTAATTCTTGTAACATTCGTAGAACTTTAATCAATCTACTTGTATCTCTTGAATGTAAGCCGATACTTGGCTCATCTAAGATATACAGAGAACCGACCAAACTACTTCCTAACGATGTAGCTAAGTTAATACGCTGGCTTTCACCCCCAGATAGGGTAGATGACAATCTATTTAGTGTTAAATACCCTAAACCTACATCATTGAGGAAACTTAATCTGTTTTTAATTTCCGTAATTACTCTACTTGCTACTACTTGGTCATATTCATCAAATGTTATATTTTCAAACCATTCTTTGAGTTTGTCTACTGGCATTTTAGTCAAATCAGTAATTGACTTGCCACCTATCTTTATATATTCAACATCTGGTTTTAGACGACTACCTTTACAATGTGGACATATTGTTTTACCTCTGTATCTTGCCAACATTACACGATTTTGTATAATGTAACTTTTACTTTCGAGATATTTAAAGAAACCATTTAATCCTTCAAATTCATCATTACCTTCCCAAAGAAGTTTCTTTTCTTCTTCTGATAATTGGAAATATGGGCGATGTATCGGGAAATTATATTTTGATGCAATTGATATAAAATATCGTTTATATTCACTCATCTTTGCACCTCTCCAACACAATACAGCATCATCGTAGATTGAAAGATTTTTATCAGGTACAACTAAATTCTCATCAATTCCTACAACCTTTCCATATCCTTCACATTCGGGACAGGCCCCAATAGGGTTGTTGAAATTAAACATCAGCTCATTAGGGATTTGAAATTGTAAACCATCGGCTTCAAATCTTTTTGAAAATGTGATAGTTTCTATTTCATCAGTGCCCCATACTTTAAGTATACATTCGTCATGACCTTCATAAAATGCAGTCTCAAGTGAATCCAAAAGTCTTATTTCATCGTCTTTTTCACGCGTTACTTGCATTCTATCAATCAATAATTTATATTTATTGATGTCTTCTATGTTTTCATTATTAAGCAAGTCGGATATTAACACAAAATTGGAGTCTACTTCAAGTCTTGAATAACCTCCTTTATGTAATATTTCTAATTGCTCAGAAACTGTTCTATTTTCTGGAATGTGTAAATTTACAAGAATTGCAAATCTGGTACCTATTGGAAAAGAATTGATTATAGTTATCACATCTTCAGATGTGTGCTTTTTTACCAATTGGTTGCTTATTGGAGAAAATGTTTTACCTACTCGAGAAAATAAGATTCTCAAATAGTCATAAATCTCGGTAGAAGTCCCAACTGTACTTCGTGCATTCCTATTACTAACTCTTTGTTCAATTGCAATAGCAGGAGGTAGACCTTTAATATAATCACAATCAGGTTTAGGCATTCGTCCGAGGAATTGTCTTGCATAAGACGACAAACTTTCTACATATCTACGCTGACCTTCAGCGTATAGTGTGTCAAACGCAAGTGATGACTTGCCAGAACCTGACAAGCCGGTTATTACAACCAATTTATTTCTTGGTATTACTACATCAATATTTTTTAGGTTGTTAACCTTGATTCCTTTTGCTATAATATCTTTTGTAAACATACTTAATCCTAATAATAAACAAAAATACAAAAAAACATTATTCTAATCAAAAAAAACAGCAATATTATATTTTTTATGAAAAATATATATTAAATTTGTAGAAAACATAAAAGTTTGCTACTGCTAAAACTTTTATAAATTAGAGATCGTTTAATTTTATAATTGTATAACTAAAATATATATATTATGAAACCATTACATGTAATACTTGCCGTTGTTGGTGGTGCTATTGCTGGTGCAGCAGTAGGGCTTCTTTTTGCTCCTGATAAAGGTAGTGAAACACGAAAGAAGATAGGTGAAAGTTTGCGTAAAAGAGGTATCACTCTAAGTGGCCAAAAGATGGATGAACTGGTTGATGAAATTGCTAATGAATTTAATGCTGAAAAATAATCAATTATGAAATATAAAGGTTTATTATATGCTTTCCTTGGTGGTGCAGTAGTAGGTGGTGTAGCTGCAATATTATTTGCTCCAGAAAAGGGTAGTGACTTGAGAGCTCGTATTAAGAATATGCTCAAAGAAAGAGGCTTTGATTTCTCTGATGATGATGTAAGTGAATTGGTGGACCAAATCACTGCTGAAATCGAAGATAGCACTTTGTAATTAATAAATTAATAACATAGGGCGTGATATATCTTTGTATTACGCCCTAAAATAGTTGTCACTATATGGACACATCATCTTATACAGAATTGTGGCAAGAGGTTAAGAAATATATTGCATTGCAAATAGACTATACTAAGCTTACTTTAGTTGAGAAATTAACAATGCTAATGTCGGCAATAATATCGGTATGTCTTATAATTGTTTTATCTGCATGTGCATTGTTTTTCTTATCTGCAGCTTTAGTATCATGGCTTGAAGTAGTACTAAATAGTACATTGATTGCAAACTTGATCGTTGGATGTGGTATTCTAATAATATTACTTTTAGTATTCTGTTTAAAAAAGACTTTAATATTAAACCCCGTATCGAGATTTGTTAGTAAACTGTTTTTAAATCCTCCACAGAAATAAGTTTATATATTATGTTGAATACAAATGATACTAATAAAACACCAATTGCACAGTGGAATGGCGTTAGCTTCGAGGAACTGAAATTTATGCGCGCAAAGGCTTTAATAAAGCTTGAAATGCAGAAAGAACATTTAAAACATAAAACTCACAGCATTAATCCATTTAAACAAGCATCTGGAAATAAAATTAAATCATCTAAATTATCTTTTATTCAGAGAATATTGTTATTTGTGCAAGGTGTGAAAATGGCTAATTCTATAATAAAATTGTTTAAGAAGAAATAATTCAACTAAAAATGAATGATTATATACAAGTAGATATTGTTCAAAAACCAACAAATCAAGATGAGATAGATATATTGGATGCGCTACTATGTGATTGTGGTTTTGAAAGTTTTGTGCCTACTGAAAATGGCGTATCTGCCTTTGTAAAAAAAGAGTTATTTGATGAGAATGCATTTAAAAATGTATTTGAATTATATGAATTCTCGAGTGAGTATTCCTGGACTTCTGAATTAATAATAGGCAAGGATTGGAATGAAGAATGGGAAAAGAACTTCTTCAAACCTATGGTTATTGCTGATAAATGTGTTATTCATAGTTCTTTCCATACTGATTATCCTAAAATGGAATATGATATAACCATTGATCCCAAAATGGCATTTGGCACAGGTCATCACTCTACAACCAATCTAATAGTAACAGAACTTTTATCTATGAGCCTTTTAGGGAAAAAGATATTAGATATGGGCACTGGTACTGGAATTTTGTCGATTGTAGGAGTGCTACATGGGGCAGAATCTGCTATAGGTATTGAAATAGATGAAGCAGCTTATGTAAATGCATTGGAAAATATTGATCTTAATAAAGTTTCTGATAAAATTACAATACTAAAAGGTGATGCATCACAATTAAATAACTATAATCTTGAGTCATTTGATATAGTATTAGCAAATATAAATCGTAATGTTATATTAGATGATATTGACAAGTATGCATCAATGTTAAAACCTAATGGATTTATGTTGCTTAGTGGTTTTTATAGAGAAGAAGCATACATGCTAATAGATGCTGGTAGAAAACACAATTTAGAGATGCGAAGTGTTAAAGAAGATAACAATTGGGCTTTAGTTGTGTTAAAAAAGACTGATTCTATATTATAAGTTGTTAAGTTTTAATCCTAGAAATTTTACATATTCAAGAATATTTGTATTTTTGCACTTATAACTTATGCATTGGGGCTGACTGGCTTTGACAGCGTGTAGAGGCGGTAAGTAAGCACGCAGAGCGATGATGGCAATGCTCTATAATATCAGACATCAAAAATTTAAATGGCGAAAATAACTACGCTCTTGCTGCTTAATTGAAGTATAGTAGATTAGCTTAATCTCTGCAACAGTTGCGGAGACAAGACATCACCCGATTGTTTGGTCCCGAGACGCTTCGATAAGGTGGTGCAGTAAAGTCGGGAATCGAGGAATTCTCTCCTTGTGGATTTCTCTAAATTTAAAGGATAAGTTTTAGGTTGGTTGTCTTTTGCCTGTCTGATTCCGAAAATCAAGAAAAGACTAAGCGTGTAGAAAGCTTATTGGTTCCGCGTTTGGACGAGGGTTCAAACCCCTCCAGCTCCACAAATTAATAAGAACGAGAATTCTCGTTCTTATTTTTATTTATAATGATATAAACTTCATTCATATATGAGATTTGAGTTCTTTATAGCAAATAGATTAAAAACCAGTAAAGGAGATTTCTCTGAAACATCAAGTAAAAGCATCTCTTTTGCAATTGTAGGCATGACTTTAGCAATTGTGATAATTATTTTATCGATATCAATTGTTGTGGGGTTTAAAAATGAAATATCAAATAAAATTCATCAGTTGCAATCTCATATTAAAGTAGAAAAGTTTGACAATATAGAGGAGTATGATGAACTTTTATCTGATTTGGAATCCAATTTAGAAAATAATGTGGAAGTTGGCATATTTAAAGAATCTCCAACGGTACTAAAGAATCAAAACAACTTCAAAGGAATGTATTTTAGAGGTTGTGATAATAATTATGATTGGTCCTACCTAAATTCTATATTGTGTGCAGGTAAAATCCCAGACTACAGCAATAAAGAAAATAATAACTCAATATTAATATCTAAAAATATTGCCAAACAATTAGATTTAGAAGTAGGTAAAAGCATTTTAGCTTATTACATAGGTGATAATGTAAAGTTGAGAAAATATAATATTGTAGGAATATTTAATTCTGATTTTTCAGATTTCGATAATAATTACATAATTGGTTCACTATCACAATTGAATAATATTTCTAATAGCAATACAACAAATTATATAGGTATAAATTGTAAAGATATTAATGATATAGAGTCTACAACCAATGAAATTAAAAAATTTCTTTTTGAAAAACAATTAGAGAAAGAGTATTTTGTTTCAAATCTATATATGACTAATTTGTCTTATTTTACATGGTTAAGTTTGTTAGATACTAACGCAATTGTAATTATTCTTATAATGATTGTAGTTACTTGCTTCACTCTAATATCTGCAATGTTGATGATTGTATTGAAAAGAGTTAATATGATTGGTTTATTAAAAACATTAGGAGCAACTGATAATTCAATTAGTCGAATTTTCATGTTTGTTACAAATAAATTAATATTAAAATCCTTATTATTAGGTAACGTAATAAGTATATTAATGTTAGTTTTGCAAGACTATTTTCATATTGTAAAATTAGATGCTGAATCTTATTATATTTCCTATGTGCCAGTAGATATTAATATCACAGCTATTATGGCAATTAATTTATTTGTAGTAGCTGTGGCATATATATCATTACTATTTCCATCTAAAATAGTATCAAGTATTATGCCTATTAAATCCACAAGATATGAATAAATTAAGAAAAAGGTTGGGATATCCCAACCTCTTTCGTTTTAATCAAAAATTAATTCATTACAAAAGCACCAAACTCTTTGTGTGACATTTGTTTCATAGTGCACACTCTTGCAAATTGCTTTATAAAGTTAATTGTTGTTTGTTTTGGTCCTCTCTCTTGAGAATTAATCGAATTTTTAGTGTTTTTAAGAGTAAAATTTTTCTGCATAGGCAATAATGTTTTAGTGTTATATTTTTATAACGATTAAACACTGTTTATATTACATTAGTACAGAAATATTTTTCCTACTTAAACTTATAGAGTAAGTATAATATTATTTTCTTCAGCAAGTTTACGCATATTCATAATAGCATATCTCATACGCCCAAGTGCAGTATTTATACTTACATTTGTAGATTCAGCAATTTCCTTAAAACTCATGTTTTTATAATAACGCATTGTTAATACATCACGCTGATTTTGAGGCAAAGCATTTACTAACTTTTTTATATCCAAGTAAATCTGCTCTGTAATCATAGTGTCTTCAATCGTTGAATCAGCCAAATCTTTTCTATTAAGAATGTTTACTTGTTCCGAATCACACGATTGTGTATTTTCTGATTTCTCCTGGCGATAAAAATCAATAATCAAATTATGTGCAATACGCATAATCCAAGGAAGGAATTTACCATTTTCGGTATATCTTCTTTGGTTGATTGTTACAATTGCTTTTACAAAAGTTTCTTGGAAAATATCATCAGCTAAATCCTCACATTTAACTATATGAAAGATATATGAATAAACCTTATTCTTATATCTTTCAACAAGAATATCAAAGGCTTTATTCAAACCATTAGCATACAACATTACCAATTTTTCGTCAGAAAAATTAATCAATTCTTCCATTTAGATTAAATTAAAAATTAGTGTAATGTTTTATCCTATAGGCAAATTATTTAAATGTGAATACTAAAATTTACGCAAATATATGCAAAAATATTTATATATGAGCAATATTTGCCAATAAATCTATATTTTTCTTCATATATTGTATGATTAAAGTTGATATTACATATCCTTTTCACTTAATTCAAGCCATCTCATTTCCTTCTCATCAACAAGTGACTTTACTTCTTCATATCTTGCAGAAAGTTTAATAAGTTCATCTGCCGATGATTTTCCTTCTTGAAATTTCAATTCTAATTCTTGCTTTTCACTATTAAGCGATGACAATTCCTTTTCAAGAGATTCAAATTCTTTCTTCTCTTTAAAAGACATTTTATTGCTATTGTCGCGTTGCGTTCTACCTGAATTATATATTTTATTATTTTGAGCTTGAATTGCAGCATTCTCTTCTTTTTCTTTTCGAATTTTCCAATCTCGATAATCTGAATAATTACCGGGAAAATCCTTAATACAGCCATTACCTTCGAATACAAATAGATGGTCGACAGTTTTGTCCATAAAGAAGCGGTCGTGACTAACAATAATAACACATCCATTAAATTTGCTTAAATATTCTTCAAGTATCTCCAAAGTTACAATATCTAAGTCATTCGTAGGCTCATCAAGAATTAAGAAATTCGGCTTCTTAATTAGTACAGTAGCTAAATACAGCCTTCGTTTTTCTCCACCACTAAGTTTTGAAATTAATTTTTGTTGATCGGCTGGTGTAAATAAGAATAATTGAAGAAATTGCGACGCTGTATATTTTGTTTTTTCGTCAAAGACCACAATATCAGCAATACGAGTAATGGCGTCAATTACTTTCATTGATTCATCAAATTGAATACCTTCCTGACTATAATACCCGAAATTTACAGTTTCTCCAATATCAAAAGATCCACTATCAGGTGTTACTAAACCTAACAAAAGTTTAATAAAGGTGGATTTACCAACACCATTATTTCCTACGATACCTAATTTTTCATATCTTGCGAATGTGTAAGTAAAATCATCTAAAATGACTTTATCGTCATACTTTTTGCTAACTGCAACAGCATCAAAAATTTTAGACCCTATATATGATGATTTTACATTAAGTTGTACATTTTTATCGGATAAACGCTTAGATGCTTTTTCTTTAAGATCATAAAATGCATCAATACGATATTTTGCCTTTGTTCCTCGTGCTTGAGGTTGGCGTCTCATCCACTCCAATTCAGTGCGATATAAATTTTTAGCGCGTTCTATTTCAGCTGTTTGTGCTTCTATTCTTTCTTGTCTTTTCTCAAGATAGTATTTATAACTCCCATGATAAGTAAAAATAGATTTCTCATCTATTTCTATAATTTTATTGCAAACCTTATCTAAAAAATATCTATCGTGAGTAACCATTAACACAGCTACCTTATTTCTGGAAAGGTATTCTTCCAACCATTCTATCATTTCCACATCTAAATGGTTTGTTGGTTCATCCAGAACTAACAAATCACAATGTTCTATAATTATCTTAGCAAGGGCTACACGTTTCAATTGTCCCCCCGATAACTCAGAAATTGGTTGGTTGAAATTTGTTATTTTAAGTTTACCTAATGTTTGTTTAATTTTATTTTCTGTATCCCATATATCATCAGAGTCTTTATCAACACCATCCATACATACCTCAAAAACAGTTTTTTCGAGATTAAGATTTGGTGTTTGAGTAAGATAACCCACACGCGCATCTCTACGATATGTTATTTTTCCACTATCATAGATTTCGTTATCGCATAGAATTTTTAATAAAGTAGATTTACCAGTACCATTCTTAGCAATAATACCGATTTTATCGCCTTCATTCACTCCAAATGTAATATCCGCAAAAAGTATGCGGTCACCATATGATTTAGTAAGATTTTCAATCTGTAATAAACTTTCCATATAGCAAAATTAATAAAAAGTATCTAATATAATTGCTTACATTAGAATGAAATGTTGTATTTTTGTAAAAATAATTACTAATAACATTAAAAATATGAATTGTAAACTTAAACACTTGATGCTTTTGGCAATATTAAGTATTTCTGGATTCACTATGAATGCAGAGAAAATAACTTTAATTGCCGATATTCACATCACTCCAGGCAATCACCGTGAAGAAAAATTAAAAGAAGTAATTGCTGATATTAATAGCAATGATACAGAACTCGTAGTTTTATCTGGTGACTTGACCGATGAAGGTAGTGATGAACAACTTAGCAATGTAAAATCAATTTTAGATTTAATTAAAAAGCCTTTATTTGTTCTTCCAGGAAATCATGAGAACAATTGGAGCCAAAGTGCATGTAAGACATTTTTTGATATATGGGGGAATGATAGATTTGTTACCGAAACAGAAAATCTTGTAATTGTAGGTATCAACTGTGGTCCATATATGAAGATGGGTGATGGACACATTAAGCACGAAGACTTGCTTTGGCTTGATAACACATTAGCAGAGCGTACAAAATCTGGAAAGAAAGTTTTATCTGTATGTCATTATGCTTTAAATAAAGATCTTGATAGCTATCGCGAATATGTAGATATTTTAAGGAAATATCCAGTGGTTGCACACCTAAACGGACATTATCACCAATATAAAAACTATCGTGTAGCTAATATTGAAGTGTTACATTGTCGCTCTCTTGAAATGGGTAAAAAGAATCCTAATTTTGGATATTCTATTGTTGATATAACCGAAGATTCAGTGAAAGTTTATGAAAAACTCCCCAAAGAAGAGCCTAAAATTGTATTCAATTATGCAATTGATTGTAATACTATTGAACCACTGCAAGCCGCTGAGAATTTAGACACAGAAATGCCATTAGGTCATTCTATAGAATTAGCTTACAGAGATGATGCTTCTATTTTTACACGTGTTGGTGTTGATAAAAATAATATCTATTTTGGTAATTCATTAGGATATATTAAGTCAGTAAATAAAAAAACTGGTAAAATTATTTGGTCATATAAAACAACAGCTGGTCTATTTTCTCGCCCTGCAGTTTCTAATAAATTTGTGATTATGCCATGTGCAGATAAACGAATTATTTGGTTAAACAAAAAGAATGGTGAAGTTGTGTATGAGCATTGTGCAAATGGACCTTATGTTGCAGATGGTATTATAATTGATAATGTTTTATATCAAGGTGGATACAAAGTATTCCAAGCATGGGATGTGAAAAAAGGAAAAATGTTATGGGAATTGAATGATTTAAAAAATTATTGTCAAGCAGCACCTGCATACTATAATGGTAAGATTGCTTTTGGTGCATGGGACACGTATCTTAGAAAGGTAGACACTAAAACAGGCAAACTTGATTGGAAATGGAACAATGGAAAAGATCGTAATATGTTAGGTCCTGGAAACTGTGTTCCAGTAGTTGCAAATAACAAGGTAATTGTAGTAGCACCTGATCGATATATGACAGCTGTAGATTGGTCGACAGGTAAACAAATATGGAGAAATAATAACCATAAGTATCGCGAAAGTCTTGGACGCTCAGTTGACGGGAATAGAGTTTATGCTAAAACTATGGATGGTGAGATTGTATGTATCAGTACTGAAGGTAATGAATTTAATGAACTTTGGATTACAGATGCAGGAATAGGTTACGAACACGCACCATGCATCGTATTAGAACACAATGGAATTGTGTATGCAGGTTCAAGAAGAGGTATAATTGTAGCTTTGGATGCAAATACAAGCAAACTACTATGGCGTAAACAAGTAGGGGCTTCAGAAATCAATGGATTTGAAGTTGATGAGAAGGGTAATGTTTATGCTTCTCTTGTAGAAGGTAGTATTTGGAAAATCAGTAAGAAATAATATAAAACCTGTAAATGTATTAATACAAAATAAGGCAACCTATCGATAACGATAAGTTGCCTTACTTTTACAATCTACATTTATTATTTCTTTATTAGTATGTAACTTGTAAATGGTTTTAATGTACCTCGTAGTACATTCTTTTTTACTACAAACTTTGTATTATAAACTTGGTCAAAATAAGTTCCATTTTTTAATGTTGTTGGCATTTCAATTGTTTGTTCATCGCCAGAAACATTTACTAATGAAGCTCCTTTTTCACCTCTTCCTACTTGAGCCACTGTTCCATTATTAACAAAATATAATGTTTCAGCATTGCCCGACATAGCTTGGCGAAACTTATTTACTGCAATTACTTCTGGATGTTTAAATTCATCGTTCCCTTTGGCACCTGCAACATTATTACCCCACACATTCTCTGTTGAGCTACCATCTGGGCGAGAATAGAATAGGGGAGTTCCATATTGACGAGATGTTAGAAACACCCATGCTACTCGTATTTGATCAGATGTAAGTGATGCCGATTCATGTGCATTACAATATGTGTCATGACTTTCAACCCATGTGACAAGACGACTTGGTTCAACTGAATGTGCCCAATTTGTAGCATCTTCTGCTTTGAAACTTTTTTTATCAAGAATATTGCGTAGAATATGACCATAAGAGCTTGCTGTGAGGTCAAAGAATTCTGCATATTCCTTTTCTTTCACATTCTTATCTTGCAACACCTCTCCATAGATAAATAAACTATCGCGAGAAACTGCAAGAGTGAGTCCTTTTACTGGTTTTTGTCCCATTGCTACAGGCCAAAAATCATTTTCCTTTGATTTTTCATCAAGTGGGTCACTTGGCAAACCTATATGTTTTGCTGTATCATAACGAAAACCGCGAGCTCCACAATTAATCAAATCGTTGACGTATGTCATATAATAATATTGGAAATCAGGATTTTCTGTGTTAACATCAGGAAGTCCCCCCATTTGACCTGTAGTACATTGAAGTCGATCATTGTAATCACGAATTTCGTTAAATCCATTTGCATGATAAAGGTTATCATGACCGCCTACAGCTGCATCTAATTCATCTGAAACACGAGTGTCGTCGATAGAAGTGTGATTAGGAAGAACGTCTACAATGATTCTTATGCCATATTTTTTGGCTTCATCACACATTTCTTTAAAGTCTTCTTTACTACCAAGCATATAGTTACCTATTTTCCAATCGGTAGGTTGATAATAATAATACCATCTACCTTTGCCGAATAGTTGCATGCCACCTCCTTTATCGCCTTTTGTCTCGGTGACACATTGCTGTGCTGGTGATGTTTGCACTATAGTATACCCAGCATTTGCAATGTCTTGCATGTTTTCTTTAATTGTATTAAACGACCAACTCCATGCATGTAATATTACATCGTCGTTTGTGTGTACTTTGTTGTTTTTTGCAGTTTTAGCAACTACTGTGCCTGCACATAAGAGAAATACGATTAATAAAATTTGTTTCATATCTATTAGTTCTAATTTAATTTTGGTGTAAAGTTAATAATTATATTCAAATTTCTACACATATTATATTTCATATAACAACAAAAATATTTAACTTTGCATTATAAAAGCAAGAAATAAATATGGATATTACAAAATATATATTGTTTTATGTCGCATAAAACAAGAACAAGAATTATTACATTTTTTGAAATCATTTCTTGTTCTTCTTGTTTTAAAGTAGATAAATAAAATTAATTCAATAATGTCAACATTAAGATTTAAAGTTGTAGAAACTGCTTTTAATCGCAAATCGATTAACTTTGAATATCCTAAGGATTCAACATCTTCGTATTATGGTAAATATGTATTTAATCGAAAAACCATGTACGAGTATTTACCTAAAGATACTTATGAAGCATTAATTGATGCGATTGACAATAAATCTCCATTGAGTAGAAATATTGCCGATAGTGTAGCTGAAGGTATGAAACGTTGGGCACTTGACAATGGTGCTAAACATTACACACATTGGTTTCAACCTCTCACCGATGGCACAGCCGAAAAGCATGATGCATTTATTGAACACGATGGGAAAGAAGGAGTAATAGAAACTTTTTCAGGAAAACTTCTTGTACAACAAGAGCCAGATGCATCAAGTTTCCCTAATGGTGGTATCAGAAATACTTTTGAGGCTCGTGGATATTCAGCTTGGGATATATCATCTCCAGCATTTATTTTAGATAATACATTGTGTATCCCTACAATATTTATTTCCTATACAGGAGAATCTCTCGACTATAAGACGCCTCTTTTGAGAGCTATAAATGCTGTTGATAAAGCAGGAACAGCAGTTGCACAATTATTTAATCCTGATGTAAAACATGTAATATCGTATTTAGGATGGGAACAAGAATATTTTCTTGTAGATGAGGCTTTATATGCTGCCCGTCCCGATCTTGCTATGACAGGTAGAACTCTTATAGGTCAAGAAAGTGCTAAAAACCAACAACTCGAAGACCATTATTTAGGAGCAATACCATCAAGAGTGGAATCTTTTATGGCAGAACTTGAAGTGGAATGTCATAAATTAGGTATACCAGTAAAGACTTGCCATAATGAGGTCGCTCCAAACCAATATGAGTTAGCTCCTATTTATGAAGAAACCAATCTTGCAAATGACCATAATCTACTTCTAATGTCGCTTATGGATGATGTTGCACGAAAACACAACTTTAGAGTTCTGCTTCATGAGAAGCCTTTTAGTGGTGTAAATGGTTCTGGTAAGCATAATAACTGGAGTTTGGGAACAGATAAAGGTGATATGCTTTTCGCTCCTGGCAAAACTCCTCAATCTCATCTGCAATTTGTTACATTTGTAGTAAATGTAATGACAGCTGTTTACAATCATAATGCACTACTTAAAGCATCTATATCTTCAGCTACAAATGGACATAGATTAGGAGCAAACGAAGCTCCTCCAGCTATTATTTCAATGTTCTTAGGATCACAAATTAGTGATATGCTAAATAATATTGTAAATAATAGAGATAGCTGGAATATATTAAAAGGCAAAGAGGGATTATCATTGGATATGGCACAAATCCCAGAACTGCTGATAGATAACACAGATAGAAATCGTACTTCACCTTTTGCATTTACTGGTAATAGATTTGAATTCAGAGCTGTAGGTTCTTCAGCTAATTGTGCATCAGCTATGATTGCATTAAATGCAGCTGTTGCCGACCAATTGATGATATTCCGAAAATCTATCGATGAAAGAGTGTCTAACGGCCAAGAACTAAACGATGCAATAATTGATGAAATAATTGAACTTATCAATTATTCAAAAGATATTCATTTCGATGGCAATGGTTATAGTGATGAATGGAAAGAAGAGGCATCAAGAAGAGGTCTTGATTGTGAAACATCGATACCTTTAATTTTTGATGCATATCTTAAACCTCAAACAATAGAAATGTTTGGTAGAACAAAGGTGCTATCAAAAGTTGAATTAGAAGCTCGTAATGAGGTTAAGTGGGAAGTATTTACCAAAAAAATTCAGATCGAAGCGAGAGTGTTGGGGGATATGGCTATTAATCACATCTTGCCAGTAGCCACAAAATATCAATCAATGCTTCTTGATAATGCTTATAAGATAAAGTCATTGTTCTCTGAAGATAAATTTAAAGAAATTGCCCAACAAGACTGTGAAACAATCGAAAAGATAGCATATCATATGAAGATTGTTCGCACTAAAGTTGAAGATATGGTAGAAGCCCGACGCAAGGCAAATAAGATAGAAATTGAACGAGAAAAAGCAATTGCATATCACGATAATGTATTGCCTTGTATGGAAACTATCAGATATCATATTGATAAATTAGAATTGATGATAGATGACGAAATGTGGTCAATTCCTAAATACAGAGAATTATTGTTCATACGATAAAACTGATATAGATTAACTAATATATATGGAAGATATTAAGCACGAATGTGGTATCGTAATGATAAGATTACGCAAACCATTAGAGTATTATAAAGAAAAATATGGTACATATTATTACGGATTTAATAAATTGTATCTACTTATGGAAAAACAGCACAATCGTGGCCAAGAGGGTGCTGGATTTTGCTCTTTAAATTTGCATACAAATCCTGGAAATGAATATATTTTTAGAGAAAGAGCTTTAGGTAGTGGTGCAATTAAAGAAATTTTTGCTGATGCAAAAAAAACAATTACAGAAGCTGAAGAAAATTGTATTCCAGAAGCCGAATTGCCATATGTAGGTGAAATGTATATGGGGCATTTAAGATATAGCTCTGGAGGACGAAAGGGTATTAAATATGTACATCCTTTTTTGAGACGTAGTAGTTGGCGTTCTGAAAGTTTTATGTTATGTGGTAACTTTACTATGACCAATACTGATGAGATTTTTCAAACAATGGTTGAAAAAGGTCAACATCCAAGGGTAAATGCCGAAACTATATTACTTCTTGAACAATTAAGTTTTGCTCTCGACAAAGAAAACAAACGCCTATACGAGGTTTTTAAGAAAGAATCTTCAAATGGAGTTGAAATACAGCAAAAAATTAGAGATAATATTGATATAAGAAATATTATCAAGGATGCACCAAAGACATGGGATGGAGGTTATGTAGTTTGTGGTGCAGTAGGTACTGGTGATATGTTTGTTCTTCGTGACTCAAATGGTATTCGTCCTGCATTTTATTATTATGATGATGAGATTGTAGTAGTTACATCAGAAAGACCTGTTATCCAAACTGCAATGAATGTGAGAGTAGGGGATGTTAAGGAACTTACTCCTGGATCTGCAATTATTGTTAATGCAAATGGTGACATTTCTATTGAAGACATATTAGGTGAAAAGAAAAACGAGAAATGCTCTTTTGAACGAATTTATATATCACGAGGTAATGATAAAGATGTATATAACGAAAGAAAAAGTCTCGGACGCACTTTAGCTCCATCTATTCTTAAAAGTATAGACTATGATTTAGATCATACGGTATTCTCATTTATCCCAAATACGGCTGAAGTAGCATATTTCGGCATGATGGAGGGAATGGAAGAGTATTTGGCTAAATATAAATTTGATCAAATAAAAAGTCTTGATAGTAATGATGAAAATTATGACACCAAACTTCAAGAAATTATCTCAAAAAAGGTAAGAAGTGAAAAAATTGCTATCAAAGATATCAAACTACGTACATTTATTACAGAAGGACAAGCGAGAAATGATCTTGCAGCCCATGTATATGATGTAACATATGGACAAGTAGAAAACTTTGTAGATAATCTTGTTGTAATAGATGATAGTATCGTAAGAGGTACTACTTTAAAAGAATCTATTATTAAGATTCTCGATCGTTTACATCCAAAGAAAATCGTAATTGTTTCTTCATGTCCACAGGTAAGATATCCCGATTACTATGGTATAGATATGTCGAGAATGGCTGAATTTGCAGCATTCCGTGCAGCTGTTGCTCTTTTACGTGAAAGAAATATGGAATATGTACTTGATGAAGTTTATAAAAAATCAAAGGCACAAGAAAATCTTCACAAAGAAGATATTGTAAACTATGTTAAGGAAATATATGCACCTTTCACCGACGAGGAAATTTCAAAGAAGATGGTAGAGATACTCACCCCTGAAAATATCAATGCTGAAATAGAACTTGTGTTCCACACATTAGATGGTATGCATAAATCAATACCAAATCATAATGGTGATTGGTATTTTTCAGGAAATTACCCTACACCTGGAGGTAATAAACTGGTAAATAAAGCATATATCAATTATTATGAAGGTGATACTGCATCATTAGTATAATTGATATAAATAAAAAATAAGAATTGGGTATTAAACTCAATTCTTATTTTTTTGAATAGCAGCCACTCTCATCACAATATAATATGCCTTCATCGGCAAGCTTTACTACCACATTTATTATATCATCTTTTTTAAATGACAATGTATTTAAAAAATCTTGAATGGTGCGTGGTGCATTTCCAGCCATATATAGTACACCATCAATCACATCTTGAAGAACATATGAACTTGCTTTCTTTTCGTTGATACACACATCGCACGAACCACATTTTACCAAAGATAAATCTCCGAAATAATCTAACAGCATTTTCTCGCGACACTTATCTAGTGAGTAAGAATATTCTATTAATTTATTAATTCGTGTTTCTACCTTATTTTTTTGCTCTTCATAAATACTTTTAGGTATCAATACATATTTTGATTCTTCTCGAGAAGTGGTAAATATAATGTATGGAGTTCTTTTCCTCGGTATATAATGTAAAATATGCATTTTTGTAAGTGAAAGTAATGACTCGTAAATAGCTTTTGATGATATATTGTATTTTTTTGAAATATATTCCTCATTGATATACACATAGTCAGCAAACAAACCTGTATATTGCCGTAGGATAGATTTAAGCACAATATCAAGGTTTTCATTATGTGTTCTTATATTATATAATTCATTTTTGTCGGCAAGAATCATCACTCGTGATTGAGTTTCAAATTCTTCGATAAATTCTATATATCCCGATTGTGTGAGTAATCTTAATGCATTATGAGTAGGTATAATTGGTAATTTAAATTGCTTGCAAAAAAGATTAAAATTAAATTCATAAGTTTGATTAAATCCATCACCAATTGATACATCTAAGAAAACGCCCACGAGTTCATATACTTTCTTTATGAAGTCGCGTGATGGGAACATATCAGACAATCTCTTATTAAGAGTGTTTTTATCCTTGTTTGATATTAACAAAGCAGCATACGAACGCTTTGTATCGCGTCCTGCTCTACCTGCTTCCTGGTAGTATTCCTCAAGCGAATTGGGGCAATCGTAATGTAATACAATACGCACATCTGGTTTATCAATTCCCATACCAAATGCATTTGTAGCTACAATTACTCGCGTCAATCCATCTTTCCACTTATTCTGTTTTTCTTCTTTATCTTCAATAGAAAGTCCAGCATGATAGTAATCGGCAGAAATACCATGCCTTATTAGTTCTTCTGCCAATAATTTTGTTTTGGTTCTACTTCTCACATACACAATTCCACTACCTGGCACTCTATTCAATATGTGGATAATTTGCGATAATTTATCTTCGGTATGTCGCACAACATAACTAATATTCTTACGAGCAAAACTCATAGAGAATAGTTTATGCTTCTTGAATTCAAGTTTTTGTATAATATCATCAACTACTTGAGGTGTGGCTGTTGCTGTAAGAGCAAGAATCTGAATATTAGGTAATAATTTGCGAAGTTTCGAAATTTCCAAAAAAGAGGGGCGAAAGTCATATCCCCACTGTGATATACAATGAGCTTCATCTACTACTACCAGAGAAATATTGAAATCTCGTATATGTGAGATAAATGATTCAGCTTGAAGACGCTCTGGTGACACATAAAGAAATTTGTATTTACCATAAATACACTTTTCAATTACTCTCTTTTTTTCAGTATTAGATAATCCGGAGTGTAAATATGTGGCTTTGATATTTCTTTTCAAAAGATTATCTACCTGATCTTTCATTAAGGATATGATTGGAGTAATCACCAATGTCATTCCTTCAAGCACCATTGCTGGCACCTGAAATGTAATAGATTTGCCACCTCCAGTAGGCATCAGCCCTAAAGTATCATTACCTTCAAGGATTGATTTTATTATATCTTCTTGAAGGTAACGAAAAGAGCTATACCCCCAATATTGGGATAGTATATCATGTATATTCATAAAACTTCTTTATTCAATCTCAGAAAGTCTTATATCTTTTACTTGTAATTGAATTACACCATTATTTTTATGTTTACTTTCCTCAATAGTATAACATATATCAAAAGCCTTCTGTGACTTAATATAATCGTAATATTTAGCCATATTGAAAGCAATGGCATTTATTACCTTATCACATTTGTTATCTATCAATTCAAGCTTTATATGTTCCTGGTTACGACCTACAAGTTTACTTGTTCCAAAATCATAAACATTGCGAGTAATGAATACTGGTTTAGGGTTGCGAGGTCCATATGGATTGAGCATTCTCAAATATCCAATAAACTCTGGCGTAATTTCTTCGAAATTTAATTCATAATCAATATCTAATTCTGGTTGAAGCTGCTCATTTTGAATATTTTCAATCACATATTGCTCGAATCGTCGTGTGAACTCATCTATATGCTCTTCCTTAAGAGATAAACCTACTGCATATGTGTGTCCACCAAAATTATCAAGCAAATCTCTTGTAGATTCGATAGCTTTATAAATATCAAAACCTTGAACAGATCGAGAAGATCCTGTAGCTAAGCCATTTGATAAAGTAAGCACTACACAAGGCTTACAATATAATTCTGTTAAACGCGAAGCCACAATACCGATAATACCCTTATGCCAATCTTTGTTGTAAATTACAATTGGTTTTTTGCTTGATACAATTTCACCTCTGCTTTCAAGAATTTTGCTTGCTTCTTCTGTAATTCTTTTATCAAGTTCTTTTCGATCACGATTATATTGATCAATATTTTTACCTTTTTCGTAGGCTTCATGCGAATCTTTTGTAACAAGCAAATCCACTGCTTCCATACCAGATTGCATTCTACCAGATGCGTTAATTCGAGGTCCAATCTTAAAAATAACATCGCTAATCGATATATCTTTATTGGTCAAACCACAAATACGCATAATACTTTTTAATCCCACATTAGGATTGCTATTTAATCGTTTCAGTCCATAATAGGTCATAATACGGTTTTCGCCTATCATTGGCACGATATCAGCAGCAATACTTACAGCTACGAGATCGAGTAAGCATTCAAGTTCGTGACGATTGTCGAGCTGATTGCTCATAGCAAAAGCTGTCATAAACTTAAATCCAACTCCACAACCCGATAAATGTTCAAAAGGGTAGGTGTTATTCTCAATTTTAGGGTTTAGAATAGCTACAGCATCGGGTAACACATCATCTGGTACATGATGGTCACATATGATAAAATCAATGCCTTTTGATTTGGCATACTCCACCTCTTCAACTGCTTTGATACCACAATCGAGTACGATGATTAATTTTACGCCCTTGCTTACAGCGTAATCAATACATTTCATTGAGATACCATATCCATCTTCATAACGAGTAGGAATATAATACTCAATATTTGAATAGTAATTTTGTAGAAATTTGTAAACCAAAGCTACTGCTGTGGTGCCATCTACATCATAATCCCCAAAAACGAGGATTTTGTCTTTCTCTCCTAATGCTTTATTAAGTCTATTGACAGCTTTATCCATATCTTTCATAAGAAATGGATCATGCAGTCCATTCATTGATGGATACAAAAAATCATCCACATCTTCTTTGGTGGAGATTCCTCGTTGCATCAATAAATGGCTAATTGCTGGACAATTAGGAAATTGTGCCGACAATTCTGCCTCGATAGCCTTTTGTTCTGATGTAGGAGGTGAATAGTTCCATTTGTTTGTCATTTATGTAGTTTTTTATATATCAAGTTAATGGGCCCATAATAGGGCAAAATCATATCAATTATATTTTCAAATTTATATTATAATAATTGATACGAAAAGGTTACTATTTTTAATTAAACAATTCAAAATACATAATACATATGCATAACAAAAACAGCAACACAATAATTACGCAAATTTAATCAATGTTTTGCGATTTTCTATATAATATTAGTGTGTTTTTTTTGTATACAATCATTAAAAAAGATTTATTACCCACCGAAGAGTAGCATATAATCATTTAATATACAAAATAAGATACAAATATTGATTTTGACTACCAGTATCAATGTAAATTATTCACTCTTACATCCAACTGTGGAAATGGGAAATTCAATCCCTTTTCAGGGAAAATTTGATATACTTTTTCGTTTACATCATAGAAAACACCCCAATAAAATGTTGAGTATACCCATGCACGCACAGTTATATTTACACTATCGGCGGCTAATTCACCTAAGAACACCTTTGGCGAATTATCTCCTTTGGGAATAGTTGGTATTATTCCACTTAACTTATCTAATTTGCATTGTGGACGATTTTCATAATCTTCTACACAAGTCGTTTTTACAACTCGTTCATCATTTGCAAGAATGCTTAATATAGTTTCTCTTGCCACCTTTATATCATCACCATATGATATAGTAAAAGTCCAACTTACTCTTCGATAAAGTTCAGTAGAATAATTAATCACAGATCCTGTGGCTAATCCACCATTGGGGATAATAATCGTTTTATTATCTGTGGTGTTTATGATTGTACTAAATATTTGAATTTCTTTTACTGTACCAGAATAATTACCAATTTCAATGTAATCTCCCACTCGATATGGTTTTGTTAATAGAATCAAAACTCCCCCAGCAAAATTTTGTAATGTACCACTGAGCGCCATACCTATAGCCACACCAGCAGATGCAAAAACTGCCACAAAAGAACTTGTTTCAATACCTAAAACACCTATGATACTAATTACTAAGATAAAAAGAAGCACCATTCTTAGTAAACTCAGAAGAAAAGATGCTAATGATAATTCTATTTGCTTCTGATTTAAAATATTTGAGCAAATAGAATATAATTTATTAATAATAAACTTCCCTATATAGAATATCAATATGGCTGCAATGATGCGCATCCCTAACGACGCAAAACCTTCTATCACATTGGAAACCACGCCATCAATCGATATTTCTTTAAGTGTAGCTATAAGTTGTTCTTTGTTTTTTATCGATGCTAAAATGGTGTCATTAGCGATATCATTATTTTGTAGGACCAATAAAATTGAGTTTAAATTCATACTAATTTTAATTATTTGATAACATCATTAAACCATGAGAGTGTTCTATAATAATTTTCATTGACACCTTCAGAAAGAGTAGTGCCAAGTATATATGTAGAAAGTCCAGAATAATTAATATCACTAATAGATAAAGTATTAAAGATAAAAGGTGTATTTGCCTTATATAGCACGACCTTTTCCATTTGATTATTAAAACTATTTTGTAGCGAATTCATATATTCTTGATTATCTACTGAAGTAAACGTATTTGTATATTGTTTTAAATCAAAAAATAGGTAAGGATAATCTCTTTTGTATCTTTGAATACTAAAATAATCTTTCGTTCCTATACCATTATGATGAATTTGATAGCATATTGAAGCCAATTTATCCAATTCTGCACAATCAACTAACGATATTGTACAAGTACGAGATGAACCACTTTTTGTATTATATTTTTCAAAAGTGTTATTACAGATTTTTTTCAAATCTAATACATTAGCAAATAAACAAGGTATATTATTCATATAATCCATACCATCCACAGGCAATTCAGTTACACTTGCAATGAAGAAATCAGTTTTATTCCTTAACTCATAAGCGACTTCAATTCCTGCCATATAACACGCGTCATTATATATAAATTTAAATGTATTGGACGGAATAGCCTTAGCAAGTTCATGTATAGGCATCGTGTGTCCGTTATCATCGCCAAAGTCTAAGGTAGAGATATTACTTCTACCAGTAAGTGAACTCGCCCAACCAGACGCATGCGATCCTAAAATAAGTCCAAATTCTTTTGCAGGTGCATACGTAATAGCATCAGAAAGCACTTGGCTCATTCTATCAGCAGAAGTAGACTTTAGACCGTCTGTATATGTTTTAATTGTATTGCGTTTTATTCCCTTTTTATCTTTAACAAATTCAAAAAGTATTGGAGTCTTAGAATATGTTGTGTGATATACTAATAGACGACAATTATTCATATTAGTTCTCAAAAGAGCATCTTCCACTTCTTCTATATCACTTTCAATAGAACCTTGCAATGTGTTTGTTGCCACAAGATACATCACTATAGTACGTAATGTAGGTTCTTGGGGCTCATCTTTACAAGATATTAAAGATACAAGAAATATGCTAAGTAAAATTATCAATGTTTTATTTTTATTATTCATATATTATATTTTTCAAAATTCGTACAAAGATAATGAATTTAAGCGAATATTTTAGGTGTAAAAAGGATAACTAAGTTACTTCTAAAAGCATTTTGCTCAAGAAAAACAAAAAAATAGCAGTTTTATCATTATCTTTGTAAAATATTTAGGAAATTATGAAATACGAACTAAAAGCAACAGATACTAATAGTAATGCCAGAGCAGGTGTTATTTACACCGACCACGGCAATATAGAAACACCTATATTTATGCCTGTTGGTACAGTAGGAAGTGTGAAAGGTGTACATATGCGTGAACTTGAAGAAGATATAAAAGCCCAAATAATATTGGGTAACACATATCACTTGTATCTTCGTCCGGGTATGCAAATAATAGAACAAGCAGGAGGTCTACATAAATTCAATAGTTGGAATCGTCCTATTCTTACTGATAGCGGAGGTTTTCAGGTGTTTTCTCTATCATCAAATAGAAAATTAAAAGAGGAAGGTGCATATTTCAGAAGTCACATTGACGGATCAAAGCATTTATTTACTCCTGAAAATGTAGTAGATATTCAGCGTTCTATAGGTAGTGATATTATGATGGCTTTGGACGAATGTCCTCCTGGTACATCAGATTATGATTATGCAAAGAAATCGTTGGCATTAACTACACGATGGCTTAAAAGAGGCTGGGACCATTTTAATGCTACATCACCAAAATATGGCCATTCTCAAGCATTCTTCCCAATTGTACAAGGTTGTGTTTATCCCGATCTTAGAAGAGAATCGGCTAAATTCGTTGCGGACTTGGGCGCAGAAGGTAATGCCATAGGAGGTCTTGCTGTAGGTGAACCTGCCGAAAAGATGTATGAGATGATCGATGTGGTTAACGAAATCCTACCTAAAGACAAACCTCGCTATTTAATGGGAGTTGGCACACCAGCAAACATACTTGAAGCCATAGAGAGGGGTGTGGATATGATGGACTGTGTAATGCCTACAAGAAATGGACGCAATGCTATGCTTTTCACTAAAAATGGGATAATGAATATGCGAAACAAAAAATGGGCTAATGACTTCTCTCCATTGGAAGAAGATGGAGCTTCTTTCGTTGACCAAATATACTCTAAAGCTTATGTGCGCCACTTATTTGTAAGTCAAGAATTGCTTGCACTGCAAATTGGTAGTATTCACAATCTTGCCTTCTATCTATGGCTTGTAAAAGAAGCAAGAAAGCACATAATTGCTGGAGATTTCAAGCAATGGAAAGACGAAATGATTGTAAAAGTCACAAGAAGATTGTAAGTAATGAAACTTTTCAATATATTTAAAAGTAACAAGAATTCTGAATCATTGACAAATGCAAAATCATATAAAAAATGGCATTGCATAAAGCAATTTGATTTATATATCATAAAGAAATTCTTAGGAACATATATATTTTCTATCCTTTTGCTTCTTGCTATTGTAGTAATGTTTGACATTAATGAAAAGCTTGATGCAGTATTAACTGCACCCTGGAGAGAAACTGTATTTGATTATTTTATGAATTTCTTGCCATATTTTGCAAATCAATTCAGTCCTCTTTTTACTTTTATTGCTGTCATCTTCTTTACTTCAAAGTTAGCTGATAATTCAGAGATTATAGCTATGCTCTCAAGCGGTATTAGTTTTAAACGCTTGTTAATGCCTTATCTCGTATCGGCAGCAATTATCGCATCGTTTTCGTTCGTATTATCGGCATATGTGATACCACCTGCAAATACTAAGCGTATTGCATACACTAATAAATGGGTTAAAAATAAGAGTGTGCAATATGGAACTAATATTCAAGTGCAGGTTACACCTGGTGTGATAGCATATATATCAAGGTATGATAACCGAACTAAAACTGGATACCGTTTCTCTCTTGAAAAATTTGAGAACAAAGTGCTTAAATCTCGTCTTACTGCACAAACAGCAAAATATGACACACTTAATAGATGGGTCTTACAAGAATATTCAATTAGAAACTTTGATGATTTAATGGAAACAATCTCTTATGGTACGAAAATTGACACCATTCTCAATATGGAACCAAAAGATTTCCTTATCTCAAAAAACGACCAAGAGGAGTTGACACTACCACAACTTAAGACATACATTGAGCGTCAAAAAGATAGGGGAGTGGCTAATATTAAAAGCTTTGAAATTGAACTCCACAAGCGATATGCAATGACAGCAGCAGCTTTCATCCTTACAGTGATAGGTATGACATTATCATCTAAAAAGGTTAAAGGGGGCATGGGTGTAAATATTGGAATAGGGTTGGTACTTAGTTTTACTTATATTATGTTTACTACAATCACATCCACATTCGCCATCTCTGGATACACTTCACCGATGATTGCTATGTGGATTCCGAATATAATATACACAATTATTGCTATTTACCTTTATCGAAAAGCTTCTTTATAACAATAAACACACTAAGGCGTGGACATAATCCACGCCTTAGTTATATAATCTAATATGTAAAATACAGTCTTTTATTAGGGGGATGATGATTATATAGTTCCTATCAATTTTGCATAGAAAAGAATGTCTTCATTAATAAATTCGTTTTTCTTTTTGTTAGTAAACTAAGGATAGTATCTACCGTATGAGGTAATTAAATCTATTATTTACCATGATTAGCCTATTTTTAACTATATCTTTTTCTTTTTCCATCACAATTAGAAAATTGATTTTTAATATAGCACCAAATTAGGAATAATAAATGGCGTAGAATTAAATTCTACGCCATTATTTAAAGTTATCTAAACTGCAAATTATTTAATATTTGGTTCTTCCAAACCAAGTTTCTTCTTCTTATCAACCGCTTTTAAAATAAAACCAAGAATAAGAGCAGCCACACCAAGTGATGCCAACATCACCAAAGGTGCAGTGTAATTATAAGAAATCGCAGCTTGTTCTGGTGTAATGGTTCCATTTTGCAGACCTTCTACCAAAGTAGGATTTGTTTTATCCAACACTTTTCCAATAAGAAGAGGGAATAGCCACAATCCAATGTTTTGAATCCAAAAAATCAAAGCATATGCACTACCGATAATTTTTGCATCTACAAGTTTTGGTACACTTGGCCACAATGAAGCTGGTACCAAAGAGAAACTTGAACCGAGTACAAGAATAGTAAGATATGCCACGATAATACCACCTACAGGGCTACCTTTAAACATAGGTAAAATAAATGCAAATGTAAGATGACATACAATCAAAAGTACAGAACCAAGGATTAGCATTGAAGCAGCTTTACCCTTATGATCGACATAACTACCAAGAATAGGAGTGATGCCTACTGCCAACAATGGGAATACTGCGAATACTGTTTCAGCACTTTGACGCATATAACCCATATAGCAGAATACAACCAATGCCACTATTGCCACGGCAAGAAGTGAATACTTCATATTCTTCTTCTTTGAGAAATTACTTGCAAATGCTGCTGCTGCTACAATAAGCATAATACCGTATTGGATGATTGTAACGGTATTTGTTGCCCAAAATGAATTTGGATCAACTTCAGTAAATGTAAGGTTGCATTGAAGCATATTTACAGCATATTTTTGGAAAGGGAAAATCGCTGAATAGTAAAGCACACAAAGCATAGCAACAAGCCAGAAACCACTGCTTGTAAGAATCTTTCCAAGATCTTTTAATTGGAATGGATCATCCTTTTCCTCGGCCTCACCTGTTTGAGAATCTAATTTCTTATCCATAAAGAAATATACAATAAACATAATCAAGGCAATCATCAATAGAACCACGCCAAATGCAACAGAACGTGATACATCTATGTCACCTCCTAATTTTGCAAAGACAGGAGAGAAAATCATACAAGTAGCCACGCCAAGACGAGCAAGAGCCATTTCAGAACCCATTGCAAGAGCCATTTCACGACCTTTAAACCATTTAACAATACCTCTTGATACAGTAATACCGGCCATTTCTACACCACATCCGAAAATCATAAAACCAACAGCTGCAAACTTAGCTGATGCTGGCATTCCTTGATAGAATGGAGAAATACCAAGTTCGTCAAAGCCTGGAATGTAGTTAAGGTTATTATTAAACCATTCTTCTAAACTACTACCCATAAAGCCTTCAGTCACTGCATACCAATTGATTGTAGCACCAACAAGCATTACAGCACCTGATAATACAGCAGTAAATCTTACCCCCATTTTGTCGAGGATAATACCAGCAAAAATTAGGAAGAATACAAATACATTCAAGAATGTTTCACTACCTTGCATTGTTCCAAATGCAGTAGAATCCCATCCACGAGTAGATTGCATCAAATCTTTAATAGGAGACAAGATGTCCATAAAGATGTAACTGAAGAACATCGCTGATGCCAACAGTAAAAGCGCAGTCCAACGCATAGCCGCCGAGTCGCGCATAGTTAGTTTAACATTGTCTAATTTTGTCATCTTTTTAAAAAAAATTATAGTTTATATTATATATTTAATTTTTAGGGTTTACAACTCTATCACCTAAATACTTAGCTAATTCTTTTCGTAAATTATAAAACTCTTGAATTTGTCTCATTAATTCCGAAATCTCATTCATATCATTACAAGATGATATTTGTTGCTTACATTCTTTGATTTGACATTCTATTAAAGCATTTTTCCAATTATTAAATGCTTGTGGCACTAAAATATCTAATTTTTCAAAATCACTTTTAACATTAGTAAATCGTGAATGTATCTTGCTCAATGAATGCTTCTCTCGTACCAATTCAAGGGCAGTTTGTCTTACCAAATCTTCTGGATGAGAATTTAATTTTTTCTCAAGATAATTCATTTTAAATTCCTTGAATTGCTGATGCTTAAATAATTCTATTTTTGCATGCAGCTCTTTTTCTTTTTGTTCAATATCTTGTACAGAAAGAATATTTTGTTTTATTTCTTTTATGCCTTCTTCGTATTGAGTTGATGTTTCATTGAAAACTTTTTGTTGGAATTCTGCATAATCTTCTTCAAACTCAACCATGTATGAAGTACATACATTAAATATATATTTAAGATTCTCATTAGAGAAATTCAAATCGTCTATAATGAATTCATCTTTTATATATTGCAAAAGCGAAATCATAGTTGCATCATCATTGAGGGCACAAAAGTCACTCATTCCATATTTAACAATATATCTAACAATATCCTGTTCGTATGGGAATAATATATCTACAATCTCTTTGCTTTTCGAGCTATCAAGCAATCCATTATGAGATGCAGATAGAATTGAACTATCTAGAGCAAGAGCAACAGATTTATCTTCAATATCTGAATTAGCTGAATCATTTTTCTGCTTTTGCTCTAATTCTTTTTTTCTTCTTGATGATATAGATTTAGCTACTTCTCTCGAAACTATTTTCTCTTCTACACCAAATATTTCGCTACAATCCTTTATATATATACTTCTTTGTAACTCAGATGGTATTAAAGAAATAGAATTACAAATATCACCTAATATTTCAGATTTCTTAATAGGATCTTTTGATTCTCCGAGAAGGACTCTCTTCATGAAACGAACAAAATCCTCTTCATGTTCGTCGATATATTGTTGAAATTCAGTAGCATTATGCTTTCGTGAAAAACTATCAGGGTCCTCTCCATCAGGCAAAAGCAAAACTCTTACATTAATTCCTTCTGGTAGTAAAAGTTTTACAGCTTTAACTGCAGCCTTGATACCAGCTGAATCACCATCAAATAATACAGTTACATTTTCGGTAAATCTATGTAATAATTGAACTTGATTAATTGTGAATCCTGTACCTAAGGGTGCAACTGTATTGTCAAATCCCGCTTGATGCATCGACACAACATCAGCGTTACCTTCTACAAGAAAACATTTATCTTGTCTTACAATTGAATGCTTCGCTTGATACAATCCATAAAGTTCCTTCCCTTTCGTATATATTATTGAATCGGGAGAATTCACATATTTAGCTTGATCTTGCTTCAATGTGCGTGCACTAAAAGCAATAACCTTTCCAGCCACGTTGACAATAGGGAATACTACGCGTCCTTTATATCTATCATATCCGCCACCTCTTTTATCATCGATACATATACCTGTATCAAATAAGAACTTCCTATTATAGCCTTTAGATATAGCTGTGTGATAAAAAGCATTACTATTTTCCAAAGAGTATCCTAATCTGAATTTTTTGATTATAACATCGCTAAAACCTCTTTCATAAAAGTAGGAAAGACCTATATCTTTACCCTCTTGGGTTTCATATAGATTAGTTTCGAATGTGTTTGTAGCAAATTCATTGACAATGAGCATACCTTCTCGCTCTGATTGGGCAGCACGCTCTTCATCAGTCAACTCTCTCTCTTTTATTTCAATGTGATATTTATTTGCAAGATATTTAAGAGCTTCATAGTATGATAACTGTTCATGCTCCATAATGAAATTTACAGGACTACCACCTTTACCACAACTAAAACAATGGCAAATCCCTTTTGACTTTGATACACTAAATGAAGGTGTTTTTTCATTATGAAAAGGGCATAACCCAACATAGTTTACGCCTCTTTTGCGCAAACTAACAAAATCAGACACAACTTCAACAATATCGGCAGTGTCAATAATTTTCGCTACAGTTTCTTTATCTATCATACTTCCTATTTTTCAGTACAAAGTTAGTAAAAAATAACTTTATATGCTCCATAAAAAATAAAAAGTCGACTTTTAAAGCCGACTCTTTATTAATATGTAAAAAATATTATTCCTTTCCTTTGATGATTGATACACCCAAACCAGGTTTATCGGCTGGGATCACCTTACCATCTTCGAAGATCAAACCTTCAAAGCGGTCGTTTGCAATCAATACATTACCATCAAGGTCGGTAAAATCAACCATTGGTGACAATTGCGCAGCTGCAGCAATACCACAAGAAGTTTCAGTCATACAACCAAGCATTACAGTCATACCCAGAGATTTAGCCAATACAGCCATCTTATATGCTTCATGCATACCAGTACTCTTCATCAACTTGATATTGATACCATCATACACTTCATGGAACTTAATAATATCTGGAAGGCGTTGGAATGCTTCGTCTGCAATTAGAGGTAGTGGGCTTCGTTCGCGTAACCAAGCAGTATCTTCAAGAGGTAATTCTTTTGGCATAGGTTGCTCCACAAATAAGCAATTCTTATCTGCAAGCCATTCACACATTTTAAGAGCTTCTTCTTTTGAATTCCAACCTTGGTTAGCATCTACACACAATGGTCTATCAGTAGCTTTGCGTATAGTTTCTACAAGTTCTTTATCCCCAGGTACACCCATCTTCACTTTAAGGACCTTATATTGTTCAGATTCTTTAATCTTTTGTTGCACCACTTCAGGAGTATCATTACTTATAGTAAATGATGTAGGGTGGATTTTTTCTGGTGACAAGCCCCAAATCTTATACCAAGGTTGTCCCATAATCTTACCTAAAAGGTCGTGTAGTGCAATATCAATTGAAGCTTTCGCTGCTCTATTGTTTGGAGCTACTCCATCCACATAAGATAAAATATCATCAATTCTGAATGGATCTGTAAATTGAGCCAAATCAAGTGAGCTCAAGAAAGTAGTTACACTTTCCACACTTTCACCCAAATATGGAGGCATAGATGCTTCACCATATCCTACAATACCATCATATTCCAATTCAACTTGAACATCGGGTGTTGTAGTTCGGCTTGATTTTGCCAAATTGAATGCATGTTTCAATTTCAACTCGTATGGTTTGAATCTCAAAATCAAGTGACCACTTTTTTCAGTCTTCTTTGTGCTACATCCAAATGCAGATAACGACATCAATGACGATGAAGCTATAATGGCTGCACTTGAGCCCAATAAAAATTTTCTTCTGTCCATATAATATAAGTTTTTATGTAATAGTAATCTTAATTAAAAATACCAAGAGTGGTCCTTAACCATAGTGATACCTCTTGTTCCGATGTGTCCGTCGATACGGCTGATTGAAAGGAATGGGGTAGTGAGGTAGTTCTTTGCATTTGGATCTACACTATTAATCTTCACTCTACCTGAGCAGTGAATATATTCACCATCTTTCAAGTATATACCCACATGAGTAACCTTACCTTTTCTTGTTCCCCAAAACAAAAGGTCACCAAGTTTAGCAGTTTTCCAATCTCTTGATTCAATTCTTTGTCCAATTAATACTTGTTGCGATGCATCACGATGTAGAATAATACCATTTGCAAAATATGATACTTTCACAAGACCAGAACAGTCGGTAACTTTGGTAGTAGTACCACCCCAAAGATATCCGTGCCCCATAAGACGATGAGCTACCTTTGTGATAAGTTTAGCATCAAATTTTTGGTCGGCCCATGAAGCAAGTTCTTTTACTTCATCCTTGTGTATGTAACCTTCTCTTCCGTCAGGTGTTGATAATAAAATATATTTACCTTTCTTACCTTTATATTCAAGAATATTACCCATCACCAAATCGGTAATAGTATAGTCATTACCAGGTTTTTCGGTTAGACGACTTTGGTAAGCAGTTACAATATATCTCTTTGCTTGCTTCCAATTATCAAATTCTTCTTGTGTCATTTTGTGAAGAGAATTAGATGGCACATAAGATATATATTCATCTGGACCTTGAACTCTTGCCCAATCACCAGCATATTCAAGAATCTTAACTGGTGTACCCATAATAGTTTGAGTAGCCATTTCAGCCGCATGCTTTCCACCTGTGCGATGCGATGCCAAAGCTAATTTCACAACTGCCCATGGCTTTTCTTGAGTAAATTCAAGAACTGAGACACTATCTACACATTTCACGCCTTTATCAGATAACTTACTGAATAAATTATCTTTAAGAATCTTTGTATCTACTTTACCTTTAATCACCCATTCTCCATTATTTTCATTTGCAGTAAGATCGAAAATAGCAATTCTTGAGTCTGGAGCAATTTCTTTTTTAATATCCTTCAATAAATCATTTACATTCTCTTGTGCAAAAGTTGAAAAACTACCCAAAGCCAAAGCACATGATAACGCGATAAGTTTAATAGATTGTTTCATATAATTTCAATTTATTTTATAGTTGTTATTTTATTTACAATTAATTTAGATTTATATTTTGTGATGTTACCATTACGCCATTCCACTTCACCTGCTTGGAAATCGACTGTTTCACATCGTAGATATTTCTTTTCAGGATAAAAAGCACCATTTATGCCCTCATTTGTTGCGAAACGATAGCCATCAATACTTGTTTTATAGAAATCTTGAAAAGGTTCGTTATGAGTGGTTCTTCCTCTTGACATATCACAAGGCACCCATCCTATACCTTCAAAATACACTTCAAGCCAGTCATGCCATCCAGCCCAAGTTTCGGTGAATTCCCAACCACTTTCCCATCGTGCAGGAATGCCAAGATTTCTTAAAAGTGAAATATATAGAAGTGCAACTTGTCCACAATCGCCATGATTAATATTCAATACATATTCAGGCATACAAGGAATTGTACTATAATCTAAAGCTCCTGCCCATGGATAATTAACGGAAATCCAATCATAAATTATAGAAGCTTGTATAACAGGATTTTTCTCATCACCTATTATAGACAAAGCAAGATTCTTATACTTGTCATTAACCAAAATATGTGGTAATACTTGTCGAGTATTATCTTTATAATTGTCTGAGTTGATGTCATAAGGTTTTAAATTTCTAAGAATATCACCTTTAGAGAAAACTTGAGCACCAACTTCGTAACTAAACTTAATCTCAAATCTTGTAGGTTTATCTTTCTCAGCTTTTTGCTCCATATACACTGTGTGGTGTACACTACCCACTGAATGTGTTACAGGCGATGTAGATGAAGTAAGATTGAAATTGCGTTGTCTGCCATTGTCGTAAGGAAATGGCAACC
Organism: Muribaculaceae bacterium; assembly: GCA_045656705.1. Lineage (GTDB taxonomy): Bacteria > Bacteroidota > Bacteroidia > Bacteroidales > Muribaculaceae > RGIG4576. Next base: position 3,017 of record JAZORR010000011.1, on the reverse strand, counting down.
AAGCTCTGATGATTTCACCATCAGGAACAGTATTTGCTGGAACTTCCAAGAAATAAGTCATTTCAACTTTTTTCCAATCACACACATTGTTTTCGTCTCTTTTAAGAGATAATATGTGGTTGATGACATTGTGCACATCTGAATACTCTTTCTTCTTATCTGCAGCTATTTGTTCTGCATATAATTCCTTATTTAAAAGTTCGAAATTACTTTTGTTTTTTCTGAACCACCATTCTTGACCATCAATAATTCGAGTTTCTATATATTTTTTATCGATCCATTGTGAAATCATTTCATCTGTAGCACCAGGCACTTTTGCTTTAATCATAGCTTTACCATCGTCAGCAGTAATTCTAAAATCATTGCGAATGCGACTCATCATCGTTTGGAGAGAATCAATAAAAACTAAGTGATTTTTTTTATCCTTATCACTCAATCCATCAATAATCATTTCCACACGTTTAAATTCGCCATTGTTAAGCTTTGCAACTGCTTCATTTTTCCATGATTGAGAATAGCCAGTTGCACCAATAGTGGTGCATAAAGCTATAGATAATAGTTTTTTGTATTTAGAAGTCATTTTTCAGCAATTAAATTTGTAACACACAAAAATAATAAAAAATGAGCAAAACAAATAGGATTAGATATTTTTTTTATCTTTTTTCTTGTAAAAAACTTTAAAATAAGCATTTGCAACTTAACAAATTCAAGCTATTTAATTAAATTTGCAAATAAAAACATCAGAATAATGCGTATTATATTAGTATCTATATTGTTATTTCTGTTTTCATATAACTTAAAGGCAAAAGAAAATTATTATAACCTTATTGATTCGGTTGAAAATTGTATTAAAAAAGAGAATTGGGAGCAAGCTGAAAAATTTCTAATTAAAATATTACAATCATATCCTGACGATAATAACAATAGCCTTATTATCTCAAATTTGGCTACAATACAACGAAATCAAGGGAAATATTCTGAAGCTATCAAAAATTACTCATTTGCTATCCATATTACTCCAAATGCAACAACATTAATTCGAAATAGAGCTTCTCTATACTTAGAACTTGATAGCATTGATAAAGCCAAAGATGACTTTGAACGTCTTTTATTAATTGATGAAAAGGACGAAGAATCGAGATACTTCCATGGAATGCTATCAATAAGATTAGGAAATATGAAGACTGCAAAAGAAGATTTTGATTATATTCTTCACTATAATCCATATTCTGGGGTAGGACGCGAAGGGTTGGCACTTTGGTATAAAGAAAATGAGGATTATATTCGAGCGGTCCAAATCTACACCGAATTGATTAATCATCGCCAAAATTCTTTAGACTTTTCCAATAGGGCAGAGTGCTATCTTGGTCTAAAGAAATATAATGAAGCTTCAGACGATTTAAAGAAGGCTATTTCGCTTGCTCCTAATGATGGTTTTCTGTATATATTAAAAGCGAAGCTTAACAAGGCTCAATATCAATATAAGGATATGGAGCAAAATATTGATATGGCTGTAAAATTAGGTTACGATAAAATAGAAGTAGAAAAGTATTTAAATACTAAATAATTTGCAAATTCTTTAAAAATGTTGTAAATTTGTTACATGATTTCATTGTTAGACCATATTGAATACTTAACTCGTGAGCACGATTGCGTAATCGTGCCAGGTTTTGGTGCGTTTGTTGCACAATATTCATCTCACAAGAATAACAATGAAATAACAGAATCTATTACTCGTAACATATCTTTTAATTCGGCTATTAGTAATAATGATGGCCTATTAGCGCAATCTATTGCTAGAAAAGAAGGTATCAGTTATGATGTTGCAAATGAATTAATCAACAAATATGTTCATTCTCTTCATTCGCAAATAGAACATGACGGAGAAGTGCCTGTAGGTAGATTGGGATTTTTCAGTTTAGAATATAATAAACTTTTGTTTTATCCATTTCCTACCAAGATGACTCAGAATGAATATTTTGGTTTGTCACAAATCAAATTAGTTCCTCTTTCTGAGCTTCAAACTACAGACATCAACCCAAAGTCAACAATAGTACAACCACAAAGAAGTTTCATTTATCGATTCGCACAAGTGGCTGCATCTATTATTTTACTGATTGGATTATCGCTTGTATTATCAACACCTGTAATCAATTATGAAGATATAGATTACGCAAATCTCAATTTCTTCACAATTAAACAAATAAAGGTGAATGAAAATCAAGATCTTTATATAGGTATACCAAGTATGCTTGAAATTTCAAATATTCAAGAGGAAGAAGAACTTTCATTAGAAACAAGTAATGAATCCAACATCTATCTTTTAAACTCAGGAAATTATTGCTTAGTAGTAGCCTCATTAGCTACCAAAGAACAAGCCGAACAGTTTATTAAAGAAGAAAACCTAACTAACTGCGAAATATTCAAATCAACCCAGAAATATCGCGTATATATAGCACGTGGAACTTATAATGAAATGATTACACTCAAGGAGTCAAAATACGCCAATAGCGACGAATGGGTTTGCAGAATCAAGTAATAGATATTAGTTTAGATAAGGTGAAAGTCCAATATAAACTTTGGACTTTTTTATGTATGAATATTCTACATCATTGGGGTAATTGTGAGATTGCATCATCAATATAATGAATGTTATTTTATTAATTAATATCAGTATATATTATTAATCAAAACACACAATTTTAAATTATCACTCCAAGTTCCTCAAATAAACCAATGTTATAGGCATTGAATTATCGAATACAGCATTATTTCCACCAAAACAGGCAATTAACCAAAATTGAATATAAACTACTTTTATTTCACGCATCTATTATAATCCTTTCAATTTAGGCAGAATGCGTATTGTTTATTTAGGTTACCTGGACAAAAAGTAGGATAAAATTAGAGTAAAAACTCTTAGTAGACAAAAAGTATGATAGATATTCCCATAGGTGCGCGCCCCTATGGGAATATTTGCGCTTAATAGCGCCTTTTAATATACTCATCTAGTAATC
>JAZORR010000010.1:0-35111 GCA_045656705.1 Muribaculaceae bacterium | reverse complement strand
CTCATTTGTTCGCTATCAGCAATTTCTATAGCGTAAGTAGCATCTGCCACAGCATTCCAAGAGAATTCAGTTTCCCACGCAGTATTAGCCCCATTTACAGGAGCCACAAGAGTAGTAGTTTCCGATTCTCCTTCAGGATAGTTCACTACGGCTGCAGTGTGTTCCTTTCCATATCCGTCAAATACGTTCACGATATAATAGTGATTGGTTTGCTTATCCGAAGCCACTGTGTAAGAAGTTCCGTACACCACCTTTTGTAGGTATTTACCATCGATACCATCGCCGTCGGTCGCTTGTGCTTGGTCGAAAGTAGTGGTCATAGGCACAGCATACACTGTGTAGCGAATGATAGCATTACCATTGGTAGTAGCATCCCAAGTAAGTGTGCCATTGTTGTAGGCAAGATTTGCTACCTTATCATAACTCTTACCACCCTTCCAAGTGATTTCAGGAGTAAGAGCAGGAGTAGAATACACATCGTTGCCAAGATTCTTGAGCAAACTCTTGAATGTATTGGTATTGTAGTAGATACTACCACAATTGTTGTTCTTCATATACTCACGATTGAGTTTCACTTGAGCGGCAATTTCGCTCACACCCCATCCCGAGTTACTTGCTTTGTAAGATGCCTGACTTGCATAGTAGTGACAATTTAGGATTTCGGCCACATCGCTCCACCAGTGAGTAAGTTCGGCATAGCCATTGGTAGAGTGAGTAGTTTCCCAATAAAGTTGAGGAGAGATGAAGTCTATACTACCTTCTGCCATCCATGCCAATGGATCGGAATAGATTTGTGCATATTGCCAGTCGCTTGCCTTTGAGCCGTAAGACGAAAGTGAAGGCAATCCGTATTTGCTTGCCGATTTTGATGAAACCCCTGCAGGACCGATACCGAAACGCACATCAGGACGAATTTCCTTGATAGCATTGTAGCAATCGGCCACCATATCGTTCACATTTTTGCGACGCCAGTTACCTATCGACATTGTGGTGCCACTTGCCTTGTAATCGTCGTAGTCGGGAGCCGAAGATGTTTCGGTAGTACCACCACTTGGATAGAAATAGTCGTCGAATAGGATACCATCGATTGCATAGTTGTTGATGATTTCCTTGATAACATCCACAATCATTTTGCGAGTTTCTGGCAATGCAGGATTGAAGGTGATATATTTAGAATTTTCAGTACCTGCTATAAGCATTCCATTGTTTATCCATTCATTATCTTTTTCGGTACTCCAAATGTAGCCACTCGAACTCCAGCGATAAGGATTCAACCACACATAGGCTTCGATACCACGCTTATGAGCTTCTTCTACGAAGTATGCCAATGGGTCCCAACCTGGATCCACACCTCTTGTGCCTGAGATAAAACTTGACCATGGGGCAAGTTCTGATGGATACATAGCATCACCCATAGAGCGAACATGGAAACATGTAGAAGTCATGTTCAATTGCTCAAGATTGTCTAAGTAGGCAATCATTTCTTTCTTTTGAGCTGCTTGAGCCGAAGCTGAAGTACCCTTAGTAGAAGGCCAGTCGATGTTTGACACTGTGGTAAACCACGTAGAACGCATTTCGCGTTTAGGATTTGCCGCAATAGCATTTCCCACAAGCATTATCGCCGTTAATAATGCCAAGAAGAGTCGTTTTTTATTCATTATATATTAGTTATTAGTTTTCTTGCCTACAAAGTTAGTATAAATCAGCGAATTCCTATATAATCACTTTATATATTTTATCTCCTTTACGCTTTATGTATATTCCTTTCGATGGATTAGCGATTTTCACACCTTGAAGGGTATAATATTCTTCGGGTGCATCGTCACGGCTCACCTCGTTCACAGCCGATGAATATGAGTGGTCGGTGATTTCGTAAGCGCTCAAGCCGTTGCCAGGTGAATAGATATAAAGCACACCCTTGTTTTCGGCTATTTTGTCGAAGTCGGCCAACACGTGCTTTGTGCCTATATTCACTGTGCCAAGTCCGCCTTGAGGGAATGTCCACATACTCTTCATTGAGCCGAAGTCCAATTGCTCTTTTATTGCCACTAACTGTGCATTAGATGGATTTGAACTTTTCTCGTAGTTGCAGGCGTGGGCTATGTATGTGTTATCACCTAAACCGAATATCTTTGCTCCAGAAGCGGCTGCATTCGATGGTGCCACAGATTTCTTTTCGCTGAAAGATTCGGTGATATTGCCAGTGACGAAATCGTAGCGAGTGAGGTAGGTATATGTGCCATCTACCAAGATATCATTTTCGGTGATTGGAATCACGAGTGGTGCTGTGCCAAGCGACGACGCATTTGCTGGATAGAACGATTTGAGTGTACAGTTGTCCACCGTGATGCTGTCGCTCATAACTGTCCATCTCACCACCCTATTCGAACTTTTAATGCCTGCAAACACATAATACTTATCACTTGTCACATCGCCATAGATAGAGATATTGTCGGCACGACCTCCTTCTGAGCAAGTGAGACGGCACAATTCTTTTGCCCACCCGGTTTTCTCATCTAAGTAGTTAACTAATATTGCCGTAGACTCTATTTTGGTCGACATATTGGCTATGCACACATTGCCCTTACTGTCTTTAGTGATGGTGTTGCAAGGGTATATGCTTGTATATGAGTAATTATAGATGTTTTTGTCCTCAATGTGTTCGCCTGTGCTGCCATTGAATATGCGTAGATAAGAATTTGCACCCATTGCATTTGCCGTGCGACCAGCAAGATACACATATCCATCTTTCACTATGAAACTGCGATTGAGGCTTCCCTCTTCCTCAAATGTGATATTTGCAAAATCCTCTTTCACCGAACGCATCCATAGATTTTTCACACTCACTCCATCTTTATCGGGATAGGTGTAAGTGTCGTTCTTTATTTCGTAATCTTTCTCAAAGTCGCCGATACCCACTTCGCTTACAATAAATGAGCCATATGGCGAAACTGATGTATTCACGTGCGTACCTTCGGTGATTATTCGCCAGTAGCGAGTGCCTGCATTGATATAAGCCGATGCTATTTCTGCCTTTTGTTCAGCAGTTTCCATTTTATATAGAATATCAGAGAAATCGGCTGATGATGCTATTTGGAGTGTAAACTTATCGGCATTGGCATCGCCTTTCCATTCGAAAAGTATGTCTTGGCCCACAGTTGCTCCCTCTGCGGGTGCGATGAGCGATGCTTTGGTGGCATCGGTGCGAGTGGGTGAAGTGAATTGGCCCACTTCGCTCGCTATTTCTTGTTTGCCTTTTTCCAAGGAGATTACGCGCCAATAATACACACTATTGTCGGGGGCGAAACCTAAATCCACCACTACTTCAGCCTTTGATATCCATTTTTGTGAATACACTATGTGCTTGAAATCCTTATCTTCGGCTATTTCTATGGTGTAGGTGGCATCGGCAAGAGGTGTCCATGCGAAAGTACACACCCAATCGGCTATTTCGCCATTGGTAGGAGTGTTGAGGCCTACCTTGTCCGATACTCCACCTTCGTAGTCGGTTATTGCAGGGCGAGATTCGCGTCCATATCCGTCGTAGATGCACACGGCATACCAATGCCCTTCGGTGCATTCGGTTGGCAATGTATATTCTGCTGGGTAACTGATGCCGAGCAGATACTCGTTGCTCAATCCGTCGTCGGTGAGTGCATCGGCATAAGAAATGCTGTCGGGCACGGCATATACTGTGTATCTTATAATAGCATTTCCATTGGTCGTAGCATTCCATTTCAATTTACCTTCGCTTACTTCCAATCCACTCACAGGAGCATAATTTATCCCCTTTTTCCATTCAAGCACAGGGGCAAGCGATGGACGCTGAAAGAGTTTTTCTCTGAAATATTCCCCTGCTCCTGTCACCGATGGTCCGTTAAGATATTTTGTGCTGAAGAAGCATAGCCCGAACACACCTGTGCGTGATAGTCGGCGTGCTATGAGAGTTTGGTTCACATGTTCGTCCCAATGTGTTTGTGAATTATCATCGGGGAAACAAGAGATTGCCAGACTCGTGTAGTGATGGCGACCAAAGTGTGTAGCCATTTCGTCCCACCAGTCGGCAAGTGGCTCGAAAGGTTTAGTTTCGTTATCGGTGTGAAAATATTCTTGAGGCGAAATGAAATCGATAGTTCCGCTGTTTAGCCACGATAGAGGATCGGAAAAGATGCCATCGTATTGCCAATCGTTTTTAGCAAAAGGAGCCGAAGGCAATCCATATTTCCATGTAGACTTGCCAGCCGCTCCCGCAGGCGAGATGCCGAAACGCAAGTCGGGACGCTCCACTTGCACCATATCATACACATCTTTCACCATTTGGTCCACATTAGCGCGTCGCCAATCGGCGAAACTCAATTCGCCGTCGTAGGCCTTCCACAAGTCGTAGTCGCCAGCCGTTTCGTCGGCATCAATCCCCGAAGGATAGAAATAATCGTCGAAGATAAGACCTTGCACATCATATTTAGTAATGATTTCCTTGCACACCTTTACTATATGTTCGCGCACTTCGGGTAGTCCAGGGTTGAGGTAGGTGCGATCGTCGCTTGTGAGGAGAATACCTCTTTCCTTTAGCGAATTATCATAATCAGTTTTCCACACTGTACCATTGTGCGACCAGCGATAAGGATTTACCCACGCATAGCAGTCGATACCACGTTTGTGACACTCCTCCACCACAAAAGCCAATGGATCCCAACCAGGATCGGTGCCACGCTTGCCAGTAAGATAACTCGACCATGGCTCATAACTCGATTGGTACATAGCATCGCTCATCGAGCGCACCTGAAAGCATATAGCATTCATATTCATCATTTGCAGCCCATCGAGATACGATATCATTTCCTGCTTTTGCTTGTCTATAGTTGCAGGAGTAGTACCTTTCACCTGAGGCCAATCGATATTAGCCACTGTAGCAAGCCATGTCGATCGCCACTCACGCTTTGGCGATGAGGCAACAGCCCCACTCGCAACGCAGAGAAATAATAGTATAGTCAGTAAAAAACGCTTATTCATAATATACGGCAAGTATTAATACATCTGCCTACAAATATACTACGAAAATTCCACGATACCAACACTCACCCCAATTTACTCGCTCCTAACTGAAAATACTATTTAGGGAAATGCTCAACTATCTTCCTCCTCCCTCCTAATTTTTTTTTCACGGTTATCCTTTTTAAGGAAACTTTTTGCTTATTTTGGTTGTAACTTTGCACTCGCAATCAGATCTGATGTGTGATGTCTCGCATAAGTGCACTATGTGTGAATCACAATTTTAAAATTAACTAATCTGTGGAATTTATAGAAATTCCCGTAATCTTTAACCTTTAAATTTTATGTTTAATACAAATGAACACAAACAAATGGATGAAATGGATTCAATGGACTATTGTCCTATTGAACAAGGTGAAGCAATTGGTGGGATTGGCAACCAACTCGGAGAATCAATCTCAGAACTCGCATCACCACAAGATGGAGAACCACAACTCTCACCACGAGCAGATGACGGAACAGACGAACTCCTCACCCACCCCTCCCACGAGTCACAATCAGAATGCTCAGTGACCTCACCTCCTGAGGAAGATGCCACTATGCGAGTGATTCGTCTCTACCCTAAAGTGTGCCAACGCATTGCCTCGCTTATGGCCGAGCGAGCGGAGTCTATTGCCCTCGATATTATAGAAAAAGGGCTGGGATATGACGATGCAGTGGCAGATGCACACCAAGGTGGATACCTGCAAGGTAAAAATGAGAAAATCGAACTCGTGAAGTCGCATCGAATGCCTCAACTCGATTCCTTTCAGCAAGAAAAGGATGAAAACTCTCACACAAGAGGAATTTTTCCTCAATACACTAAGAAACCCTTTTGGGATTAACACTATTATCCCATAACCAACTAATGTTTTTAATTTGTTTAATACTATGAAGAAAATGAAAAAAATGATTGTAGAAACCTTTGTTAAGATACTCACCTCTAAAGGTGTATGGGCTGCTATAGCCTTCCTCGTGCTTGTGTATATGTTACTTTCCAACGACTCCGAAGGAGGACTGCTTGCAATGGCACTTGTGGGTGGTGTTGAAGGTGGGAAACACGTTGTAAACGGACCGCTCACCATCGATGCTGTGCAGCAGTCGGATAACGGTTTGCTTCTCAACGAAATAGATAAGCAGATAGTGAAAATTCGTCCTATGGCTACACCTATCGACCAACTTTCGCGTTGTGCTGGTGCTAAATCGTCGGGCAGTATGATTGTAGACTATTACAATGTAGACACTAAGGAAACTAAGTGCGAACTCATCGAAGACTACGACGAACCGTCGGTGAACGCTGCCAACGAAAACTCGCTTCGTGCCACTATTGAAACATCTAACAACGATGTGTTCGACATCTCAGATACCATTCTCGTGACCGATGTCAACGGATACAGCGAAGATGGCATATCAGAATCCAACGACATGCTTGTGCTATATGTGATGGGAAAAACCGATGAGGGCAAACCTATTGTGATGGCTGCAAATGGCAAGCGTATCGGGGGCATGGAAAATTGTGTGCCTTCGATGCCAGCTGGGGCTCAACTCATAAGAATGGGACGCGCTGCCACAGAGCTTGATGTGCAAAGTCCTCAATTTGAGGCTCTGCCTAAAAAGGCTCAAAACCATTGCCAAATCTTCAAGATGCAAATAGAACAAAGCACCTTGCAGAAGATTGCCAATAAGGAAGTGGGATGGACTATGAGCGATCAGGAAGAAGCTGCCATCTATGATATGCGTCTCGGCATGGAGAAAAGTTTCCTCTTTGGTGTGAAACGCAAAATCTACGACTCCAAGAAGAAGGAATGGGTGCTGCTCACAGGGGGTATTTGGCAACAAGCTGGTAAGGAGTTTGTTCTCGACAATTCCAATATGGAAGACTCCGTGATAGATATGATGCGCAATGCTTTCACAGGCAATGCTGGTTCGAAACGAAAAATCCTCATCGGTGGTTCGCAGTTTATCAGCGAACTCAACAAACTCACCTACACTCGCGTGGTTAGCAATAACGAAACCACCACCAAGTGGGGTATTGATTTCTCCGAAATCAGTTCTAAGTTTGGACGATTGTATGTGTTGCTGAGCGAAGTATTCGACGACTGTGGTATGGAAAAGTGTGCCATGATTATCGATCCTGAGTATATTCAGAAATATAGTCACTTACCTTTCGGCACAGAAGCTCTCGACCTCAAGAGTGCAGGTGTACGCAACACCGATGCGCTCGTGGTCACCGAAGCTTCATGCATCGTGCTTCGCTATCCTAAAGCACATATGCGTGTAAGGCTCACTTGATATCCATAAGTATCTTCGCAAGTGTTTCGGTTGACTCTGCCACCTGTGGCGAATCTTCGAGATAACTCGAGTCGAAGGTGAGCATGGCCTTATTGTAATGAGGGGCTCGTTGCTGCATTGCTTCGGTAATGAATAGCGATAGCTCCTCATCTGTTTTATTAGCTATAATCGGACGCTTTGCCTTTGCCTTTGGTATCGACAATCGGCGCATAAGTGCCTCGTGCGATGCATTAAGGAATACGGTGATACCTTTTTCGTTCATATATTCCATATTGTCGAAATAGCAAGGAGTGCCGCCACCACAGGCCACTATCACACTCTCAAATTCTCCCACTTCGTGAAGCACATTTTGCTCTATGTGGCGAAAACCCTCTTCGCCTCGCTCGGCAAAAATCTCTTTCACAGTGCGATGAAATCGAGCCTCGATGTAATGGTCGAGGTCTATCAAGTCCATATTTAAATATTTTGAAAGTGAGCGGCCTAATGTAGATTTTCCACTCCCCATATATCCGATTAAAAATATTGGTTTCATAAGTCTATGCTAAGTAATACCACAAAAGTAAAGAAAAAATTGTAACTTTACTGCCTAAACCGAATTATTTATGTCGAAAAATTATAAATGGTATGTAGTGTGGGAAGGCAGGATACCCGGAATCTGTGATTCGTGGGAAGAATGCCGACTACGAGTAGAAAACTATCCCAACGCCAAATACAAGAGTTATAATACTCAGGAAGAGGCTATTCGCGCCTATCGTGGCAATCCTGCCGACGAGATGGGTGTGCTTCGTGCCATTGCCAATGCGCAAGTGCGTCACATCAATTACGAAGCATTCCCCGAAATCATTCTCGATAGTATCGCGGTGGATGCTGCTTGTAGTGGCAATCCGGGTATTATGGAATATCGTGGCGTGGATGTGAAAAGTGGTGCTCAACTTTTCCACAAGGGGCCTTTCGTAAAAGCTACTAACAACATTGGTGAATTTCTGGCTCTCGTTCACGGATTGGCTATGATTAAAAAGAATAATATGCCTATCCACACCATTTATAGCGATAGTGTCACTGCAATGGCTTGGGTGCGCGACCGTAAGTGCAAAAGCAAAATCACGCCTTGCTCCGAAAATGCCGAACTTTTTAATATCGTGCGTCGTGCCGAAAAATGGCTTATCGAAAACACTTACTCCACTCGCATCATTAAATGGAAAACTGAAGAATGGGGGGAAATTCCTGCCGATTTCGGCCGTAAGTAATACTTGTATTGCATAAAAACTGAATGATGGATAAAAACCAACAAAATAAACGTACTTTGTATGGCTACAAAAATGTGCTTGTGGCACGATTTGTGGCTCTTGGCGATGTGGCTATGACCATACCGGTGCTTTACTCGGTGTGTGAGGCTCACCCCGATACCAATTTTGTGATTGTCACTCAATTGGTGGCTTCTACTTTGTTTGTCAACAAACCGTCCAACCTCAATGTGGTGGGTGCAGATGTGAGAAACAAATATAAGGGATTGCGAGGTACTTATCGTCTTTACAAGGATATTCGCAAGCAATACACCATAGACGTATTGCTCGACTTGCAGGACTCTCCTCGCACTTGGGCTTTAGGTGCATTCTTCCTGCTCGGTGGCACTCCGGTGAAACGCATCGATAAAGGACGCAGAGGCAAATGGGCTCTTACTCGTAGAATTAATAAACGAATGTTTCCTCTCATTTCATCGCGAGAGAGATATCGCGAAGTGTTTCACCGTGCGGGATTTAGTTTCAAAGACACATTCACCACTATATTTGGAGGAGAAACTCCTTCGCAATCGCTATTTGCCGAAATCACTTCTCCCAAGAAAGATGGCGAACGCTGGATTGCGATAGCTCCGTTTGCCAAATACGATGCCAAAATCTACCCTATTCATCTTATGAAAAAAGTGGTGGATGAGGTGGCCTCGTGGGATAATGTGCGAGTATTCCTGTTTGGTGCAGGCGATCACGAGAAATCTATTCTGGCAAAATGGGATGCCGAACACGAAAATGTGACTTCGGTGGCTGTGAAACGCTATGGATTTCCAGTGGAACTTCCCCTGTTGAGTCATTGCGATGTAATGGTGTCGATGGACTCTGCAAATATGCACTTGGCATCGCTCGTAAATCTTCCTGTGGTGTCGGTGTGGGGAGCCACTCACCCTTATTGTGGATTTATGGGGTGGCATCAAGACATCAACGATGCTGTGCAACTGAATATGCTATGCCGTCCGTGCTCGGTTATTGGCGACAAACCGTGCCGCTTCAAGGACTATTTTTGTCTCAGTGGTATAGCTCCTTCGCTCATCATTTCTCATATAGAAGATGTGCTGAAAAGATAGGAGTAAACCTCGTAGCAAATACACGGAAAAGTTCGCTATTTGGCGAACTTTTTCTTTTGATTTAAATTTTATAAGAAATTCAATACAAAATATTAATAAAAAGTGCTGATAATGGGCAGAATGTGAGCGTTTTTTTGTAATTTTGCAAGATAATGGCTACGAATGCCTTTTTGATAAGAAATAATAACAATAAAATACATACAGACATGAGCTTATTAGATTTGAGCGAACAAGAAATCGTGAGACGCAACAGTCTCGCCGAAATGCGCAATATGGGCATCGAACCATATCCTGCTGCAGAGTATGAAGTGAATGCTTACACTGTCGACATCAAAGACGAATTTAAGGACGAAGAGCCTGTGCGTGAAGTGTCGATTGCGGGCCGTGTGATGACTCGCCGTATTATGGGTAAGGCTTCTTTTATCGAACTACAAGATTCTAAGGGCAGAATTCAAGTGTACATCAGTCGCGACGACATCTGCCCAGACGAAAACAAAGATATGTACAATGTCGTGTTCAAGAAACTTCTCGACATCGGCGACTTTATCGGTATTAAGGGTTTTGTGTTCCGCACTCAAATGGGTGAAATTACCGTACACGCTAAGGAAATCACTGTACTTAGCAAGTCGCTTCGCCCTCTTCCTATCGTGAAGATGAAGGACGGTGTGGTGTATGATGGTTTCGACGATCCTGAACTTCGCTATCGCCAACGCTACGTTGACCTTGTAGTGAACGAAGGCGTGAAGGATATCTTTATCAAGCGTACAAAGGTGTATAGCTCAATGCGCGAATACTTCAATAGCAAGGGTTATCTTGAAGTGGAAACTCCTATCCTACAATCTATCCCTGGTGGTGCTGCTGCACGCCCATTCATCACTCACCACAATGCTCTTGATATTCCTTTGTATCTTCGTATTGCCGACGAATTGTACTTGAAGCGTCTTATCGTGGGTGGTTTTGAAGGTGTTTATGAATTCAGTAAGAACTTCCGTAACGAAGGTATGGACCGCACTCACAATCCTGAGTTTACTTGTATGGAAATCTATGTTTCTTACAAGGACTACAACTGGATGATGGATTTCACTGAAAAGATGCTTGAAAAGGTGTGTATGGACGTGAACGGCACTTACGAAGTGCAAGTGGGCGACCACCTTATCAACTTCAAGGCTCCTTTCAAGCGTGTGACTATGCTTGATAGTATCAAGGAATTCACAGGCTACGACCTTAACGGTAAGAACGAAGACGAAATCCGTGCTATCTGCAAGGAATTGAAGATGGAAGTGGACGAAACTATGGGTAAGGGTAAACTTATCGACGAAATCTTCGGCGAATTCTGTGAAGGTAACTATATCCAACCTACATTCATCACTGATTATCCAGTGGAAATGTCGCCTCTTACTAAGCGTCACCGTTCAAATCCTGACCTTACTGAGCGTTTTGAGCTTATGGTTAACGGTAAGGAATTGTGTAACGCTTATTCTGAGCTTAACGATCCTATCGACCAAGCAGATCGTTTCAAGGAACAACTTCGCTTGTCGGAAAAGGGTGACGATGAGGCAATGTTCATCGACCAAGACTTCATTCGCGCTCTTGAATACGGTATGCCTCCTACATCGGGTATGGGTATCGGTATGGACCGCCTTGTGATGCTTATGACAGGCAAGACTACTATCCAAGAAGTGCTTCTTTTCCCTCAAATGCGTCCTGAAAAGGTGGCTAAGCGCGACACTGCCGACAAGTACACTGCTATCGGTGTGCCAGAAGAATGGGTGGAAGTGCTACAAAAGGCAGGTTTCCTCACTGTTGAAGCTATGAAAGGTGCCAACCCTGGCAAGATGATGCAAGAAATTTGCGGTTTGAACAAGAAATACAAACTTGGTTTGAAGAACCCAAGCAACGACGAAATCGTAGCTTGGATTGAAGCAGCCGAAAAAGAATAATATACTATTATGAAGAACATTCAAGTATTAAATCAATCTGTGCTTGGCACGGTGAGTGAAGATGCTATCAAGGCTCTTTACCCTGCTGCAGCCGATGCTATTGAGAAATTAGATAAAGGTACAGGTGCCGGAAATGATTTCCTTGGTTGGGTGAAACTTCCTGCCGAAACTCCGGAAACTTTGCTCGACGAAATCAACGATGCTGCTCGCGCATTCGATGCTTGCGAATATGTAGTGGCTATTGGTATCGGAGGTAGTTACCTCGGTGCTAAGGCTGTGATTTCGGCTTTGAGCGACTCTTTCGCCGAATACAAGCCTTCTAAAGGCCCTCGTGTGCTTTTCGCAGGTCAAAACATTGGCGAAGATTACACCTACGAACTTGTAGAACTTCTTAAAGGCAAGAAATTCGGTATTATCGTTATTTCAAAATCGGGTACTACTACCGAGCCTGCTATCGCTTTCCGTATCTTGAAGGAACTTCTTGAATCGCAAGAAGGCAAGGCTGAAGCTGCTAAGCTCATCGTGGCTATTACCGACGAAAAGAAGGGCGCGCTACGCAAACTTGCTACTGAAGAAGGTTATAAGACTTTCGTTATTGCCGATAACGTGGGCGGTCGATTCTCTGTGCTTACTCCTGTAGGTCTTCTTCCTATCGCTGTGGCTGGATACGACATCAAAGCTCTTGTAGAAGGCGCACGCGAAATGCAAGCTGCCACTGCCGAAGCTGGCGACGATAACATCGCTGTGAGATATGCTGCTACTCGCAATGCTCTATATCAAGCAGGCAAGAAGATTGAAATTCTTGTGAACTACAACCCTAAACTTCACTTCTTCGCTGAATGGTGGAAACAACTTTACGGCGAAAGCGAAGGTAAGGACTTGAAGGGTATTTTCCCTGCATCGGTAGATTTCACTACCGACCTTCACTCTATGGGACAATGGATTCAAGATGGCGAACGCACTATCTTCGAAACTGTTATCACTGTGGAAGAACAAGCTCACAAGATGGTTATCCCTACCGATGTCGACAATCTTGACGGATTGAACTATATCGCTGGCAAGCGTATCGACGAAGTGAACAAGATGGCCGAACTTGGTACTCGCATTGCTCACATAGATGGTGGTGTGCCTAATATGATCATTACACTTCCTCGTCTCGATGAAAAGAACCTCGGTGCTCTTATTTATTTCTTTGAGATAGCTTGTGGTATCAGTGGATACATTCTCAATGTAAATCCATTCAACCAACCAGGCGTGGAAGATTATAAACGAAATATGTTTGCCCTTCTCAACAAGCCGGGCTACGAAGAAGAAAGCAAAGCTATCCAAGCAAAGTTGAAATAACAGATAGTTTTCAATAAACTTCTTTACAGTTTATGGCGTTGTGTCTGAGATGAAGGACGCAACGCCTTTTTTATACCCAATAAGAAATTTTGGCGATAAATGTGGATAAAATGAAATAAATGGTTTGGAAAATTGTTGTTAATTTTGTGCGATAATTTTGTAAGGTGTGAATATGAGGAAAAAATGGATTGCATATATATTATTGAGTGTGGTGGCGTGGTGTAGTAGCGTGGCCGATGCTCAAATCTTGGATATGGGGGCGAAGCGTATTAGTGCCGATAGTTTGCGTATTGCCTTAGATAAGGAGCCATATTTCTCGCTTTATAAAGATAATTACTTTTGTGGAGGCACTTCGGTGGGAGATGATAAACCATCGTATAAGAATAGTGATATAAAGTTTCAGATAAGTATTTCACAACGCCTCACCAAGAGTACCCTACCCTTCGATACCTATCTCTTTATATTCTACAATCAGAAAGTATTTTGGAATGTATTTGATAACTCAATGCCTGTGCACGATTTCAATTTCAATCCTGGTGTGGGATTGAGCAGATACATTATAAAAGATGGTCATGTGGTGGGAAAGGCTTCGCTATTGGTGGAGCATGAGAGCAACGGCAGAGATGAGGAGAATTCACGCAGTTGGAACAAGGTGTCGCTATGTGGTTCGGTGTATGTAAGTCCTTGCGTAATGGTTCATGGCAAGTATTGGATACCTATAATAGATGGAATGCACAATAAGGATATACTCAAATATAGTGGTATATTCCAAGCTGGTGTGCAAGTGTTGAGTAGCGATAAGCGTTGTGGATTGGCGCTTACACTTGTGAAGCGTGAGGGCTGGAATATGAATTTCAATACTATAGTGGAATTGAACTTTAAGGTTATGAAGAAAAATAATCAGTATATCTTCTTGCAATATTATAATGGTTATGGCGAAAGTTTGCTTGATTACAACAAGTTTCACTCTCGCCTTCGTGTGGGGTTTGTGATAAAACCTAAATGGTTTAGCGAATATTAATCCTCGCTAAGCACCTTTTCGGCAAATATGCGACATGCACTTTCTACCATCATAGCACAAGGGCGTGCCTTGTAGTATTCTTGAGTGCGTGCACTCGGTGTAGGTGGTTCTATTTTGCCAGTGCGCATACCTAACAGCTCGGCGCAAGTAAGCGATCCGTTTTCTTCTTTAAATCGTTCGGCAAGACTTTGTACCAAAGCGTAGTTTTCGGCACGTTTTTCGGGGCTTTCTGTGGTGGCACAACCGTTTTCGAGTCCGGCAAGCATAAACATACCACTTGCAGCTCCGCAAGTGAGTCGCATACGCCCCATTCCACCTCCAAAAGATGCACTCATACGCAGTGCCACATCCTCGGGTATGCCATAAATGTGAGCAAATGCACCCACCACTGCTTGTGCGCAGTTATAACCGCTTTTAAATAGCTCTACGCCACGCTCCACGCAGCTTTGTATCTCTTCGTTTGATAGTTTCATTCGTTTGATAGTTTTGTGTTTGTAAAGATAGGCGTTTTTTGTGAAATTTGCAATTAATGATGTGGTACAAAAAAGGCTCGAAGCGTTGATTGCTCCGAGCCCGTTGGTTTATTTAGTTCTTCAGTAATTCGTGATAGAATTAACCGTTAACCTTCTTCATGTGAGCGATAAGTTCAAGAACCTTGTTTGAGTAACCAATTTCGTTATCGTACCAAGATACAACCTTAACGAAAGTGTCAGTCAAAGCGATACCAGCCTTAGCGTCGAAGATAGAAGTGCGAGCGTCACCAAGGAAGTCAGAAGAAACAACTTCTTCGTCGCAGTAACCAAGTACACCCTTCAATTCGCCTTCAGAAGCTTCCTTCATAGCAGCACAGATTTCAGCATAAGTAGCTGGCTTAGCCAAATTAACTGTCAAGTCAACAACTGATACGTCAAGAGTAGGAACGCGGAAAGCCATACCAGTCAACTTACCGTTAAGTTCAGGAATAACCTTACCTACAGCCTTAGCAGCACCTGTAGAAGAAGGGATGATGTTGCCAGCAGCAGCACGACCACCTCTCCAGTCCTTCAATGATGGACCGTCAACAGTCTTTTGAGTAGCAGTAGTAGAGTGAACAGTAGTCATCAAACCGTCAGCGATACCCCACTTGTCGTTAAGAACCTTAGCGATAGGAGCAAGACAGTTTGTAGTACAAGATGCGTTAGAAACGAATTGAGTACCCTTTTCATACTTGTCGAAGTTAACACCGCAAACGAACATAGGAGTAGCGTCCTTAGAAGGAGCTGACATAACTACATACTTTGCACCAGCTTCGATGTGACCAACAGCCTTATCTTGGCTCAAGAAAAGACCTGTAGATTCTACTACGTATTCTGCTTCTACTTCATTCCACTTAAGATCAGCTGGATTGCGTTCTGCAGTTACGCGGATGTTCTTACCATTTACGATAAGAAGGCTCTTTTCCAAATCATAATCGATTGTGCCTTCGAATTGACCGTGCATAGTGTCGTACTTAAGCATATAAGCCAAGTAATCTACTGGACACAAGTCGTTGATACCTACGATTTCGATGTCGTTTCTTGTTTGAGCTGCACGGAATACGAATCTACCGATACGTCCGAAGCCATTAATACCTACTTTTGTCATTTTTTCTAAAATAAATTTATTTAGTTAAAGTATAAGTTCCTATTTTTGATAGGTTTTATAAAAACTCTTTTCATTAGCATATAGTTTTATCCAAAACTGCTAATTCTTTGCAAAAGTAATAATTTTTTTTGGAAAAAATAAGTAAGAATGAAACAAATAATGGAAATTTTTCTTTATTTTTGTCATGTTAATAAAATATGAATGAACAATAAATATTAATAGGAAATAAATACATACTTATAAGCATATTTTACTGATTTTATTAATATCGCATCTAATGTTGATGCTGGATATGGAGTATGTAGTTTTTTGAAAAATAGGGAATTTATAGTAATTCCATTTATTAGTAACTAAAAATAGTGAATAAAATGAAAACATTGATTTTAGGAGATATCCACGGAAGGGATTGCTGGGTGGATATCATTGTGCGAGAATTGCCCGATAAGGTAGTGTTTTTGGGCGATTATGTGTCGACTCACGAGGGTGTGTCATCCAAAAAACAAATAGCAGTTTTAGATGCTATATTGCAATATCGTGAGAAAAATCCCGATCGAGTAATACTTTTGCGTGGTAACCACGATATGCAACATCTTGGCTATAGTTGGGCTGAGTGTAGTGGTTACGATTGTGATGTGGCTGAATATATGGAGACCAATAAGGAAAGATTTCTCTCTCTCACGCAATGGGTGTGGGTGAATGATAGTGTGATATATTCGCATGCTGGAGTGTCGGAAGTGTGGATGCGCGAAAATGGTATCACCTCGGTAGATGAAATCAATCTTTTAGAGCCGACAGCGATTTTTGGGTTCACTCCGTGCGTAGCAAGTGATTTCTGTGGAACATCGGTCACTCAACCTTGCACATGGATACGACCTTTTACGCTCAAGAATGTTATGCCTGCTAATTACACGCAAGTGGTGGGACACACTCCTACCAAATCTATTGAAGACTTCGGTAGACTGTATCCCGAAACGAATAATCACCTTTGGTGCTGCGACAATCTTCCCCGTCAATATCTCCTCAATATTGATGGTGAATTTGTGGTGCGTAACTACGAAGAGTAAAACTTTTTGTTGTATCTTTGTGGCAGAAAAAATAATTAATCATTTAAAGAAAGTTATGAAATCAAGATTTTTATCACTTTTTGTGGGATTGTGCGCTATGTTTACTGCTCACGCCGATGCACCTAAGTATATTTTCTACTTTATAGGTGATGGTATGGGACTTGCTCCTGTGATGGTGGCTGAGGCGTATAATCGCACTGTGCTCAATAATGATGAGCATCTCACAATGTTGCAATTTCCTGTGAGTGGTGTGGCCACTTCTTATTCTGCCAATCGTCATATTACCGACTCTTCGGCTGCAGGCACTGCACTATCTACAGGTTATAAGACCAATAACTATATGCTCGGAGTCACTCCCGACACTGTGCCTGTGTATAGTGTAGCTAAGGCCTTGAAAGAGGCTGGTTATGGTGTGGCTATTGCTACCACAGTTACGCTCAACGACGCTACCCCAAGTGCCTTCTATGGTCACGCACCATCGCGTAAGGATTATTACGATATAGGTATGGGTATCGTGGGCAGTGATTATGATTTCTTTGCTGGATACAATCTGCTTAGTCGCAACAATAATAAGGGTGAAGAAACCGACCTTTACGATCGCATCAGAAAAGATGGTTACGAAATCGTGTGGGGTAAAGATGGATATGAAAAGGTGAAAAACCACGACAAAATCATTATGCTCAACAAACCTAATCGTTCGGGACATTGTGGTTTCACTGTAGATAGTCTTGGCGATGAACATTTTAATGTGCCTTATCTCACAAGCACTTGTCTTGCTCACTTGCAAAAGAATGCTCCAGAGAAGTTCTTTATGATGATAGAAGGTGGTAATATCGACTGGATTGCACACGCAAAGGATCCAGGTGTGGTGAAGTCGGTGCTCGACTTTGATGCTGGTATCAAGGTGGCTTATGAATTTTATAAGCAACACCCTGATGAAACTCTTATTATCGTCACTGCCGACCACAACACAGGTGGTCTCACTTTCGGCGTGAAAGGCAATAAGCGTGTGACTCTTAAAAATCTCGACTATCAAAAGGTTTCGATTTCATCGTTCCAAGATCATTGCAAGAAATTGCAAAAGAGTGGCAAGGCTATCGAATGGAATGAAATGAAGGAATACTTGAAGGCTAATCTTGGATTCTATGGTGCTATTGCTGTAGACGAAAAAGATGATAAGGCTATTCAAGAAGCTTTCAACAAGACATTTAAGACTAAAGAAAGTGAAGAAGTAGAAACCCTCTACTTATCATATAATAAGTTTGTGGATATAGTGTTTGAAACATTCAACCGCTACACAGGTCTTGGTTGGACCACTACTGGTCACACAGGCGACTTCACTCCAGTATTTGCAATAGGTGAAGGTGCCGAAATATTCGGTGGTGTGAACAATAATATCGACCTTCCTAAGAAGATAGCAAAACTTGCTGGTGTGAAATTCTGATAGGTACTACCCCACCCTTTTGTGGTGAATTGAAAACGAGATAAAAAGGAATGAGATGTGAAAGAGGGAGAGTCCTCTCGCACATCTCATTTGTTATAATAGAAACCATCATATCGGTTAATTTCTCACTCTTAGTGGATGAGAATAGCGTGTGGTGGTTTTGGAATCAATTACACCTTTGTTGCCTACAAGTCCCTCTATTTGTTTCTTTTCATTGCCATTGATGTAGTAAAATGCTCTTATAAATTCGCCATCGATATTGGAATGTATAGCATATCCACTGAATTTGTTGTCGTCGGGATTGGCCGACTTATTGCTTGCAAGATATTCTTTAGTAGGCAAAGAGGTTATGATGATGCGATGATAGGCACCACGATTGTTTACTCTTATGTATAGATAAGAGTTTATCAACCCGATAGGAGTTTTTGTCTTGAGAGGAATCACAAGAGTGCATTTCCAGTCGTTTTCCTTCTTGAAATAAGCATCATCCCATAGAAGAGTGGCGAAAGAATATATCGTGGTATTGCCTATGATTGCAAATATTTCCGAAGGCAGTGCCACCTGCTCTCCCCTATCGGCAACCACTTTTTTGGCGTATTCCCACGCATTGAGTTGTACGCTATTCATTTTCTTACATTCTTTCACATAAGTGATGCTGGCAGCTTCGGCATTCAGCACAGAGAGAAGACTTGCCAATAGAAATATAATCTTAATTCTTGTCTTCATATCGTAGACCAATTTATAATGTTTACAGAAATTACTAATCATAACGATAAAATAAACTTATCGGCATCCGATGCCACCCCATTGTAGCAGAAGAATTTTCCGCAGAATCGGCTTCGGGTAGATGCTACACTTGTTTTTGAATGGAATGTAAGAGCCGCCATCTCTGTAGGAGAGAATTTACATTTCACAAGCAGACACACATTATATTCGTATTCGCTAAGTTTAGCCAAAGCGAAAAGTTTGTTCTTAAAATCAGGATAGGCTTGATTTACAACCTCATCGAGCATAACCCAATCTTCGTCGGTTGGTTTCACTTCCATATCGGAGTATAGGCAATGTTTTAGTTTTGCATACACTTCTGAATTGAGAATTTCGTTAGCCACTTTTATTTCTTTAGGGTTGATATTGCTTATGATTTCTTTGAAGCGAGCTTGTAGCTGTTCGGCAGGCGATAACTCTTCGATAGTTTCATCGGCAGATGACGAAGTGTCATTGTTAGAATTAGCCATAAGCTCATTTATTCTCTGAAGTTGTATCACCGATTGTTTTTTTAGTTTGTTGTGATGGTGATATCCCCAAAGTATAATAAATACAAAAATTGCACACACCGAGAATGCGATACATATAGATATGTAACGCTGACGGTCGCGCTTATCTGAGTCTAATTCGTGCTCTTCGGCGCGAATAGAATAGTTGAGCAGAGTGTTGCGTAATTTGTTGGTTTCTTGCAAATAAAGTCTGTCAATGGAATCTCTGCAATTTTGGTATTTCTCGGTATACAGAGCCACATTCTTGATGTCGTTTCTGCTACGAGCTATGTCGAGCAAAGCCGAATATGCTATCTCAATGTTGCGAATAGAAGCTGACTTTGCGAGATGGTGGGCAAATGTAGCTGCTTGGTCGAAATCGCTATTAGCCATATACACATTGATACCGGCTATAGTGGAGTAGTCGGAAATATTGTGCTTTGAAAGATGATGTAGGATAGAATTATATACATCTACGGCAGAATTCAAGTCCTCGTTTTCGATGTGAAAATTAGAGATTTGTGCCGTTACGCCTATTTCGTCCTTGCCATAAGGATCTTTCAGGTGTGCGTAATCTTTGGCTTTTGACATATAGATATATGCCGAGTCCTTATCTCCTATTTGCAGAAATGTTTCAGCCAAAAGGCTATGGCTATGAACGAGTTCGAGAGTGTCGCCCATAGTTTGGTGGAAGTCGATGGCTTCGCCAAATTTCTTTTTTGCTTCGGCATATTGATATAGGTCGAGGTTGATGCGTCCCATCTGATAGGCAATTCTACCCTTTAGAGTAGAAGGGCTATCGTCGAGACGATTGTAGGCCTTGCGGAAAAGGTCAAGAGCCTGAGGTGTGTTGCCCAATACGCTATACACACGACCACCATAATAATAGGCAGCTGTGAGTTCGGCATAACTATCGGTATCTTTGAAAAAGTTGATTACATCTAATATGAGACTATCTGAATGGTGGTTTTCGTCGTTTATGTCGTTCACCTTCACCATAAGCAAGTCGTAATAGTGTCGGTTCCATTCGTTCAGATTATGGTAATCGACTCCTCGAAGCATCGTCAATGCATAGTCGGCCTTGTCCTCGTTGGCCAAGCTATCGGCTTCATATAGTCGAGGGTCCATAGTGGTGGAATTGCGAGAGCAAGACATTGCCATCACTATCGCACACACTCCTATTATGTAATACAGTCTGCTTATCATTTCTTAATGAATGTAATTTTCGACTGCAAAGCAACATAAAAAAGCCCCAATCTCCAAGAAAAATAGTACGCAAAAAGTACGCAAATGCACTTTTACCCCCTTTTATGAGGTGAAAACACTGAAAATCTATAAAAAAATCGTGTTTTTTCTATTTTTATTTTTTACCCGTACCATTACAAGATCGACATTTATGAGGATGCTCACCATTTACATATTTCTTACAAATGGAACAATAACCTGGTCCGCCCCATGAATTCGGACTAAACAATATGGTCCCCTTTCCATGACAATTTTCACACAATCCATTTCTTCTATCATCTTGTATTTGCTGTTCATGTCTTTTTTCCCATATTCTTTCTTGATGTGTTTTCTTTGAAGAAGGAGTATTAGGTATATTAAATTGACATTCTTTGAGGATTGCTATTAGTAATAAGATTATGGTCAAAACAAATGTAATACTCACAAATGCTTTTATAATACATCCACAACCTAACGGATCTTTACTTTTAGTCATATCAGAATAGTATTTTTTGCGTCTTATGGATTTTGTAGCATCAATTTATTGATTTTTCTCATTTGGAAGAAAATCATCACCACAGTGACCAAAGTAGCCACTATATCTGATGCAGAATATGCCATCCACACACCTTCCAGACCAAATGCTTTTGATAAGATGTAGATTAAAGGAAGAAGGAACAAAATCTGGCGAGTGAGACTCAAGAAAATAGATTTACCAGCAAGACCAAGCGACTGGAACAGGTTGGTAGATACGATTTGGAAACCTACTGCCCAGAACACCAATAGTGCTGTGCGTAATGCTTGCGCTGTTTTTGCAATAAGGTCGGCATCGGTAGTGAATGCACGAGCGATATATTCAGGGAAGAATTGAGCACCTATAGCCCCCAATGTGGTGACAATTGAAGCTGCTACCACCGAAAGCCAATAAGCACGCTTCAAGCGATGGAATTTGCGAGCTCCATAATTGTAGCCAATGATTGGTTGCATACCTTGTGTGATACCGATTACTATCATTACGAGTAGTTGAGCATATGTCATAAGAATGCCAAGTGCACCCACAGCATCGTCGCCACCATATTGATGAAGCACATTATTTACTATAGCGTTGAGGGCACTACCTGCCATATTCACCACGAAAGGTGCAGCACCGATGGCTGTGATGGCTGTGAAGATGCTCCATTTGAGGCGATAAATACCTGGCTTGAAGTGTAGTTCACTCTTTTTAGAGAAGAAGTGTGCCATAACAAATATCATAGATATGGTCATGGCTATATCTGTGGCAATGGCTGCACCCTTGATACCCATATCAAGCACGAAGATGAAGATAGGAGCAAGTATCACATTTAGTCCTGCACCTATAAACATAGTCACCATGGCACGAGTAGGATATCCCGATGCGCGCATAATGTTGTTGAACGAGAAGCATAGGTTCATCATAAGCATACCCGGAAGAATGTAAGCCATAAAGTCGCGTGCATAAGGTAGAGTCACCTCACTTGCTCCGAAGAGAATAAGGATTTCGTCGAGGAAAATGGCGAATAGTGAGATGTAAATCACACCGAATAGCAGGGTGAGTACAAGACTGTTGCCGAGAATGAGTTCGGCACGGCGTTTGTCATTTTGTCCGAGTACGATAGAAATGCGAGCTGCGGCACCTTGACCTATAAGAGTACCCACTGCAGCCGATAAGTTCATTACAGGGAATGTGATGGCAAGACCTGCGATGGCTTCGCTACCTACGCCTTGACCTATGAAAATGCGGTCGATGATATTATATAATTGCATCACCACAATACCCACTATTGCAGGGAGGCTATATTTCCACAACAAGCGTCCTACAGGCTCGTTTCCGAGTTGTAGGATATTAGTTTTTTTGTCTTTCATAATCTATATTATCTTTTCACGGTGCAAAGTTAGTGAATAATTGTATAAAACGTGCATTATTTAGTGAAAAAAGTAACATCTTGTTATCATTTTAGTGTGTTTTATATAAGATTGTAATATTATTTGTGGTAGAATTTGATAATTCTTAATATATAAATACTATTACCTCGTGATTAGTTCAAAGCTGGGTGAAATGAGTTTTGTTTAAGAATCTCAAGGTTAGATTTTAATGTGTTTGTAGAAAAATATCTTTACGATATAGTTTGTTTATGGAATAAAATGCTTACATTTGTGGAATAAAATACACGAATATGAGCAATGAGATTATAAATATACTTAAAGGTGCGAGGGAGGCTTCTCGCAAACTTAATCTTTTGAGCGATGAATGCATCAATAAGATATTGCTGAAAGTGGCTGATGCTGCCGAGGCTAATGTGGCGAAGATAGTTGAGGCTAATGGTCTTGACCTCGATAAGATGGATAAGGCCGATCCTAAATACGACCGTCTGCTTCTTACCCCTGAGCGAATCAAGGGCATTGCAGCCGATATGCGTAATGTGACTAAGTTGCCTTCACCATTGGGAAAGACTCTCGACGAATGGACTTTGCCTAATGGATTGAATATTTCTAAGGTGAGTGTGCCTTTTGGCGTGATAGGGGTGATTTATGAGGCGCGCCCTAATGTCACTTTTGATGTGTTCTCGTTGTGCTTGAAGAGTGGTAGTGCTGTGATAATGAAGGGTGGCACTGATGCCTATAATTCTAATTGTGCTATTGCCGAAGTTATTCATTCTGTTCTCGATGAAGAGGGTGTGGATAAGGCTGTGGCTACTCTTTTCCCTCCATCGCGTGAAGCCACAAGCGAATTGCTTAATGCAGTGGGATATGTCGACTTGATAATACCTCGTGGAGGTAGAGGACTTATCGACTTTGTACGCAATAATAGCCGTGTACCTGTGATAGAAACGGGTGCTGGTATATGCCACGCTTATTTCCACGAGTCGGCCGATATGGCTAAAGGTAAGGCTATTATAGAGAATGCAAAAACTCGTCGTGTGAGTGTGTGCAATGCACTCGATTGTGTACTTATCGATGCTGCTCGATTGGCAGATTTAGCCAATCTTGTATCTCCTTTGGCTGCGAAGAATGTGGAGATTTATGCCGATGATAGGGCATACGATGCTCTTGAGGGAGTGTATCCTCAGCTCAAGCGAGCTTCCGATGATAATTGGGGCATAGAATGGATGGATTACAAGATGAATGTGCGCACTGTAGATGGCATAGATGAGGCTTTGAAGCATATTGCAGAATATTCATCGAAGCATAGTGAGTGCATTGTGGCCGAAGATGAGGATACGATTGCTCGATTCCAAAAAGAGACCGATGCAGCGTGTGTCTATGCCAATGCTCCTACATCGTTCACCGATGGCGGACAGTTTGGCTTTGGTGCTGAAATAGGTATTTCCACACAGAAATTGCATGCGCGCGGACCTATGGGATTGCCAGAAATTACCACCTATAAGTACCTGATTAGAGGTGAAGGACAGGTGAGAAAACCATAAACGAATCTTAAATACCGAAGATTTGTAGTAAATTTTTAGATGCCACATCTATTACTTCGGTAGTAGATGTGGTTTTTGCTATACCTATTTGTGCTGCTATTGCCTCGATAGGTAGCGATGACTCATCGGTTTCGATGAGCAAGCGATTTTGTGGTATGAGAGTCACAGCTGTGGCATTGAATTTCTCGCCGATAGATATATAGATATTTTGTTGTTCAAGAATAGGGCGTAACACATTGGCATTGGCACGAAATCCGTGCATTATCCAAGGCTGACGGGGGTGATGTTTGCGATAGAGTTGCAATATTTCGTTGCTGCGGTGTACGCAATGAATAATAAGAGGTTTCTTCACTTCCTCAGAGAGTGCGATATGCTTCTCAAATATAGCTATCTGAGTGGATAGGGGAGTGCTGATAAGCGAATCAAGTCCGCATTCGCCTATGGCCAACACATTCGGTAGGGCCGATAACGATGAAAGCGATTTTAGAGCCTGTTCACAATTCGTTTTCTCTATATACCAGGGATGAATACCCACAGAGTAGTAAAGCCCTTCAGTGGGGTTGAAATCGCTTACAGAGGCATTTATCACAGCCTGGGTGCGATTGATATGGTGGGTGTGAATATCTAAGAGCATAGTCTACTGATATTTTATGGCACTGGATCGTAACCACTACCACCCCATGGATGACAACGAGCAATGCGTTTCACGGTGAGCCATAGTCCCTTGATAGGGCCGTGCTTGGTGATGGCTTGTATTGCATATTCGCTACAAGTGGGAGTGAAACGGCAAGAAGGTGGGAATAGTGGTGAGATGCAACACCTATAAAACCTTATAGGCATGATGAGTAGTGTGGATAGTGGATTTTTCATTCTTCACTTGTGGGTGTTGATGGTTGATTTTCAGCGATACTCTGTTCCACTTTAGTGAGGACTTTTGCCATCAGTGCCTGCATCTTGGTGTTGATGGTGTTGTAATCTACAATCTCATCGCTTAGATACACGAAGGCAATTTTAAGCGACTTACCATATTCGTGAAGAGGGTTGAAGAGTAGGGGGCGATTAAGGCGGTATGCCTCACGCACTCTGCGGCGCAATAGCACACGATTCACGGCCTTTCTTATCTTCTTCTTGGGTATTGTGATGAGGAATTGGGCAGGAGTGGTTTCCTCGTCGCAAATGGTGAATGCTGCTCTCAGAGGGTAGCAAATAGCCGACTTGCCACCCTGAAAAATATTGTTGATTGCAGTGCGGCTACATAGTTTTTCGTATTTATAAAGTCGGTTACCTTTCATAGTGAGTTACATTTTATAATGCAAAAGTAAGAAAAGAAACAGAGATGAAGAAATCTCCATCTCTGTTTTTGTATATTTAGTGTCGAAAAAACTGATTATTCTACTTCTGCTTGTTGCTTTTTAAGGTAAGCATCAAGTGCATCGGTCATAGAGCGATATTCGGCAGTAGGGGCTTCGAGGTCGAGTCGCAAGCCATCATTTTTCACAGCATTGGCAGTGGCAGTACCGAATACGCTGATTCTAATATCGCCTTGCTCGAAGTTAGGGAAGTTCTTCTTTAGCGATTCTATACCAGCAGGGCTGAAGAACATAAGCATATCATAGTCAAATGCTTCGTCTTCGGCGAAATCGTTGCTCACAGTGCGATACATCACAGCCGATGTGTAAGGCACATTGTTTTGGTCGAGAATAGCAAAATGGCCCATATCAGTATCGGCAGCAATAGGAAGTAGGAACTTTTCCTTGATGTGCTTGGTGATAGAAGGCAATAAGTCGTCTACCTTACCCGATTTACCGAAGAAAATCTTACGCTTGCGATAAACGATGTATTTTTGCAAATAAAGAGCAATCGCTTCTGTAGTACAGAAATACTTCATTGTGTCGGGAATGTTTACGCGAGTTTCTTCGCATAGACGGAAGAAATGGTCGATTGCAGTGCGTGTAGTGAAAATAATAGCTGTGAAATCAGCTATCGACACTTTTTGTTGACGGAATTCCTTCGAACACAATCCTTCTACCTTGATGAATGGACGGAATACGATTTCTACGCCATATTTGGCGGCGATGTCATAGTACGGTGATTTGTCAGATGCAGGTTTCGGTTGAGAAACCAGTATTTTCTTAATACCCACGATAATACTGTTTTTTCTTAAATTTTACACAAATTAATTGCCCCAGCGCACATTATTAACACAGGGACAATTTCCAGCGTGCAAAGGTACAAAATAAAATAGACATACGAGCCTAAATTGTTAAAAAAAATCCTAAAACCCTTGCTAATAAACACAATTCGGCTACTAAAATAGGCAATTATGGCACAAATCAGCACTAATTGTGTGGTGGTAGGGTAGAGCAGTCCTATAAATACAAGTGGAAACAAAATAAGGCCCAAAATGGCTTGAGAGGCGTTAAATCCTTCGAGCCAAAGGCGTGTCGACTCCTTGTCTTGTGCAAATGCCCACCCTATGGTGTAGAATGCGATTGTTTGCAATAAATAGAATGCTACGCATAATGAAGTGAGTCTGCCTGCAATGCCAAACACATTCACATCTACTCCCAATTCTGGATACCAATGGTCGATGCCAAGATATATTATGATTCCTCCCATAAGGCAGGTGTTGGCAATAAGTGCGAGCATAAGCAGTGTCTCGCTCATGGTGTGATTCTCAAACGCATTTTGTCGCTTACGCACCGAGAATAGGCGATGGGTGATATCGGCCACATACTTGTATCCACTCTTGAAAGTGATAGCAAGCACGAAGAAGAGTAATAATGCAATGCCCATAATGCCAGTGTCATTGATAGGCGTATTGTGATAGGGAAGGCATTCCTTTCCCTTCGGAAGGCTTATAATGGGTGTGGTGTGAACTACTTGTGTGGTATCCATTATTAATATTTTGATTCTATTGTAGTCTCGTTTTGAGTATCTATATTATTGAGTATGTGCATAGCCTCTTCGGGTGTGTTGGCCACATGCCATAGAGTGCCGTGCGATTGCTTCATAAAATGCTCATCTATGCAGTGTTGTAGCATTGCGAGCAGGTGGTTGTAGAATCCGTTGGTGTTGAGGATTACTATCACACCTTTGTATAGACCAAGCTGTTTCCAAGTGATGATTTCGAGCAATTCTTCGAGTGTGCCACATCCTCCAGGAAGAGCAATTATAGCATCGGCAAGTCGGCTCATAGTCTCTTTACGCTCGTGCATATCTTCGGTAACGATAGTTTCCGATAACGATGGATGACACCAACCATTATCCACCATAAAATGAGGAATTACACCCACGGCGCGACCACCATTCTCTAAGCAACCATCTGCCACCGAACGCATAAGTCCACAATTTCCGGCACCACACACGCACGCAATATCATTCTGAGCCAATAGTGCTCCCATACGATAGGCTGCATCGTTGAATGATACATCGATTTGAGCACTTGATGCACAAAACACTGTTATATGTTGATATTTCTTATTTTTGTTCATTTTAGTGAAAATATCTTCAGTTCTTAATGCAAAGTTAGTGAGAAATTTTTGTATTGCTCACAAGTTAAAGTTATCTTTGTAGGAAATTTATATAATAAGAATTTTTTCTGATGAAAAATTATATCGTATCGGCAAGAAAATACCGCCCAAGCACTTTCCGCACTGTGGTGGGGCAGCAAGCCCTTACTCACACGCTGAAAACGGCGATCGACTCGGGACGATTGGCTCACGCCTATCTGTTCTGTGGTCCGCGTGGTGTGGGAAAGACTTCGTGTGCGCGTATCTTTGCCAAGACTATCAATTGTCTTAGCCCTACCCCCGACGGAGAGGCTTGCAATCAGTGCGAGTCGTGTGTAGCGCTAAACGAGCAACGCTCTTACAACATTGTGGAGCTCGATGCTGCATCAAACAACTCGGTCGACGACATCCGCAACCTCACCGAGCAGGTGCGTATCCCGCCACAAATTGGCAAGTATCGTGTGTTTATTATCGACGAGGTGCATATGCTGTCGCAAGCTGCATTCAATGCATTCTTGAAGACTCTCGAAGAACCTCCAGCACACGCCATATTCATCCTTGCCACCACCGAAAAGCATAAGGTTATCCCTACCATTCTTTCGCGTTGTCAAATCTACGATTTCTCGCGTATCACAGTGATGGATATAGTGGAGCAATTGCAATACATAGCTTCGCAAGAAGGCATTACTGCCGAATCGGCTGCTCTTAATGTGATAGCACAAAAGGCCGATGGTGCTATGCGTGATGCTTTGTCTATTTTCGACCAAGTGGCTGCTTCGTCGAGAGGAAATATCACCTATCAGTCTACTATCGACAATCTCAATGTGCTCGATCACGACTACTATTTCAAGCTCGTCGATTGCTTTATGGCAGTGAATGTGCCACAGGCTTTGCTCATTTATAAGGAAATTCGCGAGAAAGGTTTCGACTCTCTTTTCTTCATCAATGGCTTGGCCGAACACATTCGCAACCTTATGGTGGCTTCTACGCCTGCCACTAAGTGTTTGCTCGAAACCACCGAAGATGTGGCCAATCAGTTTGTGGTGCAAGGTGCGAAACTCTCTCCACAATTCTTCTATCGTGCTCTTGATTTGTGTAACAAATGCGACCTCGATTATCGCACTGCCACCAATAAACAACTTCTTATCGAACTCACGCTGATAAAACTTTGTCAGCTTTTTGATAAATCTACCCCATTGCCTGCTGACGGAGATGGTGGTAAGTACACTTTACGTAAAATTGAGCCTGTAAATCGTCGTGGCTCAATGGCTCAGGTTGCTCCTCAACAGGCACCTGCAGCGTCAGCCGTAACTCCTGCGAGCGTATCTCGCCCGGCTACTCCAGTCACATCGGTAGCCACACCTGTGGCTCCTACACCTCCACCCAGCCCGGCTGCTACTGCGTCATCGGCTATACCGAGAAATCCTTTAGGAATACCTCGCATTCTCATCAATAGGAAAGTGAATGCCACCACCGAGACAAAGACAGAAACATCTGCCGTTCACACTCGCAACACTCCTATAGTCGACGAGCGATTGCTTGCAGGATGGCAACAATTTATTGCCGACCATCCACGCGAACAGATTATCATCAACACTATGCGTTGCTCGCAACCTCGCAAGATAGATGAGAATCATTACGAAATAGAGGTGGAAAATCAAGTGCAAGTGGAGTCGTTCAATGCACATAAGGCCAATATTATGACATTCCTACGCAACTATGTAGAGAACGATATGCTTGCCATTGATGTGAAGATAAATCCATATATCGAGCGTCCGAAATTCTGGACACCACAAGAGATTGTAGCTTCTATCAGGGAGTATAATCCTTACTTAGATAAGTTTATCGATGAATTCGACCTTGCTTTAGGTTGATAAGCATCGTCCAATAAAAGGAAAAAGCGAAGTGTGACTGTTCACGCTTCGCTTCTTTTTGAGTATGAGTGAAATCTATGTTTACTTCTTTAGTTCATTGATAATCCAGTTCCACATTGCCTCCACTTGCTCTGTGTGTAGCCAGTGACCAGTGTCAGCGCCTATAGATAGCTGTTTTGGTGCTGTAATCACGTTGTAAGTGGCGTAAGTGGTAGTAGGAGCGCAAGTGATATCGTTGAAACCGAATGCATAGAATACAGGGGATTTCAAGTTCACAGCGAAGTTTGAAGAGTCGTAGTAACGCACTGTTTCTATGATTTCGTCGGTGCGATTGCCTTGATACTTGAGGATATGTGGCCAACCTCCCGCACGGTCGTGCATATATCCTTCTTGGTCGCAGATGGCAGGGAAATAGATAGCCGAAGCACACACGCGTGAGTCGAGGCTTGATGTCACGATAGACAATGCACCACCTTGGCTACCACCGAGTGTACCCACCTTACCATTGCATTGAGGAAGTGAAAGTAGGAAATCTACACCCTTCACGCAACCCAAGTATACGCGACGATAGAAATAAGCATCTTTGTTGTCTATTTCGATAGCGTGATAGTTGGCAAGCACGCCTCTTGTAAGGTCATCGTAGATGCTGCCTTCAAGGTTTACAGGAATACCGTGTATACCGAGTTCGAGAATAATCACACCCTTTGCAGCGTGGGCAATGTCGCCACCCTTAGGCGAAACGCTTGCTCCAGGAAGGCGAAGAATAGCAGGATATTTGCCCTCAGCCTTTGGCATAGTGAGAATGCCATACATACGCGATCCATTGATATTCTTATATGATACGTGATACACAAGCACATCGTCGGTGCAACGGTCCTCTAATAGCTCCATATCGGCATTTAGAGCCACCTTACGCACTTGTTCCACACCCTTTGCCCAGAATTGGTCGAAATCGGCAGGACGAACGGTCACAGGGCGAAGTTTTTCAGGTTCGCATCCCACAGTCGACATCGATGAATATTTCTTGCCGTTGTGAGTCACAGAAGCCTTGATACGCACAAAACCGCTTTTCTTCATCTTGCCAAGCGAGATTTTAGCTTGATTTCCCTTGAGAGTGATAGTCTTTTTCTCGTGAGCAGGCATAAGATCTTCGCTGATTTCGTACGAAATCTCCACATTGTTCAGTGGAAGACCGCAATCCAATGCGATAAGACTCATTTGAGGCGTTTCGCCCACCTTGTAAATCCCGTCGGCGTGGTCGGGAAACATCACTAATTGCACCTTCTTTTGAGCCACAGCACACAATGCCATAGCCACAATAGCAGTCATCAAAAACGCAAATCGTTTCATAATAGTATGGTTTATTTTGTTTGTATTTGTTTCTGTTTGCAAATTTAAGAAGAACCTACCAATTCACACCTATTTTTCACTGGAATTGTAACTTTCCCTCCACAAAATTTTGCTTAGAGACTTTGGAAATCTTACTGAATTTCCATACCATTATAGGCAAGAAGAAACGCACGAAGCGAAGTCCGAAGGACTGTTTTTATTTAATAGCCGTATGCTTTTAAACTTACGGATGAGAGAAGATAGATAGGTGGCGTCTGACAGACGCGAAAGGAATATGGTTACTTGTAAATTAAGGCCCGATTTAGGGCTTCGTCTAAGGTAATCGGGTACTTTAGTGCCTGGCAAAGTCATCACAAAGAAAAGCGTGCCTTTTTGGTACGCCATCTATCACTCCTAACTCCTAACTGAATCTGCGGCTCGTGCATCCGCCAAAAAAATATGTTCTTTTGTCTTTATGTCTAAAACAAAAAATGTCCTTCTGTCCGAAAACTCCTCCTTCCTAACTGAAATGCGAAGCATTGACACTCTGCCCACGCTCCGCATTCCTATTTTATCTGTCCCTAAATATTGTTTTATTTCCAATCAAAAACCTTCTTATGCACAAATACCAATATTGAATGTAAACCCGAAGTAGGGTAAGGTGGCTCTAATTGCTCTCCATTAACCTTCACATCAAGCATTTGCTGTGGTACATTAGGATCATAGTATTTTGATGTAGGATCGTTTAATGCCTTATAATGAGACAAGAAATCAATATCTATCAAATCTTTTGAGCCATCAAACCAATTTATTTCCAACTTTTGGTCTTTCAAAATCTTATTTATACCAAATGTTCCAAATAGGATTCTTGGTTCTTTTTCTAATTCTCCAAATGATTCATTAGTTACTTTAAGTTTTAGTTTTGAACCAGTATATTCGGTTTCAATCTTTGAAGTCAATCCTCTAAAGGTAAATGTGGTTCCTTCTTTCACCTTTTCTATAAATTCAGGATTATTAAGTAACGAATTTCCATCTTTATCTACAGGCATAAATCGTATTTGGCTCTAAACCGAACCGGGAACTATAACTCCTGATTTTTCAATAAAATTGCGAACATAATATTGGATACCAGCTTTACAAACTATCTGAGATTTATCCACAGGCACACCATTTAGCTTGCATTCTTGCACAAATTCTTCACCATTGGCAGTGTTAATCTTACGATTAGAGAATGTAACCACATTAGTTTCGCCATTACCGCAATCTATAGTAAATGATTCGTTCTCAAACTCTTTAGAACCATCTATTCCACCAAATTCCACAACAAAACCTAATTGAGGTTTTACACGGCAACTTAGATATATTTCCTCATCATTGTGCGAATTGTTTTTAGCTTCATACACTTTATCTTTATATTTCACAGCGACATATTCGCCCAAGTTATTTGAGAAAATATCATTAGTGCAATTCTCCCCATGCTCATCTACTAATTTTATGATGAAGCTAATCGGATTTTTTACTTTCTGTGGTTGAGGAACTTCTTTTTCCCCACAAGCACTTAGCCACACCATAGCCAAGATACTTAAAAATAAAATATTACTCGCTTTCATAATTGTTACGAATATTGGTTATTAGACAATAAGTATTTAAGTCATTCAAAGATAGGCAATTTTTAATATTTTTTTACACGTGACTAAAAAGAGTGCAATCTGATTTCTATTTTTTTATCTTATCAATAACTATGGTATTTTGAGGGTTTCCTTTTTCTGGGTACCATCCCATACGTTGCTTTGCATTTTCAGATCTATTCTCTACTTTTTTATAAGGATTTGTTCTGCTATCTGTACTTCCGCTCTTAGTATTCGGAAGTGATAAATTATTTAGAAAAGCATACTTGTTTTCTACGATTTCAATACATGTTCCGTTCTCAAACATATAAATTTTATTAAAATTTCCTTTTATATTAGAATGTACTAATGCACCGCTAAAACAGTTAATATCACAGTCTTTATTATACACTAAAGTTTCTATCGTTTTAGAATATTTATCTTCAATACTTCTTGTTATAGTCAATCTGCTTTGTAATATAGGCAAAGAATCATTATAGTTTAATGGTATTGTTAAAACTATATTATTTTCACCTTGAATATATGCATTTCCCCATTTAGGTGTTACTGTATAGTTCTGCAGTATTAGAGTATCACCTAACAACTTATTGATTTCAAGAGGTAAATCTATTGAACCATTTTCGTTGAAAGTGTGATGTTTTGCATTATATATCACTTCTTTTTGTATCTTATTCATAAGATGTAAAGAGTCTACATGAATTATCTCTTGTGCTGATATACTGATAGAACATACTAATATCAATAATGCAGATATAATGCTTATGATTATTCTCATAATGCTGTGTATTAAATTGGTTAATAGTACAAATATAGTGATTATTGTATTATACGAACAACAATTTGTTCGCAATTTTCAAATCGATTTTCGTTTAAGATATATGCTTCTCCGTCATAAGGGTCTAAATAAACCAAATCTCCATCAGATTCACGACCTACAATAAGTACAAAATGAGGATAAGTAGAGTTGCTACCTGGGAAAGTTGATATTACAACATTTCTATCTTCAATTGCAAATTGGAAAGTGTCAAAAGTTGTGGTGCTGAAGAAATCTTCTACAAATTCACGTGCTTCATACGATTTAACGCCTTCTGCTATAGATAAGCCATTAAATTCAGATTCATAATAAGCATCGAATTCACTAACAGTTCTCATTCCCCAGAATAATTCATTATCAATGAATGTCATAATAGCAGTTAATGAAGCCATACCATCTTGAGTTTTCATCATTAAAGGCATATCTCTAATGGCAAATATAGCATCACTGTTTGATGTTAATGAAAATAAGATAGGCGTATTTTCTTCAGTATTTGAGTGAGGAGGAGTTGTTATATCAGAAGGTTCACATTGACATGTTTTTTTCCCACAAACTTGACATGTATATAAACCACAAGTACATTTATAATTTCCACATGAAGGACATGGATAATTTCCACATATGCATACATTAAAAGGGGCATTACAAGTAGAACAAATATCAGCTTCATAATAGCATATTAAACAAAATCCATTCACTAAACTTTCATACTTGCAGTTTGGACATTCTTGTCCATAACCAGCTCCACAAGATTGACATTTATTATTAATAACTTCACCCCTACAATGTAAGCATTTCTCAGTAGTTGCTCTACTCAATGGTTCTTGAGATGATTGAGAGAAAAGGTTGATACTGATAGGTTTGCGATGTTCTGTAGCATGGCTATGGGTGCAATTGCCATGATCGTGGTCGCAATCGGTGTGTTGGGGTTTTGTGATAATACCAGCCACGTGTCCATTTTCATATCTTACACCACGAAACACACTACCATCAAGATTTGAAGTGAGGGTAATACCTGTGAAATCTACATATTTAGGATAATATCCTATGGTGTCTAATTTTGCTTGATTGGTAGTGGCATATTCTTCCTCTGGCATATAAGTAAGCACATGAGCATAGATGTCGGAACCTTTCTTGCGAATTACAAGGCGAGAAAACGTTTCATTTTCTTGAGTAGTGGTAATGCCATCTCTTGTGGCAGTAATGCGTGAATACACTTTTTCGGCTGTTTGCAATTCCACCATAAGCACATTCATTCCGTCTATGTTATAGTATTTCACATAATCCCATAGAGGAGTTGCATTTGTGATTAGCGACATAGCACTACGCGATTGCACTCCATTGCCGCCATTAGTGGGGAGAGGCACATTACCATCTTGTTTGTTTACTATATCCTTTGCTATTTGCAAAATATTGTTTTCAGCTTTTGGATTTTCGTCAAAGGATGGTTCATTATTACATGATGTAAGTGTAAAAGCAAGCATCGACATCAATACGAAAATTTTTTTAAGAAACGTTTTCATAATTGTTATGATATTAGGTTAATAATTTATTTAATTTCATCTTCTTTTAAATATCCTTCATATACTACACCATCGGCAGTTTCAAGGATGATAAGATTGCATTCCTTGTCGCAGAACACCCTATTAAGATCAAAACATAAATGGTTTACACTATGCACAGATTCTCCATCGGTGTAATACACAGTCAGCACCCCTGCACTATGCATATACACTTCTACTTCGTATGATTCTGTATCATACCAAACCTCAGGTGCCATCACAAGCTCACGCTTAATAGGAAGATCTCTACGTTGCAATCGTATTTTTTTCTTTTCCCCTGCATAAGCACATACTATATTAAGCAGGAATACGAAACAAAAGGAAATTAATAATTTAGTTTTCATTTTATCAAGT
>JAZORR010000009.1:0-2274 GCA_045656705.1 Muribaculaceae bacterium | reverse complement strand
TCTCTTTAAGGCAGTCGAAAGATTGCCTTAAATTGTGTCTTTTAATACTCGCAGTCGTCGCCGTAACTTCGTGGTAAATAAAACTTATTTACTATGGCAACAAGTTTAATTACTGAAATTCCAATTTTTGTATTCTCGTCACAGATTGGCGACATCGAACTATCTACCGACCAGGCAAAAATCGAAATCGTGGTGGAAGACGGTTTGACAAAGATGTTCAAGACAATGCTCTATGCCTATAATGGAAAGGTGACGATTGTCAATATCGGCGAGGTGCTGGAAAATTATATGGTGGCCAACGGCAAGGTCTTTACCGCTTTCACGGTATATTACAACACTGCCGAGGGTGCTTATATCGGTTCGTTCAACCTCAATACGCAGTATTGCTCGCTGAAACTTGATACGAATCCCGGACTATTTGGCTCATATAATTTCCTATCGACATTGACAGCGAAGCGTGTGCCTCGCGAGTTTACCGAACACCTTTCCATTCTCCATGGCCAAGAGAGTGCTCAGGTAAAGGTGCATTGTGTATATGAGGACATCAATGGCGAAGTGGCTAATGCTACTGTTCCATTGATAAACCTTATCGGTAGCGATATCGGTGTAATGGTTAGACCTTTCACTTCTCAAAATATCATTGCAGCTCTTAAAGTGAAAGGTAAAAATGTGAAAACGCTGCTCTCGTTTAGAATGGAGTTCAACGGCAGAAACATGACTTACTACACACAGGACTTTATGCCTAATGTGGTGTTCAGTTTCAAGAATTGCTTCAATGTGTATGAAACAATCTATCTCAATGCCGTTACTACCACCAAAACAAAGGTCAATCGGTCAATGGCTATCTCGCAAGGGCGACAATCGTTTTATGACCAATCGGTCGATAAAACATACGAGGTGGAAACTGCACCTATGTCTCAGGCTGAAGCCGAATGGGTGGAGCAACTGTTTATGTCGCACTCCGTGAGGCTCGGTACAGCGTCTGACCCTAATACCTTGCCCGAAGTTATCATCACGGAATCGACTTGCGAGATTGACGATAATGATGAAAAACTGCATCAAGTGAAATTCACATGGCAGTATGTTGACCATTGCCCTCATTTGCAAACATCGGCTAAAACCGACGAGAGCAGAATATTTACCGAACCCTACAATCAAACATTTAACTAATGGCTAATTCTATACACATAAGTACGCTACGAAAAATGCTTCAAGCCGGCGACCCTGTAAACATATCGCTTTGGACGAAAGACGGCCAAATACAGCATTGGAATAATTGTATTCCGCTTCGATATGATTTCTATAAGGGTGTGCGTCGTATGAAACTCCTCACAAGCCGACAAATACGCCAAGTGCGTGATGTCTGCATTTTCCGTATCAATGGAATGGAAGTATTCTTGTAAGATATAAGGATTTTTCGTAGCTTTGTTCTCATGAAAAATATTATATCAAAAAGTTTTACAACGATAGCACTTGCATCTATATCTATTTTTATAACCATTATAGTATTCTACTTTGGTGGTATAATTTTAGGTAACATATTAAATCCTCCACATGTTCATCATTATGAGTGTGTATGCGATCAGCCTCCTGTATTAACTATATTGGAAGGTGCAATATGGGGTGCAATTTATTTAATTATCCTTATATTTGGTTTTAATTATATTCTATTTAAAATAGATTTTAATAAAATTGAGCGATATATTGCATTATCTATTTTATTTTTGTCAAATCTCTTTACTTGTTATCAAATAGGTATTATTCTTTGTACTCAAGTCTCTGGTTAATTTTGTCTTTTAGACGGCGATAGAATAGAAGTAGCTTTGTGTGTAAAATCACAAAGTTACTTTTTTTATGAACAAAACCTATCTTAATTACAACTCTGTGGAAGATGTGCCGTTGCTCAATTCGAGGGCGGCGTTCCAAGTGGATAGCTCGGCTGTGTTCCGTGAACAAGGCGACATAGTGCCTACGATTATCGATGACCGCACTTCATATATGCCGTGGGGTGGCGACAATCAAATGCCGTTCGACATTCTCAATCTGATTGAGAGTGACGAAACGCTTTCCACTTGCCAAATCTTTAATGCCGAAGTGTGTTATGGCAGTGGATTGGTGTACCAATCGGAAAACTGCTCGCCACAACACAAAGAGCAGATTGAGGATTTCTTCCTCGATAACGACATAGCGAGCTACTACCTCGGTGTGTCGCAAGACTTCAAGCACTTCGGCTTTGCAGACTCAGTCATCATTCTCAATCCCGACGGCACTAAG
>JAZORR010000008.1:0-3372 GCA_045656705.1 Muribaculaceae bacterium | reverse complement strand
TCGCAGTGTTCCATTAGCGATGTAGTGAGACCAATCTTCACGCACAACAAAATGGTCGATATTAGGACAAGGCAATTTGCCTACATTGCGATTGACTCCGTCCCAAAAAGCGAGATATATTCTGTCGAAA
Organism: Muribaculaceae bacterium; assembly: GCA_045656705.1. Classification (GTDB taxonomy): domain Bacteria; phylum Bacteroidota; class Bacteroidia; order Bacteroidales; family Muribaculaceae; genus RGIG4576. The sequence continues at coordinate 3,242 of JAZORR010000008.1, read as the reverse complement.
TATTCCGATTTCTCTGTTTGTTCGCCATTTTGTAACCTTTGCATTGCCAAAGGCTGATAGATTTTAGACTCCGTATCTTCGCTATCATCGGGGCGAGTGCCTGAAGTAGAACTTTCCTCTTCATCATATCCCGGAATGTCAAGGAACAGACAATTTCCCTTTGTCGGTTCAGTTTCATCAATCCAAGCTGGAACGAAGTCCAATTCAATAGCGTCCTCGTTATTTTCGTCCACGATTTTATCTCCGAACACATTTATAGGCTGAAGTACACAAATTCGGTCATACACTTCACGACCGAGCGCGTTAGTGCCTGCATATTCATTGCGAATACATCGAATAATGAAATAATTATTTACATCTTTGGCATAGAAAATTTTGTTGACATTGCTTCCACGTGGATAAGAGCGAACACGAGCAAATTGTTTATTTTCGGCTATAAGATCAGCAATAGTGTTATATCGTGTAACTAAAGCGTCTCGCAAGAACCAGGGACACGAATAGAATTTCCACATATTATGCTCACTCTCCTTGTAGCGAACATTAGAAGCCTCTATGTAATTGCTTTCGTTAGTGTCCGTCACATCGGTCGTGTAGCTGTCAACCACCTTGTCTATCTTTATCGTTTCTGCATTGAGCAGAATGTTAGAGGTAAAAGAGAACTTGATTGACTTGTTTTTATGGTCGATGTCGAACTCGCCACCAAGGAATAGTTCAAGTTTTTCAAAGAACTCCGTAAGAGTCCAATGAGGTAAAGCACGAGCAAACTGAGGAATATCCCACGCCCAAGGAAGCGCATTGCAAACAAGTAGGTAACGCAAATCTTGACGGCTGTCCCATTGCGAAAGGTCGCAAGAGTAGAATAATGCAGAGCAAATACGCCTGACTATCGCAATAAGGTAAGGTTGATACGATATGCCCTTACAGTCGGCATGGTAGGAATATGTATTATTTGCGTACACCACTTCGTTTTGGATATTCCCTGAAGAGTTGTTTACCCATGGCAGAGCGACAGCCTCTTGTCCGGAACGTAGTCCTTGCCATTGCGAAAGAGGATTACTTGGTAAATACAACATTGGATAAGAACCTAAGTCAAGTTCGTTGATGTAGATTTCATCGAAAGTGTCGTTGAAATTCTGTTCCGAGCGACCTTCCAAAAATTGCGTTTTCACTTCCTTTTCGTTAATCTCTACAATCGTGATAGTACCGGCAGAATAGAAATTGATGTCAGAGATTTCGCAATCAAAGACGACCTTTGATTTGTCTATGTCGGTACGATTGATGTAGCCGAAGATAGCGATATTTTCGGGGCAACCACGCAAAGGAAAAGTAATGGAGAGCGTGTAGCTGTCCGAACCTGTGAAAGAGCGATTTTCAGCCACGAACTCAAAGGAAGTACCTTTCTTTAATACAGCATCTTTGCCGTTGATAATGATTTTCATTTTCGTTTAGATTTAGGAGATTTGTTTCTAATAAGTTTGTCGTATTCGTCCTGAGCCTTTTTGATACCATTATCGCCAGTAATGGTGTTCACAGTAACAAAAGGTTCATCGAGTCTTTCAGCGAGACGCTTCATTATGTAGGTGTACTCACTATTCTGCTCCACTACGATAGTAGGTGCAGATTGAGCCACCAACTGAGGAGCGACAGTCCTTGACACATCGACAGAGCGAAGTGAGCCGATAGTGTTAGTTCTTTGAGCATAGTCCAGAGCGTTGATAAGAGGACGAGCCACCGGGTTTGCGAGCAACTTTTGCGAAGCTACCCATTCTCCTGCGTGAACCACGCCCACCTCTTCATCAACAGCACCTTTAGGGGTGAAACCACCCTTAGAGTAACCTTGGGCTTCCGATGCCTGTTGTTGCTTTTTGATTGCAGCAATCTGCAACGCACCGGCTGCGACAGCCATAGCTGCCGCTATCGGAGCCATAACGAAACCGACAATAGGGATTGCAGCTGCCGAACCATAGGCACTGATAGCATTCTGAGCCGTTTGAGCGACTGCTTGAATGACTTGCATAGCAAACATTTTCTTGTTTGCCTCATTCTTAGCCTTAGCGATTTCCCTTTCCTTTTGCTTTTCGAGTTTAGCCACCTTATAGGTATTTCCCTCTGCTTGGGATATTTCCTTGTCGTAACGCTTTTCAATCGCAGCCGTTTGCATATCGAGTTCGGCTTGCACGATAGACGAAACTTGTGAGAATATCGCGCTCATACCCGATACAACAGTGTCGAACGATTGCATAACAGCCTTGCCAGCGTCCGATTCGAGCCATTCAAGGAGTTCGGCATTGGCTACTTCAAGGGCATTGCGATTGTCTTCCACGGCAAGGAATCCATACTTCTTTTGCAAAGCGAGCTTCGCTTTTTGGTATGCTTCCTCAATGCGAAGTTTTTCTTCCGCATTCCCTTGCGTAGCCTTTAGTTCGGCTTCATAGACAATAGCGAGATTAGCAAGATCGTTAGTGTAAGCGTTCTTGCGTTCCACAGCATTGTCGCCGAAATATTCCTTTTTCAGTTTCTCTTGGCTACGCTTGATTTCTTCCTCTTTCTTTTTGGTCTCTTGCTGTTTTTTGAGAGCTGCTTGATATTGGTAGTCAGCAAGAGCCTTTTCAGCGTCTATGCGTTCTTTTGTTCCCTCTTTGGTAAGAGTGACCAATTTAGCGAGGTGTTCTTCCTCGATACGAGCTACAGCCTCGTTGTAGGTATCAATAGAATATTGTCCGTCAATAAAGAACTGCTTCGCTTCAGCAAGTCGCTTGTTGTAAGCCTCTTTTTCAGCGTCAAGAGTCAAAGTAGTGTTAGCGTCATTTTGCTTCTTGACAGCTTCGTAGTATTGGGCTTGAATAGAGAGTCTTTCGTTTTCCGAAAGGTCGGTGTGAGCAAGTTGTTTATTGTAGAAGTCCACTTCGATTTCGTTCATTCGCTTGGTGTAGTCGATATACGACTTTTCACCTTTAGCGTATGCAATACGATTAAGAGCCTCTTCACGCTCACGCCACTCCTTTTCAGCCTTGAATCTGTCGTCATCAGTGGTGTCGCCATTACCACCCTTGTAGCACTCACAAGGGAGTTTGCCACATTTGGGGCATTTCTTGGTATTGCCACCACCCGAACCACTATTCTCGTTATTGACTAAATCGTCAGCAACTTGTTTAGACAGCGTATCGTTAGCACTGCGATACTGAGCGATTTTGTCATTATAGTCCTCTCGTACCTGGTCGATGTATCGTTTAGTGATAAGA
>JAZORR010000007.1:0-79789 GCA_045656705.1 Muribaculaceae bacterium | reverse complement strand
ATTACTAGATGAGTATATTAAAAGGCGCTATTAAGCGCAAATATTCCCATAGGGGCGCGCACCTATGGGAATATCTATCATACTTTTTGTCTACTAAGAGTTTTTTACTCTAATTTCATCCTACTTTTTGTCCAGGTAACCTTTTTTCAATAAAAATAAAACAAAGAAATAGTCGGAGTTTCTACCGACTATTTCTATTTCCATCAGTTATTTAAAAACATCAGAATGCTACACCCACTCTAAATCCCATGTTATTCAATTGATTTACATGGCCGTCAAGCACACGCGATGTATTGGTGGACAAGCTATAATATAAAGCAATATTAAAGCCAAAAGTCTTTTCACTACTCATCCATAAATTTGTACCAATTTCAGGCGACATATAGAAACCCCAACTATTGTCGTAAACCTTGAATGAAGACATATAAGAAGATAGTTGTGCATAAGTAGCGCCTAATTTCAATCCAAAATAAGGATCACAGATATTAGATTTATCAAATAGTCTGTAACGCAGATTCACACCAAAAGGCAATTGAAACAAAGTGCGTTCTTGCTTCGCTGTAAGTGCCGTGTTAGCTGAAGGATGAAGTGTTTGAGTAGGTATGCTTTTATGATTTGAACTATATGATACAAACAAACCCAAACCTATTTTAGGTGTAACAAAGTAACCACCTTCGAAACTTGCTCCCCATCCACTTGCACGATTAGTAAATTCATTGCTAAAAGGAGCATTAAATTGCCAGTCGACATTACCAAAGTATGGTTTATAAGATGGTTGCTGTGCCGAAACTTCATTTGATAAGATAAAACTCGTAGCAACAATTACAATAGACGTTGCAATTGTTTTCAAAAAATTATAAGTTTTCATGACAGTAATAAATTATTTGATTCCAAAATAAATAGTTTCACCACCTTGATATTTCACATAAGGAGATTGAGTATAAGATTGATCAACAGCCTTTGTGAGTTTAGGTAGAATAGAAGAATTGACGTAATTGATGCCCGTAATGTAATTATTCCATATCACAGTAGGCTTTGCTGTGGAAGATGTTGTGGTAATAGCATTAAGGTCGATCATTTCGCAAATAAGAGAACCATTGGTATAAGAATAGATAAATGGATAAGGATAATACCAACTTCCATTATACCAAGGCCACCAATATGATGGAGTCCAATACCAAGGATAATCCGACCACCAAGAAGGACTATCTACAAAATAGTAAGTGCTTTCCACATAGGAAATTTGCAAACCATAGTCAGCTTCAGATTTGTTGTCGGTTTTCACATAACCACGTTTTTCCATCTCAATATTATAGGCATTAATGATATTGTTGCCTACAGAAGGATCTAAATAAGTGGCTCCTTTAGATTGGTTACCCACAACCAGTACACTGTCGGGGATGTAGAAATGCTTTCCTTTGCTAAAGTTGGCATTCTTGTCGTACTGTGTATACACCACATACTCATTTTGAACATTGTCCAAATTTGGTTCTTTTTCACAAGACACCATTAAAAGTGCTGCGAAAAGTAAGGGAAATAATTTTTTCATAAACATAAATTAAATTTAATTAGAAGAAAACTCTTTTCCCTTATATAACAATACTATGCTGTGTTTGTTTATTCTATGCTTTTTGTATTTTCTTTTGGTAATTCAGATTTAGGTAAAGTCATACCAGAGAATATTCTCAATACAGTACTTCCTTGTGCTATATGTTCCTTACGTGGCGACCATTTTTTATCCAAACCTTGAGCTCCAAGAATTAGGCTACCTTTGCCACATACACCATTTATTTTATCGAGAACATTCATAAGTCGTTTTTGTTTCTCAACATCAACATTATCAAACACATTGAGTTGAATATCGCAATTGGGTACAATATGACTCACACACACTCCTGCCTTCTTATACATAAATCCATCTCTAAAGATACTATTAAAGGCTTTATAAGCCTGCTGAGTTATAGTAGCAGTGTCGCAAGAAGGAGTAAGAAGCTTTATATCACAAGAATTCGAATAAAATGCGATATTTTCCTTATGTTCATCACCTCTAATATAAACGCTTATATTGTTTGCTACCGAATTCTGAGCCCTTAATCTTTCGGCACAACATGAAGCAAAATATGCCACTGCCTCCCAAAGTGTTTTCTTGTCTCCAATCAAAGTTCCAAATGAGCGAGAGGCCATTATAGATTTATTCGGCTCATTGATTGCGTTTACTTTAGCGCAATCCTCTCCATTGAGTTCCCGCACAGTGCATTCCTCGTTAATAGTAAATTCACATCTTATCCACGACATAGGAGCCACACTAAGGTCGAAGGCAGTACGAATTTGATTTCTTAGAAATTTCTCATTAAGTCTTCTGCCTACTCCCCATACATCACCCACTGGGATAGTTCTAAGTATGGGTGCAAATTGCTCTTTCTGAGTCAAAAGAAATACATTATCTCTGTCATTTCTTGTTTTCTTGGCTATATGTGAAGCAATTTTTGCCAAAGTGCGAGAAGGTGCAACACCTATGCTAACCGGAACACCTATATATCGCTTTACTTTTGCAGCCAATCGTGCCACAAATTTGTAATTCTCCTCATCATCATTATATGGCATTCTAAAAAAACATTCATCCACTGAATATATTTGCAAATTTTCCACTTCACTTCCTATCAATGCCATGATTCTATCGGAAATATCACGATACAGCACATGTCTACACGAAAGAGACACCACATTATGTGGATTGGTATATTCCTTAATTTTGAAAGCTGGCACTCCCATCGGTATTCCCAATGCTTTTGCTTCATTGCTACGCGATATGACACAACCATCGTTATTTGACAAAACAACGACAGCGCGCCCCTCAAGCGATGGATTAAACAATCGCTCACAAGAAACAAAGAAATTATTACAATCTACCAGCCCAAACATTTAAATTCCCTATATATCAACTTCTCACAGATTTTATAATATGAGTTACAATTCCCCACACTTGGAAATTACTTTCTTCTCCTATAGGAATGGGAGGATACTGTTTATTGGCTGGTATTAAGTAAATACCATCAGATTTTACTGCAATTTTTTTTACAGTAAATTCACCATCAATGAAACAAACTGCTATACTACCATCGTGAGGTGTAAGAGCCTTATCTATGATCAACAAATCTCCATCACTTATTCCACAATCTATCATAGAATCACCAGTGACACGAGCACAAAACGTAGACGATGGACTACTTATTAATTCCCTATTTAAATCAAGTGAATCACTATCACTATCTTGTGCTGGTGACGGAAAACCTGCTGGTATTTTATAATCAAGAAACGAGACATTTAATGTCTCGCTTCCATTTAGTTCTAAAATTTCTATTTTATCTTGCATCAATAAAATTATATTTTTTCTACATCTTTTGCCTTCACCCAAGCTCTATGAGAGTCATCAGCCTTTACGTCATACCATTTCTCACGTAATTCTCCACTCTTATTTTCTACTGAATCAATAATAGTGACTTTATTTCCTGCAGTAAGTATAAACGCCTCTTCTGATTTATCCTTTGGAACTCGAGGTACTGTGCTCAGAGTAACAGAAGGTGTCAATACTATCGCTTTATCTTTTGTTTCTACATTAGATTTCATTGCAAAAGCACTCATCATAGAAATTATGGTAAAAATCATCATTGCTCCACCTCCAAAGAAACCAATCTTACGCAAAAGTACAGTAGAAGTAAATAAATAGAGTAATACTCCTCCAAGCAACAGAATAAAACACAAAGCAGATATTGTGGCCCAAGTATTGGATGATTGTAAATGCACAAAATCATCTATCACTTGCAACACAAACGACTTCTCTTGCACAATCTTTGTTTGTATCTTACTACTCACAAATTCAAGGTTGGTTTTAGCATCAGCGTGACGAGGATTTAATATTAATGCTCTTTCATAAAAAAGCACCGAATATCCCAATTCTCCCATACGATAATAAGTATTACCTATATTATAATATAAGTCGCTCGATACACCTTCATCTTCTGCCACCTGCATATAAAGAGCCAATGCGTCGGCATATCTATCGGCATCATATTCAGCATTCGCCTTCTCTAATGTAGTTTGCGCCATTGATGTGAATGAAATAAGCGCAATGGTCAATAATGAAAATATTTTGCGTTTCATATCAAAATTACTTCTTTTTAGTGTTTTCTAATTTGTCCATTATGTCACTTGCTTCATCATATACATCGCTCATATTACTTCCACTTAGTTCAGGAGCATATTGAGCAAACTCACATTTATCCAAAATAGACAATAATTGGTTAATATCAGTCTCATCTGCACCATAAGCCTCTAATTCCGAAGCGATATTTTCTTTATTCAACTCCGAAACAGGAATAGTTAATTTATCGCTCAAATATCCCCACAAAGCCTTAAGTATTTCGGCATAGAATTTATTAGAATCATTTTGCTTTAAGAATGCTTGAGCTTGTTTCAAGCGTTTCTTTGCCACCTTATTTGCATGCTTATTCTTCAATAGTTGTACATTTGAGCGCTCTTTAATAGTCTTTCTATTATACCAGATTACACCAGCAAGTAACAATAAAGGTAAAATATACCACAACCAATAAGCAAACGAATTAAGATATAGTGTATGAGATTTGCTTAAACTCAAATCACCAGTCTTAATGTGTAAGATATCTTTATTTTTTAATTCAAGCTCTTTTGAGACTACAGCATCAGAGGCAACAGCTACACCTTTCGCTACCTTAATAGGTACAGCTGGCACACTAATAGTTTCATATTTTCCCTTTGAAGGATCGAAATAAGTAAACTCACTTGCAGGGATTTCATAATCTCCCACATATTGAGGTATAAATGTATATTCAAATGAGGATTTCCCCTTTACATTACTACCCACAGCATTTGATTCTACATTATTTTGAGGATCATATACATCAAATTGAGAAGGGAAATTAATTGTAGGTGCTTGTAAATATTTAATATTACCACTACCTGTTATAGTATAAAGGTAAGTTGCAGCTTCGTAAGTCTTGAAATTATTAGGTTTAACTTCAGTCTTTACATTAAATTGCCCTACAGCACCACTATATGATTCTGGTTTAGGTTCAGGCAATGCAAGTATATTCACCGACACCGAATTCGATTTTACTTGTACCTGGTGTTCCACAGGTTGTCGAATTATACCAAACATACTTCTCACCTGTTCATACTGAACTAAAGTCACATCATAATTGCCAGATGTAATCGTTAATTTACCTGATTTTTGAGGGAAAAGTATACATTTCTTTAACTCAGCAACCATATAATTCTGACCATTATAATGCTCAACATTATTCAATGATGGCTCAATATTTAATTCTTCAATTAAGAATCCATCAAATGAAGGTTGCAATGTAGTCATAAATTGACTAATATTGTATTTAGTATACAATTTAATCGTACACACAACAGCCTCTTGCTCATACACCTTTTGCTTTGACATATTAATGCGTACAAATATATCGCTGGCACTAATCTCATTCGATGCCGATTGCGAAGATAAATCATCTACTCTCACACCACCTTGAGCATTATTTCCATTTTGAGCGTTACTCTTATCTTGTGGTAACACCTCGATGGTGAGTGTAGATGTTGAATATTGCTTTCCGTCAACCTCGATAGTAGCAGAAGGTATTTTATAGGTACCAGGAGTTTCTGCTCTATACAAAAGAGAATATTCTTCAGATGAACTACTTGAACTCTTTCCATTCACCCATGAACTACTATATGATGTTGAAACCGATGGACCATAAAGTTTCTTCACCCCCTCAATAGTAGGTTCTTTGAAATTTTCTCCATCGCCATTACGCAACACAAATTTCACGTCAAAACGATTACCTTGTATTACTTGACGTGGTGCATGTGCTGTGAACGAAACTTGTGCCATCACATTCAAACCAATAAATGCAATAGCAATAGCTAATATAATTCTTTTATATAATTTCATAAACTCATTCTTTTTTTACCATTGGTTACCTGTTCTTCTCACAGTCTTAGGTTTTTGCTCATTAACCTTGGCTTGAGTTTCTTTTTCTTGGTTTTGCATAGCTTGAAGAATTTGTTCCATATTCTCCTTGCTCATTTGTTGTGGTTGAGGCTGAGGCTGCTTTTGTTGAGGATTATTTTGTTGCTGCTCTTTCTTGTCCTCTTCCTTATCTTGTTTTTGTTCATTTTTCTTATCCTTATCACCACCACCTTCACCACCGTCTTTCTTCTTCAATTGAGCAAGACGTAGATTATCTCGTGCTTGGTCATCATCTGGGTTATTACGTAAAGCATTCTTATAGCATTCAATACTTTGATCATATTGCTCAGCAATATATGCTAAATTTCCAAGATTATAGAAAGCCTTAGAACGTAAATCGGCATTTACCGAATTGCGACCAACCGACATCAAAAGTTCACTTGCTTGTTGCAGTGGATTATTTTCCTGCTCGGCATTATTAGCTCCACCTTGCTGGATTAAAGAAAGAGCCAAATTATAATTTCCGATTTGAGAATTAGGGTTTACTTCAATAGCCTTTCGATATTCCACTTCAGCATCAGCAAATCTATTTTCCTTATATAATTTATTACCCTTTCGTATGTGCTCTCGTTCTTTTCTAACACTTTTGTCCATCTCTACATCTTGAGCTAGCGCAGTATTAGAAAGCAACACACACACACACATTACTATCAATAAGATAATATTTTTCATTTCTTATCCTCCTTTGTAAAGAAGTTATACTTTTTCAACCATGAGTTTTTACTATCATCCACAAATAAGTAAACTAATACTACTAAAAGTAGAATCCAAGCAAAGACAATAAATTGCTCATTATGTGTACTATATACAGTGGTTTCAAGTTCAGACTTAGCTAAAGTTTGGAGTTGTTCATCAAGAATGCTCACAGCATTTGTGGCATTACCCGACACATAAATACCTCCTCCAGCTACTGCAATTTCCTTAGCCATTTCTTCATTCAGTCTTGTAGTAACCACATTACCTTCATCATCTTTCAAGAACTGACCATTTTCCATAGGTATTTGAGCACCTTTCACTGTACCTACGCCTACCACATTCACAGATATGCCCTTCTCCTTGGCTTCTTTCGCCATAGCCACAGCATCATCTTCGTGATTTTCTCCGTCAGTAATAACTATTATCGTCTTTTGTGTTTTTTCGTTCTTTGTAAACGAATTCATCGCCAATTTAATAGCCGAACCGATAGCGGTACCTTGTGAAGGCACCATATTTGTATTTATCTCATTCAAGAACATTTTTGCCGACACGCCATCTGTAGTAATAGGCATTTGAGTGTATGAATTCCCAGCAAAAACGATAAGTCCCACTTTGTCATCTCGGAGTTTATCAATAACACGATCAAGCAATAATTTTGTTCTTTGCATACGACTTATCCCCTTTACATCGTTGGTAGAACTTGCAAGCATAGAATTTGAGACATCAACACATAACATTGCCTCAATACCCCTCACCTTCGACACTTCGGTTCTCGAACCAGCTCGAGGTCGTGCCAATATCACCACAGCAAGAGCCAAAATCAATAACTCCAAAGAAAGTTTTATCCATGGTTTATACTTCGATACATTTGGCATCATTTCATTAGTATCGATGTATTGACCATATATTTTTAATTTCTTTGCTCTCGACCTACGTGCAAACCAATATAGTGCTACTACAATTGGTAATAACAACAATAAATATAGATATTCTGGATTTCCAAAACTAAACATAATCTATTCTATTTTATATCAGTTATAATTAAGGTATATGTCTTAATATGGTGTAACGAGCCACAAAATCAACACAAATCAATAGCAATAGTAACACTGCCCACTTCATATAGTCATCTTCCATATGAGTGAAGTTTTTCACGTCTATCTGAGTCTTTTCAAGTTGATCAATATCGTGGAAAACTTCTTTAAGTACATCCTTATTTGTTGCACGATAATATTTACCACCTGTCATTTGTGCGATAGAAGTAAGTGTGGCTTCATCAATGACTACAGGCATCATTTGATATTCCATCTTACCATAGAAATTAATTCCTACAGGATATTCAGCCTCTCCATTTTTACCCACACCGATAGTATAAATCTTAATTCCAAGATTTTTAGCAATCTCGGCAGCGGTCAATGGAGCCACAACACCCGTATTATTAGAACCATCGGTAAGAATAATAATACTTTTAGATTTAGCCTTACCATTTTTGATGCGATTGATAGCAGTAGCAATACCGTCGCCTATCGCAGTACCATCTACCAACATACCCATATTTATATCTTGAATATAATTGAGCAATACAGACTTATCGGTAGTCATTGGCACCAATGTAAAACTTTCACCAGCAAATATCACCATACCAATATTATCGCTTTCTCTCCCGGCAATAAATTGAGATGCTACATCTTTTGCTGCTTCAAAACGGTCGGGTTTGAAGTCTCGAGCAAGCATACTCGTTGACACGTCAAGAGCTACCACGATATCAGTACCTTCCGTTTCGGATGTAGACCATCTATCATAAGTTTGAGGGCGAGCCAAAATGATAATCACACACCCTAAAGCAAGCATACGCACTCCAAAAAGAATGTGACGCAAATAAGCTTTCCAAGATGTACCAATCTTATCAAAAGGCAACAATGAAGAAACTTTCAATGTAGCCTCCGCCAATCTTTGCTTCTTAATATACCACCAAATAATAGGTAAAAAAAGCAAAAACAACCAAAGTAAATGAGGGTTAGCAAATCGCATCATTTCTTATCCTCCTCTTCTTTCTTATTTGTTTCATCACTTTCTTCCACTACGATAGGCTTAGTTTCGTTCACAAAATTCATTGCACGTTGGTAAGCCACCTCATTATCTTCAGGAAGTGGACGCATCTTTGCAAACTTAACAAAGTCGGCCATATCAAGCACTTTATTCAATTGATCATTCACTGCCATTGATTCCTCATTCTTTCGCAAAGCAGTCATAATCTGGCCTGTGGTCATCTCCATAGCATTCACGCCAAATCTTCTATCGAGATAATTACGCAAAATATCAGTTAAGCGAGTGAAGTATTCTTTGTCTTGTCCAGCTTCCCATAATTTTTCACTCTTCAATTGAGTAAGTTTCATCACAGCTTCCTCATATGGAGGTATCACAATCACAGGTTTTGATACGAAAGGCAATGTACCCTTTCTGAACCATCTAAAGTAACTATATAATATGCCTGCAATTAATAGTAACACCAAAAGGATAGCCCACCAATACTTTACAAGAAACTCTGGGAAAATATCTGATAAGAAAAACTCAGGTTTCTCAACACCTTTAAAGTCGTGAATAGTTGTAAGCGAATCTACTTTCACAGGCAACACCTTCAATGATAATGCTTCTGAAGAGAATGTATCCTTATCTACTATAAACTTAAAAGGAGGCAACACATACAATCCCGAGTCAAAAGATTGTATTATGATATCACGATTTATTTGAATTCGTTCATTCCCCAAATCGGTAGTATCTGCTACACATCGTGCCGACACCTCCACAAAAGTATTAAGAGTATCGGGATTGTTATTCTCCCCCATTAAGAAACCTTGTTCCCCTTTATTTTGAACAATTTCGAGATGAATAGGAGTTTTCTTACCCATAAACAAAACAGCCGAGTCCATCTTAGCTGTCACAATAACATTTCTTGCCATAGATGTGAAAGAACACATCATTATAGCAATCAAAAATAGTATACAAGAAAGTTTTCTCATATCAATGCTATATTTTTTCATCTTATTTAGCGCCTCTCTTCTTAAATAGCCCCATAAGAGATTTCACATAATCCTCATCTGTTGCTACTGAAGCCACTTCAACCTTACATTTTTGCATAGTGACATTCATATTCAGTTGACGCTCATACCACCATTTATTATAAGCCTGACGAACCTTCTTTGAGCTCGTATCTATCCACTTATTACTATTACTTTCTGCATCAAGCATTTTCACAAGCCCCACATCTGGCAATTGCGCTTCACGCTTATCATACACTTGTATGGCAGTGAGATCGTGCTTTCTGCTCGCAATAGACATAGACTTATAGTAATCGTGTTTATCAATGAAGTCTGAAATCACAAATGTAGCACAACGCTTCTTTAGTATTCGAGTAAGATACTCCAATGCTAAATTCACATCAGTCCCAGTAGATTCCGGTTTAAACTCAAGCATTTCTCTGATAAGCAAAAGGATATGCTTTTTTCCTTTTTTTGGTGGAATAAACTTCTCTATTTTATCAGTGAAAAACATAAGTCCCACCTTATCGTTGTTTTGAATAGCAGAAAAAGCCAGTGTAGCAGCTATCTCAGCTATCATTTCACGCTTTTGCACACCTTGAGCACCAAACATTCTACTACCAGATACATCAATGAGTAGCATAAGAGTGAGTTCACGCTCTTCTTCATAAACCTTTACATAAGGACGATTGTGACGCGCCGTAACATTCCAGTCGATATCACGAATATCATCACCATATTGATATTCACGTACCTCAGAGAATGTCATACCACGACCTTTGAATGCCGAATGATATTCACCTGCAAATATGTTTTGAGAAAGTCCTTTAGTTTTAATTTCTATTTTTCTGACTTTCTTCAACAAATCGTTAGAATCCATCAAATCGTATTCAATAATAATTAAGGTACTGCAATTTTATCCAAGATTTCGCTGATAACTTCGTCGGCGCCAATATTATTAGCTTCAGCTTCGTATGACAAACCGATACGATGACGCAAAACGTCATAACTTACAGCACGCACATCTTCTGGAATCACGTATCCACGGCCCTTCAAGAAAGCATAAGCACGAGCTGCGCGAGCCAAACTAATAGATGCACGAGGAGAAGCACCGAAAGAAATAATGCTCGACAAATCGTTCAATCCATAATCTTGAGGGAAACGAGTAGCAAACACAATGTCCACTATATAGCGTTCAATCTTCTCATCAACATAAATCTTATTTACAAGTTTTCTCACTTCCACAATTTCTTCGGGACGAATAAGAGCTTGTACATTAGATTTCACTTCGCTGATATTTTGGCGGATAATCACCTTTTCTTCTTCCTTAGTAGGATAACCAATTACCACTTTCATCAAGAAACGGTCAACCTGAGCTTCTGGTAGAGGGTAAGTACCTTCTTGTTCGATAGGATTTTGAGTAGCCATTACAAGGAATGGGTTATCAAGAAGGAATGTATTATCGCCAATAGTTACTTGGCGTTCTTGCATAGCTTCCAAAAGAGAACTTTGCACCTTAGCTGGAGCACGATTTATTTCATCGGCAAGTACGAAGTTTGCAAAAACAGGTCCTTTTTTCACCTCAAACTTTTCGTTCTTCACGCTATATACCATAGTACCCACAACGTCGGCAGGCAACAAGTCAGGAGTAAACTGAATACGGCTATACTTAGCATCTACCAAAGTTGCAAGAGTCTTAATAGCAAGAGTCTTCGCAAGACCAGGTACACCTTCAAGTAATATATGTCCATCAGCCAAAAGAGCAATCAAAAGGGAATCCACTAAATGCTTTTGTCCTACAATAGTTTGGTCCATACCTTTTGTTATCATACTCACAAAATTACTCTTACTGGCAATCAAATCATTAAGTTCTCTTATATTTACAGTATCATTCATAGTTTTATTACTATATATTTTTAGATTGTTCTTATTTTAAATTATTTCTTATGTGCAAATTTATTACATTAGCTTCTAATATGGCTATTTTCCATCGTTATTTTACGATATTTTAAGTTATTAATGTTAAAATTACAATATTTTTTCAGCCAAAAGCTTTGCTTTGTTCACACTTTCTGGATTATCCTTATCAATACCATACTTTTCGGCAGGAGGTATTACCACCACCAACCCCGGAGCCACTTTATTAGGATTGGGTATCTTAGCCTTATTTTCTTCATAGATATAAACCCAAAACTCGTAACGTCCGAAATACTTGCGCGACATTTTAGTAAGGAAATAATTTGTTCTCACAGTGTCAAGCACCACTTCAGCCTCTTTCTTAATTTCTTGTGGGATAACAACACTATCTATCTCTGTCTTCAAATTAACCTTTGTAGTATCAGTAGCAAATGCTACTACATCTTCCTCGTTAGCTGATTCAGTGTTTTCGTTCACAGCAAATACAAAGAACCATGCAAGCATAATTGCAACAACACTCACAAGAGCGCCACTAATAGCACCCCACACAAACGACTTACGTTTCTGTGAGTGTAGTTCTTCCTCTGAATTATCGTCATATACATCACATGTGTTATCATCATCTATTTCATCAGATTCAATAACAACATTTTCCTGTAATTGATCTTGTATATTTTCTACTTCAGAGTCTACTTCATCCTCATCTTCAGCGATATCGTCTGATTCATCTTCTTGGATAGTATCTACTTCAACTATGTCTTCAATTTCCTCCATATTCTCCTTTAAATCTTCACTTTCTGGTTCAACAAAAGGAGGAGGAACTACTTCAGAATCCTCTAAAGAGAGATCATTCGAATCAGATGCATCCACAGACGAAGTGCCATCAATTGTAGATTCATCGCATTCATCATCAGTTAACAACTCTTTCAATTCCTCATCGGTAATATTATCATCGAGAGTTATAGTTTCGAATTCTTCGAAAGGCATATTTATAGCCTCAGCAAGTGATTTATCAGCGGTAAAACTAACACGACGATGTGCAGCGATTTCCATTTCCTCACCACTATTCACATTTACACTTTTACGAGAAGCTATTTCAGTGACTTTAAACACCCCAAGACCTTTTATCTTTACACTTTCGCCCTGCTCAAGATGTTCTTTTATTACCCCAAAGAATTCTTTAAGAAAAAGTTCGCTTACACGCTTAGATGTGTTAGTGTGATTAGCTATAGCATCCACCAATTCAGGTAGTGTTATCTTCTTATTCATATTATATTAGGATATAACAGATTATTATTTAAGTTTTGCTTTTAGCAAAGCACTTGGCTTGAAATTAAGAGTTATTTTAGGAGGAACAAGCATACGCTTAGATGTGGAAGGATTCACCACAATTCGCTCATTTTTTTTCTTTCCTTCAAATGTACCAAAACCAGGTATAGCAATACTATCCAATTCGCCACAGTTCTCTTTGACCGTAGTGATAAATGCCTCTATCAGTTTACTTACATCAGCATTATTACGCCCCATTCGCTTGGCTATAATATCTTGTAATTGCTTATTATCCATATATTTATATCAGACTATCAAATATATCTATTCATTTAACTCACAAATTTACCAATTTATTAGCACATACATAACAGCATTAACATTTATTTGAATTAATCAAAAACACAAAAACTTAACATTTTAACATTCTACCTGTTAAATTTTTAAAACAAAATCACCAAAATCCGACAAATAGAACAATTAATAAGAAAAAGAGAATAGTTAATATAAGTTAATTAATTAACATTCTTTCCCTCTATGCAAGAAATATCCATTATCTTTGCACCGATTTTTAATGACTATATTTAGAAATATGAAAAGAATTTATTTATCAATCTGCGCATCAGCTGTAGCATTAAGCTCATTCGCAGGCGGTCTATTGACCAACACAAATCAAAACGCAACATTCCTACGTAATCCAGCTCGCGATGCTGCAATCGCAATTGATGGTGTATATAGCAACCCAGCTGGTACAGCATTCCTTCAAGAAGGTTTTCACCTTTCACTCAGCTGGCAAGCAGCTATGCAAAAGAGACAAATCATATCAAACTTTCCAGCATACAAATTAGCCGGAGATACAGATGGCAGCAAGTTATTCGAAGGTAAGGCAACAGCTCCTGTTATCCCATCATTCCAAGCTGCATATATAATCAATAATAAATGGTCGGTATCAGCACAATTTGCCATCGGTGGTGGTGGTGGTAAATGTGAATTTGCCGAAGGTCTGCCAATGTTTGAAAAATTAGTAGGTTACCAACTAAATAGTACAATCAACGGCGCAGACATCAAGCCATACACACTAAACCAATCACTTACAGGGGAACAATACTTCTATGGTCTCCAAATTGGTGGTACATATAAAGTATTGGACAATGTAGCAGTTTTCGCTGGTGTTCGTGGTATCCTTGCTAATTCAGCTTATACAGGTGCTATCACAAATATTTCTGTAGATGGCAAAAAGGCAACAGACTATGCCTCTCTATCACAACAAGCAGCGAGTGCTGCACAACAATACGCAGCTGCTGCACAACAATACGCCACTGAAGGTAAGATGGCCGAAGCACAAGCTGCTGCAGCTGCTGCCGAACAATACAAAAATGCAGCAACTGCTGCCGGTACTGCTGCTGTGATGATGAGCGACTATAACCTTGATTGTTCTCAATCTGGCTATGGTATCACTCCTATCATCGGCGTAGACGTTAATCTTGGCAAACTTAATCTTGCTGCTAAATACGAATTCCGTACAAAGATTAATCTTGAAAACAAATCAAACAATAGCGCGAACGTGGATGCTCTAATGCCAGCTTATGCAGATGGAGGTAAGGTTCGCTCAGACATTCCAGCAATTCTTGCAGTAGGTGCTGAATACTCGGTTCTACCTTCAGTTCGCGTTGCAGCTGGTTTCCACTACTATTGGGACAAAGATGCTAAGGGTTCTGCAATTAAAGAAGGTAGCAACACTTGGGAAGCTATCCTTGGTGCAGAATGGGATATCAACGACAAGTGGCTTGTTTCGGCAGGTGCACAACGCACACAATATGGCTTTGCCGATGCTGATATGAGCGACCTAAACTACAATATCAATTCTTATGGTCTTTGCATCGGTGGTGCTTACAAGTTCAATGATCGCATGAAACTAAATATTGGTTATATGCACTCATTCTATGGCGAACACGATATTAAGGGTGCAGCTGCAGGAATGAATGACATCTACACTCGTAAGAACGATGTTCTTGGCGTAAGCTTTGACATTCGCTTCTAATTGTGATACATCACTAATTATTATATACATTTTTTGAGAGATATTAATTTTGAAAGAGAGAGGACCTCGCGACGAAGTCCTCTTTCTTTATCTATTATGGAAATCAAATAAATTCCATTAGGATTAGTTTTCAAAAATAGTGCCAACATTTATCAATGTCAGCACTTCGTAATATTTAACTTTAAAACAATCCCACGCACTCTCAGCGTCAATGTTTTGATCTTTTCTTGAAAAAGTTAATTTGTTTGAAGCTATTATTCTTATTTGTTACTTTGACAAACAAAAAGCAATAAGGTTTAACGCCAATCACAAAATTAACAATTCTTAACCAAATAAATATCTAAAAGCCTCTTCTACCTTTGAAACCTCTATCAACTTTATACCTAATTTACTTGTATCAATTCCTTTAAGATTATGCTTAGGTATAAGCATAGTTTTAAATCCAAGTTTTTGTGCCTCTCCAATGCGTTGCTCGATGCGTGTAACTTGTCGTATTTCGCCACTAAGCCCCACTTCGCCACTCATGCACACACCTTTCTGAATAGGCATATCTACATTTGAAGACAAAATAGCACAAATCACAGCCAAGTCGAGTGCTGGATCATTCACTTTCAACCCTCCTGCAATATTCAAGAATACGTCTTTCTGTGCAAGTTTGAACCCTACTCGCTTTTCAAGCACTGCAAGTAGCATATTCATTCGTTTACCATCGAAACCTGTAACCGAACGCTGAGCAGTACCATAGGCAGCCGTACTCACAAGTGCCTGCGCTTCTATCAAGAACGGACGTACCCCTTCGAGTGTGACTCCAATAGCCACACCACTCAATGTATCTTCTTTTTGAGAAAGAAGCATTTCAGACGGATTAGTCACTTCACGCAATCCGTAATGAGTCATTTCATAAATCCCCATCTCGGAAGTGCTTCCGAAACGATTCTTTATACCTCTAAGAATGCGATACATATAGTGGCGATCACCTTCAAATTGAAGCACGGCATCCACAATATGCTCAAGTACCTTCGGACCGGCAATACTACCTTCCTTATTAATATGTCCGATAAGTATTACAGGTGTATTAGTTTGCTTAGCATATTTCAACAGAGCTGCAGCACATTCTCTTACTTGACCAACACTACCAGCCGAAGAATCAAGAGTATCTGAAGCAATAGTTTGGATAGAATCCACCACCACAAGGTCGGGTTTAAAATTATTGATACTGGTGAATATAGTTTCTAATGAGGTATCACACACTATATAGCACTCACAATCTATATTACCCTCGCATATTCTATCGGCACGCATTTTAAGTTGTTGCTGACTTTCTTCGCCGCTCACATATAACACTTTACGGCTTCGTATACGCAATACATTCTGCAAGATAAGAGTGGATTTACCTATACCTGGTTCACCACCTACCAAGATTATAGAACCAGGAACAAGCCCTCCACCAAGCACACGATTGAGTTCGGCACTTGGCAATTGTATTCTCGGCTGATTTTCAGTTTTTATTTCAGAAATCTTGATTGGAGTGATACGTTTCTTATTATCACTATCATCTCCAAAAGAAGTCATAGTTTTAGTGGGCTTCGCAGCCACTTTTTCTTCCACAAATGTATTCCACTCACCACACGACGGACATTTACCCACCCATTTAGGCGATTCAGCACCGCAGTTATTGCAGAAATACATAGTTTTAACCTTAACAGCCATAATCAACTATTATTTCTTCACAAAACAATTTCTACGAAACTCACTTATGGTGATAGCAGCAGCCATACCCACATTCAGCGATTCACTTGTGGTCACACCAGCAGGGAATGAAGGTATCAACAGCCTATTCTTGATAACCTCACTCAATTTAGGTGAAATACCACGTCCTTCATTACCAAACACCACAAAACCTGTAGAAGGTAAATCTGTCTTATAAATATTTTTTCCATCAAGGAAAGTACCATACAAAGGTAAATCAGAAAAGTCCTCAAACAGTTCTTCAAGATCGCAATAATGTACTTTCACACGAGAAATAGCTCCCATAGTAGCTTGCACCACCTTATGATTATATACATCTACAGTTTTTTCACTGCAAAATATATTCTTAATACCATACCAATCGGCTATACGCATTATTGTGCCTAAATTTCCCGGATCTTGGACATTATCAAGCACAATATTTAAGTTGCTTCTCACCTCTTCCGGATCAATCTCTATTTCGGGGATATCATATACAGCAATCACATCGGCCGCAGTAGAGAATTGCGACATTCGTTGCATCTGCCCTTTATTGGCAAATTGAATCTTTCCTAAGTGACCACTATGACCAAATTCCTCGTACCAAGATTGAGTGGCCACAATAAGGCGACAATTAAAATAATCCCAAGTATCTCTCACGCATTTTGTACCTTCAGCCACAAAGCATCCCTCTTCCACTCTATATTTCTTTTGTCCAAGAGATGCAATAAATTTCATTGTACTATTTGTTACATTCATATCTTCATTCATTTATGATTATTCAAAGTTACAATATATTTCTTAAAATATTTGATTTTACGCGAAAATTTAAAGCTATTCTATATTTTCTTCTAATTTTTCCTGTTTTTTGATTAACTTTGCAAATTGATTGAGATAATGATTCACTAACATATATTTTTGAAACAAAACAAATTAAATAATGAGAACTAAACCTGATTTAAGTTTTTGGAAGTTATGGAACCTTAGTTTCGGCTTCTTCGGTGTGCAAATTGCATACGCTCTACAAAGTGCTAATATCAGTCGTATTTTCGCGACTCTTGGTGCTGACCCTCACAATTTGAGTTATTTCTGGATTCTACCTCCACTTATGGGTATCATCGTTCAGCCAATCATTGGTTCGTTAAGCGACAGAACATGGTGTGGACTTGGACGTCGTCTTCCTTACTTGATAGTAGGTGCATTGGTTGCAGTGATTGTGATGTGCCTTCTACCAAATGCTGGTAGTTTTGGTTTGACTGTAAGTGCGGCAATGATTTTCGGTTTCATTGCACTTATGTTCCTTGACACTTCAATCAATATGGCAATGCAACCATTCAAGATGCTTGTAGGTGACCAAGTAAACGAGAAGCAAAAAGGTCTTGCTTATTCTATTCAAAGTTTCTTGTGCAACGCAGGTAGCCTTGTGGGTTATCTCGCTCCAATCATCTTCACTGCTATCGGTATCAGCAACATCGCTCCTAAGGGACAAGTTCCAGATTCTGTAACATATGCATTCTATGTAGGTGCAGCAATCTTGATTTTATGCGTAATCTACACATTTGCAACAGTGAAGGAAATGCCACCAAAGGAATATGCAGAATTCCATGGTTTTGATGCTGAGGAAAACAAGAAAGACGAAAAGAAAGAATCTATGTTCTCTCTTCTCGTGAATGCACCTAAGGTGTTCTGGACTGTAGGTCTTGTACAATTCTTCTGTTGGTGTGCATTTATGTATATGTGGACATATACCAATGGTGCAATTGCCGACACAGTATGGGGCACTACCGATACATCTTCAGAAGCTTATCAAGAAGCAGGCAACTGGGTAGGTGTATTATTTGCAGTACAAGCTGTAGGTTCGGTAGTGTGGGCTACTATTATCCCTCGTTTCAACAGCTATAAGATGGCATACTTTGTGAGTCTATTGCTTGGAGGTATCGGTTTCATCTCTACATTG
The DNA here is from genome assembly GCA_045656705.1 of Muribaculaceae bacterium. Lineage (GTDB taxonomy): Bacteria > Bacteroidota > Bacteroidia > Bacteroidales > Muribaculaceae > RGIG4576. The sequence continues at coordinate 61,076 of JAZORR010000007.1, read as the reverse complement.
TTCATTCACGACCAATATATGCTATTCATTTCTTACATTCTTATCGGTTGTGCATGGGCTGCAATGCTTGCTTTGCCATTCACAATCCTAACAAACTCTATTTCAGGTAAGAATATGGGTACTTATCTTGGTTTGTTTAATGGTACAATCTGCTTGCCTCAAATCATCGCAGCATCTGTAGGTGGTGTACTATTGTCGATGGTAGGTGGTTCTCAAGTGAATATGCTTGTGCTTGCTGGTGTTCTTCTTATCCTTGGTGCAGTATCAGTATTTATTATTAAAGAAACATCAGCCGAAAAGAAGTAATAAGAAATATTACATCTAAATATTATTTTATTAACGGGGTAATCACACAAGATTACCTCGTTTTTTATTAACTTTGCACCAAATAATCATAAATCGAAAAAGAAATTGGCAAAATTGATTCACAAAAGTGGACTTCCATCCCCTATTGCTTCAGCAATACCGATTGTATACCTTATTACATCGTTAGTAATAATGCTTGTAACCAAAGGCACTGATGCCATTTCGGAATATAGTCAACTCATACTATTAAGTGCCGCATTACTTGCATTTTGTATTTCACGAATATTCTGTCCTTGCAGATGGAGTATGCTAAAAATAGGTATCTATAAAAGTGCAAAGCAAATTTTGCCTGCCGTACCTATTCTGCTTCTTATTGCTATGGTATCGGCCACTTGGATGTATGGAGGTATTGTGCCATCGCTCATATATTATGGGTTGGAATTTATCAATCCGAAGTTGTTTCTTGTAATCACATGTGCTGTGTGCTCGGTGATATCAGTGCTTACGGGTAGTTCGTGGACTACATGTGCTACTATCGGTATTGCCTTCATGGGAATAGGTTCTATTATGGGCTATAACGATGCATGGATTGCAGGTGCAGTGATATCAGGTGCATATTTTGGCGATAAGATGTCACCACTATCCGACACCACAGTGCTCGCTGCTTCTACTACAGGTGTGAAACTTTTCGACCACATTAAATTTCTATTTATCACCACTGTGCCCGCTATGACTATAGCATTTATTGTGTATTTTGTGTTAGGTTACACAGGTACATTTGAAGCAGGTGTTCATAACGATGAATTAACAAGTCATCTCACAAATACATTCAATATATCACCTTGGCTTTTACTTGCACCCATAATTACTTGCACTCTCATTGTACTGAGAATAAATGTGTTGATTACTCTTGCTATAAGTGCAATACTTGGTGTAGTGGGATTAATTTGTTTCGAGCCTCAATTATTATCATCATTATCACAAAACAGCAATGCATTATATGCTATTTGTGGAGTGTTGTTTACAAGCACATCTATCGAAACTCACAATACACTTCTAAATGACTTAGTTGCTACCGGAGGTGTGGAAGGTATGCTTAATACTATTTACCTTATCCTTAGTGCAATGACATTTGGTGGTGTTATGCTCGGTACTGGAATGCTTTCAAGCATTACCCGTTCGTGCCTAAAGGGCTTAAAGAAAACAAGTTCGGCAGTGAATGCCACTGTAGGTTCGGGGTTATTTATGAATAGTTGTACAGGCGACCAATATCTTTCAATTATTGTCACTGCAAATCTATTTAAAAATCTTTATAAAAAATTGAATTTAGATCCTCGATTACTCGGTCGTTCCATAGAAGATTCAGTTTCTGTAACATCGGTATTAATACCTTGGAATTCTTGTGGCATTACACAATCTACAGTGTTAGGAGTGGCCACATTAAGTTACTTACCTTTTTGTGTATTTAATTATATGTGCCCTATCCTATCAATTATAATTGCACGCATAGGTTATAAAATTTCATCAAATGTGAGAGCGAATGAATGATAGTGCATTACGTAAATCGTCTTCGCTTTCAAATACCTCATAAGGTAATGCAAATAGAGAATATTTGGGATTTTTAAACAATAACAACAAGCAGTCGTCATTACCTTTCACACATTTAAATCTATCCCAATCAAGCAGAACAAATTCATCTTCGACAGTAAGAGTTTGCTCTCTTTCTGTGTGTTCATTGTGTTCATCATCAGTGGTGGTTTTTACACGTTTCAAGTGCAATTCGACACCATTCTCATCGAACACGACCTCTTTTGATTGCGTAGAGTATCGGCTTTCTTCCACAAGTCCGTAGTATATCACTACAAAGAAAAGTATCATTGTGAAAACCAAAAACAGAAGAATAACAGCTACAAACAAGAAATTCACATTCCACACAGAAAGTGCTAAACATAAAGCAAGTGGCAGGACATATGCCCACCACCAGCTTTTCATGTATAAAGTCATTGAATAAAGCAAATACTGCACTACTCCTATTTTATTTTCACTGAGTTTTATCATTTACTTAGATGATGTATCAAGAAAAACAAAATATACAGAGGCTATCAACAAAGCAAAAGCCACGAAATGATTCCAATGCAATTGTTCGCCTTTGAAAAATACAATTGTAAATACGGTAAATACCACCAATGTTATAGCTTCTTGCATTACTTTCAACTGCATCAACGTAAAAGGACCACCATTGCCAATGAATCCCATTCTATTAGCTGGTACTTGAAACGCATATTCAGCCAAAGCAATCACCCAAGAGAAAAGTATCACCACATACAAAGGCCAATTGCTACTTACGCCTGCACTTTGAAGTTTTAGGTGACCATACCAAGCAAATGTCATAAAGATGTTGGAAATAACCAACATCACCACTGTAATAAGGCCAGTTTGCCACATATTGATTTAACCTATTATTTCTTCTTATTTAATTGTTTTCTACGCTTTTCAAGTTTTGCGTAACCTTCTTTATACGTTTTCTTATTCTTTTCTTTAGCTACTTGTGCAAAACCTGTACCTTCGGCATTATATAGCAATTCGAGATTCAAATAATGCTTACCGCTACCACGCTTAATTGAGAACACTTTATGTTTGCGTGCAACTACGATATCACATAGTTTAGAATGACCATTTTTACCAGTACCACGAAGATCTTCAGGCAGACCATTTTCACCAAGCCATACATAACGAATTTCAGAACATGGAGGATAACCGATACCTATCCACATTGTAGTAAGCATAGGATTCTCACCAGGTTTAATACCTTCAATTACTGTTGTAGCGGTAGAACTACGGCGTGGGATGAAATCTTGATCGATAATCCACTTTTCGCCACTATCAGTATAATCCTTACCGAGCAAACTGTGATAGAATCTACGAGAGAAATCTTCGGTAAAAGTAGCTGGAGTGAAATTCTTCTTCGCCAAATAAGGAACCACGAGTTCCTTCATATTTTGCTCACGAATGTATCCCATACCATCATCATCCACACGACCTGAATGAGAATAGTTAGTTCTAATCAAAATACCATCTTCAGTATCTGCAAGATTAAATTCCTTATAAGTATAATTATTAGTTTCGAAATAAGCACCATTTCCGAATGCATCAATCACACCAAAATTTGCCTCAACAAGCATAGGACGCTTCAATGTGTCAAGCAAAACTCTAAAATCATCTACCGATTTACACACCTCTAATGCGCGTTTCATAAGCACACCTTCCTTGTCCATATCCTTATAAGAGATTTTATCATCTTTAAGATTATATGAAGCAGTATTCATGATTGCGAAACCTGTGCTATTGTATCCCATCCAAGCATCTACAAGAGCTGAGTCACTTGCATTATACAATGCCACATACTCAAATTTTCCATCTTGAGCTGGTGTACGTTCCACCTTGTTATTTTCTTCACCTGTGTCACGATGCTTCCATAACAATGGTCTGCCATTAGTTGTATTCTTCGCTGCAATAATTGCAGATGTACAAGCAAATGCGCTATTCACGGCAAATGCTGCAAGCACTGTCAATATAATTTTTTTCATATTTCTATATTTTTTAATTACAATATTCAAAGATAGTGCAAAAAAATCGTACTTTTGTAAAATAAAGAAGAAATTTAATGAAAGATTACATATTCTCTACAGAAATTGCAGTTCGCGACTACGAACTCGATTGTCAAGGCATAGTTAATAATGCCAACTATCAGCATTATCTTGAACACACTCGCCATCTATTTTGTGATTGGGCTGGGTTTTCATTTAAGGATATGCACGAACAAGGTATCGACCCTGTGGTAAATCGCATAGAAATAGATTACAAAGTGCCTCTACGAAGTGGTGATATTATGGAAAGTAAGTTGTGGGTAGAAATGCAAGGTCCTCGATTTATATTTCACCAAGCCATCTTCAACAAAAATACAGGAGCTCAAGCAATTGAAGCTGTGGTAAGTTGTGTATGCACTAAAAACGGTAGACTCACCCGAGGCGAAGAACTTGCCAATGCATTTAATAAGTTTTTGACGAAATAATCCTACCCTATGTCAATCAGTGAAACAGATTTACTCACCTATCGCATAGCCTTTGCTTCGGTAAGAGGTATGGGATATGAACTTGCTCAAAAAATTCTCGATATCATTCCCAACGAAATAGAATTCTTCACTTTATCTGAAAAGGAACTACAAAGTATACTTCAAACTAAAGTGAAGATGACTGAGTATGCCTATCGTCAAGAGATATTAGATAAAGCTAAAGTTGAAAATGATTTCGTCACAAAAAACAGAATTAAAACCACCTATTTCACCGATAACGATTATCCATCAAGGTTATCACATACCCACGATGCACCTATATTATATTATTCTAAAGGTGATTGCAATCTTAATGCATCGAAAATAATTAGCATCGTTGGCACTCGACACGGTACTGCCTACGGAAAACATTTCTGTGAAAAATTTATCGAAGAAATAAAAAGCTTGGTGGATGATGTGGTAATAGTGAGTGGTCTTGCCTATGGCATTGATATATATGCACATCGTGCAGCAATAAACAACAACATCCCAACTGTGGCGGTTCTTGCCCATGGCCTTAACACCATATATCCATCTACACATCGCAAAGATGCTATCGATATCATAAATAGCAATGGTTCATTAATTACCGACTATATGTCGACCGACAAAATTCATCCAGGCAATTTCGTAGCACGCAATCGCATTGTTGCTGGACTTGCTGATTGCACGCTCGTGGTGGAATCGGCTGAAAAAGGTGGCTCACTTATTACTGCTGGAATAGCATCAAGTTATAACCGAGATGTCTTCGCTGTGCCAGGTCGTATAAATGATACATATTCAAAAGGTTGTAACAAATTGATTCGCTCCAATTCGGCATCTCTCATAACATCGGCAAGCGACTTGGTAGCAGCGATGCGTTGGGAAACATTTACATCAAACAAGGACGCAAAACAGATGTCTATATTTCAAGATATTTCTGACGAGGAGCAAAGAATTGTAGATTATCTTCAACAAAATAACGAGACGCATATCAATGTTCTTTGCAACACCCTATCTATGCCAATGTCGCAACTTATGGGCACACTTATTGAACTTGAATTTAAGGGTATCATACAATCTCTTCCAGGTGCAAAATATATGCTTTTATAAGTAGATATACTTACGATACAACAAAAGAAATACGGAGTACTGCTCTAAGCGATACTCCGTATTTACATTATTTTTTAGAATATATTACTTATTCAATTCAGCATCCACAGCATTCACGAGGTCTTTACCTTGCAAACCACGAGATACGATAGTTCCATCTGGTGCAAAAAGAATAATGTGTGGAATACCAGATACACCATACATATCAGTTGGAATAGCTTGAGCATCTAAGATTACAGGCCATTCGATATTAAGTTCTTCCATTGCATGCTTAGTATCTTCCACCTTATCCCATACTGCTACGCCAAGTACAGACAAACCTTTCTTGCTATGCTTTTCAAGAATACTCTTAATTACAGGAATTTCACGACGGCATGGACCACACCAACTTGCCCAGAAATCTACAAGGACATAGTTACCTCTACCAACATAGTCGGAAAGTTTTTGTTCTGTACCGTCGGCACCCTTTATTGTAAAATCACTAAACATCTTGCCTTCAGCAGTCAATTCCAATTGAGTAAATGCTTTCACTTGCTTTGCAATACGATTATATTCTTTGTAGTTTGCTGGAGCAAGAGCAAGAGCAGAATCAAGTTGAGCCTTATTTTCATACTTGTAGTACATACCTTGTACAAAGGCATAATAACCTACAGGATTATTAATATTTGCTTGGTATGCTTCATCAAGGGCCACCAAGTATGCTTTCATTTTATCGTCACCCTTTAGAGTAGTATCACTCAAAACTGTTTTCAAATTAGCATTCATATTTTCAAATGCTACGTTGCTTGGAGTACCAGAAGCATTGCCAAGAGTATCAATTACGACATCACCTGGTTCAACTACAAATTGCACTCTACCCTTTTGCATTGCCAAACGAGCTATGAAAGATGTTTCCACCTCACCCTCAAAACGCACACATTTGTTTTTCACTTCAGCACTTTGCAATGTATCACCTGTATCATAATTTGTAAGATACACTGTTTTTCCGTCATTGTCTGAGTTTGAGAACACAGCAGTTACAGAATACTTGTTGTCGGCACACGACATCATCATCAATGCCGCCATTGCTCCAAAAAATAACTTTTTCATTTCTCGATTTTTTATTTAGTTTTAATTATTTACATTCCAATAATTTCTCAATTTACAAAGATACGCAAGCATTTTGAATTTTCATCTCACATTCATCACTTTTTTATCACTTATTTTATCTTACCTCAAAATTTTATTACTTTTGTAAGAACAAATCATTCATATTTATGCGTTATATAACATTCGTCTTAATTGCACTATTATCAAGCATCTTCGGTTCTTACGCACAAGAAGCTATTGATATCAAACCAATTCTTAACTCTAATTGGCACCAACACTCGCCTTTCAATAATGCCGCTCCATTTGGCAATCGCAACAACAAAACGCCTATTGGCTGTGGTGCTGTGGCGGCTGGTCAAATACTCAACTATCATCGCATTCTTGACCACGGTTATGGTACAAAGGCATATTACAGCTATGGAAAGAATCGAAATGACTCTATACTTATTATAAAACACTTTGAAGAATCTAAATTTAATTGGGGATTTATTAGAAACTCTTATAATATTTCTAAGAAACGCGACCACTCTGATATCTATGCCAAGTCGGTTGCCGACTTCCTTTTTCAAGTAAGCATTGCAATGCACACTCATTTTAATGACGATGGCAGTTCAACCACTACAAATGGAATTACTTTGTGGGGACTACATCATCACTTACACCTTTCGCCGAAAACCATCATAAGACATCGTTATCATTACACAACCGAAGAATGGAAATCTTTAATCAATGAGCAATTGCAAGCTAATAAACCTATATATTATGCAGCATATCATAATTACATCGACAACACCGGTGAGTCTAAACGATATGGACATGCTTTAGTAATAGATGGCGTAAACACGAAAGGTGAATATCACGCCAACTATGGACATGGTGGAGACAACAACAAATTCACCGACCTAAACATATTAAATAATAATTCTTATAAATTTCCTGGTAATGAACACACTTGCTATTCTAATAGCCAACGCATGATTACCGATTTCATTCAAACCGAAACCGACACAATCTACAAGAATCGTTCTATGATGATTACATCACCTATCGTCATCAACAGCAATCCTTACGAAACCGAATGGACTTTCAACAACGATGAATCGTTTTATTTTGAAACAAGTGTTGAAAATTATAACATCTTTAACGAAACGCTTCAATATTCTTTAGGTATTTATAAGGATTCTGAGCTATATACAGTTCTTGACATTTACACCATCAAACTACCACGCATAGGTTCAAGAGAATTACTTCGACAATTCAAGCTACCTGATTATCTCGAGAACGGAGACTATGAAATGTACTTAGTGTCTCGCAACTCCGATTATCCTTCATGGGAAAAACCTATTGAATGCTTGCCTACTATTATAAAGATGAAAGTTGAAAATGATCAGATTCACCTTTCTATTCCACCTAACAGGACTCTGCCATCACGCCTATTTTTGCGTGAACCTATCACAGAGGTGAAAGTTCCCGAATCTAACGGAACAAGTTTCCTTTTGGCGCTCAAAAACCCTTCTCAAAACAATTTCGAGAACAAACTGCATATTAATATCACTGTCGATGGCGAAACTCATAGCTTTTCGATGATGGCTTCAGTATATTCAGGCACTGAGGTTGATTATCACATCACTATTCCTAATAGCGCCCTTAAACTCAAAAACAAGAACTACACAGTAACAGCCGAATACTTTGAGCACAACGACAGAACATACAAAACACTCTCAACTACCGAACCAGCCGAAGTAATTCTATTCCCAAATTGGGAAGAATAAAGCTATAAAACAAATGCGCTGTTCTCAAAAATGAGTTCAGCGCATTAATTTTATAATCACATTTTTATCAAATGATACCTTGTGCCATCATTGCTTTAGCAACCTTCATAAATCCAGCAACATTAGCACCTTTCACATAGTTTATAGTACCATCGGCTTCAGTTCCATACTTCACACATTGTTCATGAATATTCTTCATAATGCTTTGAAGTTTTTCATCTACCTCTTCCTCACTCCAAGAGAACTTTTGTGAGTTTTGAGCCATTTCAAGACCTGAAACCGACACACCACCTGCATTAGCAGCCTTACCTGGAGCATAAAGTATCTTAGCTTCAAGGAATTGACGCACAGCATCTGGAGTAGAAGGCATATTAGCACCTTCGCTCACTGCAATCACACCATTATCAAGGAGCATCTTTGCATCGTCCCCATCTATTTCGTTTTGTGTAGCACTTGGCATAGCGATATCACACTTCACTTTCCAAGGGCGTTCGCCGTCGAAATATTCACATCCATACTCTTCAGCAAATTCCTTTATTCTTCCACGATAAATATTCTTTAGTGTAAAGATAAAGTCAAGTTGTTCTTCTGTAATACCTTCTGGTACATAGATAGTACCATTTGAGTCGCTCATAGTCACAACTTTTGCCCCAAGAGATAAAAGTTTTTTAGCTGTATAAGTAGCCACATTACCCGAACCAGAAATAGCAACTTTCTTACCCTTTATGTCAATACCACGCGTAGCAAGCATATTCAGCAAGAAATACACATTGCCATAACCGGTAGCTTCTGGACGCACAAGCGAACCACCAAATTCAAGACCTTTGCCTGTAAAAGTTCCGGTATTCTCGCGTGCCATTTTCTTATAGTAGCCATACATATAGCCAACTTCACGACCTCCCACACCAATATCACCAGCAGGCACATCGGTTTCGGCACCAATATGACGCCACAACTCTGCTACATACGCTTGGCAAAAACGCATCACTTCCATATCGCTTTTTCCTTTAGGATTGAAATCGGAACCACCCTTACCTCCACCCATAGGCAATGTAGTAAGCGAATTTTTGAAAGTTTGTTCAAAAGCCAAGAACTTCAAAATTGATTGGTTTACCGATGAGTGGAAACGAATACCACCTTTATAAGGACCAATGGCATTATTATGTTGTATACGATAACCCATATTATTTTGCACTTTACCCTTATCATCTACCCACGAAATGCGGAAAGAGAAGATTCTATCTGGTAAGCACAAACGTTCTATTAGATTGTAGCGTTCAAACTCTGGATGTTTGTTGTATTCTTCTTCAATTGTAGTAATAACTTCCTCCACTGCCTGCAAATATTCAGGTTCATTAGGGAATCTTTTTCTTAAATCATTTAATACTTCAGATGCTTTCATATTCAATCAATATTAATAGTAAGCTGTATTTTGTGTTGCAAATATAGCATAAAAAAATGTGCAAAACTAACAATTTTGCACATTTTTCTCATTTTTATTTAAATTATTCAATTATAATTGAATATTCATTCTCAATTTGCTATATTGTTTTATTTATCTAACAATGATTCATAGAAAAATCTGAACATTGCAGGACGAATATCAATTGAGCCAAACGCCTTATTGTTGCGTGTAGGGTTAACTCTATTACACAAGAAAATGAATGTAACATCATGCGATGGATCCACCCAGAACACAGTACCAGTGAAACCAAGGTGACCATAAGTAGCAGCAGGAGCTTCGTCGCAAGTTGGCGATCCTTGTCCTTCTTTATTTGGAGCACGGTCGAAACCTAAACCTCTACGTGACTTTTCACTTCTTTCTTCTGTAAATTGTTTTGTAGTAGCCTCGCTCAAATATCTTTCGCCTCCATACACACCACCATTCAACCACATTTGGCACAATTTAGCAAGGTCATTAGCATTAGAGAACAAACCGGCATTACCTGCAATACCTCCAGAGAAAGCATTAGTTTCGTCGTGTACATAACCCCATACTTTTTGCTTACGCATCAATGCATCATATTCAGTTGGTGCGACTTGGCAACGAGGGAATTTATCTAATGGACGATATGTAGTGTGCCAAGCTCCAAGAGGTGCATAGAAATTCTTTGTTACATATTCATCGTGACGAATACCTGTAGCATGTTGCTCAGTATCCATTAACAAGCAGAAGTTAACACAACTATAACGCATTTTCTTATCAGGACGAAGTTTAATCGTATATGCATTGTGCATCACTGTGTCGTATGCAGCTTCGCTCAACCACAAATCATCACCAATTTGAATACTATATCTATCACTCTTCACATTAGACACAAGGTCGCTACGAAGATTTTTATTCTCATCGGTCATAATATCATAAATAGGTAAAGATGGAATATAACCTGTTTCGTGATACAAGAATTCTCGAAGAGTTAAATCTTGACGGTCGGCACGGCGCATTCCAGGCACATACTTACTCATCTTTTCATCTACATTAAGCAAGCCTTCGTCACAAGCCTTCATAATACCTGGAAGAGTACCTGTAGCCTTAGAAACTGAAGCAAGGTCGTAAAGAGTATTTGTTGTAACTGGTAAACCACTTTCATAGTCTTGTATACCATAAGCAAGATTAGCAATAACTTTACCCTTACGAGCCACTAATATTTGACAACCAGGGAAAGCTCCAGCACGCAAACAACGGTTTGCAAGACGATCCATTTTCTTTAGCATATCACTGCTCACGCCCACTTCTTCAGGTACTGTATAACCCAAACGAGTGGCTTCGTAAGTTACACCATCGCCCACATTTGCCACACCATCGATAGTTATAGGCGAAGTACCCTTTGCTCCGTTACCACCAAAGATGGTTTGAGCAGCATAGTCTTGAGCCAATTCATCAGAACTCCAAGCTATCACCGATGTTTTACATTTAGCTACTGCATCCTTATATAATGAAGCATCGTAAGAACGACAGAAGAACACAGGCACCACATTATCGCATTGTGCCACGATAGCATTCATTGCTTTCACATAAGCCTCATCGGCATCATACACGCCCACAATCACAGTATTGTATTCTTTCAGATTAGCAAGAAGTGTTTCAAGCATAGCACCTTTTATGTGTGCAAACTTACCAGTCTTTGCATACATTTCACAACGATCTTGGAACATACTTGTTACACCCTTCATATCACCAAGTGATACTACTGCAATATTCTTCTTATCAAGAGCCTTTATAGGAAGAATTTCTGCTTCATTCTTAATTACAGTAATTGAAGCAGCTGTCAAAGTACGATTTAGCAAATTAGCTTGAGGTGAATGAGCAGCATCTACAAGCTTAGCCACATCAATAAATCTTCTTTCATTTGCACCTAAAGCATACTTATATCGAAGCATCTTCTTACACCCCTCATCAATACGCTTTTGAGAAACCTCACCACGCTTCACAGCTTCAAGAATAGCTGCAATTTCTACTGGTGGATTCTTTGGCATTAATAGCACATCATTTCCAGCCTTCAAAGCAGCCAAACTACGAGAGCCTTCTACTACAGCGCCTTCCATTGTCAATGCATCAGTAAAAATAAGACCTTCAAAGTCCATTTCCTTCACCAAAAGATCATTCACAGCCTTAGCACTCAACGAAGTAGGTATGCCTGCAGCATCAATTGCTGGAATATTTAGGTGAGCAGTAAGCATACCACCATAACCAGCTTGAATATAATCTACGAAAGGTTTCAATTCACACTCCTTAAGTTCAACCATTGACTTGCTTACTGTGGGTAGAGTCTTGTGAGAGTCATCGTGTGTAGAGCCATGACCAGGGAAATGCTTTCCAGTAGATAATACTCCCTCTTCTTCCATACCACGAGCATATTCAAGTGCATAAGAAGATACAAATGCAGGAGTTTCACCAAACGCACGACGTCCAATTACAGGATTCTTTGGATTATCATTAACATCGAGTACTGGAGCGAAATTTACATGTACACCAGCAACCTTCATTTGACGACCAGTTTCTTTACCATACTCATAAATCATCGACTTATCAGTAATAGCACCGAGAGTCATACTGCGAGGAAAATCTTTTACACCATCGAGACGCATTCCAAGTCCCCATTCACCATCGATAGTCATCATCAATGGAGTACGAGCAAGAGTTTGAAATTCATTATACAACGACACGTAGTCATTAACACTCATTTCGTGGAAGATAAGACCTCCAAGATTATAGGTCTTTACAAGTTTTTTCAATGAATCAAGTTTCTCACCTTTTTCTCGAGGAGATACACCTATCACCATCATTTGAGCCACTTTTTCTTCCTTGCTCATTTTCTTAAACTCGGCCTCAACCCACTTGTTCATAGCCTTTTCGTCCACATTCTTCATAATGTTAGGCACAACAGCACTTGCCACTGATGCCCCAAGCATAACTGCCAAAAGGAACGAACCAAATCGTTTTAAGTTTTTCATTTCAATATATCTTTAGTTGTTAAATTTTTTTCTTTTATTTCACTCCACTACTCGCATTCTCTTTTGCTCATCGGCATCTATTAGTTTGCCTTGTCGTGTTAAGTTTTTTATGTATTGAAGATAGTGTACACTCACTTTCTTATCGTCTACATATAAGCGTTTCGCTTCTTTAAAAGGAGCCATATAATCTCCTCCATTAGCGAGATAATCAAGTGTAGCTATCTTATATTTTTTCTTTAGCTTGATATCTTTTCCATTTAGTTTTGCATTCTTTATTTTATTATCTTTTGTGAATTCTACTATCAAGTCGCTACTTGTGGCATCACCACCACGCATTGCCATAATTTCGAGTGAACGCATCAATTGTTCTCCAGTAAGTTCCAAAACCACAAGACGATTATCGAAAGGATACATAGAGTTTATCAAACCTTCAGATACACAACCCTTAGGCATAGAACGACGAATACCACCTTTATTCATAATAGCACAATCTAATTTCAATCCACTCAATTGTGAGGTAATATCACGAGCTGCATCACTCGTCCAATTGCTCAGAGCACCAAGCCCACGATGCATCTCCTTTGCCGACACACCCACTTCCATATTCATCATAGAATCCACCACATTTTTATAAGGAGCAAGGAATTCTTCTATTTGAGGATAATTAATTCTACTATCGTATCTTTTATCAATAGATAACAATCGGTAATCAACCACCTTCAAAGTTTCCAAATCGATATCAATAAGCCCCACTTTTTTACCATGGTTACCAGTTTGAGTGATAGGTATCATTCTACCTTCCTTATTTGCAACCAACCATTTTACTTTATCATTCTTGGCAGGATCGATTGTGGTGTGAGTGTGTCCTCCAATTACAAGGTCGACATCGGTACTATTTTGCACCAATTGCACATCACCAACCATATCATTAGACGCCATATCATAACCGATATGTGACACCACCACTACAAAATCCACACCTTTATCGGTTTTCAACATTTTAGCAGTAGCATTAGTGGCTTCAATTATTGGAGTAAATCCCACTCCTTTGCTATTTTCACTTACAATCAATCCCGTAGGATCTAAGTTCAAACCGATAAAACCTATTTTCTTTCCATCAAATTCTCTAATTGTATATGGTTCAAATACACCTTCAAGCACTGTACCCGAGAAATCGTAATTTGAGCATAAACGAGTTGATTTCACATTCTTATAATAGTGAGCAAGGTCATTCATTCCATTATCATATTCATGATTACCCGCTATCACTATATCGTAATTCATCTTATTGTGCATTTCATACTCTACTTCACCCTTAAATTCTGAGAAATACAATGTACCTTGCACTGCATCACCAGCATGCACACGCATCACATTTTTCTCGGCACAAAGCACACTATCAAATAAAACCTTCTGGCGTAACACCCCACCTTTTCCATCAAAATCAGGATCGATATGACTATGAGTATCATTCAATGTCAATATCACAAGATGCTCGGCATTAACATTAAACAATCCTAATATAACTGATAATATTGCAATAGATATAAGTCGTTTCAATTTCATTTTTAAATTCTTATTTTATAAGTTTTTCAAATCTCACAAAAATACAAAAAAACATCGTCTTTGTCAAGTGTAAAAAGGATAAACTCATAAGAATTTTGAAAATAATCGTAATTTCAAAACAACACAAATAAAAAACTAAGATGGAGATGCATCAAACCGACACATCTCCATCTCATATCATAGAATCTTTATTTCAAATTACTTAATAAGGTCTTTACCTGTCATTTCTGCTGGTTGAGGTAGGCCCATAATGTGTAGCATTGTAGGAGCTACATCGGCAAGGATACCATCCTCAATCTTCGCATCCTTATTTTCAGTTACATATACACATGGAACTGGATTCAAAGAGTGAGCAGTATTAGGAGTACCATCTTCGTTGATAGCGTTATCAGCATTACCATGGTCGGCAATGATAATCACTTCGTAATCGTTAGCCTTAGCAGCTTCTACCACTTGTTCAACACACTTATCCACTGTAACCACTGCCTTTTCGATAGCTTCGTAGATACCAGTGTGTCCAACCATATCGCCATTAGCGAAGTTTACTACGATGAAATCATACTTTTGAGTATTAATAGCTTCAGCAAGTTTATCAGCCACTTCAGGAGCACTCATTTCTGGTTGAAGGTCGTAAGTAGCCACCTTTGGAGAAGGTACAAGGATACGATCTTCACCTTCGTATGGAGTTTCACGACCACCATTGAAGAAGAAAGTAACGTGAGCATACTTTTCAGTTTCAGCAATGTGAAGTTGCTTCTTACCAAGCGAAGCCACATATTCACCGATAGTATTATTTACGTTTTCCTTATCAAATAGGATATGCAAACCCTTGAAAGAAGCATCGTATGGAGTCATACAGTAGAATTGAAGGTTTGGAATAGTCTTCATACCTTCAACTTCCATATCTTCTTGAGTAAGCACTACAGTAAGTTCCTTAGCACGGTCGTTGCGATAGTTGAAGAACAACACTACATCACCTTCTTTGATAGTACCACCATTCACAGTGCTATTTACGATAGGAAGCATGAATTCGTCGGTAACATCATTATCGTAAGACTTTTGCACTGCTGCCACCATATCAGTAGCTTCTTCACCCTTACCTTCGATAAGCATATCATAAGCCACCTTCACGCGGTCCCAACGCTTATCACGGTCCATTGCATAGTAGCGACCTACGATAGAAGCAATCACACCTGCACTCTTATCGCAATGAGCTTGAAGATCTGCAATGAAGTCCTTACCACTCTTAGGATCGGTGTCGCGACCATCCATAAAGCAGTGAATAAATACATCCTTCAATTCATATTCCTTAGCAATATCGCAAAGTGCATATACGTGATCAAGTGAGCTGTGTACACCACCTGTAGAAGTCAATCCCATAAAGTGGATAGCCTTACCATTTTCCTTTGCATAACCAAATGCATTCTTGATTTCAGGATTTTCAAGAATTGATTTATCGCGAATTGACTTATTAATCTTTACAAGGTCTTGATAAAGCACACGACCAGCACCAATATTCAAGTGACCTACTTCGCTATTACCCATTTGGCCATCAGGCAAACCTACATTCTCACCACTTGCTTGAAGTTGTGAGTGAGGATATTGAGCAAGCAAACTATCCCAGTAAGGAGTAGCAGTAGTTGCAATCACGTCAGATTTTGTTTGGTTTCCGATTCCCCAACCATCGAGAATCATCAATAAAGCTTTTTTTGCCATAATTTTATTCTTATTTTGATAGTTATTTGTTTTCTATGTTTCCAATTTACAAAGATACGGCATTTTTTGCGAAACTTACTATTAAAAAGGTTAAATTGGAAAAATTTGCACAAAAAAAGCTATCCTCACATCTGAGAATAGCCTTTTTATAAAGTTTTAGAATCTTGTGTCAAAGATTACTTGTTTACTACGCGACGTTCTTTGATACGAGCCTTCTTACCAGTAAGACCACGCAAGTAGTAAAGTTTAGCACGACGTACCTTACCATAACGGTTAACAGTGATGCTATCGATAAATGGAGATTCCATTGGGAAAATTCTTTCTACGCCTACACCAGCATCGCTAATCTTGCGAACTGTGAAACGCTTCTTTGAACCTTCACCTGTTACTTTGATAACAACGCCACGATATTGTTGGATACGTTCCTTGTTACCTTCTTTAATGCGGTAAGCCACTGTAATAGTATCACCTGCGTTGAATTCTGGATGTTGCTTTCCTGTTGCGAAAGCTTCTTCTGCGACCTTAATTAAGTCTACCATTTCTTTTTATTTAAAACGTTTTACATAAACCCTTGCAACATAACAGGCCACTCTTTTCCTGCCAGCGATTACAAAAGCGGTGCAAAGTTACTCATTTTTCGCGAATTAACCAAACCATCTCACCAACTTTTTAATCTAATTATCAAAAAAATCATTTATCATCATCTCATTCGCTCATAAAAATCACTCTTCTACTTGCATCCGAAACCGGTTCAAGCACCATTAAATATTCCGACAAATATAGAATCCTATATGCTTGGCTAAAAACTGTAGATGGAACAGCAGTCGTCCGATGTCCTATGCTATGCGAAGTGTTTTTGTTTAACCAATTTTGTCTGTTCCTATAATTTCTTATTGGATTTTTAGTGTAATGTATCAAATACTTACCATTAGGTGTACCAGGTTCCATTTTTTGGGGTTTATCCGATAATGCCCACTCTCCTGTTTTTAATTTCAAACCATAACCATTTTTGATTCTATGCCACACTGGAACAGCAAATGTTGTTCTTGTATAATATTGAGGATATATCAACGACTTTAGCCCACTATTTAACCTAAGATACCATTGCTTTCCTACAATCTTCGACAACATAGAGGTCTCTCCCATCAAGCTATCTGCAATCAAAGGATTTATCCTATTCTGCTCCTCAAGTGTTTTATCTCGTTCATACACATGCAAAACACTATCAGGATGCGACACATTTATTGTAAACATATTACATCCCTCCAACGACATAATTTTATAATTCACAGCTCGATAATTTCCGTTTGCATCAGGTTCATTCACCACGATATAATCACCTTCGGGATTCTTGCCTTTTTGCAACCAATCAAACTTATCAACGGGCTGATTTGACATATAATACTCAAATGTCACCTTTTCATCAATCAACTCACCATTCTTTCGAGTTGGGAAAGAACGAGTCACATGCGTCTCAGTGAAGTTTTCTATATATTTACTTCTACGCCATGTCGCAGTATCTACACGACACCAATCTTTTCCTAACAAATCTTTTTGCTTGGGTTTCATCTTTACCTCTTTCTCTTCTATTGGACTATATTGATTTTCAAACACCAAAAGCCCTTCTCCACGAGGATAAAGGCACTCCAGCATCAAGCGATTTGCCGATAGCGTTTTTATATCATATGTTCGGGTTTGCCATTCTCCATCTTCTTCCAAATCATTAACCACCAAATATATCCCATTCATCGATTCACACACCTTCGAACGGTCAAACTTTGTAACTATTTCATTTGATAGATAAAACTCTCTGCGTTCCCACTTTGGAAATTCAGCGCGCCTATCTTTAGGCATTTTGCATTTAAAATACGCACTATACCCAAAGGTCCATTCCATACCAGTTCGTTTGTTATTTTCATCAAGCAGATACCACACCTTATCGGCAAGCAAATCTATTGTTGACTGGAATTTACCTTCTTTTTTTATCTTACCATCATCTTCAATAGTTATATAAAACTTTTGTGGTATACTTTGAATACTTACATTCTTCGTATGCAATTGAGATTCCGAAAGTTCTGCTATTTCATAACATATAACATTATAGCCTCCGCTCTTATTTCTTGCACCTTGTAGAATAATATATTTCCCATTACGATTCTTTCCCACTTTCGTAGTATCAAATCGATCCTCCCACTTATATGATAAATAATACCTTTGAACTCTCATTTTTGTATTACCTTCTTCATCGGCACTCACTATCAACCGTTGAGTTCCTGTATATTTTTCATAATAGGTTTCTTTAGCTTTCATTTTACTGAAATCAAACTCATACCACTCCTTATTAATAAGTAGTTCCATAGTTGACTTTGCTTCAGCAGTGGACACCACCAAAGCAATAATCATAACCAATATAAATAATGTAGTTCTTTTCATTATAACAGGATTTTTATTCGCTTAAATAAAAAATTCTATGACTTGAATCATCGGCACCTTCCTTTACCAACAAGGTTTCCGATAGATACACAATTTTAAATATATAATAAGAACCTTTTTTAGGATTATAATTCGTCCAATACAACCCATTATCCGTTCTTGTTCTCTTCCATGAGTATTGAGGAAAATCTGACAAATACCATTCTCCTTCATACAAACTGTATTCATATCCACCTTTCACTTTTCTCCATCTTGGTATATAAAAATGCGTTTCAGTATGATATCTTGGTGAGGATATTTCTTTATGTCCGTTTTTCCTACGGGAATACCACTGCTTACCCACCACTGTTGATAGTATTGATTTAGGATGTATTTCTCCTTCAATATTTATAGGACGAACCAAACTCTTCTCAGATACGGTTTTATCTCGCTCATAGGCATGCAAGATACTATCAGGATGCGACACATTTATAGTAAACATATTACATCCCTCCAACGACATAATCTGATAATTCACAGCTCGATAATTTCCGTTTGCATCGGGTTCATTAACCACAATATAATCACCTTCGGGATTCTTACCTTTTTGCGACCAATCAAACTTATCAACGGGCTGATTTGACATATAATATTCAAATGACACCTTTTCATCAACTAACTCTCCATTCTTTCGATTAGGAAAAGAACGTGTCACATGCGTTTCGTTGAAATTCTCCACATATTGTGTTCGTCGCCAAATTGCAGTATCTATACGATACCAATCCTTCCCCATTAAATCTTTTTGTTGGGGTTTCATCTTCACAACCTTTTCCTCTTTTCTGCTATAATAAGTTTCAAACACAAAACTGCCTAAATTACGAGGGTAAACACACTCCAATAGCAAGCGATTTGCCGAAAGGGTTTTTATATCATAAGTTTTAGTTTGCCATTCGCCATTCTCATCACAATCATTCATCACAAGATAAATACCATTAATTGATTGCCCCACCTTCGACTTATCAAACTCAGTTACGATTTCATTCGACAAATAAAACTTTCTGCGTTCCCATTTAGGATACTCTGTACGCCTATTTTTCGGCATATGACATTTAAAGCACGAAGTATACCCAAAAGTCCATTCCTGATTTGTTCTTTTATTATTTTCATCAAGCTTAAACCAAATCTTGTCGGAAAGCAACTCTATTGTCGATTGAACAGTACCTTCTACTTCATTTTTATCGCCTCCAAGTGTTACATAATATCTCTGCAACAAACTTGGTAAACTTAAATCTTTAGTTTCTAATTTCATTTCAGAAAGAGAAGTTATTTCGTGACAAATAACCTTATACCCTTTTTTAGCATCTTTTGCACCTTGAATAACTATGTATTTGCCCTTTCTACTTTTCCCCACTTTTGTGGTATCAAATCGGTCTTCCCACTTATTTGATAAGTAATATTTCTGCACACGCATTTTTGTATTACCTTCCTCATCAAGACCAACAGTCAATCGTTGGGTTCCTGTAAATTTCACATAATAGGTTTCTTTGGCTTTCATTTTACTGAAATCAAACTCATACCACTCCTTATTAATAAGTAGTTCCATAGTAGACTTTGCTTCAGCAATTGACACCACCAAAGCAATAATCATAATCAATATAAATAATGTAGTTCTTTTCATTAGATTGCATTTCTGTGTTATTTGCATACAAATTTAAACTCTATTCCCCACAAAATCCAAGAAAATCAGTACGCAAAAAGTACGCTAATTAAGAAAAACACGATTTAATCGATAATTTGATTGCATTTTTTACAAAATACTAATAAAAAAGAAGACATAGCAGAAAAACTGCTATGCCTTCATAACATAAAAATATTATCAATATGAAAAATTAGCCTACAAATTCAATGATTGGTTGACCGGCTGCAATCACTTCACCTTCCTTCACAAGGATACGCTTAACAGTGTAATCGCCTTCACTTTCAATCTCGTTTTGCATCTTCATTGCTTCATACATCATCAATGATTGTCCCTTCTTCACCTTATCACCTGCCTTCACGTGTAGTTCTATTACTGTACCACCCATAGGAGCTTTTAGTGTTGGACCAGTTACAGGACCTTCTTCAGCATCTGAAGCATTAGGATCTACAAATTCAATCATTGGTTGACCTGATTGAACCACATCACCTGGTTGAACAAGGATACGCTTAACAGTGTAGTCGCCATCAGCTTCAATTTCGTTTTGCATCTTCATTGCTTCATACATCAACAATGTTTGGCCCTTCTTCACCTTATCACCAGGCTTAACATTGATTTCTACTACAGTACCACCCATAGGAGCGTTAAGAGTAGGACCAGTCACAGGACCTTCAACTGGAGCTGGAGCTGCCACTGGAGCTGGAGCTGCTTCTACTACACTACCACCTGCAGCTGCAAATTCTTCTGCACGACGATTTTCAAGGAATGTTTTAGCCACTGTAGGAAGAAGTTCAAGAAGCAAAAGTTCTTGGTTATCCTTAGCAAGCTTCACATTACCATATTTAGCAAGAGTTGGATTGTCTTGACTCTTATATGAATTCACATCATAAGGAACTTCTTGTGCGCTACCTGTGATTTGTTCGCGGAACTTAGGATCGATAGCCACAGGAGTCTTACCATATTCACCCTTCACCAAAGATACGAATTGGTTAGAAGTATTCTTATAGTCTTCATTTCCTGCCTTACGACTCAAAGCCACCATCACTGCTTGGCTACCTACGATTTGGCTTGTAGGAGTAACAAGTGGTACAAGACCTGCATCACGACGCACCTTAGGGATAAGCTTCATTGCATCTTCAAGCACATCTTCAGCCTTCAATTGACGAAGTTGAGCCACCATATTAGAGTACATACCACCAGGTACTTCGGCTTCCTTAACGATGATATTTGGTTTTGGGAAATTGAAGTAAGCTTCGATAGCGTGACAAGCAGCAAGAAGAGCAGCTTCGTCGTTAGCCTTAGCAGCAGCAATAGCCTTATCAAATTCAGCATCAATTTCAGCAGGAAGAGTATCCTTCAATGGATCGAATGCCTTAGGGAAGTTATCCTTGTGCAAGTCGAAGTCGCGCAAGCTTTCGCGAGCAGCCTTCAA
This sequence comes from Muribaculaceae bacterium, assembly GCA_045656705.1. GTDB lineage: Bacteria > Bacteroidota > Bacteroidia > Bacteroidales > Muribaculaceae > RGIG4576. Next base: position 39,429 of record JAZORR010000007.1, on the reverse strand, counting down.
TTCTTCACGAATCTTACCCACAGCTTCCATATTCACTTCTACTTCTACACCAAGTTTCTTAGCGAAGATATAGATAAGTTCGATAGCAGGAGCTGCTGAACCTTCACCAAACCACCAAATATTAGTATCAAGGATATCCACATCGTGTAGGATAGCCATCAAACCTGAAGCAAGACCATAACCAGGAGTACAGTGTGTGTGGAAATCGATAGGCACATTCACTGCAGCTTTCAAACGTGGCATAAGAGTAGCGATACGAGCAGGATTTACAAGACCAGCCATATCCTTCAATGTAATGATCTTAGCACCAAGTTTTTCGTAACCCTTAGCTTTTTCTACGAAATAATCATCAGTAAATATCTTCTTAGGTTCTTGAAGAACAGTCTTCTTCACCTTTACAATTTCTTTCTTACCAAGAAGTTTTGCAAAAAAGCCACTTGCTGGCACTTCTTCTTCCACTTCTACCTCTACTTCGATAGCATCGTCCTTAGGATCGACAGTGTAACATACAGCACCATCGGCAATACCACCAAGTTTATTGATAATTTCTACAGATTCCTTCACATTGTCAAGGTCGTTAAGAGCGTCGAAGATACGCATAATACCAAGACCATTTGCAATAGCTTCTTTGTAGAAACCTTCAATGACACTTGTTGGATAAGGCACATAACCGAAAAGGTTACGACCACGAGACAACGCAGTCAAATAAGATTTACCTTGTATTTTGTCACTGATTGATTTCAAACGCACCCATGGACTTTCATCCAAATAGCGCATTACTGAATCGGGTACTGCACCACCCCACACTTCCATTGCATAGAAACCTGCTTCCAAATAATAAGGGAGCAACTTATTAATGCTTTCTTGGCTCAAACGTGTTGCGAACAACGATTGTTGACCATCACGAAGTGTTAAATCACGGATTTTCAGTTTCTTTGTCATAACAAATTCTTTTTATTGAAACATTTTTTCAAGATTAACTTTATTAGTGGTAACAAAGTTAATACACTTTATTCGCGAATGCAAAAAAAATCACTACTTTTGTACAATAAAAATTTAGAATTATATTAAAACACCGAAAAATATGTTCAATTTCTTCAAAAAGAAAGCTAACAATAAGTTATTTTACAGCACCGAAGTCCACTGCCACATTATGCCCGGAGTAGACCACGGAGCCACTGATGTGCAAAATGGTTTGGAACTAATGCGTGCCGAAATGGATATGGGTATCACCAATTTCATATTCACTCCTCACGTCACCAAATCAACTTTTGAAAACACCCCCGACACCATCTTACCAGCTTTCGACACCTTCAAGAAAGCAATCACCGAAAATGGTATCAACGCAAAAGTGTCTATATCGGCTGAATACCGTTTGGATGAACTTTCGCTTGAGCAAATCAAAAGCAACCAATACATTGCTATGCCTAAGGAGCATATTCTACTCGAAAATGCTTACCAACAAGAGCGTATCGACCTCGACCAAATCCTTTTCGACATTCAAATAAAGAATCTCACGCCTATTATGGCACATCCTGAGCGATTCCCTTACTATGGTCAAACCAAAGAACGATTCACTCAACTCCACAATGCTGGAGCATTGTTTCAGGTAAACCTAATGTCGTTCACGGGATATTTCGGACGCACTGCCAAGCACAGTGCTGAGTGGTTGCTTGAGCACGATTTAATCGACTTCCTCGGTAGCGATGTGCATAATATGGAGCATATCGAAGTTATTAGAGAATTTATCAAATCGAAGGATTACAAAAAAATCGAATCAAAACTAAAAGGTCGTCTACTAAACGACACACTCCTATAAAACACTTTTTTCAAACACCGCTCTCCCTTAAGAGCATAAGAGGCAAAATGAACACAAATTCATTCTGCCTCTTATCATTTTCTATCTACAATCTATTTTATCAGTCAAATACGCCTTCGATGGTTTCGTCTTCAGCCTCAACGGCATGTTCTGTTTCTACAGGTACGCCCGATACTCCTTCACGACGACATGGATCGAAGTTTTCTGGGAACAAGAACTGCACTTCTTGTGAATATGGAAGATTCTTATCGTCGAACACACTCTTCATATATTTACCTATGATAGGCAATGCCATAGACGCTCCTTGACCTTCGGCCATACTATTGAAGTGGATATATCGTTCGTCGCCACCTACCCACACACCAGTAACGAGTTGTGGAGTGAAGCCCATAAACCATCCATCGGCATTAAAGTTGGTAGTTCCTGTCTTACCTCCCATTTGTGCAGTTATATTATAAGGAGCTCGACGCACTCTACCACCAGTACCATAATCCACCACATTTAGTAGCATTGATAGAATCTTATAGTATGCTTCTTCGCTTATCACCTCTGTGTGTTGAGGTGCAAATTCAGTGATTACATTACCTTGATTATCGGTAATGCGAGTCACAAATAGGGGCTCCACACGCATACCCTTATTGGCATAAGCAGTGTAGGCCGACACCATTTCTTTCACCGACACATCCACAGGGCCAAGACAAAGAGAAATCACGGGATCGATATGATTGTTGATGCCAAAGTTGTGCATCAATCTCACTAATGTAGTAGGCGAAAGTCGATCCATCAATCGTGCCGAAATCCAGTTGTTAGAATTAGTCAATGCCCAGCGCAAATCCACCATTTCACCTATGCGTGTCTTTCCTGCATTTCTTGGCATCCATTCGTTGCCATTGGCATCGTATAGAATTGGTTGCTCATTGAGGAACTCATCACAAGGAGTAAAGCCTTCTTCCATTGCATAGGTGTAAAGGAATGGTTTCACAGTAGAACCTATCTGACGGCGACCAGTAGACACCATATCATATTGGAAGAACTTAAAATTAGGACCTCCCACATATGCTTTCACATATCCAGTAATAGGATCCATCGACATCATACCTGCACGCAAGAATGATTTGGTGTAAAGGAGTGAATCGTATGGAGTCATCATCGTATCTATCACACCAGCATATGAGAATACTCGCATTTCACGCTCAGTCTTGAAATTAGCCATAATCTCTTCGTCGTTCATACCTGCTTTTTTCAAGATACGATGACGCTCGGTAGATTTGATAGCACGCTTAATAAGTGCTTCTTTTTGATTGCGAGTCAACTCATTAGGATTATTTGAATAAGGATTGAGCATACCACGCTTTTCACGCTTAAACTTAGGCAACAAATCATCGGCAAGATGCGACACTAAAGCCGTTTCGGCATATTGTTGCATACGAGAATCTATTGTGGTGTGAATTTTCAACCCATCGGTATACACATTGTAGTTACTACCATCGGGTTTAGTATTCTTTTCACACCATCCATATAGAGGATTGGTTTCCCACGCCAGAGAGTCATCTTTATAACCTTGCTGATTCCATTTATATATATCGTCGCTGGCTTTAGGCTTTTTCGCAGTAAGATAACGACGCAATTCCTCACGGAAATATGGAGCGAGACCTTCTTTGTGGTCCACCTTATGATAATCAAGGACAAGTGGAGTTTGCTTCAAAGAATCGCGCACCTCTTCGGTAATCATATCTGCCTTACACATTTGATTAAGCACCACATTTCTACGATCACGAGTGCGTTCAGGGAAACGAACAGGATTGAAATAAGAAGGATTTTTAGCCATACCCACAAGTGTAGCCGATTCTTCGATATTCAAATCTTTAGGATCCTTTCCAAAATATACATAAGCAGCAGTTTTCACACCTACGGCATTATTCAAGAAGTCGAACTGATTGAAGTACATCTTGATGATTTCATCTTTTGTGTAATATTTTTCGAGTTTCACGGCAATCACCCATTCGATAGGCTTTTGCATCAATCGTTCAAATATGGTTTCTGATTTTGGCGAATATAATTGCTTTGCAAGCTGTTGAGTGATCGTACTACCACCACCAGCACTCTTCTGCATCAAAATACCACGCTTCACTATAGCACGCAATAGACCACGAGCATCTACACCCGAGTGATTCATAAATCGCACATCCTCGGTAGCAATCAAGGCATTGGTGAGGTGGGTTGATATCTCATCAAAATCTACATACACACGATTACTCTTATCGCGATAATAACGACCAAGTTCCACCCCATCATCGCTCATCACCACAGAAGCAAATTTATCGGTAGGATTTTTCAATTCTTCAATCTGCGGCATATACCCGATCACACCATTATATATAAGTACAAACACCAATGCAGCCACTACTACACCAATTGCAAAAGTACCCCACAAAAGTTTTATAATAAGAGACTTGAATGCACTCATTTTTGTATTGTTTCCTTGTTTTGTTGCCATCATTTTTCTTATTTATTTTTTACACATCAATAGGCTTTTAATAGCCATAAATGCACATAATAAACCGAATTTACAATTTAATTTACAAAAATACTAAAAAAGTAGACACATCACACAATCTTCACAAAAATTAAACATTCCACACCCAATATTTACACTAAGATTAGAATGTAGATAATTTTCACATAATTTTATTTCACTTTTTTCTTCTATATCACAAGAAAAATCACTAACTTTGTAGTGTTATGATAGAAAAATCCAACAATAGAACATTTTCTTCTCATTCACTTGCCCAAGCAAAGCAAGTGTGTGATAACAAATCGTTTCTTTTGCCACATATCAAGGCCAATCACTAACTCGTTCAGCGTGTTTTGATTGGCTTTTATTTTAGGATAATTTTCATAGAAAAAACAAAATTAAATTACATAGCTATATGAACAACGAGAGTTTAGTTTCTATCTCCGACCTTTCTAAAGAGGAGATTCTCGAACTGCTTGACACAGCTCGAAAATTTGAAGAGAATCCAAATCAGCGACTACTTGAGGGCAAAGTAGCAGCAACACTTTTCTTTGAACCTTCTACTCGCACTCGCTTGAGTTTCGAAACAGCTGTAAATCGTCTCGGTGGACGAGTTATTGGTTTTTCCGACGCGAGCACCACAAGTTCATCTAAGGGCGAGACTATGCACGACACCATAAGAATGGTGGCAAACTATGCCGATGTAATAATTATGCGTCACCACCTCGAAGGTGCAGCACGCTATGCGAGCGAGTTTTCTCCTGTGCCTATCATCAACGCTGGCGATGGTGCCAACCAACACCCTTCGCAAACAATGCTCGACCTGTACTCTATCTACAAGACTCAAGGTACCCTTGAAAACCTCACCATCACAATGGTGGGCGATTTGAAGTACGGACGCACTGTGCATTCGCTACTTATGGCTATGTACCACTTCAATCCTGTATTCCACTTCGTGGCATGCGATGAATTGAAGATGCCTAATGAATATAAGGTATTCTGCGAAGAACACGGAATCGAGTATCACGAATCTACCGATTTCTCTCAAGAAATCATCAATAAGAGCGATATCATATATATGACTCGCGTACAACGCGAACGCTTCACCGACCTGCTTGAATATGAACGCGTGAAGGACCTTTATAATCTTCACAATGCTATGCTCGACAATAGTAAGGACAATCTTCGCATTCTTCACCCACTACCTCGCGTGAACGAAATTGCATACGATGTGGACGCAAATCCAAAGGCTTACTATTTCCAACAAGCTCAAAACGGACTTTACGCTCGCCAAGCTATTATTTGTAAAGTGTTAGGTATTGAAGTAAAATAAGGGAGGATTATTATATGAACGAAATAAAGAAAAAAGAACTTGCTGTAGCAGCTCTTGAAAATGGTACTGTAATAGACCATATTCCAAATGAATCACTATTTAAAGTAGTGGAACTTCTTGGCATTAAAAATCTCACCAACAATGTAACTATAGGTTACAACCTCGATAGTAAGAAATGTGGCAAAAAGAGTATCATCAAAGTGGCAAACATTGAATTCCCTGAGTCTACACTCAATCGCATTGCCATCATTGCTCCTAATGCTGTAATTAATATTATCAAAGACTATGCAGTAGTAGAAAAGCATAAGGTTACTCTTGCCGACGACATCTATGGCATCGTGAAGTGCAGCAACCCTAAGTGTATCACTAACAACGAGCCTATGCGCACTCATTTCCATGTTGTCGACCGCGAAAATGTAGTACTAAAATGCCACTACTGCGAGCGCTCCGAAATTAAGGACAAAATCACTCTTAAATAACACTTCACAATGAAACAAAACTGGCGACCAGGCACTATGATTTATCCACTTCCTGCCATTATGGTAAGTTGTGGTAGCACCCCTGACGAATGGAATGTATTCACTGCATCATGGGTAGGCACTATTTGCTCCGACCCTGCAATGTGCTATGTTTCTATTCGACCTGAACGCCATAGCTACGACATTGTGAAGCGCAACATGGAATTTACGCTCAACCTCACCACTGTAGAATTAGCTCGTGCCACCGATTGGTGTGGTGTGCGTTCGGGTCGCGACTACAACAAATTTGAGGAAATGAGCCTCACTCCATGCAAAGGTGTAAAAGTAAGCGCGCCCTACATCGAGCAATCTCCTATTGCTATCGAATGTCGTGTCAAAGAGATAATTCATCTCGGCACTCACGACATGTTCATCGCCGATGTGCTGAATGTTATTGCCGACGACCGATTTATCGATTCCGAAACTGGCGCATTCGACATGAAGAAAGCCAATCTTTTGGTTTATGCTCATGGCGGCTACTATTCAATGGGCGAACTTATAGGCACTTTCGGGTGGACTGTAAAAAAGAAAAAATAACTCAAATATAAAACATATAATAACACTATTTTATGGAGAAAGATTCATTAATTTTTGACATTATCGAACGTGAACATCAACGCCAAAAGAAAGGAATCGAACTTATTGCTTCCGAAAACTTTGTAAGCGAACAAGTGATGCAGGCTATGGGCTCATGCCTCACCAACAAGTACGCTGAAGGTTACCCTGGACATCGCTACTATGGCGGTTGCGAAGTAGTCGACGAAAGCGAAACTATTGCAATCGAACGCCTCAAGAAACTTTTTGGTGCTGAATGGGCTAATGTACAACCTCACTCTGGCGCGCAAGCCAACATGGCAGTATTTATGGCTTGCATGAACCCAGGCGACACTTTTATGGGATTGAACCTTTCTCACGGTGGTCACCTTTCTCACGGTTCACCTGTCAATTTCTCAGGTATTGTTTTCAACCAAGTTGAATACAATGTAACTGCTGACACAAATCTTGTTGATTACGATCAAATGGAACGTCTTGCTCACGAAGTTAAGCCTAAACTTATCGTTGGTGGTGCAAGTGCTTATTCTCGCGATTGGGATTATGCACGTATGCGTGAAATTGCCGATTCTGTAGGTGCTATCCTTCTTGTCGACATGGCTCACCCAGCAGGTCTCATCGCTGCAGGATTGCTCGAAAATCCATTGAAGTATGCACACATAGTCACTTCTACTACTCACAAGACTCTTCGTGGTCCTCGTGGTGGTATCATTATGCTTGGCAAAGACTTCGAAAACCCATGGGGCAAAACCACTCCTAAGGGACAAGTGAAGACAATGTCGCAATTATTGGATTCTGCTGTATTCCCAGGCGTACAAGGTGGACCTCTTGAACACGTAATCGCCGCTAAAGCTGTAGCATTCGGCGAAGCACTTCAACCATCATTCGTTGAATATCAAACTCAAGTAAAGAAGAATGCTCAAGCTATGGCTCAAGCCCTTACCGATAAAGGTTACAAGATTGCATCAGGTGGTACAGACAATCACTGTATTCTACTCGACCTTCGCACTAAATTCCCAGAACTTACTGGTAAGGTAGCTGAAAAGGCTCTTGTGGCTGCTGATATCACAGCAAATAAGAATATGGTACCATTTGATAGTCGCTCTCCATTCCAAACTTCAGGTATCCGTCTTGGAACTCCAGCCATCACTACTCGTGGCGTGAAAGAAGATATGATGGGCGAAATCGTAGAACTTATTGACACTGTACTACACGCACCAGAAGACGAAAAGGTAATAGCCGCAGTTCGTGCTAAGGTGAACTCAATTATGAACGAATATCCAATGTTCGCTTATTAATCACACCTTATTATATATATAAAGTCGGGACTTCGTATGAAATCCCGACTTTACTTTTATTGATATCTATATCTTATTTCTTAGATGCTTTTACATCTTTCAAGTAATCTTCAAGAGCAAGCACTACTTGCTTAGCCACTTTCTTACGATATTCAAGATCGGCAAGTTTTTCTTCTTCAGGCAAACTACTCATAAACAATACTTCAAGCAATACATTTGGATATTCAGTTGGAGCATTCAAAGAGAAATTGAAATTACCAATCACTCCAAAGTTTTTATGACCAAGTTCTACCAATCGCTTTTGCATTGCCACAGCCAAAGCACGATCTGATATATGTTTATATGCAGTGCAAGAACCCATCTCGGCAAGTGGACTGCCACCCGAATTATTATGTACCGAAATCATCAAATCCACTTTAGCATCTTTAAAGGTCTTTTTGCGTTCACCCATTGTAGGACCTTGGTCGCCATCACGACTTAACACCACTTTTGCACCCTTTGCCTCAAGAAGTTTTCTAATTTCGTCTACAAGCGACATATTTACTTCCTTTTCTGTAAGACCAGAAGCCGCGATTGCACCTGGATATTTACCACCGTGACCAGCATCAAGTCCCACTACAAGCCCCTTAATTTCAGGATTTGGTGCGTGATTTACATTTATCACAAGGTTAGTACCACTATATTCCACAGAATAACCCCATGCATATTCATCTTTCAATTTAATAATCACTCTATATACATCGCTTTCTACTTGATTGAAATCAACATAGTCAATCATTTCTGTATCGAAATATTGAGTCATCCAGTTACTATTATCCATAGCACCAAACACATCGATGCAGATGCGTGAAGGATTTAGTTCACTCCAATAATGATATGGCAAGCGTGTTGGCAAACTGATGTACACTTGATCATAGTCGCCCTTATTGCTCACTCGCCAGCTACCAGTATTCACCACACTTGTTTTTTCGGTAGTAGGTTCGAGATATTCTTTTTCCATAAATGCATATCTGTGTTCAGAAAGTTGCACCTTATACAAACCACCTTTTTCTCCCACTACATGAAACACAATTCCTTCATTCACATAACCCATTTTCGAGCCACCTAATCGATCATCACCATCACCATATTGGAGATAAGCACCCGACTTAGATATTGCATAGAAATCACAAGGTTTTAGTTGTTCCTTTTCAAGTGCAGCCTTAGCCTGCTTCATTGTGAGAAGTTTCTCTGGACGGTTTGTTGAATAATACACATTAAAAGTCTTTTCATTTTCAAGCATAGTATCATCCACAACCACAGAAATCTTGTTATCTCCTTCCTTCAATTCCACTTTTGCACCGAAAGAACCAGTGTTGTAAACTTTTACTTTCTCGCCATTCACATAAGCGCGATTTCCAGGTTTTGTCACCCCCACTACATAATGAGTTTTACTGTAAACAGTATCACGCTCACCACGCACAATTTTAAAATCTACTGTTGCTTCTGCACTACCACACATCATCAAAGTGGCTATTGCAAGTCCAATTTTACCAATGTTCATAGTTATTAATTGTTAGTTTATCAATTCCAATCACAAAATTAACGATATTTTTTTATATCTTTGCAAAATATGGGACGAATTATAGGAATTGACTACGGACGGAAACGCACAGGTATTGCAGTTACCGATCCTCTGAAGATTATTGCAAATGGACTCACCACTATACCTTCTCACACGGTGGTAGATTTCCTTCAAAAATACATTTCCACCGAAAATGTAGATAAAATTATTGTTGGTTTACCCAAGCAATTAAATGGAGAATTAAGCGAAAGTATGCAATACATTACTCCATTCCTAAACAGACTTAAAAAGGTAATACCCAATATTCCAGTAGAAATGTATGACGAACGATTCACTTCAACACTTGCTCATAAAGCTATGCTTGATGGAGGTATGAAGAAAAAAAACCGTCAGAAAAAGGAAAAAGTGGACACCATTGCAGCCGCTATAATTCTCAACGACTATTTACAAAGTAATAAATTTTAAAATTATGATACTACCTATTTATCTTTATGGTCATCCAGTACTACGCAAAGTATCGGAAGACATCACTCCAGAATACCCAAAGTTGAAGGAGCTTATCGAAAATATGAAGGCCACTATGTACGATAGTGATGGCATCGGTATTGCAGCACCACAAGTAGGATTGAACATTCGTCTTATCTGCATCGATGTAGATGTACTTAAAGATTCTTTTCCTGAACTTGAAGGCCGTAGTTTCGTGCTTATCAATCCTGTACTTGAAGTCATCGAAGATGGCAATAAGACAAGCAGAGAAGAGGGTTGTTTGAGCCTCCCTGGCATTCACGAATCAGTACCTCGCATTGAAAAAGTAAAAGTAAACTGGCTCGATGAGAATTTCCAACCTCACGAAGAAGTATTTGAAGGATACCTTGCACGCGTATTCCAACACGAATACGATCACCTCGAAGGTAAAGTATTCATCGATCACATTTCTCCTATTCGCAAGCAACTTATTCGCAACAAATTACGCAACATCGTTGATGGCAAAGTGCGTTGTGGATATCGCACACGCGCTTTTAACAACAAAAAATAATCGTTTTCAACCAATTTCTTAATTTTATTATGGCTGACGACAAAAAAGTAATATTCTCGATGGTGGGAGTAAGCAAAATTTTCCCTCCTCAAAAGCAAGTTCTTAAGAACATTTACCTTTCGTTCTTCTATGGAGCGAAAATCGGTATTATCGGTCTAAACGGCTCTGGTAAGTCTACTCTTTTGAAAATTATCGCAGGTATCGACAAACAATACCAAGGCGATGTAGTATTCTCTCCAGGTTACACTGTAGGATACTTCGAGCAAGAGCCAAAACTCGATCCTAATAAGACAGTAAAAGAAATTGTACAAGAAGGTATGCAACCTACACTCGACCTTCTTGCCGAATTTGATAGAGTAAACGAAAGTTTCTGCGATCCTGAAGTACTTGAAGATCCAGATAAGATGGACAAACTCATCGCATTGCAAGCAGAACTTCAAGATAAACTCGATGCAGTAGATGCTTGGAATCTCGACAACAAACTTGAGCGTGCTATGGATGCTCTTCGTTGTCCTCCTGAAGACCAACTTGTGGGTACACTTTCGGGTGGTGAATGTCGCCGTGTGGCTCTTTGCCGTCTACTTCTTCAACAACCAGATATTCTTCTTCTTGACGAACCTACCAACCACCTCGATGCTGAATCTATCGATTGGCTCGAACAACACCTACAACAATATCCAGGTACAGTAATCGCCGTTACTCACGACCGTTACTTCCTCGACCATGTTGCAGGATGGATTCTCGAACTTGACCGAGGTGAAGGTATTCCTTGGAAGGGTAATTACTCTTCTTGGCTCGACCAAAAGACTAAGCGTATGGCTCAAGAAGAAAAGCAAGCAAGCAAGCGTCGCAAAACTCTTGAACGCGAGCTTGAATGGGTGCGTATGGCTCCTAAAGCACGCCAAGCCAAAGGTAAAGCTCGTCTTTCTTCTTACGACCGACTTCTTAACGAAGATCAAAAGGAACGCGAAGAAAAACTTGAAATTTTCATTCCTAATGGACCTCGTTTGGGTAATAAAGTTATTGAAGCTCAACATGTGGCAAAAGCATTTGGCGAAAAAGTTCTTTTCGATGACCTCAACTTTATGCTTCCACCAAATGGTATCGTAGGTATAATCGGTCCTAATGGTGCAGGTAAGACCACTATGTTCCGCCTAATTATGGAACTTGAAAAGGCTGATAAGGGTACATTCGATATAGGTGAAACAGTAAAAGTAGCATATGTTGACCAAAGCCACAAAGACCTACTTCCCGACAGCACTGTTTACGAAGTAGTTTCTCAAGGCTGCGAAACATTCCGTATGGGTGGTAAAGATATGAATGCTCGTGCTTACCTATCTAAGTTCAATTTCACTGGTGCCGACCAAGAAAAGAAAATCGGTATGCTTTCGGGTGGTGAAAGAAATCGTCTTCACCTTGCTATGGCACTTAAAGAAGAAGGTAACGTATTGCTTCTCGACGAACCTACCAACGACATCGACGTAAACACTCTTCGAGCTCTTGAAGAAGGTCTTGAAAACTTTGCTGGTTGTGCTGTAATCATCTCACACGACCGTTGGTTCCTCGATCGCATTTGTACTCATATCCTTGCGTTTGAAGGCGATAGTAAGGTCTTCTATTTCGAAGGTTCTTACTCTGATTATGAAGAAAACAAGAAAGCTCGTCTTGGCGACACTCAACCTCATCGCATCAGATACAAAAAACTTATGGAATAATCGTACAAATTTTGTTACAATATTCACACAAACACAAAAGGCTGTCGTCGCGACAGCCTTTTGTGTTATAAACATTTAGTCATTATTCTGTAAAACAAGTGCATATTCGTATTACAGCAATAAAACACTCGCATTCTGCTAATAGTTTAAAGTATTAACTTTTTTTAATACCACGTTTTATATTTTATTCATACCTTTACAAAAATATTACAAAATCATTACTATGAACATTGGTGTAAAAATACTTATCGTAGACGACGAAGAAGAAATTTGTGAAATCCTCAAATATAATTTGATGGTAGAAGGCTATGACACCGAGGTGGTGTATAGTGCTGGTGATGCTCTAAAGCAAGATTTATCGGTTTATTCCCTTTTCATATTGGATATAATGATGGACGGAATGAATGGATTTGAATTGGCACGCCAACTCAAGACTAATCCAAACACTAAATTCACCCCTATCATTTTCTGCTCGGCATTAAACGGAGAAGACGAGCACATTATGGGATTGAACATTGGTGCCGACGATTATATATCAAAACCATTTCGCACGCGTGAAGTAATAGCGCGCGTTAAAAGTGTGCTACGCAGATCTAAACTCACAAAGGAATTATCTGCCAACATCTCATCAGAACAAACTATATCCGTTCCTATTCAAGAATACAATTTCGAACCAGATCTTACTTATCAAGAACTTCGAGTAGACCAAAACACAAAACAATGTTACATCAAAGATGAAATTATCAATCTTACAAAGACAGAATATGAGATGCTATCGTTCTTTATGTCACATCGTAATAGCATTTACTCACGCAAGGAATTGCTTGAAATGATTTGGAGCAGTTCCGAAGGTGTATCTAATCGCACAATCGACACCAATATCACACGACTTCGCAAGAAAATCGGTGCGTATGGGAAATGCATAGTCACAAGGTCAGGTTACGGATATGGATTCCAAGAAGTTAACATATAGCAAAACCATAATTGCTTTTTTGGGTCTTCTTGCTGTAGTGTTCCTTATTATCGGAGGACTCATAAATGCTCTATGGAACAAATATAACTCATCGTGTTTCGAAACAGCCAAAGCTCAAATCGAAATACACAATAATTATATCCTTTCAAAATATCCTAACGATTCTACCGACTTGAATTATGTTCATTACACATTATTCAAGGACAATAACTCACCTATCGAGAATTTCTTTTTCAAAATATACGACGAGAACAATAATCTACTCTATTCAAATGCAACAAGCACCATCAATTATGATGTTCCCACTTTTGAAGAGATAAAGCATCGCTTCTCTTACGAAATAGATAAAATAAGTATTCATCATCCATTTTATGATTCATTTCTTGAAATGGATTGCCTCTATTCTGCTACTTATTCAAAGTCAAGCAGAAAATACATAGTAAGTGAATCCACAATTATCAACGAAGCCAATATTTCAGACTTCGTATCTTCGGCATACATTAAGCTTACACTTATTATATTAATGACTATAATTGCTGTTATTTGTATTACTTTATTATATATCCATATCAACAATATCGAACGCTTAAAAAAATTTATTCTCAAGCTTAACAATGACTACAACTCTTCGACTACTAATCAAGAACAATTAAATGACAAAGGTATCACTGACGACCTTTATACATTATATAAAAAGCAATTAGAAATAATTAAAAAACACGACAAAGAGCGTGAGCAAGCCATTCAAGAAGAAAAAGAACGTTTGCTTTCAAAACGCACTTTAGCCAATAACCTAAACCATGAGATAAAAACCCCTATCGGTATCATTATGGGCTATCTTGATACTCTTATCAATCACCCCGATATCGACAAAAAGACACAACTGACATTCCTCAACAAATGTCTACAAAACACCAAACGATTGCAAAATATGGTAATAAACATAGCTGTAATCAATCGACTTGAAGATGGTAAAAACAATATAGCACTCGAAGATGTGAATGTGCGACAAATCGTACTTCAAGCCAAGGAGGATCTAAAGTTTACACTTGAAGAATATAATATGAGTTTACAAATCTTCGTAAATCCCGATATCTATGTAAAATCAAACGAAATGCTTCTTTACAATATATTTTGCAACCTTATAAAAAACAGTTGTTTCTACTCCAACGGTACAGATATTGTAATTAAGTATCATTCAAAAGAAGGTAACTATTTAAGATTCTCATTCTTCGACAATGGAACAGGAGTACCCGTAGAGTCTACACCTAAACTATTTAATAGATTTTATAGAGTAGAAAAAGATAAAAACAAGAAAAATGGTACGGGGCTTGGACTTGCCATAGTAAAAGAATCTATCGACCTATGCAATGGCACAATTATGGCAAGCAATCGCATCGAAGGTGGACTTGAATTCATTTTCACCCTACCATCAGCATGATTTCAGTTAACAACCACTATTATATAACAATTTATGAATACGCAATCAAATCTTATCACACCACACTATCACATCCTCGATGGATTGCGTGGTGTAGCAGCAATACTCGTTATCATTTATCACATTTTTGAAGGATATGCTTTTGCAGGAGGTGGTATGATAGAAACTATTAATCACGGATACCTTGCAGTAGACTTCTTCTTTATATTATCGGGGTTCGTAATCAGTTATGCTTATGACAACCGATGGAAAGAGAAACTCTCAACTTTAGATTTTTTCAAGCGTCGACTTATTCGCCTTCAACCTATGGTAATAATGGGGGCAATCATTGGAACTATAACATTCTGCATAGGTGGAGCAAAACAATGGGACGGCACACACATTACCTCCTCCGCTATTATGCTTGCTATGTTATGTGCAATGTTTCTCATTCCTGCTGTACCTGGTGCTTCAAATTACGAAGTGCGTGGTAATGGCGAAATGTATCCATTAAATGGTCCTTGCTGGTCGCTTTTCTTTGAATACATCGGCAACATTCTATATGCATTCTTAATAAGACGATTATCCACAAAATTACTCTCGTTACTCGTAATAATACTCGGAGCAACACACATTTGGTTTGCTACAGCCAATATTTCACAATATGGAAGCATCGGTGTGGGATGGACTCTCGACACAGTCAATTTCTGGGGAGGACTTTTGCGTATGATGCTACCTTTTACCATCGGTATGCTACTTGCTCGCAAATTCAAACCCATAAATATAAAAGGTGCATTTTGGATATGCTCTATTATTTTAATTACCATTTTCTGCATTCCTTATCTTAAAGAATATAATGGTATTCACATCAATGGCATCTTTGAAAGTGTGTGTGTAATAGTTATATTTCCTATTTTGGTGTGGTTAGGTGCTTCAGGCAACACAAGCGATAGCAAATCCACAGCTATTTGCCACCATCTTGGCGAAATATCATATCCAGCATATATTGTACACTACCCTATTATGTACCTTTTCTATCAATGGCTAATAGATAATAAACTTTATACATTCGGCCAAACTTGGTATATGGCTACAGTGGTGGTTTTAGGTAGTTTATTATTAGCAAATATTTGTTTAAAACTATATGACACTCCTATTCGTAAATATCTATCAAAAAAAATCAATAAATAAGAGTAATAATATCTCCATTGATTTTAATATTTCGTATTTTTTTCGTAAATTTGCACTAATTTGAACTAAAACAAACATAATGACCAAAAAATTAAAAAAATCTCAAGTAGATAAGAAATTATTCGGTGTATGTGGCGGCCTTAGCGAGTATTTTGGCATCGACGCTACTATTATTCGAATTATTTGGGCCATATTAGTTGTTTTTTATGGTACTGGTGTTTTGGCTTATATCATTCTTGCATTATTAATGCCTAATGATAATTAATATTTTTCGTATAAATCCACTGCTTTTTATTAAGCTGTGGATTTTATTTTAAATACACAACTGAAACATCGTATTACAAACATTTTTATAGTGAGTTTTATTTGCAACTCCACACTACTTATTGAATAATTTATAACAATAATAATAATAATTTATTAGAATATCATGGTTGACGGAATTAAAAAAGTATTATTGCTTGGTTCGGGTGCCCTTAAAATCGGACAAGCAGGCGAGTTTGACTACTCTGGCTCTCAAGCTTTGAAAGCTCTCAGAGAAGAAGGTATTTCTACCGTTCTCATCAATCCTAATATTGCAACTATCCAAACATCTGAAGGTGTTGCTGATCAAGTGTATTTCCTTCCTATTACCCCTTATTTCGTAGAAGAAATTATTAAGAAGGAAAAACCTGATGGAATTCTTCTTGCGTTTGGTGGTCAAACAGCTCTAAATTGTGGTACTGATCTTTATCTAAATGGTACTCTTGAAAAATATGGAGTAAAAGTGCTTGGCACATCAGTAGATGCAATTATGATTACCGAAGACCGCGACCTTTTCGTGAAGAAACTTAACGAAATAGAAGCGAAGACTCCAGTTTCTCAAGCTGTAGAAACTATGGAAGATGCTATTGAAGTAGCTCATCGCATTGGTTTCCCTGTGATGGTGCGTTCGGCTTATGCTCTTGGTGGTCTTGGCTCTGGTATTTGTGCTAATGAGGAAGAATTCCGCACTCTATGCGAAAGTGCTCTTGCTCACTCTAAGCAAATTCTTGTAGAAGAATCATTGAAAGGTTGGAAAGAAATCGAATTTGAAGTTATTCGCGATAAAAACGACCACTGCTTCACAGTAGTACCTATGGAAAACTTCGACCCACTTGGTATTCACACTGGAGAAAGTATCGTAGTAGCTCCTATTGTTTCGCTCACTCAAGAGCAAATCAATATGCTACAAGATATAGCTACTAAGGTGGTACGCCACATCGGTATCGTGGGAGAATGTAACATCCAATATGCATTCAATGCACAAACCAACGATTATCGCATCATCGAGATTAACGCACGCCTAAGCCGAAGTTCTGCACTTGCGTCTAAGGCTTCTGGTTACCCTCTTGCTTTCGTTGCTGCTAAGCTTGCTCTTGGTTACTCTCTCGATCAAATCGGCGAAATGGGTACACCAAACTCTGCTTATGTTGCACCATCTGTTGATTATATGATTGTAAAGATTCCTCGTTGGGACTTGACTAAGTTTGCAGGTGTTGATCGTGAAATCGGTTCGGCAATGAAATCAGTAGGCGAAATTATGTCTATCGGTAAGTCATTCGAAGAAATCATTCAAAAAGGTCTTCGTATGATTGGACAAGGTATGCACGGTTTTGTGGGCAACAAAGATATTCACTTCGACGACCTCGATTACGAACTATCACACCCTACCGACCTTCGTATTTTTGCTATTGCACAAGCATTTGAAAAAGGATACACCATCGAACAAATCGAAGCTCTTACCAAGATTGACCCTTGGTTCTTGAGCCGACTAAAAAATATTGTTGACTACGCAGAAAAACTTAAATCTTTCAATAAGATCGAAGATCTTCCTGCCGATGTGCTTGCCGAAGCTAAAAAACTTGGCTTTAGCGACTTCCAAATCGCTCGTTACGTAGAAAACCCTGAAACAGGTTACGAAAACGATGTACTTCGTGTTCGCGAACATCGTAAATCATTCAACATCACCCCTAAGGTGTGTCGCATCAATACAGTTGCTTCTGAATACCCAGAACTTACAAACTATCTATATGTAACATATAGTGCTGATGCTCACCAAATTTCTTACGACTACAACTCTGGTAAGAACATTATAGTTCTTGGTTCGGGTGCTTATCGCATCGGTAGCTCGGTAGAATTTGACTGGTGCTCTGTAAATGCAGTTAACACTTGTCGCAAACTTAGTTATAAATCAATTATGATTAACTATAACCCTGAAACAGTATCTACTGACTACGATATGTGCGTCCGCTTGTACTTCGACGAACTAAGTTTCGAACGTGTACTCGACGTTATCGACCTTGAATCTCCTCGTGGCGTTATTGTTTCAGTTGGTGGTCAAATTCCTAACAACCTTGCGATGAAACTATATCGTCGTAATGTACCTATCCTTGGTACTTCTCCTATTTCTATCGACCGCGCAGAAAATCGTCACAAATTCTCTGCTATGCTCGACAACCTCGGTATTGATCAACCTCGTTGGAAAGAATTGACAAGTTTCGATGATATTGATAAATTCGTAGAAGAAGTAGGATTCCCTGTTCTTATTCGTCCAAGTTATGTACTTTCTGGTGCTGCAATGAATGTTTGCTACGACCACGAATCTATGTATGAATTCCTTGGTGCTGCTGCAAAGGTATCAAAAGAATTCCCTGTTGTAGTTTCTGAATTCTTGCAAAATGCAAAGGAAATTGAATTTGATGCCGTAGCTCGCAATGGTGAAGTTATTGAATACGCTATTTCAGAACATATTGAGTTTGCTGGTGTACACTCTGGTGATGCTACACTTGTATTCCCTGCTCAAAAGATATATATGGAAACTGCTCGTCGCATCAAGCGCATCAGTAAGAAGATTGCTAAGGAACTTAACATTTCAGGACCTTTCAACATTCAATATCTTGCTAAGAATAATGATGTGAAGGTAATTGAATGTAACTTGCGTGCTTCTCGTAGTTTCCCATTCGTTTCTAAAATTTTGAAGCGTAACTTCATTGAAACTGCTACACGCATTATGCTTAACGAACCAGTAGAAAAGGCTGATACTTCTACATTCGACATAGACTACATTGGTATCAAGGCATCTCAATTCTCATTTGCTCGTCTTCACAAAGCCGACCCTGTGCTTGGTGTAGATATGGCATCAACTGGTGAAGTAGGATGTTTAGGTGCTGATTTCGATGAAGCTCTATTGAACTCGATGATTTCAGTAGGTCATCGCATTCCAAGCAAGGACAAAGCAGTATTAGTATCTTCAGGCGATGCGCGTGGTAAGGTTGACTTGCTTGACTGCTGCAAGATTCTCGATAAGAATGGCTATAAACTATATGCTACCGAAGGTACAGCTAAATTCTTGAGCGATAATGGCGTAAAAGCACACCCAGTATGCTGGCCTGATGAAGAAGGTGAAAATGTACTTGACCTTATCTCATCACACGCTATCGACTTGGTAGTTAACATTCCAAAGAACCATACTAAGAGAGAGTTGACTAATGGATATCGTATTCGCCGTTCTGCTATCGACCACAACATTCCATTGTTGACCAATGCACGACTTGCTGCTGCATTCATCAGAGCATTCACTACTAAGGCTCTTGATGAAATCAATATCACAGCATGGAGCGAATATTAATAAATAATATTAGATAACCCAATCACCCCAAAAGATCTCACTTTTGGGGTGATTTATTAAGTAAATAAACCTATGTCATTTGATTACAATATACGCAACTCTCACGAGCGAGACTGCCACCTTCTTTTCAACGAAGATGAACATGTGTACACACTTCACGGACAAAGAATGATTTCGGTCACCACTCTCATCGATGAGTGTTTTGAAAAATTTGACGCTGATTTTTGGGCCGAGAAAAAAGCCAAACAATTAAACACCACAGCAGAAGAACTAAAAGCTCAATGGGAAGCAAATGCCCAACGTGCACGCGAACTTGGCACAGCTATGCACGATAAAATAGAAAAATATTATATGGGTATCTTTAGCGAAAACGACGACACATTCAACCTTTTCTTGCAATTAGCATCTCAACACACACTCCATCCCTATCGCACCGAATGGCGTATTTACGACGAAGAATATGGAGTAGCTGGCACTCTTGACTTTCTTGAATATCAAAATGGTATCTTCACTATTTACGATTGGAAAAGAAGCGAAAAGCTCATTAAAAATGGATGCGTTGAACGAGAAAGTCCTTTTAGAAAAAATGCGTTGCCACCTATCAGTCACTTGAGTGATACCACCTACTATCACTATGCGCTTCAAGTAAGTATGTACCGATATATCCTTGAGAAAAATTACAACATAATGGTTTCTCAAAATCGATTAGCTGTCTTTCACCCCAAAAACGGAAGATATCATTTGATTGATTTACCTTATCTCAAGAAAGAAGTAATAAGCATTCTCAACCACTACAAACTCAATAAATAAACTTAAAAAAGCAGTATAACTATCATTCAAGTTATACTGCTTTTTATCTTATTTAAATCCTCTATTAGCGACCGCTATTCTTTATTCTGTCTTTGATTGACTGATTAAAGATATTTTGTTCCAATAGAGATTCAAGTGTCATATGCATACGATATCTCCAGTAATGGAAAGGATTTGCTGGCACATTGATTTGCTCTTCTTGTGGATTTTCTCTTCTCAAATCTCCACTAACCGATAGCCAATCTTGCAAAGGAAGAATAGTAAGAATTGCAGGCGAGTTCAAGTGATCACACACAATCTTGTCACAAATCCATGGTTCAGCAAATTGAGGTGCTTCACCCCATTGTTGCAACACATTATTATAGAAATGTTGTGTCTTTTCGCGATCTTCTTCCCACCAACCGCGCACACCGCTCATATCATGTGTAGATGTTGTACATACACACATATAAGGATATGCATATGGATTACCAAATTCTTGCTTTGGATCCTTTGGCATACGTTGAATTTCAAGCGAAAGAATCTTTTGACCACTCATCACCGAAGCCACACAATCTGGAATCATACCCAAATCTTCACCACACACAAGCATATCGGTAGCATTGATAAGTGGTGGTAATTTCCACATTGCTTTTCCATACCAGAAATCGTTATGACGATGATAGAAGAAATCATTATATAAGCGATCGAAACACCAACGCTCATAATCGCTCATCGAACGATATACATAAGTAGATTGAGCTGAAATTCTTGGATGATAGTGTCCCTTTTGTTCTGCATCTTCTATAAATAGTACATCATCTATCAAGCCATAGAGTGCATTCTTCAAGTACTCATTCTTTTCAGTTTCTGGTTGAGCAGTAAAATATGCTTCCACCTTGCGCTGTGTATTTACAAAATCCTTCAAGAAATATCTTCCATCATTCATTTGCTCCATAAACATAGACTTAGCTTCCTCTGTGTACTCGCCAAAGAAATCACCCAAGAAATAGTCCATAATATATGGTTTGGTATGCAAATCGTGATTTATCCAGAAATCGTAGTTATTGCGTAACTCATCAGCACTAAATGGCATTGCTGGATTGAATGTACCGAGCAAACCATGTACAGCATCCATCGGTATTTGCCATATACGAAAGAAACCAAGAATATGATCTATACGATAAGCATCAAAATATTCTGCCATCTTACAGAAGCGACTCTTCCACCATGCAAAACCATCTTTATTCATTTCTTCCCAATTATATGTTGGGAAACCCCAGTTTTGGCCAAGTACAGAGAAATCATCTGGTGGTGCTCCTGCTTGACAATCCATATAGAACAAATGTGGATACATCCACGCATCTACACTTGCACGAGCAATACCGATAGGTATATCACCCTTTAACACAACACCATTGTCGTGAGCGTAATTACGCACTTCGCGTAGTTGCTTATCAAGATGATATTGAAGATAGTATGTGAAATTGATTTCGTTTTCATTTTCTACACACACTTTTTCTACCACCTTTTCGCTATATTGTGCATATTCACCCCAATTTTCAAATTCTGGTGTGTTATATTTATCTCTTAGTACGCAGAATGCAGCATATGGCTTCAACCAATATTCATTATTCTTTAAGAATGAACGGAATGCTACCGATTTCAATGTTTTTGCTCCATTTTCAGCAAAGATTTCACGCAAATACGCAAGTTTTTCATTGTTAGCTCGTTCATAATCTACAGCAGAAAGTGCATTTAATTCCTTCGCTATAGCATTATAATGTGCCACTCGTGCGTCATCTTTCAATGTGCCCACTTTATCAGGACGCAAATACATAGGATGCAATGCAAAAGTAGAGTTTGCCTTATATGGATAAGAGTCTACCCAGGTGTGTGTCATTGTTGTGTCGTTAATAGGCAACAACTGGATTACTCGTTGACCGGTTTCTTTAGCCCAGTCCACCATCTTCATCAAGTCATAGAAATCACCCACACCAAAGTCTTCTTCGCTACGCAAAGAGAACACAGGAATAGCAGTACCTGCACCCTTCCATGCTGGTTGTGGATCATTAAAATTCAATCCCGAGATTACAACTGTAGCATCAGATGCCACCGACATCAAAAATTGACGATTATCACTATATTCCCATGCTACTACTTCTTTCTTTGCACCTTTCTTTAGGATTAAGAATTTATAGTTGAATGCACTCTTCACATCATCTTTATCCAAGACAATTTGCCATTCTGGGAAGTTTGAACTATTCAATACTAAAGCTTTCTTTGGATTCCATTCTCCAAGAGCTTTTGTATCACCTGAGATTGCAAGCACTTCATCGCTCTTCACGATAGGAGCAAATACTTTCAACACCACTCCACCTGCCACAGGTTGTTGTGCTTGCTTATCACGCTTACGCGAGAATATACCTTCTGTAAATGCCGAAGAGAAGAATGCTTTATTTTCTGGTTGGTCGCTCCATTGGTCATATACTTCAAAGTTTTTCACTTCATTATTCACCACCAATGTGTGAGGTTTTCCCCATTCATAACGCACTGCTCCATTCTCATTCTTTACCAAATAAGAATAACACAAATCAGTTGAATCTTTAGGTAAATTTACCGATAGACACCATTGTCCGTAAGGTTTTGGTTCCATCTTCACGGCATTTTCCACTTTGCCGTTACCCAATTCTTTGCAATTACCCACTACATAGAGCGATTCGCCCCATTGAGTATTGTAATTGATATTTAAATTAATTTTCATAAATTATTTTAAACTATAGGTTTGTTATTTTTGCTAAATTAAGAATTTATTGGAAAATAATAAAATAAATTGCGGGATAAATTACTTTACCCCGCAAAAAATATGATTTATTTGGTATTATCCACATTTTGAAGTACCACAAGAGGTACAAATCAAACAGCCTTCTTGATAAATCAAGGTTTCTTGACCACAATTTGGACATGTTTGACCACTTGCCTTCATTCCATTTGGCAAATACTTTTTCAAAGCACGTTCCACACCCATTTTCCAAGTATTTATCGACTTACTGTCAAGTTCGAGACTACCCACAAGTTTTAGCACTTGGTCGATAGGCATTCCATATCTCAATACGCCAGATATAAGTTTAGCATAATTCCAGAATTCAGGATTAAATTTATCCGAAAGCCCTTCTATCGTGGTCTTATATCCTCGTTTATTGATAAATTGGAAGTCGTAACGCTTATTTCCATTTTCATCAAAAGCCTTAATAATCTTACCCTTACTCACTGATTTAGGACAGAAAATGCCATCTTCATCATCAGCAAGACCTGTAAAGATTTCATATGGACGACCATCGATCAAACCTACGAATGCAATCCACTTTTCTTTATTATTTTGGAAACGCACCACATCAGCTTCGAGTTCTATTGGACGCTTCATTATATGCTCTTCACTTGCCATATAATGATTAGTCTTTGGCTCTTCCTTCTTTGTTGACACAAGCACTCCTGCTCGCGAACCATCTCGATATACCGTACATCCCTTACATCCCGATTTCCATGCCTCTACATACAATTCGTTTACAAGGCTTTCGCTTACGTCTGAAGGCAAATTGATGGTTACACTAATTGAATGGTCAACCCACTTTTGCACTCTTCCTTGCATTCTCACCTTTGCAAGCCAATCTACATCATTAGATGTAGCCTTGTAATATGGCGATTTAGCAAGTATTTCGTCCAATTCTTCTTGACTATAATTATCCTTTATTTCTATACCATTCACCTTCATCCAAGTTGTGAATTTAGGATGGTATACAATGTATTCTTCAAAGCTGTCACCTGATTCATCTGTGAAATCTACTCGCACATCAGGATCGTTAGGATTGATTTTGCGACGACGCTTATACACTGGCAAGAATACAGGCTCAATACCCGAAGTAGTTTGAGTCATAAGACTGGTAGTTCCAGTAGGAGCAATAGTCAAACATGCAATATTTCTACGACCATATTTAAGCATTTCTTCATATACTTCTGGCGATGCTTCTTTGATACGAGCAATGAATGGATTATTCTTTTCGCGTTCTGCATCAAACACTTCAAATGCTCCACGTTCCTTTGCCAACACTACCGACGAACCGTATGCAGCCACTGCAAGTGTCTTATGAATATTTTCCGAGAATGTAGTTGCGTCTTCTGTTCCATATGTCAATCCCATTGCTGCTATCATATCACCTTCGGCTGTAGTGCCCACTCCTGTGCGACGACCTTTCAGTGTCTTGTTACGAATCTTTTCCCACAAGTGTAATTCAGTCTTTTTCACTTCATCTGTTTCAGGGTCAGTCGCAATCTTTGATATAATCTTATCAATCTTTTCCATTTCAAGATCAATAATATCGTCCATTATGCGTTGTGCAGCAGCCACATGAGTTTTAAATAAGTCGTAATCAAAATACGCATCCTTTGTAAACGGATTTACAACATATGAATACAAGTTAATGGCAAGTAGACGACAACTATCATACGGACATAGTGGAATTTCGCCACATGGATTGGTAGAAATAGTCTTGAACCCTAAGTCGGCATAACAATCTGGCACTGATTCTCTTGTAATTGTATCCCAGAAAAGAACACCTGGCTCTGCACTTTTCCATGCATTATGAATAATCTTTCCCCACAATGCCGATGCTTCTACTTCTTTCTTGTATAAAGGTTCTTCGGCATCAATAGGATATTTTTGAATATACTTCTCACCATTTACTGCCGCATTCATGAATTCATCGTCAATTCTTACCGACACATTTGCTCCAGTCATTTTGCCTTCAGTCATTTTTGCATCTATAAATGCTTCAGAATCTGGGTGCTTTATGCTCACACTCAACATCAATGCTCCTCTACGACCATCTTGAGCAACCTCTCTCGTTGAGTTTGAATATCGCTCCATAAATGGCACAAGACCTGTAGATGTCAAAGCAGAGTTCTTCACTGGTGATCCTTTCGGACGAATATGCGACAAGTCGTGTCCCACACCTCCACGGCGTTTCATCAATTGTACTTGTTCTTCGTCTATCTTGATGATACCACCATAAGAATCTGGTGCACCATCCAATCCTATCACAAAACAATTTGACAACGAACCCACTTGAAATTCATTACCAATACCCGACATTGGGCTACCTTGAGGTATTATATATTTGAAGTGCTTAATCAAATCAAATACTTCGTCCTCATTCATAGGATTTTCATATTTTTTCTCTATTCTTGCTATTTCACGAGCTATGCGATGATGCATATCATCTGGAGTTAATTCATAAAGATTTCCAAATGAATCTTTCAATGCATATTTACTTGCCCATACACGAGCAGCCAGTTCATCGCCGTCAAAATATTTCAGCGTGGCTTCAAAAGCCTGTTCGTAGGTATAAGTTTGTTGTTCCATATATGTAAGTAGTTTTTAGTTTCAATTTCCTATTGCAAATATATAAAAGAATCAACAATTTCACACAATCTTCACATCCTTTTTTTAAATAAAGTTATCAACAATTATTTCCATACCACTATATATCAACAACTTAACTTTTTAAAAATCTTAAAAAGTTTTCCAAAAGTTATCACCCACAATTGCCACCCGATATTATATAACATAAAAACTCGATAGGCAACCACAAGGCTCACCTACCGAGTTTTAATTATTTTCAAAACTATTCTTAGTTGTTTTCAGGACGAAGACGGCGAACCACTTCACCAGTACGCCACATTTCGCTTTCACGCAAAGCCTTCAATTCTTCGTTCAACTTTTCACGATAGTCTGGTTGACTATTTGTATCAATTGAGCGTTGTGCTTCATTACCACAAGCCACTTCAGCATACAATTTTGCAAATACAGGTTTTGTTGCATCGTGGATAGGACCCATCCAGTCAAGAGCACCGCGTTGTGCAGTTGTAGAACAGTTTGCATACATCCAGTCCATACCCTTTTCTGCAAATAGAGGCATCAATGATTGTGTAAGTTCTTCTACAGTTTCGTTGAATGCTTCAGATGGTGTGTGACCATTTTCGCGAAGCACTTCATATTGTGCAAGAAGTAAACCTTGAATTGCACCCATCAATGTACCACGTTCACCAGTCAAATCGCTATATACTTCACGCTTGAATGTAGTTTCAAACAAGTAACCAGAACCAACTCCGATACCAAGTGCCAAACAACGATCCTTAGCACGACCTGTTGCGTCTTGGAAGATAGCATAACTTGAGTTCAAACCACGACCTTGAAGGAACATTGTACGCAATGATGTACCCGAACCCTTAGGAGCCACCAAAATCACATCAACATCTGCTGGAGGCACAATACCTGTTCTTTCCTTGTAAGTGATACCAAAACCATGTGAGAAGTACAATGCCTTACCTGGAGTCAAGTGCTTCTTCAATGCTGGCCACACTGCAATTTGAGCAGCATCAGAAAGCAAATATTCGATAATAGTAGCGCGTTCTGCAGCTTCTTCTATTTCAAAAAGAGTTTCTCCTGGTACCCAACCATCAGCTACGGCCTTATCCCAACTCTTACTATCTTTTCTTTGACCTACAATCACATTGAAACCATTATCTCGAAGGTTCATACTTTGACCTGGACCTTGCACGCCATAACCAATCACTGCGATTGTTTCATCTTTCAAAATTTCTCTTGCCTTTTCCAATGGAAATTCTTCGCGGGTCATTACATTTTCTTCTACACCGCCAAAATTCATTACTGCCATAATAATTAGTTTTTAGTTTTTATGTAAGTTAATTTATTATCTTTTCTCAAATACAATTCTTGCTCGGCAATTAGTTTCGGCCTTGCCATCCACAAGATTTGATATTTCAAGTTTCGCATCGAGCATTTCATCTTCGTTTACTGTGATATCATATTTCTTACCACCTAAACATTCTTTCATATATGCTATTTCAAAACGCTTCACTCGGTTTTGTTCATAATGTTCCAAATCCCACTGATTGAGTAGTGCTTCCACATATCTTACACTATTCACATGACAATTAATATCGGTATCAGTGTATTGGAATTTATGTTCTTTAGCTCTGCCTTCTGTTACTGGTCGCAAGCGAGATTGAGGCTCTATCGGACATTCCTTTTCATAAACATTACTTATCACATAGCTTAGATTAGAAATATCCACCATTTCACGCTTTTCGCTATCAATCACAAGCCAAATTGTGCGAGCATATCCAAGCGTTTTTCCTTCGGCATCAACTATCTCAAAATTGCGTTGCGAGAAATATCGGTTATAACCCTCTACCCATGTGCGAATAGTATATTTTTCGTTCACTCGTGGATAATCGGTCATTTCCACAGTCACTCGAGACAGCACCCATGCCTGATTAAGTTCTATTAGTTTAGCATATCCCACACCCCATATATTAGCATGTTCGGTAGCCACTTCAATCAGTCGAGACACAAGCAACGGCAATGGCATTTCCTTTTGTGGTGTGCATTCTCCTGCCGTCAAAAAATATTCTCGAGTGTAAAATTTCATTATATCATCCATCACAAAAGTTCCTCCTTCTTTTGTTGTCGTTCTTCAATAAACATTGTTACATATTCATTTATATCCTTTGTCACTGCCACACGACCACTTCTTACAAATTGTCGTATATCATGACATTTCAATTCTTCAAATAGCGACTCTGTTTCTTCTGGATGACCTGTTTTTTCGAGAATTGTATAATCCTTTGCCATTTCAAGGATACGAGCATTATACTTTCTTATAATTTTCTCAAGATTGGGCTCTGCTATAAGATTTGCTGTAGGCACTTTATATAGAGCAATCTCTTGATAAATAATTTCGTCGTCGGTATAGAAGAATGACTTCAACACCCCTATTCTCTTTTCTACTTGCTTCACAAGTTTTTCAATAGTTTCTCTATCACTATATGATGTAATAGTGAACTTATGAATGCCTTTTATCGACGATGGCGATACCGAAAGACTCTCTATATTCAGTTTTCTACGAGTATAGATAATTGATATTTGGTTTAGAAGACCTACTCGGTTTTCCGAAAATATCGTCACTGTATATAATTGTTTTTCTTCCATAAACATTCATCAATTTTTAGGTTGATATTTTTCGCCAGGAGCCAATATAGTATTGAGCATTGTACTACCTGCAGGTACCATAGGAAACACATATCCTTCTGTTTCCACTTTCACATTAAGCACATAGGCTCCATCGTGATTCATCATTCGCTCTATTGCTGCATCAAGATCCTCTCTACATATCACCTCTTCAGCTGGAATTGCATAAGCCTTGGCAATAGCTACGAAATCCGGATTTACCATAGGTGTTTGCGAATATCGCTTTTGATAGAATATATCTTGCCATTGACGCACCATACCTAAGAAATTATTATTTAGGATAATGATTTTCACACCTACTCCATATTGAAGTATTACGCCAAGTTCTTCTATTGTCATCTGAATACCGCCATCTCCCACAAAGAAGCAAACAGGTCGTTCAGGAGCACCTATTTTCGCTCCTATCGCTGCAGGCAAACCAAATCCCATAGTTCCAAGTCCACCTGATGTGACAATACTCTTAGGATCGGTATAATTAAAGTATCGCGATGACATCATTTGATTTTGACCTACATCGGTCACAAGCACTGCATTACTACCAGCTGCTACTGATACTTTATTCACCACTTCGCCCATCTTCAAGTCTCCTTCTTGAGGATACACTTCTTTGGTGATGACTTTAGTGCGTTCAAGTTCTTCATCATCGGCAAAACTTTCCAACCATTCGGTATGTTTTGCTTCTTTTATCTTAGGCAAAAGCATTTCAAGCACAGTCTTTGCATCTCCGTGGATTGTGGCATCTGCTTTCACGTTTTTATTAAATTCCGACTCATCAATGTCAATGTGTACTATCTTTGCCTGCTTTGCAAATTCGTTCACATCACCTGTCACGCGATCGTCGAAACGCATACCTATCGCTATCATCACATCACAACGATTAGTCGCCATATTTGGAGCCACATTTCCATGCATTCCGAGCATACCTTTATTTAATGGATGAGCTGTAGGTATTGTAGATAAACCTAATAATGTGGTACTAACTGGAATATCAGCTTTTTCGGCAAGCTTAGCAAGTTCTTTTTCTGCCTCTGCTATCATCACGCCATGTCCCGACACTATCAAAGGTCGTTCGGCAGCATTGATAATATCAGCCACTGTATCCACATCATCTTCGTCTACTTCTGGATAAGGGATATAACTACGAATGAATTTACATTTCTTATAGTCCTCGTCCCATTCCACAAGTTCATTCTGAGCATTCTTCGCAAAGTCAAGAACAACAGGACCAGGACGACCGGTAGATGCAATATAAAAGGCACGCGACACTGCCCATGCTATTTCATCGGCAGTTCGTATTTGATGACTCCATTTAGTTACCGGCTGAGTGATACCTATCACGTCGGTTTCTTGGAATGCATCACTACCCAATGATTCGCTCGACACTTGTCCCATAATCACTACCATAGGAGTGCTATCCATCATAGCATCACTTATACCAGTAATTGCATTTGTAGCACCAGGACCAGAAGTCACTATCACCACCCCTGTCTTTCCGCTCACTCTTGCATAACCTTGTGCAGCATGTGTTGCACCTTGCTCGTGACGCACTAAAATGTGCTTCAACTTGCTTCCGTAGTCATACAAACGGTCAAATACAGGAATAATAGCACCACCCGGATAGCCAAATATAGTATCAACGCCCTCGGCTTCGATAGCTCTAAGCATCGCTTCTGCACCTGTTATCTTTTCGCTCATATATATTAGTCTTAATATTATTCTTTATTTATATCTTTTACTCACGCACTCCACCCTTATCGGCCGAAGTCACCATAGAAGCATATGCCTTCAAGGCTTTTGATATCACACGATTGCGATATTTTGGAGTAAATGCGTCTTTTCCTCTCTTTTCTTCTTCGGCACGGCGTGCATCAAGTTCCTCATCACTCAATTTCACGCTTATGCTACGAGATGGAATATCTATCACTATCACATCGCCATTTTGCACAAGTCCAATGTTTCCACCTGCTGCTGCCTCTGGCGAAATATGACCTATCGACAAGCCCGAAGTACCACCAGAGAAACGGCCATCAGTTATCAATGCACACGCTTTTCCTAAGTGCTTTGATTTGATGTATGATGTTGGATAAAGCATTTCTTGCATTCCAGGACCTCCCTTTGGACCTTCGTGAGTGATTACCACCACATCTCCAGCTTGCACCTTATCGCCCAAAATTCCTTCCACTGCATCATCTTGCGATTCAAACACCTTTGCAGTTCCTTCGAAATGGAAAATACTTTCGTCCACACCTGCAGTCTTCACCACGCAACCATCTTTTGCTATATTTCCATAAAGCACGGCAATACCACCATCTTTCACATAAGCATTTTCAAAGTCGCGAATACAACCACTTGCACGGTCAGTGTCTAATTCTTTATAATAGTTGGCTTGCGATGCAAATTTTATATTTCTCACATTGCATGGTGCGCTAAGCCACAATTTCTTAACCTCTTCATCGAAGTTCTTACCTTCGATAGCATATTTCTCGATAGCTTCACCAAGAGTAAGACCATCCACTCGTTTCACATTAGTATCGAGCAAACCTTGTGCCGAAAGCTGATACATAATAGACATAATTCCACCAGCACGGTTCACATCTTGCACATGGTAGTGTCCGTTAGGAGCCACCTTGCAAAGTACCGGAGTCTTACGACTCAATGCATCAATATCCTTCATAGTGAAATCCACACCTGCTTCATTTGCCACTGCAAGTAGGTGAAGAACTGTATTTGTGCTACCACCCATCGCTATATCAAGCGACATTGCATTAAGCATAGCTTCACGAGTGGCAATACTGCGAGGTAATACGCTCTCATCCTCTTCATCGTAATATCTGCGACAATTCTCCACTATTTGCTCTGCTGCCTTGCGGAACAATTCTCTACGATTTTCGTGAGTAGAAAGTATCGTACCATTACCAGGCAGTGCCAAACCTATAGCTTCGTTCAAGCAGTTCATACTATTTGCGGTAAACATACCCGAGCAACTGCCACATGTAGGACATCCAAACTCTTCAAGCTTTGCCACTGTGTCATCATCCACAGTAGGATCGGCTGAATCTATCATCACATCAATCAAGTCGAGAGCACGCTTTCCCAGTTTACCAGCTTCCATCGGTCCACCACTCACAAATATTGCAGGAATATTCAATCGCATTGCTGCCATCATCATACCTGGAGTTATCTTATCGCAATTGCTTACACACACCATAGCATCAGCACGATGTGCATTCACCATATATTCCACGCTATCTGCTATCAAGTCGCGAGATGGTAATGAATAAAGCATACCTTCATGGCCCATTGCTATACCATCGTCTATAGCAATAGTATTAAACTCAGCCGCAAAACATCCAAGTTTTTCGATTTCGCTTTTCACATACTGCCCCACTTCGTGAAGATGAGTATGTCCTGGCACAAATTGAGTGAATGAATTTACGATAGCAATCACAGGTTTAGCCATTTGCTCCACCTTCATTCCGTTTGCACGCCATAGTGCACGTGCCCCTGCCATTCGGCGACCGTTCATCGATAGTGAACTCTTCAATGGTATGCTCATAATGTATAGTTTCAATTAAAAAACCTTTCCAACTATATTTAGGAGGAAAGGTTTATATGTTTTTTATAAATTGTTTTCTTTTCTCGTATCTTTTACGAATCCTCCCTATTACTATTATTCAATAATGACCACGACGACATTAATAATCGCCACCAGCACCAAACTTGAAATATTAGTAATTAAAGAATACATAAAATTGATGTTTTATAGTTTCATATCGCAAAGTTAACTTTAATTCTTAAACTTGCAAAGAAAAATTACAAAAAAATTCAACTTTACTGCATTTTATTCATCATTTTTACAATTTTATTGCATTTTTACAATCCTAAATTAAAATCGGATGCAAAGATAATACATTGCACCCGACTTTTATTCCTTAAAATGCATAACCTATTCAATCTACGCTAACAACAATATCAACAATTGTGCCGATACCACTCTCATGAACATTGTGAGTGGATACACTGTTGAATACGACACGGCAGGAGCATCATTGTTTGCTGTCTTATTTGCATAAGCAAGTGCTGGTGGATCGGTTGTACCGCCCGACATAAGCCCCATAATTGTGAAATAATTGATTTTGAATTTCGCTCTCGCAATAATGCTCACCACCACAAGAGGAATCACAGTAATCATAAATCCATAAAGCACCCACATAGCACCCGTAACATTAAACACAGTTCCAGCAAATCCCTTACCTGCAGCTATACCCACAGAGGCAAGGAACAGACAGATGCCTATTTCGCGTAGCAACAAGTTTGCCGCCGATGATGTATATGTTATTACCTTGATTTTATGCCCAAATCTACTCAATAGAATTGCCACGATAAGCGGACCACCCGCCAAACCGAGTTTCATTGGCACCGACATTCCTGGTAATGCAAATGGAATAGAACCCAACACTATACCGAGCAATATACCTATAAACATAGTAAAGATATTTGGCTCATTCAATCGCTTCAATGAGTTACCAAGTTTTGCAGCGAAGCGTTCAATGTCATCTATACTTCCCACCACAGTCAATCGGTCACCCATTTGCAATGCAAGGTTTGGAGTAGCAAGCAAATCCACACCGGCACGATTGATACGAGTCACATTCAAGCGATAACCTGCGTGCAAACGCATAGTTCCAAGTTTCTTACCATTCATTTGACTATTTGTCACAAGAATGCGACGCGACACCACAGGGCTATTTTCTACTTCCCAATCGTGTTCCACTTTCGAGCCGATAATAGTCACATAGGCCGATTCATCTTGTGCCGACATCACAGTAAGAAGCAAATCATCTTTTTTCACCTCTGTACTTGCAGTTGGGATAATTATACGATTTCCACTTTGTATACGAGAAATCACAAAATTTCTACCTATCACATCGTGAATTTCCTTCACTGTTTTATTGAAAATACCCGAATTTTCAGCACGAAGTGTTACTACATGTGGCATCAATTGACTCTGACTATTGTCTTCTTCAAGTTTCTTTGCCTCATCTTCAAGATTAATTTTAAAAATCACCTTGAGCAATATCATCGAAAGGATAATCCCCACCACACCAAGTGGATAAGCGGCAGCATATCCCATCGACATTCCTTGAATAGCATTTGCCGCACCTTCTCCTTGTATTTCGGCAAGAGTTTGTTGTGCGGCACCAAGACCGGGCGTATTTGTTACTGCTCCCGACAAGATACCCACTATTTCGGTAAACGACACATTGCCTGCCGTAAAATATATAGTCAATGCCACCACTACATTCAATGCTATAATTAGCATTGCCAATCCGTTGAGCAACAATCCACCTTTCTTAAATGATGAGAAAAAACCTGGACCCACTTGCAGACCGATAGAGAAAATAAACAAAATAAGTCCAAAATCTTGAACAAATTTCAGTGTGTTACCATTTACACCAAAGCCGAAATGCCCCACAAATAGCCCCACAAATAGCACAAATGTAACACCCAACGACACTCCAAAGATTTTCACCTTTCCAAGGAGTACACCAAACGCAATAACAAACGCATACAATAGTATAGCGTGTGCCACTGAGTTCTCATTAAACAACAAATCAAGAATCCAATCCATTTCTTTATGAATTATAGGTAACTAATTAAAATTCAACTTTTGCAAAAATAACGACTCTCGTCGTTCAAATTATAACATTCTTGTAACAATTCACTGTCTCACTTCATAATTCTTGATGAGTTCAAGAATTTCAGCGGGACTATGCACCACATTGCCTGCAAATGTTTCTATCAATTCTTTTTCAGGTCTGAAACCCCAAGTTACTCCTATCGAATCCACACACGCACGGCGGGCTGTTTCCATATCCACACCCGAATCGCCGATAAACACTGTTTCGTCTTTCATAACGCCTGCCTTCAGCAAAATATCAAACACTATTGATGGATCTGGCTTCACAGGCACACCTTCTTGCTGACCATTAACAGCAACAAAATCGATATTTGGAAAATAGTGGCGTACTATCTTCTCTGTTGCTGCTTGATACTTATTTGATGCCACTGCCACCCTCACACCCATCGCCACAAGTTCTTCAAGAAGTTCAGGCAATCCTGTATAAGGGATTGTGCGATCGCAATTATGCTCATCATAGTATGCTTTAAACACTTTCAACACACTTGCTATCGACATTTCATTGCGTGCATCCTCAGGCACTGCTCGTAACAGCAGATTCTTTACTCCATTTCCCACCAAGAATGGGTATGATGCCATATTGTGAATAGGATAACCACATTCTGCCAAAGCATAATTTGCCGATTGCCCTAAGTCTTCAATCGTATTCAACAGAGTTCCATCCAAGTCAAAAATTGCTAATTTCTTCATTGTATCTTATTTTTTGTTACAAGTTACACATATTATATATGGTATCCTTTAAAAAGGATAACCCACCGAGAAGTGGAATGCCGCATCACGTTTCCATTTAGGATTGAGTAGTGGCCATTTTTCTTGCCCCTTTGCTGGATTGTGGGCCTTCATACCCACATCAAATCGCAATAGAAAGAAATCAAAGTCAAGTCGCAACCCAAGTCCATACGATGCCGCTATTTGTTTATAAAATTCGTTTATCTTAAACACACCACCTGGTTGATCTTCATAATCTCTTATAGTCCATATATTACCAGCGTCTATAAATGCTCCAAGTTCAAGTATCCAGAATAGTTTTGCACGATATTCTAAATTAAGGTCAAATCGCACATCTCCACATTGATATATAAAGTTATTCACCGAATTTGTGCCACTGAACGTACCCGGACCTAATGTTCTCACACCCCATCCACGCACACTATTGGCACCTCCGGCATAAAAGCGTTTTTCAAATGGCAACACATTTGAATTGCCATAAGGGAACGCAACTCCTGCTCCCACTCTGAATGCCACCGAACTCTTTGTAGTGAAATTGTGAGTCAGCGAATAATCAAAGTCAAACTTTGCGTATTGTGAGTATCTGATTCCAAACACCTCATACGCTCCATCGCGTTTTTCGCTACCTATAGCATTGGAGATACCATACAAAAGATTACCTGCTGTCTCTGCCCCAGCTCTTATCGTATAGATATTTTCTTGGAAATGCGATTTCAAGAAATCTCGTTCTTTCTTATTTGAATGATAGAATGAGTAACCCATTCGCATAATGAAGTGGTCTTCATAAGAATAACGCAAAAGTGGATTCTGTATACTATCAAGGAAATTCATCTTACTTTCAGGCAAATACACATAATTCACATCCACCACAGTCACCGTGTGACGAGTGTTTTTATTTCGTTCTTTCCATAGATACTTATATGCAGCACCTGCTATTATTCGAGTATATTCAGGACGCTCTTGATAATTAAACTGTGTAGCAATTTCGGTGGATGCAAGTATCTTTTGCTTAAACTCCTTCTGTAGGAATGGAGCTTTAAACTTTGGATAGGTAATACCTATTTCTCCCGAATATTCCGAATAATTCTTATTGATAAGTCCGCTCAAGTCTCCCGATAGACTTTCGTAAGATGCTTTAAATTTTGTATTCAACACTTCCGAACCCTTTTGAAGGTTTTTATGCTGATATCCAGCCCCTACTCCGAAGCCTAAGTCACCTTCAGAATTAGTACCTTCAAGCGACAGCGACACCGATTGCGATTTGCCAGGAGTGAGCAACACATATGCATCGAGCCACGCCTTTCCATCAAAAGCGCCCACAGGCGAAAGTTCTATATTGATAAACTTTAAGATACCAAGTCGTCCAAGTGCCTGATAAGTCTTATTCACATCCGATGAATTATAGCATTCTCCCGGTTTTATAAAGCAGCACTCATCTAATATTTTACTTCTCAAATACTTTTCTCCGTCCGATAGAATTGTAAGTCCATTATAATAAGTGGTGTCCTCTGCCTCATATTTTCCACCCTCTTTACGCATAAGTGGATTGAAATTAGTCACAAACACCACATTTCGCACATAAAACGGACGATGCGAAGTGTAGAACTCAAGTTTATCGTTTTTCGTAGGCTGCACTATCTTCACGGTAAGGTTCACATCATAACTGCCAGCTGTGGTATCGGCAATAAATGTGAGATGTTCCTTATTAAATGCATAATACCCCTTTTCGCGAAGCATTCGAGTCACATTATCACGATAGTTACTCATCTCATTTCTATCGAGTGACATATTGCATTTCAAATTGCTCGCCATAGTATCAGCCAACACTATTCGTGCTATTTCATCGCTTGCTATGTCATAGGTAATCGTCTTTATGCGATGAGGTGAACCTGTAGTCACATTATACACCACATCCACCTTCTTGCCACCTTTACGCACCACTGTGTCATACTCCACTTTTGCGCCAAGGTAACCCTTATTCACAAAAAATCTCAACAATTCCTTTTTTGAAGCCTCGGTAAGTGCATTATTATATATCACAGGTGCTTCGCCAATGTTTTGCAACCAACGATTTATTTTTTTCGTAGAATCTCTACCCGCGAGGTTATACACGCCCAATTGCAACTTAAGCCCTCCAAGCACAGAGTGATTAGGCAACTGACGCAAATAGTTATACACATCGCTCCCAGTGTAATTCTTATTATCTAAAATATTTACGGTCGCCTTCTCTACAAGACACTGATTCTCAGGCACAAATTTAGTACTACTGCACGCAGTCAAGCACACAGCCACAAGCACCACACACCATATGTATATTAAATGACGCATTTACCCAAATTAAAAAAACACACAAAGATACAAAAAAACTATGTCTTAAGCGAATGTTTTCCCCTCTTATTCATTCATTCAAATTAGATAGAATATAGTTTCTTTTCATTTTTTACATTTAAAACAAACCCTATATTCAAAAAAATGTGTATATTTGTAGTAATTATAACAATTATAAAAAGCATGTGATATGACTAAGAAAGTGATTCTAGATTCAGAATTAATCATAAATAGTGATGGCAGTATATTCCACCTTCACCTCACCCCCGAGCAACTTACCGATAAAATCATCGTCGTAGGCGACCCTTCGAGAGTGGATATGGTGGCTTCTCTCTTCGACACTCAAGATTTCAATGTATCAAGCAGAGAATTTCACGCTATCGGTGGCACATATAAAGGTAAAAAACTTATGTGCCTTTCACACGGCATTGGCCCTGATAATATCGATATCGTAATGAACGAACTCGACGCTCTTGCCAATATCGATTTTGCCACTCGCACTGTAAAGGACAATCTTCGCCAACTCGAAATCGTGCGCATAGGCACTTCCGGCTCTCTTCAAGCAGATATAGCTCTCGGCACTCCTGTAATTGCTACTAAAGCCATCGGGTTCGACGGTGTACTTAACTTCTATGCCAATCGCAACGAAGTGTGCGACCTTGAATTCGAAACATCATTCTGCAATCATGTAGATTGGAATCCTCTTTGGTGCAAACCTTATGTAGTAGATGCCGACGAAGAATTAGTGCAACGCATTGGTGGTGATGATATGCTTCGTGGCAACACCATCGCCGCTGTAGGTTTCTATGGTCCACAAGGTCGTGAAGTGAGACTCCCTCTTGCCGAACCAGAATTAAACAACAAAATTGAAACTTTCCGCCACAACGGACTTCGCGTCACAAACTATGAAATGGAAAGTTCAGCACTGCAAGGTCTTGCTAAACTTATGGGACACAAAGCCATGACCGTGTGCTCTATCATTGCCAATCGTCGCAACAATGGTGCAACTCCTAATTACAAAACAGCAATCGCCGACCTCGTAAAAACAGTCCTCGACCGCATTTAACATCAAACCATATTAAGGCTGTGTCATTTTTTTGACACAGCCTATTTCACTTTCCATTCATAATTATTAATCCACTGATTATCAAAAGAAAATATGGACGCACGCCTCCTGCGTCCGCAATACCCATCAATAAAAGCTAAGCTAAGTCCGAAGGACTGTTTTTATGCATAGCCGTATGCATTAAAGCTTACAGATAATTGATATTCAAATAGTTGCGTCTGCGAAGACGCGAAATCATTGAACAAAATTTCACCTTTGTGTC
Organism: Muribaculaceae bacterium; assembly: GCA_045656705.1. GTDB lineage: Bacteria > Bacteroidota > Bacteroidia > Bacteroidales > Muribaculaceae > RGIG4576. Next base: position 861 of record JAZORR010000007.1, on the reverse strand, counting down.
TTATTTTTTTAATATTAATCTATCCAAAACACTCGCTGTAAGCGAGAAATAAAACAGCCTAGTGCACCCACGAGCCATCTCTTACCATTACTTTCAATCTCTTGGATTAAAGCCTCAGCATCGTAGTCGGTCATTCCAGCATCCTCTATGCGTTTCTTTAATGCATCACGCACTTTCGGTCGAATGTATAATCCACCTTCGGATATCTTGGTGAATACGCATCAGCAGTCCATGTGCCAGCATTCTTCCCGGTCTTCTTGTCGATAAGCGTCTTTGGTGCTATCAACGATATTTCACCGAAGTTATCAAGCGTAGCAATATCACGATTCACCACCGCCATCGATGGATTAGCGATACCACCCATTTTAGCCACGTGCGCCAAATCGCGTTCACTAAGATTATGCACACCCACCAAATTTCGCTCATCTCCCACCGAAAATCGAACTTCATCTTCATTGTTGTAGTCATTATTTTCTATGTTAGCAAAAGATTTTTTATTATTTTCTTGTATATCAAAATTATCCTCACTAACTTTGCCCACTGAAAAATCAGTGGTCGGTGCAGCTTGACCTTGATTAACAACACTTATAGCACTTGTGGAGTCAGCTGATTTTTCATTATAAGCCGTAAGAATCCAATTCTTATCGGCTATTTTTTTGCCATTTCCTCTTACATTTCTGCGTAATGTAACGACCTCATCGCCTTTTTTTATAAGAATTTTAGGCAAGGTGGACAAAAAGTAGGATAAAAACGCTGTAATTAATTGAAATTCATATCTTTGTGTAGATTTTCATTGATATGGTAAAAAAAATGCTTTTTTGTGGCTCGCACAACGTCGTTAGAAACGGCTTGAGAAGCCGA
>JAZORR010000006.1:0-24801 GCA_045656705.1 Muribaculaceae bacterium | reverse complement strand
CAAGAACAAATCCTTGCCGACAAGCAAGATTCGATAAAGGGCAAGACCACACTCGACCGACTTTCGGGCCGCCAATGGCGATTCGCCAAGAAACCATACGCCACAATGTCGAAATGGCACAGATGGTATTTCACCGATAGTTTGTGGGCAGAAGTGGATTTCGTATACGACGAATTTAAAAAAGTGTGGGATGCAAGCATCAAAACACGCTCTTTCTATCTATCTGATTTGGCTCATCACAATTTTAGTATGGATGCGTTAGATAAGAAATATGAAGGAGGAAAGTTTATCAATTTCTTTATAGATTTCATTAGATTAATGAAAATTCCTGCACCTCCAGTAAAAATATATGCTTCGGAAGGTAACCCAGGTTTGTATTATTATCCTCGCTCACCTTCGTTGAGAATATCCGAAAGAGTATGTCATTCCTACGAGATTCGCTATATTACAGATTGGTTGTTTGTGTATCGGGCGACAGGTTCACCAAGAAACAAAAGCTACACATTAGTAAGCGATTAATTCCTTAGAGTATGGAGGGATACACGCATCGTGTGTCCCTTTTTACTTTCCACTCCTAATTCCTCACTCCTAACTTTTTTTATGTGGTTATCCTTTTTAAGGAAACTTTTCGCTCATTTTGGTTGTATCTTTGCAGCGTGAAAAATATAAATGAAAAAAATAGTAAGTATTATGAAAAACGTAAAATTTAAATCTGTAGTGCGTATGCACACTATCTCCAATGGAGTTTCTGTTTTTAAGAACAAAAGTTTGTATCGTTTTTGTGTACCATATAAGTGGATGCAAAAAAATCCCCTCAGTCGCATTGCGATAGAGGGGAGGGATAGTCAAATAATCTATGATTACGATTGGTTCTCTGAGATGAGAAGCAGTTTATCGCCTAAGTGGAGCGATACCGAACCATTTGGCACGATGTATTCAGTTCCACGTTTGATTATCATCACGAGTGTGCCTTTCGGTATACGCATATCAGCAAGGCAATCGCCATTAGCAAGCATTTCTTCGGTTACTGTGATATCTTTCAGCGATGAATTGATTTCTTCTGGCAATTCCACTCCGAAATCGTTACCCGTTTTCTCTATAGGAAGGTCAAGGTGCAACTTGCGAGCAAGTGTAGCTATTGTAGAACCTTGTAGCACGAGCGATAGCAATGTGATGAAGAACACGATATTGAAGATTTGGTCGGCTCCTTCCACATTAGCCACCACAGGGTATGTGGCAAAGATGATAGGCACAGCTCCGCGAAGTCCCACCCACGAAGTGAATATCCACGCCTGCTTTGGTAGGTTACGGAAAGGCAAGAGACATAAAATTACGCTAACAGGGCGAGCCACTATCATCATAAACAATCCGATAAGAAGTGCCACAGGTGCCACCGATAGTAGTTCCAGTGGGTTCACAAGCAAGCCGAGAGCAAGGAACATCACAATCTGCACAAGCCAGGTGAGGCCGTCGAAGAATGTTTGAGTTTCCTTACGGTTTACAATCTTTGCATTTCCCATCACTATACCGGCAATGTACACAGCAAGGTAACCATTACCCTTTAGAAGGTCAGTAACTGTGAACGTGAAAAACACGATACTGAGTATAAGGATAGGGTAGAGCGATGTGTTGGATAGATTGATACGATTGTTTATCCACACCATAAGTTTACCAATTCCATATCCAGCAAGACCACCAAAGATAAATTGGAATGCAAAGTTGGTAGCGATATCGGCAGCATTTGCGTGATTGGCTGTAGCCACTTGTATCAGCACTATGGTGAGCATATAAGCCATCGGGTCATTACTACCACTTTCAAGCTCAAGCATCGGACGAAGGTTGTATTTCAAATTTAACTTTTGCGAACGCAAAATGCTAAACACCGATGCCGAGTCGGTCGACGACATTGTGGCGGCAAGTAGAAGCGACACCACAAGCGACATCTCAATATCCACACCTGCCAAATGTGATATGTAGAAAATGAATAGACCTGTGAAAATGGTTGTAAGCAGCACTCCAATGGTTGATAGTAGAATACCAGGCGTCAAAACTGGGCGAATTTCCTTGATTTTAGTATCCACACCACCCGAAAACAGGATGATACTCAAGGCTATCATACCGATGAATTGTGCTTGTCCAGCATTGCCAAATTGCAATCCGAGTCCATCGCTGCCGAAAAACATTCCCACTACGAGGAATAGTAGCAACGACGGGATTCCAAAGCGATAACCAGTCTTGCTGATAAGGATGCTGCAAAACACAAGTATCGCTCCAAGTAATAAGATATTTTCTGCGTTAAATTCCATTCAATAAAATTAGTTGTTTGTATCTTTTACTTTATTAAAGCGTGCATACGCGATAAGTGCCAATGCCGAAATCATACCGATGGCTGCAAACCAATACCAAATATAGTGAGCATTAACAGTGGCTGCTTGCCAAGCCTCAGAACTTTCAAATAGAGTAGGTTCTGGGCAGTATTTTGCAAGAAGGAAACCTGATAATCCAAATCCGAGTATTGATGAAAGGAATGAATGTAGGTGACTAAATCCTAAATACAAACCTTCTTCTCCCTTAGGCGCTTGCAATGAGAAGTATTCAAGGTAACGAGGTGAAATAAAACATTCGGCAAGTGCTTGGAATGCAATACCCACAATCATCATAAAGGTGATAGGATGTAAACCGAGCATTTCTCCCTCAAACAGGTTACCTGTGGCCATAATCAATGCTGAAAGTGGAATTAGGAACATACCCACGATGATCGATGTCAATGCCTTGCGTTTAGCCATAAGTTGAGTCACGAAGTTTACGCACACCACCACTACAAATGGATTTACATTGGCAATCCAACCCGGACGAGCAGTTTCACCAGCAAGACGGATTACATATTTTGGCATTGTAGCATACAATTGTTGTTGCACAATCCAGAATCCTGTAACGATGAGGATAAGCACAAGCAGACGACCATTAGAGAATACCTTAGTGAGCCCGTTTATCACTTCTTTTACACTCTTGCCTTCGCCACTATGGTGTGCCGAATGGTAGAATAGAAGCACTGCTATAAATGCCAATACGCAAAGTGTGGCAGAGAAGAAATTGATGTAGATATAAGCTGCTTCGCCCACACATTGGCGTAGAGGGTCTATTACACTCTTGCCGGTAAACGAACCGATGTTCACCATCATATAGAATATAGAGTAACCCTTAGCGCGTGTTTCTGATGTGGTTTCGCGTGCCACCGATGCCGAGATGATGGATTTGATGAAAGCTCCGCCTATCATTAGAATGATAAGCACAGGCACGATGAGGTAGCGTTCCCAACTTTCTATAAGTCCGGTGTAAACGGTCTTTTCTCCATATTGCACCAATCCTGCTCCTTCGAGCATAGTAGGCAATAGACCTTGAAGTAAGTAACCTACGCTTAGTAGAGAAAATGCAATGATAATTGACTTGCGATAGCCCATCTTATCGGCAAATGCTCCGGTGAATAGAGGCAAGAGATACAAACCTCCAGAGAATAAACCAGAAATGATACCAGCTTCGATATCAGAGAAGCCAAGTGTATTTGATAGGTAGAATGTAATGACGATGAACACTGCATAATATGCCATACGTTCAAGAAGCTCTGCTGTGTTTGCAGTCCAAAATGCGCGTGAATATTTCGACATAATTAGTTATTTTTTTGTTAATAATGATATTTCTAACTTATAATTAAATTTGTTATTTGATACACAATGAAAGCCATAATCCAAGCCACCACGGTGTTGAAGATCACAGAGAACGCTCCGTATTTCCAACTGCCAGATTCCTTGGTAATTGCCACAACAGTGGCAATGCATGGGAAATATAGCAATGAGAATACCATAAAACTCAATGCTATGGCTGGTGTGAAATCAGGTTTGCCTGTCTGTGGATTAGGTGCCGATAATTCTGCTCCTAATGTATGCTCATCTTCTCCGTCGGTTGAATATAGTACGCCGAGAGTCGATACCACTATTTCTTTTGCTCCAGTTCCCGAAATCACAGCCACCGATGCTTTCCAATTGAAACCGAGGGGTTCCATTACAGGTTCAATGAATTGACCTATTTTTGCAAGAAATGAGTTTTGTTGTTGCTCTACAAGTTCCTGCTGAGTCATTTGCTCATTGCTTTTCTCTAAATCACGAGGGAAATAACTCAAAGCCCAAATCACGATACTCGCCACGAGAATCACACCACCCATCTTGTGCAAGTATTGTTCGCCCTTATCCCACATGTGGTGTAGTGTGGCTTTGAGTGTAGGCACGCGATATGGAGGAAGTTCCATAACAAATGGCGTTTCGTCATTATAGAAGCGCACCTTGCGAAGTAAGCGTGCTGTAGCAATGGCCACAATAATACCGAATATGTACATTCCCATCAGCACCACCGACGCATGGTTGGGGAAAAATGCTCCTGCCAGCAAAATGTAGATAGGCAATCGAGCGCTACACGACATAAATGGATTTATGAGCATAGTGATGAGTCTGCTACTCTTGCTCTCAATGATACGTGTAGACATAATAGCAGGTACATTGCATCCGAATCCCATTACAAGTGGTATAAACGACTTGCCGTGCAAACCGATCTTATGCATTATTTTGTCCATAATGAAAGCAGCTCGTGCCATATATCCCGAATCTTCCATAAATGATATAAAGAGATACAATATGAGAATGTTTGGCAAGAACACAATCACGCCTCCTACTCCTCCTATAATGCCGTCTACGATGAGGTCTTTAAGTGGACCTGCTGGCATTATATTGCTGATGAAATTAGATATCCATCCTATGGCTGATTCGATCCATTCCATCGGGTAGGCGCCAATCTCAAAGGTTGCCCAAAACATCAGCCACATTATGAGCAGAAATATTGGGAAACCAAAAAGCTTATGAGTTACAAAATTATCGATAATTTCAGTTTCTTTAACATTGCGAGGAGTCTCTCCAGGGATATATGTCTCTCTCAGCGCGCCCGATATAAAACCATATTTCTCGCTTGCGATAGCCGAACCGATATCTTCTTGTCCCACATCTTCAATATGTTTTACCCATTTGTCGCGTAATTCTTTCCAATGAGGAAACTCTGGTTGAGTGCTTAGGATGTTTTCTACCTCTTTATCACCCTCAAGAAGTTTGATAGCGAGGTAGCGAGGTGAGAATTGTTGGATAGGTTGCGAGCTTGCCTTGATGGAATCTTTGATTTCTTTGATTGCATCTTCGATTTCCGATCCGAGTCGCACATGCACGTGACGCACGGTCTTGTGACGGTCTTCAAAAACTTCGATGATAGTGTCGAGAAGTTCTGGAATACCTTCACCTGTTTTGCAGATGATAGGCACAAAAGGCACGCCAATCATTTTACCCAATTCTTCAAAATTGAGTTTTGCTCCGCTGCTCAAAAGTTCGTCATACATATTCAGTCCCACCACCATATTTCGGTCCATATCGATAAGTTCAGTAGTGAGATATAGATTACGCTCAAGGTTTGATGCTACAATCATATTGAGAATAACATCTGGAGTTTCGTCCTTGAGATATCGTCGCACATAAAGTTCTTCTGGCGAATAAGCTGAAAGTGAATAAGTGCCAGGAAGGTCTACAAAGGTGATATGATATCCTTTATAGTCAAAAAATCCTTCTTTTGCCTCAACGGTTACGCCACTATAGTTTCCTACTCGTTCGCGTGCGCCACTTACGAAGTTGAATAGTGATGTCTTGCCACAATTGGGATTTCCTATTAGAGCCACATTGATATTTTTTCCTTCTCTATTGGCTATAGTTACGGGATCGTTATCGTATATGGTGTTGAGTGCGCGTTTTGCTTTATGTTTATTGTTTGACTCATCTTGAGTGGGAACAACCTCTATAAGTTCAGCTTCGCTACGACGCAACGATACCTCATATCCGAGGATATTGTATTTGATAGGGTCTTGCAAAGGAGCATTCAATAGCACCTTTACGGTTTTCCCTTTCACGAATCCCATTTCCATAACGCGTTTACGAAAAGCGCCATGACCGAGCACTTTTACTATTGTTGCCGATTCGCCAGTTTTTATGTCGGTTAGTTTTACCACTGTTATTTTTTGTTTGTAAATATTAATTTACAAAGATAACACTTGGTAAGGGAAATTTACGAAAAATTATTTATAATAAATCTAAATTATTAAGTAAATAATTTGTGCGTGTAATCAGATAGTACCTTTACAAGTGGTTTTGTGAAGGTGAGTCGTATTTTATCTATCACTATGCACGCTGCAAATAGCATCATCACAAACGATATCCAGAATAAGGCGAAAGCAATAGGAGAATCTACATTGGAATAGTCAATGAGAAAATTTTTAAGGTCGCTCCACACAGGAGGCATTTTGTGTATTAAATATACAGCAAACGCACTTGATGCTATATAATTTACGAAATAATCATATAAAGAGAATGTGGTGAATATCAAGAAGAAAAATACTGAGGCAAGTATTACGAATGGCGAGTTGTAGGCATACGCCATAGTGCTTTTGCACACGAAAGTGCTTGCCACAATAAGTGCGAAAGATATTATGTAACCTATGATAAATCGAGTTCTTTTTTGTTGAGGCTTGTTGGTGATGTAACTGCGTAGAAATCGCCCTATTACATAAATATAAATAAGGTGCACCACATTGTATCCGGTAGGATTGACTTTGCCGCCCCATCCCCATCCAAGATATACATTAATGAATGTAAATCCTATAAGAAGAAGGGTGAATTGGTATTGTGAAAATTTTTTTAGTCCGTTATTTAGAATTGGAGCAATAATGTACAAGGCGAAATATGCAGGAATAAACCATAAATCGGTATGCGAAAATATACCAAACGATTCGATAACATTATGTATATCATATTGTTCGGGTTTTATCATTGCATATATGCCGAATATGGTGACCGAATAAAATAAGCATGTGAAAATGAAATTAACAAATCCTTTTTCGGAGTGTTTTATGCCGAAATATCCAGAGATAAGAATAAAACAATTCACACCAATGATCGCAAAAGATTCAATAAGCGTTTTGGTGACGGTGTTGATGTCGTTAATACTACTTAATGACACTTTTACAGGCAGAGAAAAAGTAGCTCCTACAAAATGCACCATAAGTATCATTATCATACTTATGATGCGTAAGAGTTCGATATTGCTTTGGCGAATTTTATCCATATTATAATTTGCGAATAATTTTGCCACTTGATGTTTCTTTGAACTTATTCACGGCAATGTATTTGCGTGGAATAGCGTGTGAAGGAAGCTTCATTTTTAGTTTATCTATGAAATCGGGACGTATATCTCCTTCTTTTCGAGTTCCTTCTTCCATTGAAGTGTATTCAAGGACTAACACAAGTTCTTCGCCCCATTTGTCAGATGGCTGTGAAGTAACGAAGAAACGTACATTAGTGATAACTTCGCCTATAATAGGTTCTATTTCTTCCGGGAAAATTTTAATGCCTCCGGAATTGATTACATTGTCGATGCGACCACACCAAAGGAATTCTGTGGGTGAAATGAGGTTCACTATATCATTAGTTATGATTTTCTTTTGACTAAAGTGCGGTGCATTTATCACAAGACAACCTCTCTCGTCTGTCGAGAAAGTTACATCACCAAGAGCTACGAACGGCTGAGGAGTAGTACCTACGGGTGCAAGTGCTACATGACTGCATGTTTCGGTCATTCCATAGGTGTTGAATGCTCGTATACCTTGTTCGGCAAGCCAGCGCTCAAGACGATTTGGAATTTTACCTCCACCAATGATGATATTGTCGAAAATAACAAGTTTCTCAGGATTATTGATGAGGTATTTTACTTGCGATGGAACAAAAGCGCCTAAACTTATTCGCTCAATGCTGTTATATTGAGCAAGAGGGGTATTGGAAGGCTTTTCTTCAATAAGTTTGGCTCCAAGTTCCAATGCTCGCACAATCATCATCTTGCCTGCAATATAAGAGGGGGATAGGTTTAGATAAAACGAAGAGTCGCTATTTAGTGCAAAATGTTCGCAAGTGAGTCGAGCCGAAGCCTGCATATCGCTTTTAAGCAGATGTATCTCTTTGGGAGCACCTGTAGATCCTGATGTGTGGGCTACTACATACGGTAACTCGTTGTAATATTCTTCAATGAATGTGGCAGTTTCGGGCGAAGCATATTGCTTCACATCTTCAATCGACTTGCAAAGATTATTATTAATTGTAATAAGCATATTTTACGCAATTATACTGTAATCCAATTTAATTCAGGCATATTCCATTTGCCTTGTGGGTTGTAGGCAAGGAAATCTTGTTCTTGGTAAAGAGGTGATTGGAAATTGTTGGAGAACACCATTCCTGTGCCTAATCCTTGTGGAATTCTTGGCTGTAGGGTAGCCACCCATTGTGCTAAAGCATTTAGTCCTATATTCGATTCAAGAGCCGAAGTGATCCATCCACCAATTTGGAATTGGGCTGCCATTCGCAACCATTCAAGCGATCCTGAGAAACCTCCCATAAGCGATGGTTTCAGAATGATGTAATGAGGACGAATGTTGCGTAGCACTTCCATCATCATCATAGGATTGGTAATGCCTATAAGTTCCTCATCGAGTGCAATAGGAATAGGCGTTTTGTTGCAAAGCATAGCCATTTCTTCCCATTGTCCAGGTTTGATAGGTTGTTCTATAGAGTGAATGCGATATTTAGCAAGTGCTTCGAGTCGTTGGAGGGCAATTTCTGGAGTAAATCCACCATTAGCGTCTACTCTTATCTCGAGATCGTTAGCAGAGTATTTTTTTCGCACATATTCAATCATTTCAAGTTCTTGATTGAAGTCGATGGCTCCAATTTTTAGTTTGATAGTGTGAAACCCTGCATTTACTTTCTCGTCAATGCGAGTGAGCATTACCTCCTTTTTACCCATCCACACAAGGCCATTGATAGGAATGCGATATTGTCCATCGGTAAAAGGAGAGTGATGGCAGATGCGTTTCCCTCCATTTGAAAAGTCGAGAATAGCACTTTCAAAACCGAACATTATAGAAGAATGTACAGAAAGGTCGGTTGGTTCATCTTGTTCGATATTACGGCATAATTCTTGCAATTTTGCTTCGTAATCAGTGTCATCTTCAGCCGAAAGACCTTTGAAAAGTGCACATTCTCCTATCCCATAAATTTCGGGACACGACTCATCCCAGATCTTTATGAAATAAGTATCTTTAGTAGTCATCACTCCACGAGATGTGCCTCCGGGAGTGATGAAATTAAGGGTGTATGGAGCGTATGCAGCTTTCATTATCCAGGGAATTGAGGAAATTGACCGAAGTCTGGATCGCGCTTTTCAAGGAAAGCATTCTTTCCTTCTTGAGCTTCGTCCATAGTGTAGTACATCATAGTAGCATCGCCTGCAAGTTCCATAAGACCACGTTGTCCATCGAGCTCGGCATTTAAGCAACGCTTCACCATGCGAATGGCAAGAGGACTACGCATAGCGATAGTTTCGCACCATTCTACAACTTCATCTTCAAGACGGTCGAAAGGAACAACCTTGTTTATCATTCCCATCTTTTCTGCTTCTTCGGCTGTGTATTGTCGGCAAAGGAACCAAATTTCGCGCACCTTCTTTTGACCTACGCAACGAGCAAGGTAAGATGAGCCGAAACCACCGTCGAAACTGCCCACCTTAGGACCTGTTTGGCCAAAGCGTGCATTCTCAGATGCAATAGTAAGGTCGCACACAGTTTGTAACACATTACCACCACCTATGGCATAGCCATTTACCATAGCAATTACAGGCTTAGGAATAGAACGAATAGCTTTGTGAAGATCGAGTACATTCAGGCGTGGCACACCATTAGGGTCGTTGTATCCACCACGAGTTTTGTAGTTTTGGTCGCCACCGGCACAAAATGCTTTGTCGCCAGCACCTGTCAAGATGATAGTGCGAATATCGGCACGATCGCGACAGTAGTCAATTGCATCAAGCATTTCAAAGTTGGTTGTTGGTCGAAATGCATTGTACACTTCAGGACGATTTATAGTGATTTTAGCGATACTTTTGTATTGTTCAAACAAAATGTCTTCATATTGTTTGATAGTAGTCCATGTTCTATTGCTCATAATTGTATAATTATATTTTATTGTTTTTTATTTCTGTTGTAATATTCTCTAAGAGTGGTAGCACTTACTTCATTGTTGGTGTATATGGCAAGAATGCTACAATTGTCATCGTTGAAGAAATCTGGAATGACGTTTTGCAATTCATTCTTGTCATTTGCTTCGAAATAACTAAACCCAAAGGCTTGGGCATATTTGTCGATTGGTAAATTACGATTCACCTCAAAATATTGTTCAAATTCTGGTAGTGTAGATGGCCCGTAGATAAATCTAAAAATACCACCACCACCGTTACATAGAACGATGATTTTAAATCGATTGCTATTGTATTGAGATGCTAAGCCATTAATGTCGTAACTGAAACTCATATCGCCAGTAATGAGTAGTGTCAACCCATCGTGTGCCATCGATGCTCCTAAGGCAGTAGATGTGGAACCATCTATACCCGAAACGCCTCTATTGCAGTATACTCCACCCTCGAAGTCTTTTGTTACCCCGATAAGGTCTGCATATCGTATAGAACTTCCGTTGGATATTTGCAGGTTGATGCTCTTGTTTGGCAAATTGTTCATCACAATGTTCATAGCAGCCAAATCACTCCATAGGCATTTTTCTATAAATGCGTCGTGACTCTCTTTGGATTGATTGTCGATATCTTTCCAAAGTTGATAGAAATTGCTATCGTTATTGGATATAATATTGTTATTCTCAAAGAAAATTTCTGGTTTAATACTGATTCTTTGAGTTATGTTTTGCATTGTATCAATGATGTTATTGTCTTCATCAATACGCCAATGCTCAATATTATTATCTTTGCGTAAAAAAGTCTTTGCTAATCTCGACACTGGAGCGCCTCCAAAAGTAATGAGAAGGTCGGGCTTCAATAACTCCCAATTTTCATCGTTGATTTCGGTGAAAAGGCGGTCTATATTGTGCAAAATTCTATCAGAAGAATTGTTGTTGGCAATAATTTCGCTTAGAACCGCGATATTACCTCCTGATATGCTATGCAATGCATCGGTAAGCGATTTGCAATAATTGTGCATTGAGGCGAGAATCAGCACCTTTTGGTAATTATTTATTTGTGATGCTAAACCATTGAAGCAATCAGTAGTTATACTCGGCAAAACTTGATTGATTTTCTTTGCGTTGTGCGATGTGAATTGGCGACGGGTATACAGTGGCTCTCGCAATTGCACATTGATGTGTACGGGAGCTGATGGTGTGGATGTGGCACATTGTAATGCTTCGTTGATTGTGCGATTGCAGTACCATAATTCATCTTTGCTTTCGCATTGTGCAGGAATATCGAAACTGCGCTTTACGATGTTGTTGAGAATGCCAAATTGATTGAGCGTTTGGCTGTCGTTTTGGTCGATCCATTCGTGAGGACGATCGGCAGATATCACGATTATAGGTAGGCGTTGATAGTATGCTTCTGCTACAGCAGGAGCATAATTCAGCACTGCTGTGCCCGAAGTACATACTATAGCCACAGGTTTTTGCTTTTCTTGTGCTATACCTATAGCCATAAAGGCAGCACTTCGCTCGTCCACAATTATATGCTTTGTGATATTGTGACAGCGTGTCAATGCTGTGATAATGGGGGCATTACGTGATCCAGGCGATACTACCACATCGGTCACTCCATACTCGTGAAGCAAATCCACAAGAATGTTGCATGATTCTTGTGTGGTGGTGAGTGTATCGTATGATTTATTGTCTGTATCCATTTCGTCAATCAATTTCACCCCAAAATTAGCAAAAAATCTGCAATACTTACTTTGCTCGGTTATCTTTTATGATAAATAAATGCAAAATGAATTGTGGGAACTTGAATTTAGAGTGAGAATTGCAAAAAATCAGTAAAAAAGTATTAAATTTGTACTTTAAATAAAAAAATAATAACGCAATGGGATTTTTCAGTAAACTATTCTCAAAAGAGAAAAAGGAAACCCTTGACAAGGGTTTGTCAAAAACCAAAGAAGGATTTTTTGACAAAATCAAACGCGCCGTAGCTGGTAAGTCGAAAATTGACGATGATGTGCTCGACAACCTTGAAGAGGTGTTTATCACTTCGGATGTGGGTGTAGAAACTACTTTGAAGATTCTCGACCGCATACAAGCTCGCGTAGCTCGCGATAAGTATGTCGACTCTGTCGAGCTGAATGATTTGCTTTGCGAAGAAATTACCGAACTTCTTGCCGAAAACAATATTGAAATCGGTGAAGACTTCACAGTTCCTGCCGATAAGAAACCTTATGTGATTATGGTGGTAGGTGTAAATGGAGTAGGAAAGACCACTACAATTGGCAAACTTGCTTATCAATTTAAGAAAGCTGGTAATAATGTGGTGCTTGGAGCTGCCGATACATTCCGTGCTGCTGCTGTGGAACAACTTGTCATTTGGGGCGAGCGTGTGGGTGTGCCTGTGATTAAGCAAAAAATGGGTAGCGATCCTGCTTCGGTGGCATTTGATACTGTGTCTTCAGCGAAGGCTAATAATGCTGATGTGGTGATTATCGACACAGCTGGTCGTTTACACAACAAGAAGGGCTTGATGGATGAGCTTACTAAAATTAAGAATGTGATGCAAAAGGTAATCCCAGGTGCGCCAAACGAAGTGCTTCTTGTGCTTGATGGTTCTACTGGTCAAAATGCATTTGAGCAAGCTAAACAATTTGTGGCTGCTACTGAGGTGAACGAACTTGCTATCACAAAACTTGACGGCACTGCTAAGGGTGGTGTGGTGATTGGTATCAGCGACCAATTTAAGATTCCAGTGAAGTATATTGGCCTTGGTGAAGGTATGGAAGACTTGCAAGTATTCCGCAAAGAAGAGTTTGTGAAATCACTTTTCGGTAAGTAATATATCTATTAGCGAACGATTTTGTATGAAAAAGAATAGGATAGACGTAATTACGCTTGGTTGCTCTAAGAATCTTGTGGATTCGGAGCGATTGTTGAAGCGTTTTCAAGATTTGGGTTATGAAGTCGCACACGATTCCGACGATGTGTGTGGTGAAGTGGTTGTAATCAACACTTGTGGCTTCATTGGCGATGCAAAAGAGGAGTCTATTAATACTATTCTTGAATATGTGGAAGCGAAGCAAGAAGGACAAATCAAACACTTATATGTGATGGGATGTCTTTCTGAGCGTTATCTTGCCGAACTTGAGGGCGAAATCCCTGAAGTGGATAAATACTATGGTAAATTTGATTGGGATAAGCTGATTACCGATTTGCAAGAAACAATTCCACCTACAAAACCTTATGAGCGTTACATCACTACACCTTCGCATTATACATATTTGAAAATTTCAGAAGGATGTAATCGCTTTTGTGCCTTTTGTGCAATTCCTCTCATCACTGGTCGTCACACATCTATCCCTATGGAGCAACTTCTCGATGAAGTGCGCGATCTTGTAGCGAAGGGTGTGAAGGAGTTTAATGTGATAGCTCAAGACTTGTCGTCGTATGGTCTTGACCTTTATAGCAAAATGATGTTGCCCGAATTAATCGACCAAATGGCACAAATTGAGGGGGTAGAATGGATAAGATTACATTATGCATATCCAGCTCAATTCCCTTATGAAGTACTGCCTGTGATGGCAAAGCACGAAAATGTGTGCAAATACCTTGATATTGCACTCCAACATGTGAGCGATCGTGTGCTTGATAATATGCGTCGACATATTAATAAGGAAGAAACTCTTGCTCTTATTGAGCATATTCGTAAAGAAGTGCCAGGCATTCATATTCGCACCACTCTTATGGTTGGTTTCCCTGGTGAGGGAGAACAAGAATATGAAGAATTGAAACAATTTGTTAAGAGTGCTCGCTTCGAAAGAATGGGTGCATTTGCATATTGTGAAGAAGAAGGTACTTATGCAGCGAAGCATTTTGATGACTCTATACCTCAAGAAGTGAAGGATGAGCGATTGTGCGAAATAATGGAAATTCAAGAATCTATCTCACTCGAATGTAATGAGCAAAAAGTGGGCACTACAATGCGTGTGGTAGTGGATAGAGAAGATGAGGACTACTATGTGGGACGAACTCAGTTCGATTCGCCTGAAGTTGATCCTGAAGTGCTTATCTCTAAAACTCAAACTCTTGAGATAGGTGAATTTTATAATGTCATTATTAAGGAAGCCTTGCCTTTTGAATTGATAGGGGAGGTGTGTAATGTTTGATAATAGCAACAATATAGTGTTGCAAGCAGTAGAAAAAGCACTGCGCTGTGGTGCCGATTTCTATTGTTATCGCTTGCCAAAGTCAAGCAGTCTGTGCTTTGGTGTTCAAACTAATAATTACAAGACAAACAAAGGTTTCTATATACATCCATTTTATGCCGATGATGTGGATGCACATTTTATATCCCACAATCTTGATGCTGAAGATTTCCTGAAGATGGATTGTGAGAATGTCACTTGCGAAGTTGTCCGTAAGTTGCAACCATCTATCAGTGAAACCGATTATTTAATTCAAGCTGAGCAATGTGTAAAAGATTTGCGTGCAGGAGTGCTGTCTAAAATTGTGCTTTCTCGCACTATATCGGGAGAATACAACGGCTCGTGGATGGATGTGTTTAAATCTCTTCTCAATATATATCCCGATGCAATGGTATTTCTGTTTCATTCTCATAAAACAGGTGCATGGATGGGGGCTACTCCCGAACTCTTCTTGAGTAAAAATGCCGATGTGCTATATACGATGGCTCTTGCTGGGACTCGTCTTGCTGGGACTCAATCCGATTGGGGCGAAAAGGAGATTGTAGAGCAGCGATTTGTTGCCGATTATATAGGTAATTGTTTTCATGAAGTAGGTGTGAAGTATGATATTTCTAACACATACACTCGCAATGCTGGCAATGTAGAACATCTATGCAACGATTTTCAAAGCGGGAATGCTACCGATGAACAAATCTCAGCATTACGCGATAAACTACATCCCACACCAGCCATAGCAGGAACTCCAAGCAAAGACGCTGTGGAATATATCAGAAACATTGAAAAACATAGCCGTCGCTACTATTGTGGTTATGTAGGACCAGTGAGCGAAACTGGAGATTTTGATTTCTATGTGAATCTTCGTTCGCTTGAATTTTTAGACAATAAATATTGTTTATATGTAGGAGGTGGGCTCACCGCAGCATCAGTGACTTTGAATGAATGGCAAGAAACTGCCGAAAAAGCTAAAACCTTGCAGCGTTTTTTGCTGTAATTGTGATAAAACTAAAGAGATGTGTCAAACGTCGTTTGACACATCTCTTTAGTTTTATTGTTTCAAATTATCATTCAAATTTTGTAATGAAATGAGCACTACCATTGGTAATCATAATTTGTTGGAATGGTGATAATCTTATTTTACTATTGTCTTCATTTAATGTTCTGAAATTGAACGCAATTTTATCCAATAGTTTAAATTGACTATTATTTAATAAGTTATCCAAATCAAATGATAGCGAAGAGAATTTTATTTCATCTTTGCAAGGCTTTAGTATTACACTATTAGCTTCTAATCCATCTAATTTGTTGCCATCTGTATCGAGGAAATCTACGCTTATTTCCACATCTGTAGGAATAGTGTTGTAAGCCCAAAATCTGAACGACACCTTATCGGCATTTTCTCCTATATTCTTTATTATTTGATTTAGATTTTCTAATTTTTCGGTGTAATTTAGCTCGAAATTAGAGAATGGTATAGAAATGAGACCTTTGTAATTTCCGTATAATCTATATTCTTTACCCAATGCCAATGCATGAGAATAATTATAGTTTGTAGTTATTTTGCCCGATGATATTTTATATGCATTAGCTGTAGATTTCATCATTTCAGAGATGTTTTCGTTCACGATATTCACCGACTCGTAATTATTCACTTCCTGAGGTGTGCTTGAAATGATAAAATTAGTTTTTTTATTAGGCTTGATGTAATTTTTACCAGCGAGGTCGATGCTGATAGGATTACCTACAGCCAAATTTGTAGTGGTGTCCCATGGAGTGATAAGTACATTTGTTTCAAGAGCCAATGGTGACGAATTCTCGTATGAGAACTCACATATAATATCATTTTGTTGAGATGGGTTCCAAATGCTTGACTCTTCTGATGGGCTATTGTTGATTAATATTGTTTTTTCGATATTTGAATCTAAAACATCAAATTCTCCTCTAATATTTTTTACATCTTGAGCATAACTTGAGTGGGTTAAGTCGAAGTTTAAATCGGCTCTTGAGATTTTTGATGGATTATATTTGATTGTGACATCTGCATTTAGTTGTACGTCACCAGCAAATGAAATGTAATTTACGCCATCTTCATTGCTTATAAATTCACATTGTTCATCTTCGCCTATTTTGATGCCCTTGATTTTGTAATTTATTAATTTGTAGAAAGTATTTGATTCATTCAGTGTGACATGACTTATTTTATACACATTAGTGCCATTTTCAAATCTTACATACTTTGGGAATGTGATAGTGATATCGTTTAGAGTGATTTCTTCTATCCCAGCTGCGTTTACCTCCCAATTTCTAATGTATACTCCCAACGAATTTACTCTGTCAAGTCCTATAGAATACAATGCCTTAATTCTTGAAGGTAATTGGCTCTTGCTCTCAATGGGATTGATTGTAGCATTCGACACCAAGTTTGCTGTGACTTGTTGTAAGGTGCTATTATTAGATTTTGTAAGATTTTCTACAACGAAATCTTCAAACTCTATACCAAAATCGTTTATTTTGAATGAATTTATAGATTCTATGTGATTATTAGTTTTTTCTTCACCAGAAATTTGATACACACCTTCGGTGCCGCTTCCATTGTTGTATTCGGCATTCATATCTTTAAGATAGTTTGAAATGTTGGTGTGAATACTCACAGAATTAATCTTTGGCGATTCTTCTTTTGGTAGTTCATTTGATTCACACGATGAAAAAGCGATTGCACCGAAAACGCAAGCACTACCGAGTAGTAGGTGTGATAAACTTTTCATAATGAATGAGTTTTGATAATTATGAATTTTGTAATAGGTCGATGCAAATGTATGCAAAAATGGGAACCAATACAAATATCGGCTCCCATTTTTAGCATTTTTTATATAAGTTTTCTTATTCTACTTCTCTACTTTCTACTATGCATTCTGTATCGCGAGCGATAAGATATTCTTCGTCGGTAGGAATTACTACCACCTTCACCTTAGATTCTGGAGTGCTGATTACAGTTTCTGTACCACGAATCTTAGCATTAAGTTCTTTATTGAGTTCTACACCCATAAAGCCGAGAGGAGCACATACATTTTCTCGTACACCAGTTTGGTTTTCGCCTACACCACCAGTGAATACGATGATGTCCACACCACCCATTTCAGCAGCGTATGCACCGATATATTTGATGATGCGTTGTTCGTACATTGCAAGACCAAGTTGTGCACGTTCGTCGCCAGCAATATCTGCAGCTTCGATTTCACGCATATCAGAAGAGATTTCTGTTACACCTGCAATACCACTTTCCTTATTGATGATATTTTGGATATCCTTAGCCGATAGGTTATGCTTTTCCATCAAATAAGTCAACGCTCCTGGATCTACATCGCCCGAGCGAGTACCCATCATAAGACCTTCGGTTGGAGTGAGGCCCATTGAAGTGTCAATACTCTTACTGTGGCACACAGCAGTGATACTACCACCATTACCCACATGGCAAGTGATAATCTTTTGGTCTTCATATTTCACACCAAGGAAGTCGCACACACGTTTAGATACATAGCGGTGGCTTGTACCATGGAAACCATAGCGACGTACGCCATCTTCCTTATAGAACTTATATGGAAGAGCATACATATATGACTTAGCAGGCATAGTTTGGTGGAATGCTGTGTCAAATACACCCACTTGAGGCACATTTGGAAGGATACTTGAAATAGCATCGATACCTGCAATGTTCACTGGATTGTGAAGAGGTGCAATGTCGTAGCATTCTTTTACCTTATCTATCACTTCTTGAGTGATTAGCACACTCTTATTGAATTTTTCACCACCATGTACTACGCGGTGTCCCACTGCATCGATTTCGTTGAAGTTCTTAATGCAACCAAATTCTTCGCTTGTGATAGTGTCAAGGATTGATTTGATAGCACCTTGGTGATCGGTAATGTCAAGTTCTACCACCTTCTTTGAACCGTCAGCAAGTTTGAACTTGATGAAAGCACCTGGCAAACCGATTTTTTCTACACCACCTTCGGCAAGCACTTCGTTTGCCTTGATTTCGATAAGTTTGTATTTTACTGAACTACTTCCGCAGTTTAGAACCAAAATATTCATATCGTAAGAAGTTTTTATTATATATTAATGTAAATGTTATTTGTTTTCTTCTTCTTTTTGTGCAATAGCTTGATTGGCTGTGATGATAAGAGTCTTGTAGATATCTTCAGGACTGCAACCACGAGAAAGGTCGTTCACAGGTTTTGCAAGACCTTGAAGCACAGGACCCACTGCCTCAGCATTACCAATGCGTTGCACAAGTTTGTATGCGATATTACCCACTTCAAGATTAGGGAACACAAGCACATTAGCCTTACCTGCAACCGGACTGCCTGGAGCCTTGCTGAAACCTACCGATGGCACGATAGCAGCGTCGGCTTGCAATTCACCGTCGATTACAAGGTCTGGACACATTTCTTTTGCAATCTTTGTAGCTTCTATCACTTTATCGCAAGTTTCGTGTGAAGCACTGCCCTTAGTAGAGAAACTCAACATTGCCACCACAGGATCTATTTTTGCCACAGCCTTTGCCGTTTGAGCTGTAGACACTGCGATTTGAGCAAGTTCGTTAGCATTTGGCGATGGAATTACTGCACAGTCACCAAGCACAAGGATACCATTTGTTCCATAAGGCGAACCTGCAGGAAGCAACATCACGAAAGCACCAGATACCACATTGATGCCAGGAGCAGTCTTGATGATTTGGAATGCCGCACGAAGCACATTTCCTGTAGTATTTTGAGCTCCAGCTACTTGTCCGTCGGCTTCTCCAGCTTTGATTAGAAGACATCCAAGATAAAGAGGATTTTTTGCAGTTTTGCGTGCAGCTTCCATATCTACGCCTTTGTTCTTACGCATTTCGTAATACATTTCGGCATATTTTTCTATAGCAGCATCGTCGGTGTTGTCTACGATACGAGCTTTGTTGATATAAGTCAAGTTAAGTTCTGCTGCTTTAGCAAGCACTTCGGCTGGGTTACCAATTAGCACTACATCTGCCACTTCTTCAGCTAATACTTGGTTGGCAGCTTGGAGGGTACGAATTTCCGTACTTTCTGGAAGGACTATGCGTTGTTTGTTTGCTTTAGCCCTCTCTTTTAGTTCTTTAAAAAGGTCAATCATAATGTGTGAATTATTAATTGCTACAAAATTAATAACTTTTCTTGTGGGAAACACATAAAAAACAAAAAAAATCACTTAAAAAGTTGCTTATATATAAATTATGTGTTAGATTCGCATTTAAGAAATGAATAACAATAATCTATACATAATAGAAAAACGCTATGATGAAAACTAAGTATACTCTTGAATTTAATATGAAAAGTACGCCCGCATCACTATTGTGGATGTATATTTCTTCACCCGATGGTTTGAAACAATGGTTTGCCGATGATGTGGAGCAAGATGGTAAGAAATTTACTTTCTATTGGAATAAGTATCCCACTGAGGCTGTTCTTTTGTCGTCACGATCTGGCGAACGCATAAAATACCATTGGTGCGAGGATGATGATAAATCTTACTTCGAATTTAACATTCTTTCTTCTGAACTCACAGGAGATACGCTTCTCACTGTGGTCGATTTCGCCGACGACGATGAGGAAGCCGAATCTAAAGCCCTATGGGAAAAACAACTCAAAGTGCTAAAACGCAAACTCGGTTGTAAATAACGATTAATTAGGTAATGGCGAAAAGAATTCTTTATTTAGGTATTTTATTTACACTATTTTGGTTGACTGCATGTGACTATAATAGTGGAAAGAACTCTTACATTAAAGAGAAAATAAATTCACTTTACAAAGATGCTCATAGTGAGTACGAGAAAGGTGAATATGTGAAATGTGTAGTCTCGCTTTTGGAGGCAGAAGAATGTGCATTAAGTGTTAATGATAAATACTATTTAGGCTTAATTTACAATAGTTTAAGGGTGGTGTATAGCAATACTTATAATATGGAGTATGCACTAAAATATGCCGAACAATCATATAATTCTTTCTTGCAATCCGATAGTATGAGATTGGCTGAATATGCATTGTTAGATTTGGGTATAGCATATATTAATGCAGGAGAGTATAGTAAGGGTAAACGTATATTGGATAATCTCAAGAATGAAAATGAGTATTATGATAATGTTGTTAATGATTCTGTTTTCTCTCTTTTGAATTCGGAAGTTTTGGTGTTAATGGGTGAATACCAAAAGGCTAAGGATCTTATTACCTCCTTCTTTGGACAATCAATACCATTGAACGCACGTAACTATAAGGATTTGGCTTTGTGTTACAAATATCTTGCGATGCCTGATAGTGCTATTTATTATTTAAATGAGTCGTTGAATAGGATTGATGATGATAAATTGCTTGAGCATAGAGTGAACTATGAAATAGCGTTAATAGAAAAGGATTATAAGAAATCTTCTATGTGTTTACAGAATATGATGATGTGTCAAGACTCATTGATAAGAAATGCCATGAAATCTGGTGTTTTGAATGCAATTGAGGTTTATAAAGATAATCATAATCAAGTCTTATGGATGAGAGCTGAACGTGAGAAGTGGATATATAATTGTTTGTTTGCTGTTATTGTTATTTTATTTGCTGTTATTGTAGTGTTTTTATATCGAAAATATAATACTCTGGTAATACAAAAGAATTCAGAATTGATGGAAGTGCGTGAAAGTATGAATGATATATTGAATCAACTGAATGAAAAGAAATATGAAATATCAGATACGCAATTGCTTGTAAAGAAATTATTCGGACAGAAATTTGAAATTATAAATAATTTGTGTGATACTTATTTTGAATGTCAAAATACTCAAAGAGAAAAAAATACAATATACCGAGAAGCAATCTCTCTCATAAATAGTTTTAGCGAGGAAAATACATTGCAAGATTTAGAAAATATTGTAAATGAATGTAATGATGATGTCGTAAGGCGTATAAGAGTGCAGATCCCACAGTTAAATGAAAAGGAAATGTCATTATTAATATATTTATATTGTGGTTTCTCGTCGCGTACTGTATGTTTGCTTATGGGAGATAAGTTAGAAAATTATTATAACAAAAAGTCTCGTTTGAAAAACAAAATCTTAAAATCTAATGCAGTGGATAAAGATGAGTTTGTGCAATTAATGTGTATTTAGATATTAAAATGTCTATCAATTATATTTATGCAGTAGTTTGCTTTCCTCTGATTTTGAGCTTGTTAAATGCTATGATAGGAAATGAAAATCTATCAAATATGTAAGTTGTTGAAATTCAGTTGTGTACTTTGTTGCGGTGATATATTTATTTGAAAGTTTATTTTGGCGAGATATTATGGCGTGATTTATTTTTGCATCAAACATTTTGAAAGATTGCAATCCCAAAATCAAATGTTAGAATGTTTAATATTAATTTTTCACGCTTATGAAAAAAGTAATAACAATTATAGTATTAATGCTTTTAACGAGTGTGTATAGTATAAATGCACAAACAAAATCTAAATTACAACTTTTAGTGGGACGTTGGTATTGGAATTATCATTCTGAGATAAAAACGTATGGTCTTTTATTTACAGATGAATGGGAATGTAAATTCTTTAGATTTGACGATAATAACGAGATGAAGATTTCTGACATAGATTTGTATTGTTATTTGTCAAATGAAATTGATACTGTTTTCGATTCAAGTAAAATTGGTAAAGTTGAGAATGGAAAATATATTATTGAAGGTTTTATTCATAATAAAAAAGTAAGAAATGTATATGAAATCAAATTTATAGATGAATCAAATCTGAAATTCTCGAAAGTATTCTCTAAAGGTGATGTTGAATTTGTGAAGAAAGATTAGGTAAATTTGATTCGAGGAGGGCATGCCGTTTACAATACTATTAGTATAGAAATTTTTCTACTGTCCACTGAAAATTGTGGGCAGTAGAAAATTAAAGTAAAATAATAATATGAAAAAGATTAATATTTTTAATAACATCTTATTACTCTAATAGAATTTCGAAATGCATTTTTCGTTACCGAAATAGGTGTGTTTTTGCGTATGCCGATTAAATTTCTTAATTTTGCACACTTAAGGGGATTTATATAAAATTCCAAGATATAATTTAGGAGAAATGTTGAAAATTAAGAAACTATATTTGTTCATACTTCAAACTTTTATTCCATTGTTTTGTATGACATTCTTCATATGTCTCTTCATTGTGATGATGCAGTTCTTATGGAGATACATTGATGATATGGTGGGAAAGGGTTTGGATATTACTGTGATAGGGGAGTTGTTCTTCTATGCATGTCTCACTATGGTGCCTTTGGCATTGCCGTTGTCTATTCTTTTGGCTTCGTTGATGGTGTTTGGTAATCTTGGTGAGCATTTTGAACTTACAGCTATGAAAGCCTCTGGTGTGTCGCTTATTAAGGTGATGAGTCCGCTCATAGCTTTGATTGTGGCAGTTTCTATAGGTGCTTTTTTCTTTCAGAACAATGTGTTGCCTAAAGCACAAGTGAAGATGTGGACTCTTCTCTTTTCGATGAGGCAGAAATCTCCCGAACTCGAAATTCCTGAGGGTGCTTTTTACGACCAAATTCAAGGTTATAACTTGTTTGTGAAGCAGAAAAATCGCGACACGGGTATGTTATATAATATGATGATATATGATGTGTCTAAAGGGTATGGCTATGCCAATGTGATAGTGGCCGACTCAGGGAAACTTAGTTTCACCGAAGATAAGAAGCATCTTTTCCTTCAATTATATAATGGAGAATCGTTTGAAGATTTGAAGGACGATCGCACAATGGGACGACGCAGTGGAGCATTGTATCGCCGTGAAACCTTTGGATTGAAAGAAATTATGATTCCTTTCGATGCCAACTTTACTCGTATGGACGATGGCGCGATGCGAAATCAGTATGTGGGTAAGGACTTGGCTGAGCTTCGTCACACTATCGACTCTGTAAATTTGCAAGTGGATTCTATTGGTAATACCATTGCGGTGCAATTTTTGCATAATCCTGTGTGTGGTGTGCCTATTCGCAAAAATGTGGTGGTTGACGGCGAGAAAGTGGAGAAGAAAGTGGGTATTGTGGAAACTTTGAAACCTCTCAATCTGGATTCTCTATTTGCTGGAGCATCTGCCAAGAAACAAAAAGAGTATATCATAGAGGCTAAGCACAGAGCCACCCAGGTGAAGCAAGAATATCAATTCCGTGGTTATACTATGGATGAGAGCAGAATGACTATTCGTCGCCACGAAATCGAATTGCAAAAGAAGTTTACTTTGTCGTTTGCGTGCTTGGTATTCTTCTTTATAGGTGCTCCTTTGGGTGCTATTATTAGAAAAGGTGGATTAGGAACTCCAATTGTGATTTCGGTGTTGCTATTTATTGTATATTACATTTTTGATAATATGGGCTACAAAATGGCACGCGATGGTCACTGGGAAGTGTGGAGAGGTATGTGGTTGAGTTCGGCTGTTCTTTTGCCTCTCGGTATCTTTTTTACATATAAGGCGGTGAACGATTCTGCAGTGTTCAATCCCGATGCTTATCTCAATTTCTTCAGAAGACTTGTTGGTGGACATCAGGTGCGTCATATCGAAATGAAAGAAATTGTGATGGATGATGTGGAAAATGATGTGGCAATTGCAAAAGTGGAAGCACTGAAGGAAAAGTGTAATGCTTTCCTTGAAAAATATAAAAAGTCGCAATCCTATGTTAAGTATTGGACTTGTGGCTATCCAAGTGATGAAAGACTTGCTTTGATTGAGCAATTGGAAGATGTAGTGGCATATTTGAGTAATTCGCAAGTGCAATTGGTGATAAATAAAACGGCAGATTTTCCTATATTAGATGATATGTTGTTTTGTCAGCCACTAAAGAATTCAAAGTTGGGATTAGGTATGGTTATCTTCTTCCCAGTAGGATTGGTGGGATATCTGATTGGACACAATTCTCAAAAAACATTCAAGCAAGAATTGCAACAAACTGTAAAAGTTTGTGATCAGCTTCTCAATTTGCTTTAGAAGTTAATCATATTTAATGAAATAGTTTTAGTGGAATCAATTTGACTTAAATTGGTTCCACTAATTTTATTTTGATAGAATCTTTTTCACTTTAGGTACTATTATAATATAAGTCACTATGGAGTAGCACATAAAATTCTCTCAAAAACGGCAAAACATGTTATAAAACATAGCTCTAAAATATTTAACATCTCTTAACAAATATATAAATCACTGACTGATAGGTAGTTGTTAAAAATCTTCAAAAAATCTTGAAAAAATAATTGTAGAAAAATTTGTCAGTTTGAAAAAAGTGCGTAACTTTGCACTCGCTTTCGGAAACAAACGCGGCAGTGGCCGAATGAAAGAGAGCGAAAGAGAACATTGAAGTAATTGCGATAGACAAAACAAGATAACAGGAAGCACAA
>JAZORR010000005.1:0-8232 GCA_045656705.1 Muribaculaceae bacterium | reverse complement strand
ACTAGATGAGTATATTAAAAGGCGCTATTAAGCGCAAATATTCCCATAGGGGCGCGCACCTATGGGAATATCTATCATACTTTTTGTCTACTAAGAGTTTTTTACTCTAATTTCATCCTACTTTTTGTCCAGGTAACCTAATACACTGTGAAAAGTGTTAAATTTTAACACTTCGAGAAAATTAAATATTAAAATATTTGGAGTTGTGTGAAAAATATAAGGTTAAAAAAAGATAAATATTTTAGCTGTGGTATATTGGTTTTAGGAGTGTAATAGATTGTTGGACAATAGGATATATTCTTTTTAAGCTCAAATATCGAGTGATCCTATTGTTTAGAAATGTTGAAAAAGTTTGTTTGCTTGATGCCTATTTTATACCTTTGTAGCGTTAGATTAATACATATATGTTTTTTAGTTAAGAGAGTTATTTATGAAAGTGTGCAAAAACATAGTTTTTTTATCATTAGCGGCTATTGTCGTGATGATGTTTTCTGCACCCATAAATGCTCAATTTATTGAGAACAAACGCGGTACTATCCGCGAACAAATAGAAAAATCGCCATTGTTCAACGACAAGGTGCAAATAGACGACCCACTTATAGCTGAAATGCTTGATTATGCTGCTACATTCAAGGGCACAAAATATCGTTTGGGTGCTACAGGGCCTAAGCGTTTCGATTGTTCGGGCTTCACAAGTTATGTTTTTGCCCATGTGGGTTATAAACTTGACCGCACATCACGCCAACAGGTAACAAATGGTAAGGAAGTGGAGATAAACGAACTTCAACCAGGAGATTTAGTATTTTTTAATGGTCGCAGAGCTGGAGGAAGTAGAATTGGTCATGTGGGAATAGTGACAAGTGCCGACAATGAGAACAAGACATTTGAATTTATTCACGCAAGCACCTCGCAAGGCGTGGTGATAAGCAGTTCCACCGAAACCTATTACAATCGCCGTTATGTGAAAGCATGCCGTGTGATTGAACCTGAAGAACCAGAGGTGTTTGGAGCAGATTATATGTTTGATGTGCGTATGCTCGAAACCACTGACACTATTCAATGGATTAAATAACATTATCATAATATCTCTCAACATTGGAAAAAGCTTTATAGTGATATAAGGCTTTTTTGTTTTTATATATGTTATAAAACATATATATTGGATT
The DNA here is from genome assembly GCA_045656705.1 of Muribaculaceae bacterium. Classification (GTDB taxonomy): domain Bacteria; phylum Bacteroidota; class Bacteroidia; order Bacteroidales; family Muribaculaceae; genus RGIG4576. The sequence goes on along the minus strand of JAZORR010000005.1, from coordinate 7,066 downwards.
CTTTCGACTTGTGATAGTTTAGGTTTTAGAAAAAATCACTAAATTTACACTCAGAAATTATAAATCAACAAAAACTATATGCAAATGAAGAAATGTTTACTTAGTTTGGTAGCTATGCTTGTGGCTACTATGGCGTGGGCGGGAACTGTTACGCTCAACACCAATTCATCGGCTTCTACGTGGACCGGTGACAAGAATGGTTACACTACTACTATCAATGGCTGGAAATTGACTTACGAAAAGTCAAAGTCTACAAGTGACTGTATAGAACCAAAGAGCGACCATATTCGTGTATATAAAAACGCTAAGTTTACAATTGCTCCGGCTACTGCTTCTGCCGAAGCTATCGTGAAGATTGTGTTTAATTGTACTGCTGCCGATTATGCTAAGACTCCTACTGTTGCTTCGGGTACAATCTCAGCTTCAGGTACTACTCTTACTTGGGAAGGTTCGGTTAATCAATTTGTTCTTGATGCTACTGGCTCACAATTGCGTATTAAGACTATCGAAATAACTACTGCTGCTGCAGGAGCAGTGCTTGCTCCTACTATTACCCCTGCCGGTGGTGAATATATAATTGGTGACGAGGTGTCGGTATCAATTTCTGCTGCTGCTGGTCAAGATGTTTATTATGCTATTAATAGCGACGATGTAGGTGATGCTGAAGAGTACACTAATCCTTTTACTGTGACAAGCAACTCTACTATTTATGCGTGGGCTTCTGATGGTAGCACAGTGAGTGAGGCTGCAAGCGCTGCTTTCAATTTCTCTGCTCCTGTGGCTGATATTGCTGCTTTCAATGCTCTTGTCAATGGTAAGGCTGCTAAGTTTGCAGGTGCTTTGACTGCTGTTTATCAAAATGGTAGCAACCTTATTGTGCAAGATGCTTCGGGCAGAATGCTTGTGTATGGTTCATTGGGTAAGACTTATAAGAATGGTGATGTGATTGCTGCTGGTGCTAGAGGTCTTGTAGGTGAATATGGTGGTAATATCCAATTGGCTTCGCCAGTTGCTGAATCGTTTGCCGATGGCGTGGCTGGTACTTCTGTTGCTCCTATAAAGGTTACTGTTGCCGAACTTAAAGACTGCAAATTCCTTGATTATGTGAAGCTTGAAGGTGTATACTTCACTCTTGATTCAGGTAAGACTAAGAACTACACAGTATCTGATGGTACCAACAAGTTTGCTGCTTACAATCAATATGGTATCTCAATTGAAGGTCTTGCCGAAGGTGTTACTTACAATGTGGAGGGCTTTATGTCATCATATAATGGTTCTGCTCAATTGCAACCTATCAGCGTGACTGTGGCTGATGCTTCTGGTATGACAGGCGAAAGTTCTGTGAACGAAAAATTTACTTCTGTTCTTCCTGGCAATTGGAATGCTGTAGTGGTTTCTGGTGATAAGGATTGGACTTGGAAAGATTATAGTGGCAATGGATATGCATCTATGAGTGCTTATGGAGCTACTGTTACACCTGTAGAAACTTGGTTTGTTTCTCCTGCTCTTAATGTGAAGGATGCTGCAAAGAAATCTATTTCTTTCAAGACTCAAGTAAATGCTTATAGCACTACTACTACTCAATTTAAGGTGTATGTATTGGATAACGCCGACCCTGCTAAGGCTACTTTGAAGACTGAACTATCTGCTACATTGGCAGTGGCTCCTGCAAGTGGTTTCTCAGCTTGGGTAGAATCGGGTGAAATCGACCTAAGCGCTTATGGTGAAATCGTGTATATTGCATTCCAATATGTTTCTCCTACTGCCGATTCTGCTACTTGGTGTGTCGACGACTTTATGTTCAATGCTGAAGAAGAAGAAGAACCTGTAAATCCAGAATCTCTTGGTACTAAGGATGCTCCTATCTCAGTGGCTCAAGCTATAGCAGCTTTTGTTAATGGTGAAAAGAAGGCTGCTTGGGTAACTGGTTACATTGTAGGTTGCTTGGATGGTTCTAAGGATAAACCTGTGTTTGGTGTAGCTCCTGAAGTTAAAACTAACATAATCATTGCCGATGCTGCCGATTGCAAGGATAAGGCTTTGTGTTTGCCAGTACAATTGCCTACTGGTGCAGTTCGCACTGCTTTGAATCTCGTTGATAATCCTTCTGTAATTGGCAGAAAGGTAACACTTAATGGTAATATCGAAGCTTACTTCACAATTGCTGGTCTAAAGGGTTCTACAGAATATGTGCTTAGCGATGCTTCTGCTATTGAAGAAGTGGCTGCTGAGAATGCTTCTGTAGAATATTACAACTTGCAAGGTGTGAAAGTGGCTAATCCAGAAAATGGCATCTTCATTCGCAAACAAGGTGCGAAAACTACAAAGGTGATTCTATAAAATTCCCTTAAAATAATGCTTATAGGAGGCTCAGCGACATAGCGTTGAGCCTCCTTTTGTGTGTTGTAGTTTTTCTATGTCGGAAATTTAGGTTAATTTTGCAGAAAATATGTTCAATTTATGAGACAACCAAGTAATCACACTAATAAGAGAAAAGAAAATCGTCCTGATAATATCAAATCGTGGACTGTGAAAGAGAAAGGTACAATCCTTGAAGTGGCTGCAAGCATTCTAAAGGATCATACTCCTACAAAACTTAAGTCTATGCTTCGCCACAATCAGTTTGCGGTGAATAATATGCCTACATCTCGCTATGATGTGGAATTGAATGAGGGTGATACTTTCTCGGTAAACTTCGACCAATCGTTCCAGGTATTTAAAAATCCGAGAGTAGAATTGGTGTATGAAGATGAGCATATTCTTGTTATCAACAAGGGTTATGGTATCCTGTCTATGGGTACTGATACCAAGAAAGATGGCACTGCTTATAGCATTATGCGTGAATATGTGAAGTATCACGATCCTCGTGCTAAGGTGTTCATTGTGCATCGTCTCGACCGTGATACATCAGGACTTATGATGCTTGCTAAAACTATGCAAACTAAGGAAGTGATGCAGCACAATTGGAATAATATGGTGCTAAATCGCAAGTATGTGTGTGTGGTTGAAGGTGAAGTGGAACAAGCTGAAGGCGTGGTGAAGAGTTATCTTGCCGAAAACTCACAATTTGAAGTATATTCTACCGACGATCCAAAGAAAGGTCAGCTTGCCATTACTCGCTATAAATGCTTAAAGGCTACAAAGAGCTTCTCTCTTATGGAAGTGGAACTTGATACTGGTCGTAAAAATCAGATTCGTGTGCATATGAAAGACCTTGGCCATCCTATCACAGGCGACCGCAAATATGGTGCCGGTCATAGTCCTATCAATCGACTTGCGTTGCATGCTCAAACTCTACGTTTCGTGCATCCTATCACTCGCAAGGAGATGAATTTTAGCACAGCCATACCGTTGCGTTTCCTTTCACTCGTGAAGATGGGCTAAACTAAAGACTATACAATAAAATTAGGGAACTATAATTTTGAGTATTCAAAGTTATAGTTCCTTATTGTTTTTAGTCACTTTTCATAGCAGCACGCGAGAGTAGGCGATGGCCTATGGTGCAGTATAAGCATTTGCGTGTGTCGCAATATTCTCGTTTGGCTTGGATAAGGGCTTGTGAGGTAAGTGCGTCTTTGCATTGCACACCAGCCTTTACAAATGTGTCTACTATTGAATTTCGCTCGGCACGTAGTCCTTCAAGCAGATTGATGGCACGGTCGGCATATTCGTAATTCCCCGTGATAGATGAGTGAGCATAGTATAGTGGTGCCACGGTATTGATGAGTATAATATCTATCGAGTTGTTGCCGAGTGCCTTCTGCGAACTCGTAGCAGTGTCGGCAAACGAATAGTGCGTAGCCCAATAACCTGTCAATTCTATAGAGAAAAGAGCACGAAGTGCATCCTCGTTGGGTGCATTCAGTATACTTTCCATTAGGCTAAATCCGTTGAGAATGTATTGCGCAAGCATAGCAATGCGACGATGTGGGAAGTTTTGAGGACGAATACGAAACGATTTCCATGACTCACTTTCCATAGGTGTGAGTGTGAATTTATTTGCAAGGAATGCATATTCCGAGCAAAGTTGCTGATAGTATCCATCGTGAGGATGAAGCGAGCTGTCGAGCATACCTGCTTGTCCGAAAAGCAGAGCTTCAATTTGTAGCAACGAGTCGCAATGCTTGTGTAAGAGTCGGAGAGGAGTTCTGCGAGCAAGGCGCTCAAAAGCATCGTTATTGATACCGAAACCAAGATTGCGAGATAGGGTGACGTAGCACGCATCTTCCCAACTACCACAAAACGAATCGTAAAGCGTGCGTATACGTTCGGTTTTGGATTGTAGTCGCTCAAAGGCAAGCGTCTGTATCCATTCCGAAATGGTGAGAGGTGGCATATCCTTGATTTGAGATGCACAAGGCAATGAAATGGTTGCATTCACGAGCGAAGCATACTTCTCGTTGAAATTATGCGAATAATTAAGCACCATCTGAGGGATAAGTTCTCCATTTGAGCGATACACAGGAGCATCATCCTTCTCCACCACATGCAGCACCACCGAATCATATGCCTTATCCTTATCGTGGTGATGGCGTTTCCAATCAGAAGCACGCACATGTATCTCCACATTGCCCACCCACACATTTCCATCTATTTCAATCTTCGCATTGAAGAAATCTGGACCTGCATTAGTATTGAGAGTTCCCGGGTCGATAATTCGCACGCGCCTCCCATCCACAGTAGCCATTTCCGATAGACTCCACAGACGATATTGCCATATGTATTGCATCAATTTTTCCATACACTATGTTTGCCAATCAAATTTATTGCAAATAAAACTAATAAAATGCGATTATTCCCAATTTTAAATAATTTTATGATTGGTGTGTAAGAAACTTGCCCATGTGTGGCATAATTTTGTGTCGAAAACATAAACCTACTACTATACTTTGAGACTAATTTTCCATACTATTAAGATGTTAGTGAAAGTGTTTGAAACCGCTTTATTTTACAACCTTATTTCTATACATTGACGGAATCAATCAAGTTACACCTCCGAATGAAAAACACACTGCTTCTTTTGGGGAAATGAAAATCTACAGCAAGAGAGTTGTAGATTTTCATTTATTTCGCCAACTGCAAATTCTTCTAAGAAATACTCACACGAGAACAAGACGACATTTGTAGCGAAGCCAAGACAACCGAAAAAAGGAATAGAGTATTTTGTCACTCGTAACTGTCTTAGAATTACCGACAACTTTTTTGAATGAAATCTTGTTTTTTGAATATAAACAAAACCCTTATACCCAATTTTGTGCCAATAAATTCAAAAAAACATAAAACTATGCATTGAGATTTGCAATTTACAAATAAAAAGCATAACTTTGTACTCGCTTTTTGAGCAACAATCAAAAGCAGGTCCTATAGCTCAGTCGGTTAGAGCATCTGACTCATAATCAGGGGGTCCTTGGTTCAAGCCCAAGTGGGACCACGAGTAATTAAAACGCTGATTATCAGGCGATTAAAGCACTGAAATCAGCGTTTTTTCTATGCCAAAACCACTAAAATGGCTTAAAAAAAAGAAGTTTTTTGCACAAAAACGATGAAAGTTGCACAAGTTTGCTGAATTTACCTTGTACATAACCTTGCACATGGATTTGAGCAAGAAAAAGGACATAACAAGCTAATACACAAGCAGAAAGGTAAATATTTAGTAAAAGTCAGCTCCATTTACCTTGTACATGGGACTTCGACATTTTAAGAATGGCAAATACAAAATTTTATTTTGATTGTCGTCGCACAAAGCCCGGACATCCGTCCGTATTAAAGATTGCGATAGGACACAAAAACACAACTGCGTACATTTCATTAGATGCAAAACTAATGCCTGAAGAATGGGACAATGTACGAGAACGAGTAATTAACCACCCCGATAAGCAAGTATTAAATGCTTATATCAATGAGGTAAAGCAAAAAGTTGATTCCATTATAATCAACTTAACTCGCGACGGAAAACTTCGAGGAATGACTGCTAAAGAGATAAAGGACATAGCAGTTGCCGAATTAAATCCCGAAGAAAAGAATAATGTTGATGAAACATTGTTCATCGTTAGATTTCTAAAATTCATTGAGCCGAAGAAAGAAAGTACGAAAGAAACCTACATGCACACATTAAATAGAGTACGAGCCTTTGTAGGTGATGCAGTAGAGACTTTGCATTTCGAGGATATGACCAAGGATTGGCTAACGAGCTTCAATACCTTTATGGCGAAAACATCGCCCAGTCCCAATGCTCGCAATTTACATTTTCGTAATCTTCGAGCCGTATTCAATGATGCGATTGAAAACGACATCACGACATTCTACCCCTTTCGCAAGTTTAAGTTTAAGAATGTAGAAACAGCGAAACGCTCATTGTCGGTAGAAGAATTACGCCGATTGATATATTTCCCATGCGAGGAACACGCAAAGAAATATGTCGATATGTTCAAGCTAATGTTTTTCCTTATGGGCATAAACATGATTGACCTTGCCAAACTTGAAAGCATTAAGAGTGGTAGATTGGATTTCAATCGTTCGAAGACCGGTCATTTATATTCGATGAAAGTAGAGCCGGAAGCAATGGCACTATTTGAGCAATATAAAGGAGATAAACATTTGCTTTTCATACTTGACCGATGGACAAACGATGAATTTTTCCGTAGAAAGATGAATAAGGAGTTACAGAAAATCGGTCCGATGACGAAAGCACCAGGTCGCGGTGGAAAGAAAATCTACGAACCGATGTTCCCTGAACTCACAAGTTATTGGGCTCGCCACACATGGGCGACAATCGCAGCGAGTATAGATGTTCCTAATGAAGTGATTGTAGAAGCCCTCGGTCATGAATACGGCAATCGCATTACAAACATCTATATACGCTTTGACCTAAAAAAAGTAGATATAGCCAACCGAAAAGTATTGGATTGGGTATTGTACGGTATTCTTGACGGCAAAGAAGTTGTAGCACCAGGAACGCCAAAGTTCTTTGGCTTGACACCAACTGAATTGTCAAAATACGGATTAAATAACCCCGAATTATATAAAGGAATCAAGAAAAAAAGAACCCGAAAATAATTATATAATA
>JAZORR010000004.1:0-24298 GCA_045656705.1 Muribaculaceae bacterium | reverse complement strand
AAAGAAAAGAGAGGCTTTGCCTCTTTAGAAGCTATTAAGTGAGTGTCTATCTTCCACAACTCACTTTTTTCTCCCTTACTGAATAGTGTTTTCCTTTTACAAGAACAATAACACCCCTATTAAGAGTGAAGTCGTCCAGCAGTTAATTGACATAATCAGCGAAATATTCACGTATATGCTAGCATAATTATCTATTATATCATCAACATAATCCGTCATTATGCCTTTGTGAAAGTGTCGGGATTGCGACAAATTACCGCATAAACTTGATTGGCTGTAACGGGTTGTCCATCCTTGCGAATGTGCAGTCGTTGGCGGTTAATCATTTCCGCTATCTGTTCCGTTCGCATCCCTCGGTTCTGACTTGCGAGACAATAAAGTATAGCTTCTTCGATTTTCATCTGTTTTTCCATCATATCTCGCCAAATCCCACTTTTTTTAGGCGATTTGGCGGATTATAATCATAAATCCATCCTATTTTCTCAAAATTTTATGTCTTATACGTTGGGCTTTCTTCTCATTTCTTCGCATAAGATAAGGTGATACGGGTAACTCTGGAAGTAAGTCATCTAAATAGTTGATTTGTCCAATCACTTTAAGTAAAAGAATGAATGTTGACAATGAAAGATTGCCAGCTGTACCATTCTCGAACTTGTGTATAGTAGTAAGACCAACACCGGATAGTTCCGATACTTCTTTTTGAGTCAGATTGCATCGCATTCTATATTCCTTAAAGCGTTCACCTAGCATACGTACTAGTTCGGGAGTAGAGTATTCGTATAAATCTTTCATAACTAATCGTATCTATCATTAAACTAATAGTTATCCATAAAAAAACGGGATTACTTTTACTATACTGATATTTATAACACAAAGCTACTCATTTCTTTCTTTTGACGGAATATTTTAATCAAAAAATATGATTTAGAAGCCGTTTTTAGACCTTTTAAGCATGTATTTCACATAATCCGCACCTAAATGTGAGTGGAATTTCACATTTCCCCTAATGATTACATTTTAAAGCATTACGACTCAAATACGGCTATAATGCTTGTATTTGCAATCATTATGCACTTGCCGTGAAAAGAAAATCAACTTTACTTTAATCTCGTACTCATATATACGAATAATAAAATAAAGTCAAAAGAAGGGAAAAGAAGAAATGGCTTACGCCATAATTTTTCTTTTTACCAGCAAAATGAGATGGTTGTTGACGAGAATGGTGAACCTTGGTTTTGTGCAAAGGATGTTTTCGATGCGTTGAAACATACAAATAGCCAAAGAGCGATTGCTCAATTAGTAGATGAGGGGGATGTAACCAAACGTTACACCCCTACCTCTAGCGGTGACCAACTGATGACTTACATCAACGAGTCAGGACTCTATTCACTTATTCTATCCTCTAAGCTTGAGAGTGCAAAGCGATTTAAGCACAGGGTGACATCAGATGTTCTTCCTACAATTCGTAAGAGTGGAGATTTTTTTACTAATGATGCTCTTTAATATTCCGAGAATACCAAGGGATACGGTAAAACGCAGTACCCCTCGGTGTATTACAATAGTTAAGTAACACTACGAAAACAAATAGAAAAAGGATGATGTAGTGAAACACGATGCCCTAAAACCGGGCCCCATACTATGAATCATTAGATTTTCTTTTCCCAAGCATAATAAGATGTTTATCGATGAGAAAGGTGAACTTGGTTGTGCAAAAGGGTGACAGAAATCTAAAGACTCGGTAAAACACCGCCTCGTCGTTAATCATGGATTCAACATTGGAACATGTAGAATAGGATGACCCCGTAAAACGAGGAGTCATAGATATAGATAAAGTATACGACAGACAAACTGCCATCGTGATTCACGATTGAAGGTCTACAAGTGAGAACGTCCTGCAATTAGTTGACATAATCGGCGATATTCTCACGTATATTTCATACCTATATGCACTTGCCGTGAAAAGAAAAAATCAACTTTACTTTAATGTCGTACTCATATATACGGATAATAAAGTAAAGTCAAAAGAAGGGAAAAGAAGAAATGGCTTGCGCCATGATTTTTTTTCTTTTTACCAGCAATATTAACTAGTGGTTAGACGACTTTTTCTCTTTTCGAGGAAAGAATATACTATCTCAATGCATTTAGTTGACAACAGTTGGCGATAACACGACAGAAAAATCGTACCTTTGCACTTAGAAAAAGAGGTGAACTTCTGGATGGAAAACTCAGTTTTTCCATGACTCTAGAGAAGTAACGTTGGAACGGCAAAAATGGCGGATTTTTCTACCGCCTAGAAGGTAAAAAAAGGTTTTCTACCGTTTTAAGCGTAAAGCTCTCATAATTAAATAGTTCTACATGTTGCATCGGCAAGTAGTTTTTGCACTCTAACGCTCATTTATAATAATACTTTATGTCAAAAATATCCATTAGATTCTATAATGACCGTGAGGTGCGTGCTATTTGGGATGAGGAGAATTTCAAATGGTGATTCTCTGTGCTTGATATTGTCGGAGTGCTGAACGACCAAGATGATTATCAGAAAAACCGCAACTATTGGGAGTATCTCAAAACAAAACTCAAAAGCGAGAATAGTGAACTGGTTAGTATACTAACCAGTTGAAACTGCTTGCGCCCGACGGTAAGCGTCGATTGACCGATGTCCTTGACTACGATGGTGTTCTGCTACTCAAAAGAATAAAGATGGTGAGTTGGTGATAATAAGCAAAAAAGTTCGTATATTTGCATCACCCTACTTTTAGGGTATTGCGAAAGCTAAAAATCACATAACCCCTTTTTATAAAAATATATTAACCGACCAACCCTTTTCGCATGAAACGATACATTTTCATTATAGCATGTTTGCTATCCATCTTCACATCCATTTCGGCATTTGCTGCCAAAGTCACTAAAGTGGTCATCACCATTCCCGAACCCGTTGTGGGCGAAAAACGCTCATTCAAGGCAAGCGTTCCCAAATCGGCAAGCACCGAAATCACCAATGTGAGTTGGAAAGGTAAATTCGATAACGGCAAATTTATTCAGGGCAACGACTACACCATCTCCATAAGAGTGCTGATTAAGGACAACGCACATAAAATCTTCTCCACCTCGTGCCGAATCAATGCCACTATCAACGGCAAGAGAGGCATCGTTACCAATGCCTGTCAAAACGCTATCACAGTGCGATACACCTGGAAAACTCTTGGTGGTGAAAGGCCAAAAGAAATAAATGTTCCTCAAGAAAATCTCAAAACCAAACTCAAGGAAATTGCGGCCGCTTACAATGCCACCAATGCCGACAACTACGATTCGCTGATTAAATACCTAAAAAGCCGACTCCCCGAAGCCGAAATTTGGTCCACAGGAGTAAGCTACAGATACACCCGTAAAATGCCATCAGCCACCACCGATGGCCACATCAATGTACCTATCGGAATCACATGCGATGGCGTTACACTCAAAAATTACAACTTCAGTGTCACACTCCCTGCGCTCAACAAGTCACCCGAAGCCACTCATTTGAGTGCCGACGTAGAGCTTATGAAAACAGCACTCAAAAACCTCATTGTCAACGCCCAAACCACAGGCGACGACCTTCTCGCAGCAGTAAATGCAGCCGCAGTACACGGTACCAAAGCCGAGTGGGACAAGAACTATAGATACACCGCACCACAATCCGACATGCAAGGCAGCATCGACGGAAACCTCATTTTCACACTTGGCAATAGCAAAGACATTTACCACGCTCATAAAACACTCCCCATAGCAGGCACCGCAGCCGATGCCAAGATAGATGCCGATTTCAGCGCGCTTTCAAAAGCATTACACAACTATGCCGTCAACAATAGCACCACCCAACAAAAGTTGATCGACATTGCAAACTCTGCTATCACAAATGGATCATTGCTCACCTTTGTTGGCTATTCTAAGACCGAAGCCACCTACGAAAGCGAAGGCAAGATTGTCATCCGTTTCGAGCTCGCGCTCGATGGCAAGCATCGCAGTCCACGCATCTCTATGCGTATGCCTAAACTTCGCCCACCACTGCCAGCCGACATTGCAGTCACCCACGACGAATGGGAAGTACTTCGCCTCACCAATATCGAGCGTTTCAAGGCCGGACGCCCAGCATTGGCCATAGTAGCACCTCTCCAAGATGCCACCGACATTCGCGCCGAAGAAATTAAGACCGACTACCGAGCCGACCACCTGCGTCCCAACGGTTCAAGCTGCTTCACAGTCATCGACTCCGATTTCCGCAAATATCGAAAATTAGGAGAAAATATCGCACGAGCCCAGGTAAAACCATCACAAGTAATGAACTCATGGATGAACTCACTCGGACACAAAGCCAACATCCTCACATCCGATTTCTGCTACTTCGGAATAGGCGTATCAGGCCCGCACAACCACAAATATTGGGTACAAATGTTCTCCGATGGTAGCGGCATCATCAGTGCCGACACAAGCACAGGCAGCCTACATTTCCCCACAGTAGCCGATATGGGAAAAGCACACCTCATCTGCACCACAGGCGAGGGACTCAAAGCATATGTTCCACTCGATGCCGACTGTATGACCAAAAACGGAAACCAATACACCCTCCACTTCCACCACACCACAGTCACCATCACCATCGACGCAGAATAACCATCCCCCAAAGCCCGAGGTAACCACTCTTAAAGACTGATTATCAAAGGGATGTAGGGACGCATAACCCGTGCGTCCCCAAAAAAAACTCTGTTCTTTTGTCATTGTGTCTAAAATGTTGATTATCAAAGGAAAGTAGTGACGCACGCGCGTGCGTCACTACTTTTCATATGATTTACCCAATTTTCTTTTTCATTATCTCTTTTTATTGCATAATATTATATATCTTTGCTTAATAATAGTAAATACATACACATGAATCGCATAAAAGAAGTACTTGAGGAACGAGGCAACCATCGAGGAGCTACTCTGCACAACGGAATATAACTATCCATCATTCCACTAGATAAGGAGATTATTGGTAAACTAAAATATAAAAACAAACGAAAGTAATTACATATTGCTCATACACTCTGATTAAATAAAGCTTGGGTGTTTTATTGGACATATAGAGCATTTTACATTTTTTCAGAAAAAAACAACTTTAAATTTGACAGACATGGATCCACGAAAATATATGATAATCGACTTGGAAAAGAAAGGTGATAAACGAATGTTTGTCACCGAACAAGTCGTTCATATAAGTGAAAACAACAATGGATTATGGGCTGTTAAATTTACCACATCGCAGCGAATCTTTAATTATAATAAATCACGTCTATTGTACCTTACCAATCCAATCGGTGTTGATTTAATAGAAAAGGGTCTTTATATAAAGAACAAACATATTACCAATGTTTCGGAACTTCTAAAATTTGATGATGGGAGACATATTTTCTATCATGTCATATATAACAATGGATTTACAGAGAATCTGGATGGTGACGAGGTGTATGTAACTCGTACTCCTATCGATAAAAATGGTGGAACAACATGGGAATATCTGAAGAAACTTGCCGCTGAAACAGGTTTGATGACTGAAAAAGGTGATAATATTCTCTCTCTCCAGTATAGAATCATCGATGTTAAGAGAGATAATGTCCCCTTAGCACAGTATTTGGGTGATAAAACAAAACTAGCAACTTTTAGAACACCAAAAACTATATATTATCCTTTTGGTTGCAATGCCAGCCAAAAGAAAGCTGTAGAGAATGCATTAACCAATCAGGTAAGCGTTATACAGGGTCCTCCAGGAACCGGAAAAACTCAAACAATACTGAATATTATAGCCAATCTTATATTGGCAAATAAAAGTGTTCTCGTTGTCTCAAACAATAATTCTGCTGTTGAGAATGTAGCAGAAAAATTGGAAAAAGAAGGATTAGGATTCCTTGTTGCAAAATTAGGAAGCGTTGAAAATAAAGAACTTTTTATAGCCAATCAGCAAAATTATCCTTTAATGGATAACTGGAAATTTGAAGAAGTAAATTCTATCAAACAGCAAGTTACCCAAGCATTGAAGGATGTCTCACTATGTTTTGATGACCAATCTAAGTATGCATTATTAAAATCAGAGCTTGACGCGCTACTGAAAGAGACCAAATATGACATAATGCATAACGAAGTGTCTGACAATCATAAATGGCTGTTTAACAAACCATCAAAGAAGTTAATGTCTGTCAGGTTACAGTATGGCATTTTGATGGAAAATAGCAAAAAAGTCAGTCACTTTCAAATGCTTAAATGGAGTTTTGCATTAGGTTTTAAAATATACAAGCTATTAAAATCAGAACCTCAAACTGTTATCAAAGCATTTGAGTCAGCATATTATGTTGCAAGAAAACGTGAGATAGAGAATGAACTCTTATCTATTGAAAACTCGCTCAAAACGATAGATATAAATCAAAGAGTTACAGACTTAAGACAATTGTCGTTAAAGGTTCTGAAAAATTCAGTAGCAAAACGTTTTACAGGTGAGCGAAAGATATTTGCCCTTACATCTATTAAACCTCAGACAGAGGCTTTCCTTAAGGAATATCCTGTATTGTTGAGTACCACATATTCAGCAAAAGCTTGCATCAGTAAAGATATGGTTTTTGACTATCTTATTATGGATGAGGCATCCCAAGTTGACATCAAAACAGGTGCTTTAGCCTTGTCATGTGCTATGAATGCAGTAATAGTTGGTGACGATAAACAATTACCGAATGTGGTAAGTCAAGAAGAAGAAATAGCATTGAATGCTATACAATCAACATATCATGTAGATGAAAAATATCAAGCAACAACAAATAGTTTCCTTCAATCTTGTGTCAAGGTATTAAAAGATGCACCTGTCACTTTATTGAGAGAACATTATCGTTGTCACCCTAGAATTATAGACTTTTGTAATCAACGGTTCTATAATGGGGAACTTATCGCCATGACTTCTGATAATAATGAAGGTAAGGTTTTACAAGTAATAAAGACTGTACCGGGTAACCACGCACGAGGGCATTTTAACCAACGTGAAATTGATGTTATAATTCAAGAGGTAATGCCAGAATACTCTACATCTGATAGTGTTGGTATTATCACCCCATATAGGGATCAAGCAATAGCTATAAACCAGGCATTGGGTAAAGATGTGGCAAGTACTGTACATAAGTTTCAAGGTAGAGAATGTGACGCGATTATTATGAGTATGGTGGATAATATTCCTACTGATTTTTCAGATGATCCAAACTTGATGAACGTGGCTATCTCGCGTGCAAAAACAAAACTGTGTATTGTGGTAAATGGTAATGAAATGCCATCAAATTCGAATTTGGCACAACTAATCTCGTATATACAGTATAATAATTTCGAAGTTAAGGAGAGTAAGATTCATTCTGTATTCGATATCCTATACAAACAATACACTGCAGAAAGATTGGCATACGAGGCTCAAAGCGGTAAAGTATCTGAATATCTCTCAGAAAATATAATATATGATACTATAGTTAAAGCTATTGATAAAGTACAGATGAGTAACTGGGACGTAGTTTGTCATTATCCTCTTTCTCGACTTATAACCGATTTTAATGGACTAGAAACTCAAGAAATTGCTTTCATTTCAAATGCGTTGTCTCATGTAGATTTCTTAGTCTATAATTCGATTACCAAAAAGCCCTTAATGACAATTGAAGTGGACGGATGGAAATATCATAATCAAAGTGAAGTTCAGCAATCAAGAGATAAACTAAAAGACAAAATCCTTTCTAAATATGGATTAAAACCCTACCGTATTTCTACAGTTGATACAGTAAATATAGAAACCATAGAAGAAATGCTTGCAAATAACCTTAATAAAGTCGTATAGATATTGTACCATGGAAATAGTTAATCTTCTCCACTTTGGGAATCGTACCGAACTTCGGCAGTGGCTCAAAGAGAACCATCGCAAAGAGAAATGTTGTTGGGTGGTGACATATCACAGTAAATGTCCAGAGTGGCCAGCAATACCATACATAGAAGTTGTTGAAGAGGCCCTCTGTTTCGGTTGGATAGATAGTACACTTAAGAGGCTTCCCGATGGTCGACTTGCTCAACGTCTTTCACCTCGTCGTTCCAAAAGCCATTGGACTCAACAGAACATGGACAGATGTATGAATCTTGAAGAAAGAGGACTGATGACCGAGGCAGGCAGACGTGCTTTTGAAAGCTCATGCAAGTGAGTGAAAATTGATTTTCATTCGCAACGAACGCAGCTGAGGTTCAAGACACTCAGTGTGGTTAAACAAACTTCGACGACTTGGGATGTATAAATTGAAATGATGTCACCTCAAAACAGGGAAACTTTTTTTCACCGTTATCCTTTTTAAGGAAACTTTTCGCTCATTTTGGTTGTATTTTTGCACCAACTTTCCACTCTAATAGGGACTTTATAAATTCCCTGAACGTAATGATAATTTTGCTTATTCGTTTGTTTATCATTATCTTTGTAAAATAAATATATTAACAACCTAAAAACATTATACAATTATGAACGTAACTGAAAGATTTTTGAAATATGTAAAATTTGATACCAAGAGCGATGAAAACACTGGCGTAACACCTTCCACTCCAGGACAAATGGTGTTTGCTAAGTATCTAAAAGAAGAACTTGAAGCTCTTGGACTCACCGAAATTACCCTCGACGACAACGCATACCTGATGGCTACTCTGCCTGCCAACACCGACGAGGAAATCCCAACCATCGGTTTCATTGCTCACCTCGACACATCGCCAGATATGTCAGGGGCAAACGTAAATCCTCAAATGGTCGACTATAAGGGTGGCGACATCGTGCTAAATGCCGAGCAAAACATCGTGCTTTCTCCTTCGCAATTCCCTGAACTCAACGATTACGTAGGCGAAACACTTATCACCACCGATGGCACCACACTTCTCGGAGCCGACGACAAAGCAGGTATTGCCGAAATTGTTACAGCCATCGAATATCTAAAGAATCACCCAGAAATCAAGCACGGTAAGATTCGCGTAGCCTTCAATCCCGACGAAGAAATCGGTCAAGGAGCACACAAGTTCGACGTAGAACTTTTCGGTGCTGAATGGGCCTACACTATGGACGGTGGTGCAGTGGGCGAACTTGAGTTCGAAAACTTCAATGCAGCCGTAGCACGCATCTCATTCCAAGGTCGCAACGTACATCCAGGATATGCCAAGGATAAGATGATCAATGCCATTCGAGTGGCCAATAAATTTGCATCTATGTTGCCCGAAAACGAAACTCCCGAACACACCGAAGGCTACGAAGGATTCTATCATGTGGTAGGTATTGAAGGTTCGGTTGAAGAAGCATCACTCACCTATATAATTCGCGACCACGACCGTGCTCGTTTCGAAAGTCGCAAAAAGGAACTCGAAAACATCACTGCAAAGATCAACGAAGAGTTCCCAGGCGTAGCCACTCTCGATATGAAGGACCAATACTACAATATGCGCGAAAAAATTGAGCCTGTGATGCACGTCATCGACATCGCTAAGCAAGCCATCGAAAACGCAGGTGTCACTCCTAAGGTGCAACCTATCCGTGGTGGTACCGATGGTGCACAATTGTCGTTCAAGGGATTGCCTTGCCCTAATATCTTCGCTGGTGGTTTGAACTTCCACGGACGCTTCGAGTTTGTTCCAATGTCATCTATGGAAAAGGCCACACAAGTCGTAGTAGAAATCTGTAAATTGGTGAAAAAATAAAATAGAGTTAGAAAAAATTAAAATAGGAGATGGTTATGAAGAGACTAATCAATCTTGTTTCATTGGCAGTAGTGGCATTAGCTGTTAACGCCGAAAGTTGGGTGAGAGTCAACCAAATGGGTTACCTTCCCGACGACATCAAAGTGGCTGTGATGATTATGGAACAACCAGAAAATGTAACCTCATTCAAGGTTACAAATGTGGCCACTGGTAAAAGTGTGAACATCGATAAAGTGAAGCACATGGGTGAGCAACAGCCTTTCGGTGCTACTGCACGACTCGATTTTTCTCAGATTACCACACCGGGCAAATATGTCATCACTGCGGGAAGTGCCACATCTCGCCAATTTAAAATCGGTAAAGATGTGTATGCAGGTGCCAATGAAGTGCCTTTGCGATATATGCGTCAGCAACGATGCGGATTCAATCCATTGTTCAACGATTCGTGCCACACAGTCGACGGCCGACTTGTGTTGAGTGGCGAAAACGATGGCAAGCATGTCGATGTTACTGGTGGATGGCACGATGCATCAGATTATTTGCAATATTTGAGTACTTCTGCCAACGCAGTATATCAAATGCTCTTTGCTTACTCTCAAAATCCAAAAGTGTGGGCAGATGAATTCCTCGCTAATGGATTGCCAGGCAAGAATGGCACCCCCGACATCCTCGACGAAGCTCGTTGGGGACTTGAATGGATGCTCAAGATGAATCCTAACGATAGCACTTTCTTCAATCAGATTGCCGACGACCGCGACCACTCATTCTTAGGTTTCCCTCAAAACGACACTGTCGACTATGGTTGGGGACCAGGTAAGGAACGCCCAGTCTATCCTTGTTGTGGCCATCCTTATGGATTGAGAAAATATAAGAATGATAGCAAGGGTTTGGCATCGTCGGTAGGAAAATTCAGCTCATCATTCTCGTTGGGAGCGAAAGTATTTGCCGAAGTCGACCCTCAATTTGCCGAATTGTTGCGTGGCAAGGCTGCTAACGCCTACAAAGTGGGTAAGGCCAACCCTGGTGCATGTCAAACAGCATGCACAGTTTCGCCATATTACTACGAAGAAGATAATTGGAGCGATGATATGGAACTTGCTGCCATCGAAATGTATCGTGCCACAGGCGAAAAGGGATATTTGAAAGATGCCGTAGAATATGGTCGTCTCGAACCCGTTACACCTTGGATGGGAGCCGACTCTGCCCATCACTACCAATGGTATCCATTTATGAATATGGGACACGTATGGCTATCGATGGAAAAGAACGAGCGCGTAAAAGCCGAATTCCTTCGCAATATGAAGGCTGGTCTTGAAAGAGTACGCGACCGTGCAGGCAATAGTGCCTTTATGCACGGCATTCCATTCATTTGGTGTTCAAATAATCTCACTACAGCATTCATCACCCAAGCAATGTTGTATAGAAAATTGAGTGGCGACAATCAATATCAAGAAATGGAAACTGCAATGCGCGACTGGCTCTTCGGAGTGAACCCTTGGGGTAAGTGTATGATCATTGCATTGCCCGAAGATGGCGATTATCCTATCGATCCTCACGCACCTATTTCTAAAATGGGAAATCATCGACTCGATGGTGGTGTGATCGACGGTCCTGTATATGCCAATATATTTAATTCACTATGGGGATTATATCTTCGCAATGAAGACCGATACGCGCGCTTCCACAATGTAGCAGTGTATCACGACGACTATAGCGACTATTCTACCAACGAACCTACTATGGACGGCACAGCATGCCTCACATACTTCTTGGGAGTGCTTGCTGCCGAAGCCGAAAAGTAATAAATTCGGAGAGTAAATCAGAATGTTGGAGTTTCGCAACTTGACTAACGAATCGGTGGCAGAAATTTATCCTTATCTGAAAGGATTCAAGGGTATGTCGTGCGACTACACTGCCGGCGGTATCTTTATGTGGATCGATTATTTCAAGTATCAATATTGCATTTATGGCGATACTTTATTTATAAAGAGCGTGGCAGAGGACAACCTCGAGAGGGTTGCCTTTGCCCAACCTCTTGGCACTATGCCACTCAATGAGGCCGTAGCATTATTGCGCGATTATTGTCAGCAAGAGGGCATTGAACTCGTGTTTTCGGCAATCACAGAATTCAACCTTGAGAAATTTATCGATCTTAACCCCACACGAATATATCCACTGAAGGCGTGGAGCGACTATGTCTACACAATGGAAGCCCTGTCCACGCTATCGGGCAAGAAACTTGGCAAAAAACGAAATCATTGCAATCGTTTTGCTCAAGAAAATACCGATGCACAATTAGTGCCAATCACATCCGAAAATATTGATGCCGTGTGCCACTGCTTCTCTGCAATATGTGCCACTGCGAGCGATGCACCTATGGCTCTTTATGAGCGAGAACAAGTGTGGCGAGTTCTTGAAAATATCGAGCATTACCCATTTGAAAGTGCTTGCCTGATGACCGACGGACGAGTGGTGGCATTCACCATTGGAGAGGTGCTTAATAATGTGTTGCATATTCATGTGGAGAAGTCATTGCGTGATGTGAATGGTGCTGCCGAAACTATCAATTGGCAATTTGCTCGATACATAGCGCAAACCCATCCGCAGGTGGAATGGATAAATCGACAGGACGATGCTGGCGACGAAGGACTTCGACGTGCCAAGCAAAGCTATTATCCCGCTTTCCTATTGGGCAAATACAATGTGATATTTTGATAACGAGAAAAAATAGTAATTGTGTGGATGTATTGGTGATTTTTTATTAAATTTGCCAATTCAATAACAAAAAGAATATAAAAAGCTATGAAATCAGATAGCGTTGTACTTATTCCTACTTATAACGAGAAGGAAAATATATCAAAAATAATTGATGTGGTGCTTGGTCTTGAGCATCAGTTCGACATCCTTGTAATCGACGATAATTCTCCCGATGGTACTGCTGCCATTGTGGAAGAAATTATGACTCGTCAACCACGAGTTCACATTCTTAAGCGCGCAGGCAAGCAAGGACTTGGTACTGCCTACATTGCAGGGTTTAAGTGGGCTATTGAGCAAAAATATGATTATATAATAGAAATGGATGCCGACTTCTCGCATAATCCTAACGATCTTATCCCACTTCGCAAGGCGTGTTCCGAAGAAGGTGCCGATATGTCGATTGGTTCGCGTTACATCACAGGTGTGAATGTGGTGAACTGGCCTATGGGACGTGTCTTGATGTCGTATTATGCATCTATGTATGTGCGTATTGTCACTGGTATGAGTGTGCGCGACACCACTGCAGGATTTGTGTGCTATCGTCGCGAAGTGCTTGAAACTATCGACCTCGATAAGATTCAATTCAAGGGGTATGCTTTCCAAATTGAGATGAAGTTTACTGCCTATAAGTTTGGCTTTAAAATCAAAGAAGTACCTATTATCTTCGTGAATCGTGTACTTGGCACAAGTAAGATGAGTGGTGGTATCTTTGGAGAAGCTGTGCTTGGCGTAATCAAGTTGAAAGTGGGAAGTTGGTTTAAGAAATACGAAAGAAAGTGAAACGCATAATTTATAATGCCGAAATCGTAAACGAGGGTACTCGTTATACTGGTTTTGTGGTGACCGATGGCGAATTGATATCTAAAGTGGGTAATGGCACACCTTCTCAATCGTTGCTCAATGAATGTGACGAAAGGGTAGATGCTAATGGTATGCTATTGCTTCCGGGTGCAATTGACGACCAAGTGCATTTTCGCGAACCAGGGCTCACTCATAAGGCCGATATTGCAAGCGAATCGCAAGCAGCAGTGGCTGGTGGGGTAACTTCCTTTATGGATATGCCAAACACCAAACCAGCAACCACTACCATAGAACTTCTTGAACAAAAATATGAGCGTGCGGCAGAGGCGTCGAGTGCAAATTATAGTTTCTATGCGGGTGCTACCAACGATAATATGGCAGAACTTCGCAAGGTTGACTTCTCTAAGGTGTGTGGTGTGAAAGTTTTTATGGGTTCGTCTACTGGAAATATGCTTGTGGATGACAAGGACGCACTTCGTAGTATTTTCAGTGAAATCCCATCTATCGTAGCTATTCATAGCGAAGACGAGGCTATAATAAATAGAAATAAAGCATATTATAGCGAGCGATTTGGAAATGACTTACCAGTGTATTTCCATCCACTTGTGCGTAGTGCTGAGGCTTGTTACGTGAGCACTGCAAGAGCTGTGGAGCTTGCCCACGATTGTGGTACCAGACTTCACGTGCTTCACATTTCATCGGCAAAGGAAATGAGTTTGCTCGAGAACAAACCACTTTCCGAAAAGAAAATCACTGCCGAAGTGTGCGTGCATCATCTTTGGTTTACCGATAACGATTATGCACAATATGGTAATCGGATAAAATGTAATCCTGCTGTGAAGACTCACGCCGATCGTGAAGCATTGCGAGCTGCATTAAAGAATAATCTAATAGATGTGGTGGCTACCGACCATGCTCCTCATCTTATGAGTGAAAAGCAAGGCGGATGTTTTACAGCTGCTTCTGGTATGCCTCTTGTGCAATATTCACTTGTGGCTATGCTTGAAATGGCTCGTAAGGGCATATTCACATTAGAAATGGTTGTGGATAAGATGTGTCATGCACCTGCTGTGCTGTATCGTATCAATAAGCGTGGATTTATACGCGAAGGTTATTATGCCGACCTCGTTCTTGTTGATACAAACGCAAGAAATACTGTGCATAAAGATGAAATAAAGAGCAAATGTGGCTGGTCGCCATTTGAAGGTGTTACTATGCATCATAAAGTGCATACTACTTTCGTGAATGGTGAAAAAGTGTACGAAAATGGAGAAGTAAATACCGAAGTAAGAGGAAAACGCCTTACTTTTACCATCTAATTGAATTCGCACTTTACCGATAAAGAAAAATGCCCGGCTCTCACGAGCTGGGCATTTCGTATTTATGAATAGAATCTATAAATAATAGAAAAGTGCAATAATTACTATTGAACTGCAAAATTGCACCTAAAAAAACAATTAAAAAAGGTCTAAAACGGAAATAATTGTTCTAAAATTCCGAAAAAACTTCTTTTAAATGAAAATTATTAGTTACTTTTGTGGTGTTTAAGTAGGTAAATATGCGTAAATCGGAAAAACAGACTCTCATAAAGGTCACAGATTTTGATAAGGTTATTAATCCAGATAAATTCAACGAAGATGTTTTTATCTTTGATGATATAAAAAGGGTATCGGTAGATGATACACCTGTGATGATTGAAATGCCCATTTTTGTGATGTGCGTTAAAGGGAGTGCTACAGTGGAACTTAATCTAAAGTCTTATGAGGTTACTCCTAATAGTTTGGTGACCTTAATGCCCGACCATATATTGCACGGCTATAAGCACACAAAAGACTTTAAAGGTCTTTTCATTGCCGTGGGAAATAGGTGTGTTGACGAACTCATCCCTGATATTCTTACTGCATTGCCTGCTGTAATGACCTTCCGTAATTCTCCTGTCGTAGATTTGTCGAAGGAAGAAATGGATATGCTCAAAAAGATGCACTCTTTTTTGTGGATGCTTATTCGCTCTGAGGTGGGGATGTATAAAAAGAAAGTGGTGAATGGGGTGTTACAATCTCTTTTGTATACGGTACTTTCTGCTTATAAATCTCGTAATATGTATAATGGGATAAAGCGATCTCGCAACGAAGAGATATTTTTTAGTTTTTACACCTTGCTCGAACATAATTTCCGTGAGGAACGCTCGGTGCAGTTCTATGCAGAAAAGTTAGGACTCACTGCCAAGCATTTGTCTACGGTGGTGAAAAGTGTTAGTGGACGCACTGCTGGTTCGTGGATCGATGGATATGTGATACTTGCAGCTAAGGTGATGTTGCGTTCAAATGCTAATACTGTGCAAGAAGTGAGTTTGGCTTTGAATTTCCCAAATCAGTCTTTTTTTGGAAAATTCTTTAAGCAGCATGTAGGTATTTCGCCTCGTGAGTATCGCCTAAAAAACACAAAAGACACTTCTACCGAACAAAAATAACCCCAATTTGGTTATTTTGCCTTTTAATAGGAATGTGATTATGAATAAAAAATGGTATAAACGATTAGGCGTATTATTGAGTGTAAGTGTGCTGGGCGTGATATTGGTAGTGGCGGTATGTAATATTCTTGTGGAATGTAATGCCAATGGTCGCACTTTTACTCGGGTAGAGGATTTGCCTATGAGTAAGTATGGTGTGTTACTTGGCACTACGCCGATGTCGAGATATGGTTGTGAGAATGAATTTTTTACTCATCGCATTAATGCTACTGCCGAATTGTATAAGGCTGGAAAAATTCAGAGTCTAATAATAAGTGGCGACAGTTGTAGCCTGAATGGTTGCAACGAACCTCAAGAAATGCGTGATACTCTTGTGGCGAAAGGCGTACCTTTTGATATAATAATGCTTGATGGTGCAGGCTTTTGCACTATTAATTCAGTTGAGAATGTAAGGAGAACATTTGGCGTGGATACTTGTGTTGTGATTTCTCAAGCCTTTCACAACGAGCGATTTATCTATCTTGGAGATGCTTATGGTCTGCGTGCAGTAGGATATAATGCTCAAGATCCTCCACTTGTAGGCTCTATGCTTGTGCATATTAGAGAATGGCTTGCACGAGTAAAAGTGTTTGTGGATTTGATTAAAGAATAGTAATTTTGTTATCTGAAACCCCAAAAATAGATGAGATCAATCATATTATCAATAATAAGCGTATTTTGTTGCATTTCAATGCAGGCACAAATACTTGGCTCACAGCCCAACCCTTTTCAGAATTATCAAGAAGGGCAAAGCGATAGCATAAGTGTGAGTCTTGTGACTTACTATCCTGGAAGTTTGGAGTATGAACTTTATGGTCATGCAGGCATAAAGATAGGATTTGCCAATGGTGCAGGTGTGTTCTATAATTATGGAATTTTCGATTTTAATTCACCAAATTTTACATATAGATTTGTAAAAGGAGATGCCGAATATATGGTGAGAGGATATAGCTCAGAATACATGTTGAGAGGATATTCTCGCCGTAAAGTGGTGGAGCAAGTGCTCAATTTCAATCAAGCACAGGCTTATCGTGCTGCAGCCTATCTATATGAGAATGCTTTGCCTTGGAATGCAAAATATATATACAATTATGTAAAGGATAATTGTTCCACTCGTCCGCGTGATATTATAGAACTTGCAACAGGTGGCACTATTGAGTATCCTGCAATGAAAGACACCACCACCTATCGCCAAATGATGCACAAGTATAATGCCAATTATGCTTGGTCGCAATTTGGAATAGATATGGCACTTGGGCAAGGTCTCGACTACACGCTCAACTATCGTGAGCAGATGTTTGTTCCTATGGTGCTTATGGAGGCGTGTGCAGGTGCTACATTTCTGCGTGATAGCATAAGAGTGCCTCTTGTGAAGGAAACTATCATTCTCAACGACGGTAATGAACAGGGCGATATATTACCACCTACGCCATGGTGGCTAACTCCACTGTTTGTAGGTGTTTTGGTATTTGCACTTGCACTCTTGTTATCGTGGCGTGATGTGAAGAAAAAGAAAGTGAGCAGATGGTTTGATATGATACTATATCTTTCGATGTCGCTCTATGGAATGTTATTATTCTTCTTAATTTTCGTATCAATGCACGAAGCCACTTCGCCTAATTGGAACGGAGTGTGGATCAATCCATTTTATCTTGTTCCTACGGTGTTAATGTGGATAAAATCTGCAAAAAGGGTGTTATATTGCTATCATTTTGCTAACTTTGCACTGCTTATTGCATTCATTGCGGGAAGTCTATTCCTTCCTCAAGAGTTTAATATTGCATTTTTGCCAATGATTGCAATTTTGATGTTGCGTTCGGCAAATTATTTAATAATAAATAAAAAATCTACAACTAATAAATAATGCGAAATAAATCACAACGAAATAGGGTAGTTACATCGATACTTGCATCGATGGTGGCGATATATGCAATGTCGCAAACTCGAGGAGATCGTCCTCAGCTTGTGGTGAATATACTCGTCGACCAAATGCGTGGCGATTATATCGAACTATTGCAAGATTATTTCGGTGAGTCGGGATTTAATCGTTTGACCGATGGCGTATGCTTTGAAAATGTAGACTTCAACATCGACAATGTAGATGTGGCATCGGGTACGGCTATGCTTGTCACAGGTACACATCCTCGTATCAATGGCATTAGTGGAGAGATGTACTACGATATATCTAAACGCATTGCACAAAAGGTGCTTCTCGATCCAGCTACGTTAGGTAATTTTACCGATGAGAAACTATCGCCGAAGGCACTGAAGGTGTCTACTATCAGCGATGAGGTGAGAATAGATAGCGAGGGACGAGGATATGTATATTCTATTGCTCCCGATGCTCAGCAAGCCATTATTCTTGCCGGTCATGCAGCTAATGGTGCCTTCTGGATAGATAATATTAATGGCAAATGGGCCACATCAACGTTCTATCCCGATGTACCTCGATTTGTATCAAATCGCAACTATAAAAATTCTCTTGCTTCACGCATCGACACGATGGCGTGGGCTCCTTTGAAGGAAAAATCTGTTTATGTCGAGATATTATCACAAAAGAAAAGCGATGATTTTCGTTATGTATTCCCTGCATCGCGTGTTGACCGTTATGCTCGCTACAAGCGTAGTGCATTGGTAAATGAAGAAGTTACATCTGTGGCTCTTGATTTCATTACGTCGCTCAATATGGGTAAGCGTGGTGAAACAGATATGCTCAATATTGGTTACACGCTATCTCCTTATGATGAGGATGCTGGACTTGGCACGGTGGAACTTGTGGATAAGTATTTGCGTCTTGATAAGCAACTTGGTAGATTGTTCGATGCTATTGATCGCCGTGTGGGATTGAAAAACACGCTTGTGGTGGTGTCTTCTACAGGTTACTTTGCAGATAATACTATTTTAGATAAAAAATATAAAGTACCTACAGGGGTGTTCAACCCTCAGAAAGCCAAATCGTTGCTCAATCTTTACCTCGTGGCATTATATGGCAATGCTCATTGGGTAGACGATTTCAATGGAGAAAGTTTCTATATCAATCACAAAGTAGTTAAGGAGAAAAAACTCGACATCAAAGAGGTGCGTAAAAGTGCAAGTGATTTCTTGCGTAGAATGAGTGGTGTAGCACGCACTTATTCGCTTGATGATGTGATTGATAACGCTTGGGGCAATGTAGATGAAAAAGTATTTAACGCTATGGTGCCAAATCACTATGGCGATGTGATAGTGAAGGTGATGCCAGGGTGGGTGATTTCTGAATCAGAAGACTCATTCGATAAAGATGTGAAGGTGATGCGCTCAAATGTGGTGAGCACTCCTGTATATATCTTGCACCCAAAACTTGCTGCAAAAAAAATAGTGATGCCTGTAGATGCTACTATTTTAGCTCCTACTGTGGCTCGTATTTTGCGTATTCGTTCTCCTAATGCAGCCTATGAGAAACCTTTTATTCTTGAATAAAAGAGCATTTATTGCAATTTATCTCAAACAAATCATTATCTTTGTATTTTAAAACCTTAGTTCGCTCTATTTTGCGTCGTTAGTGATGTGAAGGGCGTAATTAAAATGCTGTAAATCAATCGAAAAAATAAAAACTATATATTAAATGGGATTCGTAGACTTTTTAAAATCGCTATTCGGTAGTAAGTCCGACCGTGACTTGCGTGAAATCCGTCCGGTGCTTGATAGCATTTTGGCGATTTATCCAACTTTGGAAAAACTTTCTCACGATGAATTGCGTGCTAAAATCGACGAGGTGAAAGCTCAACTTCGTGCGAGTGTGCAAGAAAAGCGTGATAAGGTGGCTTCTTTGAAAGAAGAAGTAGAAACTCTTGATTACGAAAAGCGTGAACCACTTTGGGAAGAAATCGACAAAATCAACAAGGAAATCCTTGAAGATTTGGAAGTTGAATTAAAGAAAGTGTTGCCACTTGTATTTGCTGTGGTTAAGGACACTGCACGCCGTTTCAAGGAAAATGAAACTATTGAAGTTACTGCTACTCAATTCGACCGTGATCTTGCTGCTGAAGGTCGTGACTTTGTCTCTATCGAAGGCGACAAGGCTTATTACAAGAATCACTGGGTAGCTGGTGGTAATGAAGTAACTTGGAGCATGGTGCACTATGATGTGCAACTTATCGGTGGTATTGTGCTCAACGATAATGGTAATGGCAAGGATAGCAAGGGTAAGATTGCCGAAATGGCTACCGGTGAAGGTAAGACTCTTGTGGCTACTCTTCCTGTGTTCCTAAATGCATTGACTGGTAACGGGGTGCATGTGGTTACTGTGAACGACTACCTTGCTAAGCGTGACTCTGAGTGGATGGGACCTTTGTATATGTTCCACGGTTTGTCGGTAGCTTGTATCGATAAGACTCAACCAAACTCAGCTGAGCGTCGTGCTGCTTATAATGCCGATATCACTTTCGGTACTAACAACGAATTTGGTTTCGACTATTTGCGCGACAATATGGCTATGGCACCAGAAGAATTGGTGCAACGCCCTCACAACTATGCTATTGTCGATGAGGTCGACTCTGTGCTTATCGACGATGCCCGTACTCCTCTTATCATCGCTGGTCCTGTGCCTAAGGGCGACGACCAATTGTTTATGGAGTATCGCCAAAATGTGGAAAATGTGTACAATGCACAACGCCGTCTTATCACCGACTTGCTTGTAGATGCTAAGAATCTTATGGCAAGCGACGATAAGGAAAAGGTGAAAGAAGGTACACTCAAACTATATCGTGCTTATAAAGGTCTTCCTAAATACGGACCTCTTATCAAGTATTTGAGCCAAGAAGGTGTGAAAGCAGCTATGCTTGCCACCGAAGCTCATTATATGCAAGACAACAATCGCGAAATGCACATTGTTACCGATCCTCTATTCTTCGTAATCGACGAAAAGAACAATAGTGTGCACTTGACTGATAAGGGTATCGATGTACTTACTGGTCGCATCAACGATCCTAAGTTCTTCGTGCTTCCTGACATTGCTTCTCTTCTTTCGGCTGTAGAAAACGAGCCTATTTCTGACTCTGAAAAGCTTGCTAAGAAGGACGAACTTATGTCGGAATACGCCGTTAAGGCTGAGCGTGTTCACACTGTGAACCAATTGCTCAAGGCTTACACTCTATTTGCCAAGGATGTGGAATATGTGGTGAGCGAAGATGGCAAGGTGAAGATTGTGGATGAGCAAACTGGACGTATCATGGAAGGTCGTCGCTATAGCGATGGTCTTCACCAAGCGATCGAAGCTAAGGAAAATGTGAAGGTGGAAGCTGCTACTCAAACTTTTGCTACTATCACTCTTCAAAACTATTTCCGTATGTATCACAAGCTTGCAGGTATGACAGGTACTGCCGAAACAGAAGCAGGTGAATTCTGGGATATCTACAAACTTGATGTAGTGTCTATTCCTACCAATCGTGGTGTGCAACGCATCGATATGAACGACCGCGTTTATCGCACTAAGAAGGAAAAATATAAGGCTGTGATTGAAGAGGTGCAAGCTATGGTGGCTATTGGTCGTCCGGTGCTTGTGGGTACTACTTCGGTAGAAATCTCTGAATTCTTGAGCCGTCAGCTTTCTATGCTTCGCATTCCTCACAATGTGTTGAATGCTAAGTTGCACCAAAAGGAAGCTGATATCGTGGCACAAGCTGGTCGCCCAGGTGTGGTTACTATTGCCACTAATATGGCCGGTCGTGGTACCGACATAAAACTTACTCCTGAGGTAGAAGCTGCTGGTGGTCTTGCTATCATCGGTACAGAACGCCACGAGTCTCGCCGTGTCGACCGTCAGTTGCGTGGTCGTGCAGGTCGTCAAGGTGATAAGGGTTCTTCTGTATTCTATGTGTCATTCGAAGACGATTTGATGCGTAAGTTCGTTTCTGATAGCATGATTAAGCGTCTTGATAGCTTTGGCTTTAAGGAAGGTGAAATGCTTGAGTCTTCTATGATTACTAAGTCTATCGAAAACGCTCAAAAGCGTGTGGAAGAAAACCACTTCGGTGTGCGTAAGCACTTGGTGGATTACGACGACGTGATGAACAACCAACGTAATGCCGTTTACAATCGCCGTCACCACGCATTGATTGGTGAACGTATGGGCGTAGATATCTTGAATATGATCTACGACTGTGCTACCAACTTGGTAGAAAAATATGACTCTCCTCACGATTTCGAAGACTTGAAGCTACAAGTGCTTTCTACCTTTGCTATGGAAGTTCCATTCAAGGAAGATGAGTATGCCAAGATGGATAAAGATTCGAGAGTAGATGCTATATATCGTGCTGCTGTTGAGGCTTTCAATCGTAAGAGCGACAACATTGCCGAAGTGGCAATGCCTGTGGTGAAGACTATCGTTGAAGAGCATGGCGCTAAGGGACTTATGCAAGTGCCTATCACCGATGGTAAGCGTGCTTATCGCATTATGACCGATGTAGAAGAGGCTTACAACTCTAACTGTAAGTCTATTGCTAAGGCTTGGCAAAAGGCAGTGCTTCTTATGACTATCGACAACGTGTGGAAGGAACACTTGCGCGAACTTGACGAATTGCGTCACTCGGTGCAAAATGCAAGTTACGAACAAAAGGATCCTCTTATCATTTATAAGATTGAATCATTCAATTTGTTCACAAATATGCTCAACACTATGAACGCAAGTTCGGTTTCTAAGTTGATGCGTGGACAAATTATGGTGGCTCAACCTGCTCCTGAGCAAGCCCCTGCTCCTCAAGTAGAAAAAGCTCCTGCACAACCATTGCGTCCTCAAGCACCTCAATATCGCACATCTCGCGAGGCTTATCCAGGTGCCGATGCTCAACGTGCTGCTGCTTCTGCTCCTCAAGGTCCACGCGGTCCAATGGCTCCTATCGTTTCTGGTCCACGCGTAGGTCGCAACGATCCATGTCCTTGTGGTAGTGGCAAGAAGTATAAGAGCTGTCATGGAAAGAATGAGTAACGAAGATACATTAAAATTCCATTAAATACTATGTTGATGAGTCGTAGTGAGGTTTATTGCCTCTCTACGACTTTTATAATTACATTATTTATATGAAACGTCTATTACTTACTGCTTTGGTGGTAATCATATGCAGTGGTTTGGCTATTGCACAACATTCTGAAGAAACCGATGTCACAGCTCCTATGGTGGTATCTACCGATCCTGTGGCAGATGGCGAGGTGGTTTACACGCTTCGTCCTGTGATTCGCATCGAGTACGATGAACTATTGGATTGGAGCGACGTGAAGAATGGCAATTGCATTACAGTCACCGATGCACAAGGCACTGAATATCTGGGTAAGGTGGTTCATACAGTGGTAAAAGGTAAATCGGTGGTCCATTTCTATTTTAATGCCGATCTTCCTCTTGATAAGGCATTTTTGGTGAAAGTGTCGGCAGGATTGACCGACCTTTATGGCAATGCTACCGATGACTATTTCTTTCGATTTTTGAGCGAATATCGTGAAATGACTTATCACGAAATGGTGCTTGCGATGGACAACACTAATGGTTGGTGGGCTCCGAGTTACTCGGGTTCGACTAAAGGCTTGACGACTGATGAAAGCGAAAACTCTTGGACTTCCACTTCCGAGCTTACAGTAAGTCCTGAAAGTGCTTCATCTTGTCACTTGCACTACACATTCTCGCCATCATCGGCCGATGGATTGTGGCAGATTCGCCAATATTATAGCGTGGGTGCAAACACCTCTCATAGCGATGTCAATGGCGTGCTTACTTTCTGGCTATATGGCGATGCTTCAAACAATTCTGTTTCAGCTATGCTTCGTGCCAATTCAAGCAATGGAGGATTGAAATATCAAGCACCTCAAACACTGATAGATTTCAGAGGATGGAAACTCATTGTTTGGGACTTGAACAACGATGCCTACACCTCATTTTCAGGCTCAGATGCTCTGTTGAGTATTTGGCGATTCGATAGTTTCTTCCTTCGCCACTTAGATGAGAATGGAGTGCTTAGCGACTGGAGTGGCGACCTTTACTTCGATAATTTGGACTTTAATCGTTGGGCTACAGGCATTCGCGAGGCTAAAATAGACGATATTACTATACCTTCAGCAATTGAAGATATTGTGAAACGCGATAACACACCTGTGGAGTACTACAACCTGCAAGGTGTGAAAGTCTCAAACCCACGAAAGGGTATCTTTGTGAAACGGCAAGGTACAAAATCCACAAAAGTAGTGGTACCGTGAAAAATCTTACAATTAAGGAAGGTTGCCGTGCTATCATGATTATATATCCTCAAACAGATGTTATTCTTGACAATGTGAAATTGGTGGTGATGGCGTTCTTTATCCTATCAATACTGGTGAAGGTGGTGCTGAAGGCGTAAATTTGATTGTTACAAACTCTGTTCTTGCTGGTTGGACAAGCTATGGTCTTATTGAAAGTGCTTCATTTACAAATGTAGAATTTAAGCAAGGTACATACTATAATAACATCTATGGTCGTGTGCT
>JAZORR010000003.1:0-32892 GCA_045656705.1 Muribaculaceae bacterium | reverse complement strand
CGTGCCATGCAGGAAAAGGAGCGTGAACGCAAAGGCAAAAACGGAAAAATTATCAAGGTGGCAGGCTGTTCTCCTATCCGTGAAGGTGTATTACTTATCAAAGCTGATACTACCTTGAACGATCTTCGCAGATTTTGTGATGAATGCCGACAGCGTTGGGGAATCACACCGATGCAGATTTTCATGCACAAAGATGAAGGGCATTGGCTCAGTGGCGAACCTGATGCAGACGACAAGGAGAGTTTCAAGATAGGTAACAGATGGTTCAAGCCCAACTATCATGCCCATATCGTTTTCGACTGGATGAACCATGATACAGGAAAGAGTTGCAAGCTCAATGATGATGACATGATGGAAATGCAGACCTTGGCTTCTGAAATCCTATCAATGGAGCGAGGACAATCCAAAACCGAGACAGGCAAGGAGCATTTGGAACGCAACGACTACATTCTTGAAAAGCAGAAATCCGAACTCCGCAATTTGGATGCCGTAAGGCGATACAAAGAGTATCAGGTGAAGGTTGCCGAGCAGGAGGTTCAGGAAGCAGAGAGTATAACACAAGCCCTACGTGATGAAGCCCTGCAAAAAGAAAAGCAGAGCGAAATGCTTGACAAAGCCATCAGTGATAAACGCTCCAAACTGAACAAAGAGAAAGGAAGCCAATTGCTCGGTGCTGTTGCAGATTGGGCTACAGGAAAGTCCAAAGCCTTGAAAGGCGATATTGAGGAATTGAAACTTGACTTGGCAGAAGCACACGAAGCAATAGCCGAAGAACGTAAACGGACACAGGCAGAAACCGCCAAGCTCGAAGCCTATAAGAAATCAGTTGCAAAGCAGATGGAGAGTGCCGTTCGCAATGCTGTACTTAAAAAGGATGATGAAATCCGTAATCTGAAAGACCGTCTGTCATGGAGAGACAAGATGCTGAGGATATTTACAAAAATCCTAATGCAAAGTAATGGCACTTTCAGAAAGGCTGTCGATTCGATCATCAGTTTTGCCAAGGATACATATCGTAGCATCTTCAGCAGAGAGGAGGCAAAGACCATCAAAAGTGTAATGGAAGCCTTTGGCAAAGACAAGGAGGATTACAGAGCTATCGGAACTTTCCTCGTGTTCACGGCAGACAAGAAAGAGAATCTATCCAACAGCGAATACCGCAAGGCTGCCCGTGAAGTGGATGATGTCGCTATTGGTAGATATGAGCAAGCTCAGAAGCGTGGAAACTCGATGAAACTGTAGTGCAGAAACCATAAAAAAGGAAGGTGCATCTTTCTTGTAGTTGCACCTTCCCAAATGAGCAATTTCCTACTCTCCCACATCTATGCAGTACCATCGGTGCTTACGGGTTTTACTTCTTTGTTCGGAATGGGAAAAGGTAGAGCAACCGTAGCTATAATCACTCTCGATAATTAATTAAAACGGTAGCGTAGGCTACCAAGCAGTAGAGAACAGCGTAATAGATAGAATTGTTACTGTCTAAAGAAGCATAACAGGCAGACATATACTGCATAATGACATTAAACTTATGCTTGCACAAAACAAAAGTATCATTTCCTATACCCAATCTATCCAATTTTTCGGTCTAAGACTTCTATCGCAATATAACCGTAATAAATGTGCCATATAGCTTGCTACAGATAACGCATCAGTTATATGAATACCAGCCTAAACAATTGACATTGCTATAGAAATTCCACCAGTCAAATTCTCCGTAGATTTTAACGCCTTTTCCACGGCGAGAACTGCCTAGCATCTCGCTAGACAATTCTAATTTTTGATTTTTTTTGTCATAAAATTAAATTAGAATTATTAATTAAATTATCTAGAAATCCTCAAAAACTGAGGTGTATTAATTTTATTCATTACTTACATTTTATGTAGAAAGTGTAATTCCGCAAGACTTTAACCTTTTCGGACAAAGACATAGTTGATATTGTGTTGTTTCGGGGTATAATAGCATTAGATACAGACGAATTTATTAAATTACACAGATATGATGTTTTGATTGCATATCCTACATTTTCTGCACCAGGGATGCCTGCATTAACAACACCAACGACATTGCCGTTTTTATCAAACATAGGACCGCCACTATTTCCAGGTTGTACAGGTGCGGAAATCTGATAAGTGGTAACATCTCCTTGATATCCACTTCTTGAACTTATAATACCATTAGTCAATTTGATTTCTTCTCCCATGTAACTGGTTAACGGATATCCTAATACAAATACATCAGAGCCAACATCACACAAAGTTTCCTTTATGGAATATGGTATTGAACCAAAGCCATCGAAACGATAGTCGTTAATCCTTATCAGTGCTAAATCGTTATTCTTGTCTACAGCCACAACTTCTGCCTTATATTCAACCGTAGTACCATTAACCCCTTGTACGAGTATACTTGATGCACCTTCAACTACGTGATTATTAGTAACAATGTAGCCATTTTTCAGAGCAAATCCCGTACCTGTCCATGATGAACCTTGATTTGTATTTGAACCTCCTGAATTTCCTGTCGAATTTTCAGGATACATTTTTAGATATTTTGTTTCACCTGGATCTGTACCTGTTGGCATGTTCAAAGTCATTGATAAACCATCAAAAACTAAGTAAGCATCTTTGTTGACACTCTTGTTTGCCATAAACCAATCTGCTTTGAAAATACCAGATGCACTAGCTCTTAAATTCGCTTTTATATCTCCAGGGTGCCACCAAGGGATATTTGTTGAACTAGATAAATATATCAACTTATGCTGGCCATTTTCTTTTATACAAGCAAGTTTATAATTCTGTTCACCTGCAATTTGCTCATATATACCACATATTCCGTCGTTATTACTATCAATGTTCTTCTTGGCAAGATACTCAGAATTGATACTAGAGTAATTCTTTCTCGGATTATTTATGTTATAATTCCTAAAGCAATATCCATGAGCTCCATTGTAGTCACCATTGTCAATAATGGAAATTGTTGTAACTCCTGGAGGTAATGCCCCTTTAAAAAATAATTGATAGCTACGAGTTTCTCCAATAGCAACCTTATCCCATCCCCAATTTGTACCACTACCACAACTTTTAATTTCATTTCCGACAACTAGTCCAGATAACTGTAATAATTGATAATTGCCAGATGTGATATATGTATTGTAAGTACTGAAGATTTGTAATCTCTTTAAGGCTTTAAGAGCTTTCACTTCTATTGTGACAACAACTCCATTATCTTGTATTTCAACAGATTTTAATCTTCCACATTCTGTTGTTCCTGATGTCCAAGAACCATTAATTATGGTAGTTTGCCCCATACATAAGGTGCAAATAAAACTAACTAAAATAGTTAAAACCGTTCGTCTCATGATGCTCTAAAATAACATTATTATTCTTCTTCAAGTTGAAAATGGAAAACATCTTTTTTATATCTCCAGCATTTTGATTTGCTACGATCAAGGAAGTAGCCCCAAATCCAATTGTAAAGGGGATATGGAACGAAATTTACATATGCCCATCCACTTAATTTTCTTGCTTTTTGTGTTTGGGCTTTATATCCAGTCTTCTTGACGGTTATTTTTTTAACATCAACTTTGTCGCCAAAGTGGCTATATGGTGTTTGACCTACATATCTTCCATTTAAGTAGACGTCTGAATTAGGTACTGAGGATGTTATTGTTAATGCCGGGACTTCTTTTTGTGTGCAAAATAGAGTGCCACAACTAGAGAACAAAAATAATCCTCCCAAAATAAATGTTGCGAGTTTAATTCGCTTAATTGTTTTTTTTACAGTTAACATATTACACAAGTTTAACTCAACAGGCTCCGACGTTGATTATTTAACATACGGTTACCTATTACACAAAGACGTGGAGCCATTCCTGTCACTCGTTCCACGTGTTAAGGCCTTCGCATTGCCCAGATTGTCGAAACGAGCAACGTCGAAAGCCCCACGCTGATGAGTATATAACTTTCCCTTGTCAGCTATTATCACGAATAGCCAATAAGGGCTGTATATAAACATCCCATGAGGCGTTCCCGTTGCTTTGTTCTTGACAATCTGTTTGAATTTGCGAAGTTCTAACACGTCAAAACCAAAGCGTACAGTTACGCCTTTTATGTAATATGTGCCCCGCCGCCTCTCCATACTAAGTATGGCACAGCGTGGAGCACTGCAAAAGTACTCATTAAAAATGTAAATAAAGAAACTTTCTTTAAAAATCATTTCAAAATTCAGAAGTTTGCAAAATATGCTTCTTATAATGACACATTTTTACGCAAATTCTGCATATCTTTCTCTTTTATGAGTTTTCTTTTGTAATTTTGCATTTAATAAGAATTAATTCCATGAATGCAGAAGTCTTTATTAAGTTATCCAAAGAGGGAGAAGGTACAAAAGTAGAGTACAAAACTTGTACGGAGAAGATATCGGAATCTCTGTATGAGACGGTATGCTCGTTCTTAAACCATAGTGGTGGAAAAATTTTAGTTGGAGTAAAAGATAACGGGGAAATAGTAGGTGTAAATCCAGATAAGGCTGAAGCATTGAAAGTTAGTATTATTACGGCTATTAAGAACCCAGAACTTTTTTTACCTTGCCCGTATTTTACACCACAAATAATAGAGGTGGACGGAAAAACTGTCATGCTTCTTGATATACCATGCGGTCAATATGTATATCGTTATAATGGTAGGTATTGGGACCGGAATGGAGAGGCTGATATTGATATTACTGATCATCCAGAACTTTTATTATCACTTTTTGAACGCAAAAACCCTCACCTATTTGAAGAAAGAATAGTTGATGGATTGACCATTAAAGACCTTGACCACGAAACGTTTCAATACTGTCGAAACATTCTTGTAGCAAAGAAACCCAATCATGCATGGTTACAACTATCTAATGAAGAAATCTTGATTCATACTCGATTGGCTAAGAAAAATTTTTCTACAGGAGAATTGAAGTTGAAATATGCTGCACTAATCCTTTTTGGTAAGGAAGAAGCAATTGAAGACTTTATACCTCGCTATCGGTTTGAAGCATTGTTTCACATGTGTACTTACGAACAGTATAATGATATGAAACAATTCCCCAATAGATACGATGACCGAAAGACTATGCGTTGTAACCTCATAAAGGTATACGATCAACTGAC
Source organism: Muribaculaceae bacterium (assembly GCA_045656705.1). GTDB lineage: Bacteria > Bacteroidota > Bacteroidia > Bacteroidales > Muribaculaceae > RGIG4576. The sequence continues at coordinate 27,748 of JAZORR010000003.1, read as the reverse complement.
TCAATTCACGGAACGATACCTTCCCGACAAATTCTATTTGCCCATAGGCTCTACACAACGAGAAGACTTACGTTGGGATTTATTTCGTGAGATTGTAGCCAACTTATGTGTTCATGCTGATTATAGTACTGGTTATGCTTGCTTCTATCATGTTTTCAAGGATCGTGTGGTGACAAAAAATCCAACACGTTTGTTACCAGAAATACCAGAAGGGGAACTAACCTTGCAGCAGTTGAATAACTATACGAAGAATCCTTTGTTAGTTCGCGTATTTCATGAATTGGCTTGGGTTGAAGATATGGGTTCCGGGACTAGGAATATTATGAGATACGCACCTCTATATTATCCAAACTACAAAGTAGAGATTAGCAACGGAACTCAGTTTGTCTTTTCGATTACTTATATGGAATTGTCCCAAGAAAATGGACAGATGTCCCAAGAAACTGATGGGAATGTCCTAAAAAATCAAGAATTGTCCCAAGAAAAAGCAATCGCCAATAGACAATTGTCCCAAGAAAATTTCATTGAATTGGATGATGAAGATTTGAAGCTTTCATTGACCGATAACATGTTTTCAAAAAAGAACCTTTCAAAAAAACGCAAAAGGCAGCAAGGAATTATAGGACTAATTAAAAAGAGCCCAAACATAACAATGGAGGAAATGGCAGATGTATTTGATGTAGATCCGAGAACCATTCATCGTGATATTGAGGACTTAAAGAATGTGGTAGAACATGTTGGTCCGACAAAAGGAGGATATTGGATAATAATTGCTAAAAAATAGAATTATGGAGAAAAAGGTTTACTATGGAGAATATACACTGCGGCATTGGATAGGCATGCTATTAACCAATAACATAGTATTACCGCCATATCAACGTAGTTTTGTGTGGGAGGAAAAAGGTGTAAAGGCTTTACTGAAGACGTTTGAAGAGGACGGATTTGTACCACCAATTTCAATAGGAGTTTGTAATATTGATGGGAATAATGTCAATTTGATATTAGATGGGCAACAGCGATTGTCAAGTTTACTTTTGGCATATTTCAAAGTTTTTCCTAAAAAAGATGCATTTAAGAGACCTGTAGAGAGGATGTCTTTAGCAGATGGAACAGCTGAAGATGAACCAGATGAAGTGGATGATGAGTTAATTGATTGGACTTTTAGAGAATTAACAAATCTTGGTTCTTCAATTGAAAAAATTAAGAACAATATTAATTTTGAACAATATGAAGCAATAAACTATGGATTTGAAGATGAACTATTTGATACTAGAAGATTGGGATTTACTTTTGTTGTACCCTTAAATACAGAAGCTACAGAACAACAAAGATTCTTTTCGTCACTATTTCGCAATATAAATTTGAAAGGTGTACGATTGGATCCAATGGAAAGTCGTAAGTCTTTGTATTTCTTAAATGCATCATATTCGAACTTTTTTGAGCCAGACTTCGTAAAAAATATAAAGATAAATCTTACTGCAAAAAAGCAAAATTTTGATTTTACCAGAGCAATGGCATTATTAAGTCAATATCGCAAAGATGGAAGAAGTAATAAGGTGGCTCAAGGTTACAAACCTCGTATGGAAGAATACTACGAACAATATATATATGATGTAGTGAATGATGAAGCAAATAGCATATTTGTACAATTTTCTTCAATATTTCCCAATAAGGAATTTATCCCAAAATTAGAAATACTGAAAGAAATGATGAATCTTTTAAATTATACGAATATTAGGTTTACATCAATTATAGATTCAGATGTATATATGTTAGGTCTAATATATCATTGTGTGATATGTGGGAAGGTAGTAGACTCAACGAAGATTGTGGAATTGAAAGCAAAATTAGAGAGTCAAATAAAAAATTTCAAAAAGGACATATCGCATAAATCTTCTCCTTCTTTGTTCAAATTTATGCGTCTGCGAGTAGACAAGTCAATATCAATATTTAATCGTTATGTCACAAATCCAGTTGTATAACCATATCCCCTTCATAAAACAACCTCTAATTGGTATCTTGAAAGAAGCCATTTATGCATTAGGAGCTGTAGGAGTAGGGATTGAGACATATCCAATTTGTAGTTATGTATTACATTCGGTTTTCTTGAAATTGACGGGTGCACAAGAACAAAAACTCAAATGTATATGCTGGGAATTGGCTTCCCGTGATTATGAATATAGATATGAAAGATACAATAAGAATCCTTTAGGAGAATGTTCTGATATAAAAGAAAAGACTATTGTTTATAATGATTTAATCAACGAAATCAAAAAGATTGATTCAACATTCTGTATAGACACAATAGACAAATCCTTAATATTAACAGAATGGAGAAATTCTGTTTTATCTATCTTTAGCGATAGTAATGTATCTAAATCTTTTTATACTCAATTTGAAGATTTCAAAGTTCTTATAAGCAATGTAGACATTAGCTGGTTTATGAATATGACACAGCTATTAACCAATTCTTCAAATTTGTCGAGTGCTCAATTGAACCAAAGTTGTGGAAAGTCTTTGTTTGATATATATAAAGACTATTTGTATGTAGAGCGCAATAGATGTGCACACAATACACGCTCATATCAAAGTAATTTGCCATACTTAAAAGTAATAGCATCTACGACTTATAAGTTAGAGAATTATTTCATTTATATCTCGATAATCATATTGCTTGATATGATTTTTATCAAGTTATTTACCGAATACATAAATAGAGCTAAGGAAATATTTGTGAGTTAAACAGACGACAAGATAATAGTATAAAACAGCAAATGTAAGCCCCGTTTGCATAAGGCTCTATTGTAGCTTGTTGTTTCCTTATTTTTTGAGAACTATTATTTTCACAGAGAGAAATTTGGCAAGCGGCAGATTTCACTCCCTCCAAAATAATAGATTGATAAGAGTGTACTTTTGCCGTTCTTGGAAATTGTCGTACCTTTGTACCGAAAACGTGGAGTGATGGAAATATCAAACTGCAAATAGCACTGAAAAGAGAAGAAACACCCTTTATTGATACGCTTCGAGCGTTAAGAAACAATAAAAACGTTAAATCTTCACCTTTTAGAATGCACCCTTAAAGGTTATGACCATATTTCTGACTTATTACTCGCAAAATATTGAGTAATAACTGGTTGTAAATACAATGGATGTACAGGATTGACTTCGATAGAAATTCCTAATTCGGTTACAAGCATTGATGGTTTTTCTTATTGCAGTAGTTTAACATCTATAACTCTTCCTAATTCAGTTACAAACATTGGTGGGAGTGCTTTTAGAGGTTGTACAAGTCTTTCTAATATAACGATGTCAAATTCAGTAAAAGTGATTGATACTTATACATTTAAAGATTGTACAAGCCTAATTAATATAGAAATTCCTAATTCTGTAACAAGAATTGGAAATAACGCTTTTGAGGGTTGTACAAGTCTTAAGAATATTATCATACCTAACTCTGTTACTGAAATTAATTCTCATGCTTTTTATAAATGTACAAATCTATCCGATGTAACTTTGCCAAATTCTATATCTGAACTTAATCAAGGCATATTTAGAGAATGTACAAGTCTTAATAATGTTTCAATACCAAATACGATAACTAATATCGGCTGGGTTGCTTTTTATAGTTGTAAAAGTCTTACTAATATAACTATTCCAGAATCTGTTACAAATATAGAATCTCAAGCATTCTCAGGTTGTACAAGTTTAACCGAGATTATTTGTGAAAGCTCAACACCTGCTATAGTATATGATAATTTTGTTTTTCAATATATTCCAGCTACTGCCACACTTTATGTTCCTGTTGGTTCTTATGACGCATATGCAAGTGCTAATGGTTGGAGCTACTTTACCAACATTGTTGAGAATGATGAAATCACAGGCTTAGAAAATACTTTAACCGATAACAAAGTGAATATTTCTGTTGAAAATGGTAACATCGTAATCAATGGAACAGACAACGCAAAAGTCGAAATTTATAGCGCAAACGGTCAATGTGTTTACAATGGTACAGCTACAACTATCCCTGTAACAGCAAAAGGATTATATATTGTAAAAGTTGGCAACAAATCTTATAAGGTAATGTTATGATAGATATACAAAACAATAATATTATTCATTATATTATTACATTTAATATTGATACTGAAGAGGATAATCAATGTTTTGCTTGTGGAAGTGATGTCGTTTTGGACGCTGATACGAGCAATATAATGTTTCAAGATTTAATATCTTTCCTGTTAAAGTCTTATGCAAAATTTAGAAAACTACAGACAAATATAGATTTAGAAAGTAATGTTGCTAATGATATTCATCTATTTATTGATAATAATGGCAAAATTGATAAACTTTATCATATGGGAACTGTAGAATTTTAAACATTTTAAATTAAAATGCATACAACAAAAGCCAGCCTATCCGCTTGGGATAAGTTGGCTTTTTTAGTTCTAAATAACTTCATTTAATCACTTTTTCAATTTATATTTGACACCTTTCTACACGAGAGGTGGAGTTGTTGTGTGATTCATGTTTGTTGGCATTCCAACGAGGTTTCCAAAATACTTTTTCAAATCAAAATTCATAGCTATAAAATTTAATGGTTTAACATATTCAATGATATTCAGTAAAGTTGAACATCACAAACTGATAGCACACATTTCACAGAGTACGATGTCTGTCACTCACTATGCTCAGATTTCCCACTTCATCGAAGCTGTAAAAAGTCAAAATACACAGCATTTCACAACACTTAAAAATCTTTCATCACCACATCAACAAACAAGTTAAAATCATTGCATAACATATTGATTTTGACTAACTTTACATTGAGAACATTAACATTATTATTAATCACATCTTGTTTGGCATTTTTGTCAACCACTATGTCAACTGCGAGAAAAAGGATATATATTGCATTAAGCTTTTCTTATATATAAGACTTTGTAGCTCAGTTGGTTGCCTCCGAAAGCGTCAGCTTTTGGAGGGCAAAGAAGCAACTGACTCTTAATCAGTGGGGCGAGAGTTCGAGCCTCTCCGAGGTCACCAAAACGAAAGGAAGTTCTTTTTTTGAACTTCCTTTTTTTGTTGTTTTAGTTAGTAAATCTTACGCTTTGGATAAAATGATTTAGTCCCCTTTTTTGTCCACCCTACTGAAATACCATATTACATTCAACGAAGTAAGATAGGCTTCGGTTCGGAATAAAAAATTTGAAAACTGCGTTTTAAATTTTGTTCTTCACTCGCCTTGCACTATCTTTGTAGTGATGATACTCAAAAATGTTTCCATATTGAATTTTAAGAATATTGAGGAGGCTGCGTTGCAGTTTTCTCCGAAGGTGAATTGCTTTATCGGCAACAACGGTATGGGCAAAACTAATATTCTTGATGCTATTTATTACTTGAGTTTTAGCAAGAGTTTTGTGAATCAGGCCGATGCACTTGTGGTGCGTCACGATGCCGATTATCTTATGCTCAAGGGCGACTATATGCGTCGTGGCGAAGAATTGGAAGTGGCTCTTTCGTTTCAGCGTGGTAAGAAGAAGGTGCTTCGCAAAAATGGTAAGGAGTATAAGAAATTGAGCGAACATATAGGTCTGTTGCCTGTGGTGATGGTGTCGCCTCTCGATTGGGAACTGATAAGGGGTGCTGGCGATGAGCGTCGCAGATTGATGGATATGATTATCTCGCAAGGCAATCAAGAGTATCTTGCTGCGTTGATACGCTATGCTAAGGCTGTGGAAAATCGCAATGCACTGATAAAGCAAGGTTATCGTGATGTGATACTTTTTGAAACGGTGGAGGCTCAAATATGCGAAGCTGGTGAGTATATACATGCTTGCCGTGAGGCTTGGGTGAGAGACTTCTCACCAATATTTATGCGTTATTATCAGGCTATATCGGGTAGTGCTGAGATAGTGAGTTTGGAATATCGTAGTCACTTGAATGATGGCTCTATGCAACAGTTGCTTGCCGCAAATCGTGAGCGTGATATGGTGATAGGCTACACCACTCGTGGGGTGCATCGCGATGATATAGAACTACTACTTGGCGATCATTCTATGCGAAAAACAGGTTCACAAGGTCAGTGCAAAACCTATACTATAGCACTTCGTTTGGCTCAATACGATTTCTTGAAGCAGGTGAGTTCGCTCACTCCGATATTGCTTCTTGATGATATATTCGACAAACTTGATGCTCATCGTGTGGAGAATATCATATCAATGGTGAGCAGTGAGGATAGTTTCGGCCAGATTTTTATCACCGACACGAATCGTACTCATCTCGACGAGATAGTGGAACATGTGGGCGGAGATTATAGTATTTTCACTGTGGAAAATGGTGTGGTGTGGAATAGCGAACGAAAGGGGGCTGAACTATGAAACGCACCGAAGCCGAACAGATAGGCGATATCATAAAAAAACTTCTTGTGGCCGAAAACCTTGACGGCAAAATGAATGAACTTCGCGTGGCAGAGTTGTGGGCCGACATTGTGGGACCTGGCATCAATAGATACACTGTGAGTAGATATGTAAAGAATCGGTGCTTGGTGGTGCATCTGTCGTCGTCGGTATTGCGAAACGAACTAATGATGGGCCGTTCGGTGCTTGTAAAGCGACTCAATGAGGCTGTGGGAAGTGAAGTGATAAATGATATAATTTTTAAATAGAATAGTGAGAAAGAGTTTCTCTTTTATATAGATAGAAATGAGCAATAAGAATCCGTTTTATATAGAACCAAAGGCAGAGTTTAAGCACACAATGGATGTGCAAATACGCTTTAACGATATTGATGCACTCGGACATGTGAATAATGCTGTGTATATGGAGTTTTTTGACTTGGGAAAAGCTCGTTATTTCACTGAGGTGAATGGCGGTCCGGTGGATTGGCGTACTGCTAATGTGGTGGTGGCAAATGTAAATTGCAACTACCTTGCACCTATATATTTTAATGAACCAATAGCTGTGCAAACTCAAACGGAATATGTGCATGAGCGTAGTATAAAACTCTTGCAACAACTTATCAACACTTCTACTGGCGAAGTGAAATGCCAATGTGTGGTGATAATGGTGGGTTTTGATGTGAAAGCAGGAGTGTCGGCTCCTATTGCCGACGATTGGAAGCAGAAAATTGCTGCATTTGAACAAGTCGCGTCAATCTAAATCACTTCATTGAGGGGGTAAAAAATATGTTTCCCCATTCCTACAAACAGTAGTTTTTAGTGCTAAAGGGCATTATATCAACCTCTTTTGGGTAATTTAAATCCGTTTTGTGCTACATATATCCCACATAGGATAAATATTGTACCCACGATGGCAATAGATGTGAGCGGTTCGTCAAGGATTACTACCGAACACACAAGCGACACTATCGGTTGTGAATATAGGTAGTTTGATGCACGAATAGTGCCAAGTTTTTCCATTACAACATTCCACGAATAGAAGCATAGCAGCGATGCCACAACACCGAGAAATAGCATATTGGCTATTACCACCGGCTGGGCGAGTGCTTCGATGTGCAATGGCTCGTGACTGAATGCGATGAATGGAATAAGTGTTACTAAGCCATAGAAAAATATTTTGCGTGTAATCATCCACATATTATATCGGCCGTCGAATCGGCGCAAAACTACGCTATATACAGCCCAAGCAAGTGAAGATAGAAATGCAAGTGTATCTCCTATAGGATTGAACTTTAATATTTTACCATTGAGGATAACAAGTGCCATTCCAGCTAAAGCTATAATCGAACCATATACAAGTTTACTTGTGAGTCGGTCGCTTTTGAAACACACAATAGCCAGCAAAGCAGTGATTACGGGAGCGCTGCACACGATGAGGGCGATATTTGATGTGATAGTGTATTGCAAGGCTGTGTTTTCGGCGAGAAAATACAAAGTGCCACCTGTGAATCCAGCTAATACGAGGAAAAGTTCGTCCACGATGTTGTTACACCACAATCGTCGTGAGAAAAACCAAGATAGCATATATGCAATCCCAAATCGGTAGAGCATAATCTCGCCAGGGGTGAGACCAAAACTGAGCAACACCTTCGACGAGGCAAATGTAGTACCCCACACGAAAATGGTGATAATGGCTAATATGTGATACCCTATAGAGGGAGCGTTAGTAGTATTATTCATTTCAATTATCAGGAAAAAACGCACAAAATTACATATTTTTTGCTGTAGAGCTTCAAAAAATGAGTATTATTATTAAATTTGCAGTTATAATTAGAAAATCTAAAAACATATATAACTATGGCAAATAAACTGAAACCAGAAACTCTATGCGTGCAAGCAGGTTGGACTCCAACCAAGGGCGAGCCTCGTGTGTTGCCTATTGTGCAAAGCACTACTTTCAAATATGACAATAGTGAACAAATGGCTCGTCTCTTCGACCTTGAAGACAGTGGCTATTTCTATACCAGATTACAAAATCCTACTAACGATGCTGTAGCAGCCAAAATCGCTGCACTCGAAGGTGGTGTGGGTGCAATGCTTACTTCATCGGGACAAGCAGCCAATTTTTATGCAGTCTTCAATATCTGTGAGGCTGGCGACCATTTTGTGTGTTCGACTGCAATATATGGTGGCACTTACAATCTCTTCAGCGTTACAATGAAGAAACTCGGTATAGAGATGACATTTGTTGACCAAAATGCAAGTGAAGAAGAGTTGCAAAAGGCATTCCGTCCTAACACTAAGTGCCTATTTGGTGAAACTATTTCCAATCCTGGTTGCGAAGTGCTTGATATAGAAAAGTTTGCTCGTGTGGCCCACAAAAATGGTGTGCCTCTTATCATCGACAATACTTTTGCCACACCTATCAATTGCCGACCATTCGAGTGGGGTGCTGATATCGTAACTCATTCTACTACCAAATATATGGACGGACACGCCACTGCTGTGGGTGGTGTGATTGTGGACAGCGGTAATTTCGATTGGCAGGCACATGCCGATAAGTTCCCAGGTCTTTGCACTCCCGACGAATCTTATCACGGACTCACCTACACCGAACGCTTCGGTAAAGGTGCATATATGACTAAGGCCACAGCACAACTTATGCGCGACCTTGGTTCTATCCAATCGCCAATGAATGCTTTCTTACTAAACCTCGGTCTTGAAACTCTTCACCTACGCGTGAAGCGTCACTGCGAAAATGCACAAGCCGTAGCCGAGTTTCTCAGCAAAAACGAGAAAGTGGCTTGGGTGAATTATAGTGGTCTGCCTGATAGCCCGTACTATGGTCTTGCTCAAAAATATATGCCAAATGGCACTTGTGGTGTGATAGCATTCGGATTGAAGGGTACTCGCGAAGATGCAATTCGCTTTATGGACAGACTGAAGATGATTTGTATAGTCACTCACGTGGCAGATGCTCGTTCGTGCGTGCTTCATCCGGCAAGTCACACACACCGTCAGCTTAGCGATGAGCAATTGCGTGAGGCTGGTGTTGCTCCTGACCTTATCCGTCTGTCGGTGGGTATCGAAAATGTTGAAGACATCATTGCTGATATCACTCAAGCCCTCGAAGAGTAAGTAAAGTGATGAAACATAGAGCCAACTTATTCCATGCTGGGGATAGGTTGGCTTTTTTATAAGCTAATAGATGACTGCACTAAGTGTGACGATGTGTTGTTATAAAATAAAAAACAGTATATGATATTTTATTTTTCGGGAACAGGTAATAGCCGTTGGGTGGCAGAGACTTTGGCTCAAAAACTTGATGAGCATCTTGTGCCAATATCAGAAGCATTTGCCAATAATCAATATGAATATTCGCTTGCCGATGGCGAGTCGGTAGGGTTTGTGTTTCCCACCTACTCGTGGGGACCTGCGCCTGTGATGGTGGAATTTATCAAGCGAATGAGTCTGCGAGGATACGATGATAGCACTTTCGTGTATATGGTCACCACTTGTGGCGATGATGTGGGACTTTCAGTGGCGATGTGGCAAGAAGCTCTTGGCGACATCAAAGGATGTGCAGCATATTCGGTGCAGATGCCAAACAACTACATCCTTCTTCCTGGCTTTGATGTTGATGGTAAGGAACTTGAGGAAACTAAGAAGCGTGCTGCCGTGAAGCAGTTGGAATCGATAGCTCATCATCTCAAACGTAAGCGCTATGCCGTGGATGTGGTGGAAGGAGCATTTGCTTGGGTGAAATCTCGCCTCATATATCCATGGTTTAAGCGATATAGCATGACCGATAAGAAATTTGTAGTGGCTGCCGATCGTTGCACCCACTGTGGAGCCTGTGTAAAGAATTGCCCGATGAATAATATTACGCTTAAAGCAAGCGAATTACCTAAATGGCACGGCACTTGTGCTATGTGTCTTGCATGTATCCACCGTTGCCCTACACGTGCTATAGACTACGCCCACGCCACACAAAAGAAAGGAAGATATTTTTTTAAGTAATTATCATAACTTTCCTATGCGGTGATGCTGTATATGGAAAAGGTGTATAAGGTAAAGCTCCTCAATGTAGCTTTTCGCTTCCTACGCAATGTGGTTCACCTTCGCTACCTACCTTAATGAGTACATCTATTATGCAAATTAAGGAATGTTAAAAGAAAAGTGAAATTACACAGCCCCTAATCCCATGTAGACTGCTTTGCGTATGAGTGTTTTTTTTGCAAAGTTGATTAATTGTTGTTTTTCTTTATCTAATTCTTTGTTTTCAGCCTTACAAGTTTCCTTCCATATTTCTTCAACAGTTAATAGTACTTCGTTGAGGAATGTAGTTTGAGCATATTCCCAAAATTGTTTATTTGTGATGTTTTCTCCAAGGTCAGAGCGATTGATGCCTTTCATATAAAAAGACCAATCCCATATAGGAAATATTATACCTTGTGAATAGGCTTTTTGAATATCATTGTCGTTCTTAATAAAGATTCGTTGTAGTGACTTATATGTTATTTTATAATCGTTTTTATTGAGTAGTATTTTCTTATTATCTCTATCGATATGCTTATCGAAAACATTGAACATACGTCCTAATCCAATTCGATATACAATACTATATTCTTCTGCACTTTTAAAGGTAGTGTAATAATAACAATAAACAGTTTTCTTATTTTCACTATCTAAAACAGCTCTAAAATAATTTTTCATAATGGCATTTTCTTCTGTAATTGTATTTTGGTGGATTATTCTTTCGATAAAGCCATTTTGTCTAAGTTTTGATGAGTCTTCAGTTGGGAAATCATCAATTTCTTGAATAAAGTCTAATCCACAAAGAAAAGTATCAGCAAATTCTTTAAATTCAGGATCTTGTTTAAACTCATCAATAGTGGATAAATTAATAGGCGAATTGGGAGTTGGTGCCGATGCAGTATTATAAATTCTAATTAAAAGGTAAATAATTAGAATAATAAGTAGTGTTATCATATAGCTTAAGCATAAAATAAATTATGTATGAACTACCACTCATGTTGTTCCCATGTGTGGCCACAATTACGGCATAATCCGCCAACTTTTTTTTCTCCTTCAAAACCTTTGCATGCATTTTCTCTACAAATATTGCATGCCCCTCTTGCAGTGAAGACAGGGTGAAAAGCTTTGGATTTTTGTGGTTCCTTTCCTGGATTTTCGGAATTGTCTTCTGGGTTTATTGGCTCATCTTCATTTTGTTCGTCGTCAGTATTATCATCTTCATCTGTGTCAGTTATGTCATCGCTATTTTCGTCGATGGCAGTACCGATAGAATTTTCGTGATTTGTTAAATCGTTTGCACCAGAATCATCATCTGAAAACAAGTCTGTTATAAAATCAATTATACTCATATTAGTAAGTTTTAATGGTTTATGAGGCAAATTTAATCAAAAAAAGTTATTATGAGAACTTTTTTTGTAAAATATTGAGAAAGAGGTGTCTTATAGGTCTATTTTCTTATAAAATAGCACCATTCAGGCACTGAGTATACTTATAAATATCAATTCTTTCATAATGATGGGTTAAATATATCGTGAAAGTTTTTCGCTATATCGTCCGATACGCTCGTAACTGAACTTCTTGCATAACCAATCGGTGAAACGTCCCCATTTGCGATAGAAGAGGTTAAACATCAAGTATGCAGGAATTTGCTTTTTGCTGCGTGGCATTCGTTTCCAAATGTTTTTAAACGAATAGATATCTTTATAGAGTTGGATATATCCGTTGTAAAGTTGATCCTCAGTCATTCCTTTAGGCTTGAACACCACGTGAGCAGTGTCGTATAATCCTAAGTCAGTGGTGAGTAGGCGACCTTCGGCAAGCATCTTGTCGTAGACGATAGTGCCTGGAAAGGGTGTGAGAATGTGTGAAGTTACAGTTTCAATTCGATTCTTCACAATCCAATCGAGAGTGTGCTTGAATGTTTCGGGAGTATCGCTATCGAGTCCAAAAACGAAACTTGCATTTATCATAATGCCACGCTTGTGTATTTCCTCTATGGCGTGTTCGTAAGCCTCCACATTGTTTTGCACCTTATGCACACTATCCACCGATTCGGGAGAGATACTCTCAAATCCGATAAAGAGACCTTGACAACCCGAATCGGCCATATCGTCGAGCATTCCGGGTATGTTCACCACATTGATAGATACAGCGGCATTCCATTTCACCTTAAGTGCCTTGAGTTCTTTCATGAGTTTGCGTGTCCACGCAGGATTGCCCACAAAATTATCGTCGATAAACATCACATGCTTGCGCTTGATGGACTTCACTTCTGCCACCACATCTTCCTCATGGCGATTGATGTAGAAACGCTCCTTCGAACTGTTGTAACAGAAGTCGCAGCGGAATGGACATCCACGGCTTGTGTGTATGATATTGCAATACAGATAATCTTCGGGGCTTACCATATCATAGGCTGGCGACACTATTTGCGATCCTTTGAAGTCGTGACTGCAACGATACACTTTCTGCAATCGTCCGTTCTCGAAATCTTCAACTATTTGAGACCACGTTCCTTCGGCAGCACCTATGCATATCACATCAAAAGCATCATCGGGCATCATATGAGAGGCTGTGGTGATGAGGATTCCACCTGCCACCACCTTTGCTCCATTCTCGCGATAGATGCGTGCTATTTCTATGGCACGAGGAAGTGAGTCTACATTTACCGAGATACCCACGATGTCGGGGGTGTCGTTAAGATTGAGTGCTCGAACATTTTCGTTTTCCACCACTATCGTATGTTTGTGGCGGAGCATATTGGCTATAGTAAGTAGTCCTAATGGAGGCGACATACGAGTTTTAAGGTCGGTGTCCATAGGACGACGATGCATCATAGGTTGAATAAGTTTTACGTACATAATAATTTGTGTGTTTATTTAATTTTTTGTTGTTATGAGAAAATATTTTTGTTTGTATTATAATTTTACTTTGATTTTTTAGAAATCAACGCTTTCTAAATGTCTTTTTCATATTCGTAATTAGGCTATATCTTTATTTCCATTCATATTTTTCTACCATCTTCTTGAAGACTGGAATATCACTTACCGAAGCAAATAGTTTCATACACGACCTCACTTTTATTGCATCGTTACCAAATATTTCATAGATGGTTTTGTCACTATTATAGACGACTTCGGTGACTTCGATCAATCGTTCCCTTAATATAGGGTGATTAATATAATTTTCGGCTTCTTCTCGACTTTGTATTCCATAAAATTTTGAATTATTACTCTTACCTAATCCATATGACTGTGGAAATATAAACCATATCCAATGAGTTTTCTTTTTCCCTGCTTTGATTTCTTCTAATGCTCTCTGATAAGTATTAAACTTGTCTTGTGCCTCAATGAATCTATCAAGACCTTTGTATAAAGCATATAAGATAGGAGTGTACTGATCATAGAATCGTCCTGTTTTAGGATCTACCAATGATTCTCTGTCCCAAATCTTGTCGGCATACAAATTGATGAAATCTTCTTTAGTTTTAATTTCCTTTTTCATAGTCTTCATTTTAAAAATTCACTCTCTAATGTCGTATCTTGGAGAAGGTAACCAGTATTCAGGGACAAATTTTAAGGTAAAATGCAAATTTGTGATAAAAATTAATGCCAATTATTTTTTTGACTTCCAAAGGTACGATATTTTTCTTGCAAAGATACAACCAAATCAAGCCAAAAGTTTCCTTAAAAAGGATAACCCTTATAAAAAAGTTAGGAATCAATTTCTTGTCATATTTTTGGGCATTTGAAATAAATACTATAACTTTGCGAGCGATTCGCTGAGTAGGGGTGCCTTAATACAACGGGCTGAGAACATACCCATAGAATCTGAACCGGATAATGCCGGCGTAGAGAACTTAAACAAATCAAAATGAAAAAATCTTTTTTAACGGCTACTGCCCTCGTGTGGGCGGGTAGCTTTGGTGTTTGTGCAGAGAATGCTGTGCAAACCGACACTCTTAGGAGTGTGCAATTGGAAGAGGTGTCGGTGGTGGCTTCGCGTGCTACCGATAAGACACCTATAGCGTTTACCAACGTCACAAGTGAAGAACTCGCTAAGAAGAATTTCGGGCAGGATATTCCATATCTGCTTTCGAATACGCCTTCGGTGATAGTATCGAGTGATGCTGGTGCTGGTGTGGGTTACACTTCGCTGAGAGTGCGTGGCACTGATGCCTCACGAGTGAATATCACCACCAATGGGGTGCCTGTAAACGATTCGGAAAGCCATAATGTGTATTGGGTGAATATGCCCGACTTGGCTTCCTCGGTGAAGGATGTGCAAATACAGCGTGGCGCTGGCACTTCCACCAATGGTGCTGGTGCATTCGGGGCAAGCATCAATCTGCTTACCTCATCGCCTTCACACACGCCTTATACTCAAGTAGATGGTTCGTATGGAACTTACAACACTCACAAGGCTACTCTAAGACTTGGCACAGGAAAGGTGGGCGAACATTGGGCTTTTGATGCTCGATTGTCGAATATCGGCACCGACGGATACATTGACCGCGCCTCTGTCGACCTTTACTCTTATCTGGCTCAGGCTGGATATTACGGAAATAGCACCACTGTGCGAATTCTTGCTTTCGGTGGCAAAGAGAAGACCTACCACGCTTGGGACTATGCTTCGAAAGATGATATGAAAGAATATGGAAGAAGATATAATCCTTGTGGACTATATTACGACAACGACGGAAATGTCGCTTTCTACAACAATCAAACCGATAATTACATTCAACACAATTTCCAACTTCATTGGAGCGAACGCTTCAACGACTCGTGGCTACTTAATGTGGCTTTGCACTATACCAAAGGCGATGGTTTTTACGAACAATACAAAACCTCTCGCACTCTATGCGAATATGCTCTTGACGACTTCACTCTCAATGGCGAAAGCGTGAGCAAGAGCGACCTTATTCGCAAAAAGTCGTTGAGCAACGATTTCGGTGGTGGGGTATTTTCGCTCCTTTACAAAAAGGGACGCATAGATGCCGCCCTTGGTGGTGCATTCAACCATTACGATGGATGGCACTTTGGCGAGGTGCTTTGGGTGCGTAATTATGTGGGACAAATCAATCCTAACCACGAATACTACCGCAATCAAGGAAAGAAAACCGATGGCAACATTTATGCTCGCGCCAATATCGATATCGCAAAGGGACTTAATGCCTATGCCGACCTTCAATATCGCCACATACGATACACCATCGATGGCGTGAGCGATACTTACGACTGGAATTGTGGTGCAATGCAAAATCTTGCCGTAGATGAAACTTTTGACTTTTTCAACCCTAAAGTAGGATTGAATTGGAAAATAAATGCAAGCAATCGCCTGTTTGCCTCGTTCTCGGTGGCACAAAAAGAACCTACTCGCGATAATTACACCGATGGAGACGCCGATGCCTACCCTAAGGCCGAAAAGATGCTCGATTACGAATTGGGCTACAATTTCGGCAATTCGTGGCTAAATGCGGGTGTAAATCTATACTTTATGGATTACACCGACCAATTGGTGCTTACCGGACAATTGAGCGACACAGGCAATGCAATGTCGGTGAACGTGCCCGATAGTTATCGTGCAGGCATGGAACTTATGCTCGGTGTGCAACCATGCTCGTGGTTCAATTGGAACATCAATACCACACTCAGTCGCAATCGCATCAAGAATTTCACCGAAATGATTTATGAAGATGAGTGGACCAATCCTATCGAAATCTATCACGGAGATGTGCCTATTTCATTTTCTCCAGACTTCACGCTCAATAATGCATTCAACTTCGCATGGCGCAATTTCGATGCCTCGCTACAATCGCAATACGTATCGAAGCAATATATGAGCAACGCCAAAAGCGAAGATCAAGTGCTTGATGCCTATTTCGTATCAAATCTGCACTTGGGATACACGTTCAAGTGCAAAAGTGTGAAGCAAGTGCGCGTGGGCTTTAGTGTCTACAACATCTTCAACGAAGAATACGAAAACAACGGATATGCAGGAGCCGGCTATTATGTCGACGACAACGGCGAAAAGCAAATCTATCGTTACGCAGGATATGCGGCACAAGCACCCACCCACATAATGGGAAGCATTTCGCTGAAATTCTGATAGCTTAACAAAAATCCTCTACTCAACGATGAACAATTATCTCGAAATATTAGGCACTATTGTGGGCATCATCTATTTGGTGCTCGAATATCGTGCAAGTATTCATCTGTGGATAGTGGGCATTATCATGCCTGCTATCTACATTTTTGTGTATTACGAAGCCGGACTTTATGCCGATTTCGGAATCAATGTATATTATCTTCTTGCAGCCATTTATGGTTGGGTGGTGTGGAAATTTGGAAGAAGCAAAACCGATGCATCCACCTCGCAAGAACTTCCCATCTCCCACATGCCATCACGCTATTATGCTCCACTCGCTGCAGTGATGATAGTATCGTGGGGAATTATCGCCTATATTCTCGCCAATTACACACCGAGCGATGTAGTGTGGCTCGATAGTTTCACCACTGCACTCAGCATCATGGGAATGTGGCAACTCGCACACAAATATGTGGAGCAATGGCTATCGTGGATAGTAGTAGATGTGGTGTGCGTAGGTCTATATGTATACAAAGAATTATATTTTACGTCGGGATTGTATGCACTTTACGCAATTATTGCTATCTTTGGGTACTTAAAATGGAAAAGATTGATGAACATACAATAGTAAGTCGTGGTTTCACACCTCAAGCCGTGATACTTGCCGACGGCGACTACCCAAGTCACGCACTGCCTTGCAAGGTTTTGCGAGATGCATCGTTTGTGGCTTGTTGCGATGGTGCTGTAGATGCATTTGTGGCTCGTGGTGGCATTCCTCACCTTATTGTAGGCGATGGCGACTCCATTTCTGCCGACAACAAGACTCGATTTGCTTCTATTCTCATTGCTGTAGACGAGCAAGACACCAACGACCTCACCAAGACGGTGACCAAACTGCTTGAGCGTGACATTCATCGCATCGCCATAGTAGGTGCCACTGGCAAACGCGAAGACCACACACTTGGCAACATCTCACTACTTCTTGAATACAAGCGAATGGGGGCTGATGTGCGTATGTACACCGATTATGGCACCTTTATTCCTATGGATGGTGGTGCGGAATTTGAGTCGTTTGCACGCCAACAGGTATCCATCTTCAATTTCGATGCCAAAGGATTGAGTGCCGTAGGGCTCGACTACCCTTTGAGCGATTTCTCATCGTGGTGGCAAGGCACGCTCAACCAATGTAGTGGCGACCGATTCACCCTCAAAGCCATAGGACACTATATCATCTATCTTTCGCATGAAGCCAAATAATCACAAAATCATAACCCAATGAACAAAATATTACAACATATCAAATTCCTAACCTTGGTGATGACACTTGCATTGTGCCACACCACATCCTATGCTCAAAACAAGGTGATAGTATCTAAAAAGCATCTCACTCTATATGTGGTGAATGCAAAAAACGATACCATTTTCACAGCACCTGTGTGCATTGGCAAAAATCGCGGCGATAAGCAAGAAATTGGCGATAGTCGCACTCCCGAAGGCACCTTTCCCATTCACAAAATTCTCGATTCACGCGATTGGAAACACGACTTCAACGATGGTGCTGGCGTGAGACGCGGAGCATACGGTCCGTATTTCCTACGCCTGAAAATGGAGAAATATAAGGACATCGGCATACACGGCACATGTTTCCCCGAATCGATGGGTAAGAGAGATAGCGAAGGATGTGTGCGTCTACGCAACGAAGACATCACGCGATTGTTCCGTCTTGTGCGTATAGGCACTCTTGTCACCATTCTTCCCGAAGATAAATAACGAATTACAACAAAAAATAGTAACTTTGTAAAATGGAAAAACATTCAACTACTGTGACGATAAATCTAAACGAACTATGTGACATACTTTGCCCCGATGTGAGGGTGAAGGCAGTGAGCGAATTGCTAAAAGGACGCAAACAAGTGAAGCGAGTAATCGATGGACTATCAGGTTCATCGGCTTCCGTATTGTTTTCGCGACTCCCAAAGCAGAAATCGCCATACCTAATAATATGCAACGATCTCGACGAAGCCGGATATATGTATCACGACCTTTGCCAAATCAATGGCGAAGCAAAGGTGCTTATTTTCCCATCGGGCTACAAACGCGATATCAAATACGGACAAATAGATGCTCCATCGGAAATACTTCGCACCGAAGTGCTAAACAAATGGTACAACGATCCTGCTGTGCGTTGGGTGGTGACTTTCCCAGAGGCTCTTGCCGAGCAAGTATCATCTAAGCAAGATATCGACGATAGCACCATATCTATAAATAAAGGTGCAGAATACGACATCATCGAAATCACCAAACGCCTTTTCGCCAATAATTTCGTAAAAGTAGATTATGTATACGAACCTGGGCAATTTGCATTGCGTGGTTCTATTCTCGATGTATATTCTTTCTCCAACGAACTACCCTACCGTATCGACTTCTTTGGCGATGAGGTGGATAGCATCAGAGAATTCAGTGTGGAGACTCAACTATCGGAGCGTCAACTCGATTCTATTTTCATCCTTAGCAGTTCCAATTCAGGGGCTACCAAGGGAGCTTCGCTTTTGGAATACATTGGCAAAGAAACCATACTCCTATGCAACGACGCCGAGTGGGTGTGTGGTCGCATTAAAGCCATTGGCGAAGAAAAAATGTCGACTAATGCCATCATTGCCGATGAAGGCGACCAAGATGCATTGAAAAAAATTGTAGATGCCGACGAGTTTATCAGCAAATTTCACGAACTCAAGCGAATAGATTTCAATGCTAACGAAACTGCCGAAGTGGTGGGTAGCAAACTATCGCTTAATTGCACTCCTCAAGGCATCTACCACAAAAATTTCGACTTCATAAGTGAGTCTTTCCACGATTTCATGAAGAAAGACTACAAAATATACATACTATCGGATAGCGAAAAGCAAACTGAGCGTTTGCGACTCATATTCGAGGACCGAAACGACCAAATCACCTTCACTCCTGTATCTCGTACTTTGCATAGTGGATACGTGGACAAGGATTTAAAGGTGTGCGTGTTCACCGACCATCAGATTTTCGACCGTTTCCACAAGTACAACCTCAAGAGCGACCGAGCACGCTCAGGCAAACTCGCTCTATCGCTCAAGGAACTCAACCAGATAGAGGCTGGCGACTACATCGTGCATATCGACCACGGCGTGGGTAAATTCTGCGGTCTTGTGCGCACGCCTGTGAATGGGGTGATGAAAGAAATGATAAAACTATCGTATCTCAACGACGACTTTGTATTTGTTTCGATTCACGCTCTTCACAAACTATCGAAATATCGTGGCAAGGAAGGCGTACCACCTAAACTCAACCGCATAGGCTCGGGTGCTTGGAACAAGATGAAGGAACGCACCAAGTCAAAACTTAAAGACATTGCACGCGACCTCATCAAACTCTATGCTGCTCGCAAGGAAGAAAAAGGTTTTGCCTACTCTCCCGACGGTTACTTACAACAAGAACTTGAAGCGTCGTTTATCTACGAAGACACCCCCGACCAAATCAAGGCTACTGCTGCAGTGAAGGCCGATATGGAAAGCGATAGACCTATGGACCGACTCATCTGTGGCGATGTGGGATTCGGGAAAACCGAAGTGGCTATCCGTGCCGCTTTCAAGGCTGCTACCGATGGCAAACAGACTGCAGTGCTTGTGCCTACTACTGTACTTGCCTACCAGCATTTCAATACATTCAAGTCACGCCTTGCCGATTTCCCAGTGAAAATCGAATACATTAGCCGTGCTCGCAAGCCTAAAGACGTGAAACGCATCTTAGACGAACTTGCTGAAGGCAAAATCGACATCCTCATAGGCACACACAAACTCATCGGTAAAGGTGTGAAATTTAAAGACCTTGGATTGCTCATCGTCGACGAAGAGCAAAAGTTTGGCGTAGCAGTGAAAGAAAAACTCAAGCAGATGAAGGTGAATGTAGACACTCTCACTATGAGTGCCACACCTATCCCTCGCACACTGCAATTCTCGCTTATGGGTGCGCGCGACTTGAGTGCTATCACCACTCCTCCTGCCAATCGCTACCCTATTCTCACATCGGTGAATACGGTTAACGACGATATTCTCAGCGAAGCCATCAACTTCGAACTATCACGCAACGGGCAAGTGTTCATCGTGAACAATCGCATCGAAGGGCTTTACGACATTCGCACAATGATAAATCGTCTTGTGCCCGACGCACGCGTGGTGGTGGGACACGGACAAATGCCTCCCGAACAACTCGAGCAAGCAATTATCGACTTCGCCAACCACGACTATGACATTCTGCTTGCCACCACCATCATAGAATCGGGAATCGATATGCCGAATGTGAATACTATCGTTATCTACAATGCTCAAAATTTCGGCTTGAGCGAGTTGCACCAACTTCGTGGACGCGTGGGACGCAGTTCGCGTAAGGCTTTCTGCTACCTACTTGTGCCTCCAGGCAAACCACTCACTGCAGTGGCTCGTCGCAGATTGCAAGCCATAGAGAGCTTTGCCGAACTTGGTAGCGGTATACACATTGCTATGCAAGACCTCGACATTCGCGGTGCTGGTAACCTTCTCGGTGCCGAACAAAGTGGATTCATTGCCGACCTCGGATACGAAACTTATCAAAAAATCCTCAAGGAAGCTGTGCTCGAATTGAAAACCGAAGAGTTTAGCGATGTATTCGACGAAGAGAAGAAGCAAAAACAGGCTCTCGACGAAGAGGAAGTATCGTATGTGGCAGATTGCACCGTGGAAACCGATATGGAACTATACCTTCCACAAGAATATGTGCCACAAGAAAGCGAACGTATCAATCTTTACCAAGAACTCGACAATATGGAACGCGAAACAGATGTTATGGCTTTCCGTAGCCGCCTCGAAGACCGTTTTGGTAAAATCCCTCGCCAAGCCAACGAACTCATTCGCATAGTGAGTCTGCGACGACTTGCTCGCACACTCGGTATCGAAAAAGTGGCATTGAAGCAAAAGAATATGTATATCTACTTTGTAGGCGAAGAAAACAAGGCTTATTACGAATCACCTGCATTCGGCAAAATCCTGCACTACCTGCAAGTGGATATGACACGATGCAAACTGCGCGAAATCAAGGGCAAACGTTCTATCCTCATCGAAGGTGTACACACCGTGCAAGAAGCCATCGGCATACTCTCATCAATGTCGTCGATGACTGCAATATAACCATCAACAAAACTTCATAATATGAAAAAAGCATTATTCATTTTAGCAATCGCATCTATGATGATGTGCACTGCATGCGAGAAAAAGAAGAAAACCCCAGCTGAAAAGTTTGAGGATTTCGTGGAACAAGTTGAAGACAAAGCCGACGATATCACCGACGATATCGAAGACTTTGCCGATGATATGAAGAAAGATGCCAAGAAAGCATCTAAGAAAATCGAGAAAAAGGCAAAAAAGGTAGCTAAAGATGCCGAGAAGAAAGCCAAAGAACTCGAAGAAGAAATGCAAAAGAAAGCCGACGAAATAAAAAAACGCCGCGAAGACAAACGCTAAGTCTCGCAAAAGCAGCATTTTTTGAATAAAGCAATGAATACTTCACACCCTATGGCACCAAAAGACCAATTCATTTAAATACCATAGGGGTTTCAGTCAACACAATTTTCTACTGTTAAATTCTTTAAAAAATTAAACTTAAATCAAAAAAATGCTGTAACTTTGCAACGATTTTGTGCTTTTTAATAGTCGACGTGAGTTAACGCTATGATTAAAAAGCTTTTTCTGTAGTAATCTTGAGAAAAGAAATACTAAAATTATAAATTAAAAGAATTATGTTAAAGAAATTCCATGGTGCTCACTTGATGGAAGCTCTTCACAGAAAGAAGCTTCGCGATTTGCTATCAAAAGAATTGTTGGCATCTCGTCTTGTGAAAATCCTCATTGCTTCTATTGCAATGATCGTATTGTGGGCTATGCCTACTGCAGCTTTCGGTGTTGAAGGCTTGACTATCGTTCAACAACGCGTTATTGCGATTTTCGTATTCGCAATCTTGATGTGGATTTTCAATGCAATCCCTGCTTGGACCACTTCTACTTTCGTAGTTGTTTTGTTGCTTTTCTGTACTTCTGACAGTAGTTTATGGTTCTTCCGTGAAGGTTTTGCTGCTGAGGAACTTGGTAAGTTGACAAGCTACAAGTCACTTATGGCTTGTTTTGCCGATCCTATCATTATGCTTTTCATTGGTGGTTTCATTATTGCTATTGCAGCCACTAAGACAGGTCTTGATGTGATGCTTGCTAAGGTGATGTTGAAGCCATTCGGAACACAATCTAAATATGTTCTTCTTGGTTTCATCACTGTAACTGCAGTGTTCTCTATGTTCTTGAGTAACACAGCTACTGCAGCGATGATGCTTACTTTCCTTGCTCCTGTGTTGAAGGCTCTTCCTGCCGATGGTAAGGGTAAGATTGGTCTTGCTTTGGCTATCCCAGTAGCTGCTAACGTGGGTGGTATGGGTACTCCAATCGGTACACCTCCTAATGCTATCGCTCTTAAGTATCTTAACGGTGCTATCGAAGATGGTGGTATGGGCTTGAACATCGGTTTCGGTGAATGGATGGCATTCATGATTCCTTTCACATTGGTTCTTGTATTCTTCTCTTGGGTGCTTCTTTTGAAACTTTTCCCATTCAAGCAAAAGACTATCACTCTTGAAATTCAAGGTGAAGCTAAGAAGGACTGGCGTTCTATCGTGGTGTACATCACTTTCGCCGTTACAGTGCTTCTATGGGTACTTGACAAGTATACAGGTGTTAACTCTAATGTAGTGGCTATGCTTCCTGTGGGTGTGTTCTGTGTGATCGGTGTTATCACTCGTCGCGACCTTGAAGAAATCAGCTGGGGTGTGCTTTGGATGGTAGCCGGTGGTTTCGCTCTTGGTGTGGCTCTTAACCAAACAGGTCTTGCTACAGCTCTTATCAGTGCAATCCCATTCGGTCAATGGTCACCACTATTGGTAATCATCGGTTCAGGTTTGATCTGCTACGCTATGGCAAACTTCATTTCTCACACTGCAACAGCCAACCTTCTTGTGCCTATCTTGGCAGTAGTAGGTAGCAGTATTGCTGCTTCACTTGCTCCTCTTGGTGGCGTTACAGCATTGCTTATCGGTGTGGCTATCGCTTCTTCTCTTGGTATGGTGCTACCAATCAGTACACCACCAAATGCTATGGCAGCTGCAACTGGTCTTATCGAGCAAAAGGATATGGCTAAGGTGGGTATCATTATCGGTCTTGTAGGTTTGGTACTTGGCTACGTTATGCTATACGTACTTGGCTCTAATGGTCTAATCGGAGGTTAATTGATTAATATTATATTTATGAAAGAAGCTGTTGCATGCTAAGTGCCGACAGCTTCTTTTTTGATTAAGTTTTTATGAAGAAATTTACATTTTTAATGCTTTTGGCTGCTGTGGCTATGGGTGCTATGGCACAAAAGAAGGGATTTGAATACAAAATATACGGCCAAGTGCGTGCCGATGTATTCTATAATAGTCGTGCCAATGAGGAGAGTGTAGACGGTCTGTTCTACAACTATCCTAAAGATTACAGCTACGATGCAGCAGGCGAAGACCTCAACGCACAACCTCAAGGCAATATGTATATGCTTTACTCTCGCCTTGGCCTCGATGTGAAAGGTCCTAAACTTGGCAATGCTAAGACTTCTGCAAAGATTGAATTCGACTTCCGTGGTTCGGGTACTACTTTGTCTATTATCCGCCTACGCCACGCCTACCTCAACCTTAATTGGGGTGCTTCATCGGTGCTTGTAGGTCAAACTTGGAATCCTCTTTATGGCGATGTAGCTCCACAAATCCTCAACTTGAATATGGGTGCGCCATTCCAACCATTCGGTCGTGCTCCTCAAGTGCGCTATCGCTACAACATTCCTGGTCTTCAGCTCACAGCTGCTGCTCTATGGCAATCGCAATACCTTTCAAATGGTCCAGATGGCAAGAGCAACAAGTATATTAAGAACAGCCTTGTGCCTGAATTCTATTTCGGCGTAGACCACAAGACAAGCAATTTCATCGTGGGTGCTGGTGTAGACATGCTTTCACTTGTGCCACGCACACAAGCCTCTGTAGATGGCAAAACTTATAAAGTGAGCGAACGCATCACCACCATCTCGGGTGAAGTACACGTGAAATACACTTCGCCTCTATGGCACATTGCGGCTAAGAGCGTGCTTGGCTCTAACCTCACTCAAGTGTCGATGCTTGGAGGTTATGGTGTAAAGGCTACCGATGCCACTACAGGCGAACAACAATACAGCCCTAATCGCAACTCATCTTCTTGGGTGAATGTGGTATATGGTAAGAAATGGAAATTGGGCGTATTTGGTGGATATATGAAAAATCTTGGCACTACCGAAGCTGTGACCAAGATGTATGGCACAGGCACTAATGTCGACCAATTGCTTAGTGGTTCGCTCGAACTCACCTACAACCTTCCTCACTGGAAAATCGGTGTAGAATACAACCACACTAAGGCGTGGTATGGTTCGCTCAACAACGAAAACGGAAAGATTGTAAACACTCACGATGTGGCAAACAATCGCTTCGTCTTAAGTGCGCTATATATGTTCTAATACATATAATAAATTAGAGAAAACTGCATTGAGTGTGTCGACAATCGGCACACTTTTTTCTTCAATTATACAGATTGTTCTATTTTTCTTATTTTATGTTCTAAAATTCTTGCTCAAGTAAAGAAAAATTTCTACTTTTGTGCACAAATTGTTTAATTGTGGGAATTTATCGATAAATCCCACAAAATAGAGAGATTTATGATAAGAAAAATGATTTTGGGCTTAATCTTTGCGATTGCCCCTATTGCTATGGCATTTGCTCAAGGTGTTGAAGGCAAATGGAAATTAAGCGATGGTACTGCTATCGTAGAAGTATACAAATCGGGTGATGTGTACAATGGCAAAATCGTATGGCTGAAGAACCCTACCGAGGCCGACGGCACTCTTGCCATCGACGACAAGAACCCCGATAAAAACCTTCGTAGTCGCAAACTTATCGGACTGAATATGTTGAGCGGGCTCAAGAAGAACGATAAAGGATATTCTGATGGCTCAATCTATGATCCAGGAAATGGTAAGACCTACAATTGCTCAATGAAGGTGGAAGGTGACGTGCTAAAAGTGCGTGGCTCGCTCGACAAACGAGGTTTCTTTGGTCGAACTATGGATTGGCACCGCGTAAAATAAGCATATTGCTATCTACACTTACACAGAAACATTTAAACGTGATAATTATGAATTTCACATCAGTAAATAAGCTTTTCGAAGCATCGTTTAAAGCCAATTGGGATAGACCTGCTATCTCAAACTATCAAGGTGAAACATATCACTTCCGTGATATCGCACGCAAAATAGAGAAGTTGCACATTATGTTTGAAGAATGTGGCATGGAAAAGGGCGACAAGATTGCTCTTTGTTCTCGAAATCAAGCCAATTGGGCGATTTCGTTCCTTGCTACTATGACCTATGGTGCTGTGCCTGTGCCATTGATGCACGAATTTAAGCCATCAAACATACACCACTTGGTGAATCATTCCGAGGCAAAAGTTCTTTTTGTGGACGGTGGTATCTGGGAAAATCTGTCAGAAACTGAAATGCCAGATTTGCAAGCCATCATCCAAATGGACAATTTCGACCTTTTGCATTCTACCAACGAAGGTATCGTACATGCTCGCAATTGCTTAAACGAACTATTTGGCAAGAAATTCCCTAAAATGTTCACGCCTGATTGCCTAAATTACTACGAAGATAAGGCCGATGAACTTGCTATCATCAACTATACATCGGGTACATCTGGCTTTTCAAAGGGTGTGATGATTCCTTATCGTGCAGTAGCCTCAAACCTTGAATTTGGTAGAAAGGTTCTTCCACAAATCAATAACACATCGCGTGTGGTATCTATGTTGCCATGCGCCCATATGTATGGTTTGATGTTTGAAGTATTATACGAATTGTCAGTGGGGTGCCACGTTCACTTCCTGTCTCGCCTTCCAAGTCCTAAGATTATTATGAAAGCACTTTCTGAGGTGAAACCGACTGTAGTAATCGCTGTGCCTCTTATCATCGAAAAGATATATAAGAACAAGGTTAAGCCTGTGCTTGAAAAGGCTGGTATCAAATTTGCTCTTAAAGTGCCAGGATTGGATAAAATCATCACCGATAAGATAAAGAACGAACTTATCACTGCATTTGGTGGCGAATTCTACGAAGTAATCGTGGGTGGTGCTGCCTTCAACAAGGAAGTGGAAGCATTCTTCAAGAAGATGGGATTCCCATTCACTGTGGGCTATGGTATGACCGAATGCGCTCCTATCATCACCTATTCCGATTGGAAGACAGAAAAACTTTACTCTTGTGGCGAAATCGTGCCTAATATGGAAATGAAGATTGATTCACCAGATCCTCAAAACATTCCGGGCGAACTTCTTGTGAGAGGTGCAAATGTATTCCTCGGATATTACAAGAATCCTGAAGCCACAGCCGAAGTACTTGATGCCGACGGATGGCTACACACTGGTGATATGGGTGTGATTGATGCCGATGGCAGTCTATTCTTGCGTGGCAGATCTAAATGTATGATTTTAGGTCCTTCAGGACAAAACATCTATCCCGAAGAAATCGAAGCTGTGCTTGACGCAAGAACTTATTTCACCGAATCGCTTGTAATCGAAGACAAGGGTGGTCTTACTGCATTGGTTTACCCAGACTTCGACCAAGGTGCTAAAGATGGTATGGACCAAGCATCATTTGTGAAGTTCATCGAATCTATGCTTCCTGAAATCAATAAGGAATTACCTAACTATGCTCGCTTGGCTAAGATTGAGGTGATTTCAGAAGCATTTGAACGCACTCCAAAGAAGAGTATCAAACGCTACCTATACCAACGCAAATAATTTGCCGAATAAATAATTGCAAAGAGTGTATCGAGAATTCATTTTCGATACACTCTTTTTGCATATATTCATAGTTTTTGAATGTTTGACAAAAATATTCAGATTTTATTGCATAAATAAAAACCTAAATTTGGGTTACCTGGACAAAAAGTAGGATGAAATTAGAGTAAAAAACTCTTAGTAGACAAAAAGTATGATAGATATTCCCATAGGGGCGCGCACCTATGGGAATATTTGCGCTTAATAGCGCCTTTTAATATACTCATCTAGTAAT
>JAZORR010000002.1:0-11527 GCA_045656705.1 Muribaculaceae bacterium | reverse complement strand
TCGGCTTCTCAAGCCGTTTCTAACGACGTTGTGCGAGCCACAAAAAAGCATTTTTTTTACCATATCAATGAAAATCTACACAAAGATATGAATTTCAATTAATTACAGCGTTTTTATCCTACTTTTTGTCCACCTTGCCTATTTGCCTTTGTGTGTGTAGAGGGTGAATATGTGCCCAAAAAATAACAGTTACCACATTTCTGTGATAACTGTTGTTGATTTTCTGATAACGTGGTATCGAATTACTTACGGATACCAAGCTCTTTCTTAGCGATGATTGCACGGTAACGGTTGATGTCTGTGCGGATTAGGTAATCCAACAAACGACGACGCTTACCTACAAGTTTCTTAAGAGCGCGAGCTGTGTTATAATCTTTGTGGTTTGACTTCAAGTGTTCAGTCAAGTGGGAAATACGGATAGAGAATAATGCTATCTGAGCTTCTGGAGAGCCAGTATCAGTATTGCTTGCTCCGTAAGTTCCAAAGATTTCTTTCTTTTTTTCAGAATCCAAGTACATTACTTAAAAATATTATATTGTTAATAAAATTTGCGATGCAAAGTTAGTGATTTTTTTTTATATAACCATCATATTCCCACAAAATTATTGCTGTAAAACATATTTTTTCTTCGCTTTTTATAAGAAATATAGTATTGAGGATTATTTACTGCCTATTTGTGTTAGATAAGTGTAGAACTTTTTATAATTTTGTTTTAATATATCAAATATATATATTTTCTGTTATGAAGAATTTGGAAGAAAAAGACGAAGAGCAAGTGATGTGCATCTGTGGGCGAAGTGGTGACGGGTTTTGTCATTGTGCAGAGTGGGGCGTTCTCGAACATATCTATTCTGATGATGAAATAGATGATTATGGCTTGCTCGACGACGATTATCAAGACGATTACTCACGCGATGATGAAGATTGATGTGCCTCTTCTTTGAGTGTGTAATTGTGATATTTGTTTATTATGGGTGGTGTAAGTGAGAAGTAAGTGTGTTTTGATTGCAAAAAAATGAGGATATATGTGGCGAGTTTAGATGAAATGCACTAACTTTGTAGAACGAAAAATTTTGAATATGCAAAAGATAAGAAATATTGCGATAATTGCGCACGTAGACCACGGTAAGACTACTCTTGTAGATAAGATGCTTCAAGCAGGAAATTTGTTCCGTGAAAACCAAAATTCGGGAGAATTGGTGCTTGATAATAACGACTTGGAGCGTGAACGTGGTATCACTATCCTTTCTAAGAATGTATCAATAGATTATAATGGTTATAAGATAAATATTATCGATACTCCGGGGCACAGCGACTTCGGTGGAGAGGTGGAACGCGTGCTTAATATGGCCGATGGTTGTTTGCTTCTTGTTGACGCTTTTGAAGGTCCTATGCCTCAAACTCGTTTCGTGCTTGAAAAGGCATTGCAAATTGGGTTGAAACCTATCGTGGTGGTGAACAAGGTGGATAAGCCAAACTGTAGACCAGATGAGGTGCAAGAAATGGTGTTTGACCTTATGTTCAACCTAAATGCTACAGAGGAGCAACTTGATTTCCAAACCATCTATGGCTCGGCTAAGCAAAATTGGATGAGTACAGATTGGCAAAATCAAACCGAGAATATTTGTCCTCTGCTTGATGCTATCATCGAGCATATTCCTGCTCCAGAAATCAGAGAAGGTGATGCTCAAATGCTTATCACTTCGCTTGACTATTCTTCTTATGTAGGCCGTATTGCCATCGGTCGTGTGCATCGTGGCGAAATCCGTGAAAATATGGATGTGGCTTTGTGCAAGAAGGATGGTAGTGTGGTGCGTCAACGCATCAAGGAATTGCACACTTTCGAAGGTATGGGACGCAAGAAGGTGACAAGCGTGAAGTCTGGAGATATTTGTGCTCTTGTGGGTATTGAAGGTTTCGAAATCGGTGACACTATTGCCGATTTTAAGAATCCTGAGGCTCTTCCTCGCATTGCTATCGACGAACCTACAATGTCGATGACATTTACTATCAACGATTCTCCTTTCTTTGGTAAAGATGGTAAATTTGTGACTTCTCGCCACATTGCCGATCGTCTTGCTAAGGAACTCGATAAAAACCTTGCTCTTCGTGTGGAACGTGGTGCTACCGACGATTCTTGGACCGTATTTGGTCGTGGTGTGCTTCACTTGTCGGTACTTATCGAGACTATGCGTCGCGAAGGTTACGAACTACAAGTGGGACAACCTCAAGTTATCATCAAGGAGATTGATGGCGTGAAGTGCGAACCAGTGGAAGCACTTTCTATCAATGTGCCAGAAGAATATTCAAGCAAGGTGATTGATATGGTTACTCGTCGTCGTGGCGAAATGGTAAGCATGGAGACACAAAACGACCGTATTCACCTTGAATTTCACATCCCATCACGTGGTATCATCGGTTTGCGTACCAATGTGCTTACAGGTTCGGCTGGTGAAGCTATTATGTCGCACCGTTTCCTTGAATATCAACCTTGGAAGGGTGAAATCGTGCGTCGCACCAATGGTTCGCTTATTGCAATGGAAGCAGGTACTGCATTTGCCTATGCTATCGACAAATTGCAAGATCGTGGTCGCTTCTTTATCTTCCCTCAAGAAGATGTGTATGCTGGTCAGGTTGTGGGCGAAAATGCCAAGGATAATGATATCGTGGTGAATGTTACCAAGTCAAAGAAACTTACCAATATGCGTGCATCGGGAGCTGATGACAAGGCGCGTATTATTCCTCCTGTGGTGTTCAGTCTTGAAGAAGCATTGGAATATATCAAGGCCGATGAATATGTGGAAGTGACTCCAAACCACATTCGTATGCGTAAGATTATCCTCGACGAAATTGAGCGTAAGCGTGCTAATAAAGAACAATAATTTGTCGTTTGATAGATTCGCTCTATCAAGTGATTGAAAAATACTTCGTTTCATAATTTTATTTTTTTCTCCTTAGTATTACTTTTGTGGTGCTAAGGAGTTTTTGTTTTGTGTTTGTGCAAAACAAAAGAGTGCTCCAGATTGTTGAATTTTAAAATGAATAGATAATGAAAAAGATGAAACGAACTATTATGTTGGCTCTTGGCCTTATATTGATGAGTAGTGTGATGTATGCCGACGATGTTAAGATAGATTATTCTCAGCTTCCGCCTAAGGCTCGTCACTTTATGGAAAAGCATTTCGGCAGAGTGCCCGATGTGAAAGATGTGGAGCAGGAGCGTGCTGAGTATTCTGTGGAATTGCGTAATGGTTATGAAATTGATTTCGATGCTGATGGTCGACTTCTCGAAATTAATTCACCCGATAGAAAAGATTTAGAACTTAAAGTTATCAAAGACATATTGCCCGATAAGGCCGTGAAACACTTGCAAGACGAGAATGTGATTAATAGGGTAGATGATATTAAGATCCTACGCAATGGCGATTTCGTGGTGGAAATAGATACTCTTGTAAGTGAATACAACATACACTTCAATGGTAAAGGTGACGTGGTTAAAACCCACAAGTAAATATTTTTAGTCTAAAAAAAGAAATGGAGTGGATGGTATTAATACCATTTCACTCCATTATAGTCGCTATGCTTGTCGTATTTCAAGTCGCTCAACAGTGCCGATTTCACTGCAATGTGGAAGTTGTAAGATTTGTATGGTCCCACTGGTACAAAACTTGCACTCATCGTGAAGCAGTGCAGATCGCGAGATATTGAGCAGTTCATATAAGCAATCTTTTTCGTGTCGAAGTTGTAACTTGATGAGAAATTGATAGCCCAATTCTTGGTTGGTCGCACATTACCCGAGAAACTGAGGTTTTGCGTCCATTTACCATCGTAATCCATCTTCTTTTTGTTGAATGCTCCGTAGGAATAACTTACCGAGTAGTTCACCGACAAGCTCCAAGGGAATTCCCATTTAGTGTAGCCCATATCTGGCACGCTTTGCGAATTATTATCTTGTGACCTTGAAGATTGCGATGATTCGCTCTCTTCTCCATTTTGATCGGTAGATTTCTTCTTTTTCTTAATATCTTTCAGTTTTTTGAAAGTGTCATTGTTGAATGTGTAAGAGAACGATGTACCCGTACTTGATAGCTTGCCAAGTCCTTTGCCCGAAAGAATACGCAATTTATTTACACGCACAGGATTTCCGGCAGAGTTGAGTTGGTAGGTATACACATCCCATGTCGCACTCAAGTTGAGGTTGAAACCCTTGGTGAGGCGTAGAAGTATGCTTGTATTTAAGTTACTCCAGTTCATAGAGTCGGCAGCGATATTGTAGGATTGATTGATAGTGAAATTTTCAATCAACGATACTTTCTTCACACCAGTAGAGTCGGCATCGCTCTTCACCTTCATTTCTACGTTGTTTGATAGTGAATAGGTGAGAACACCACTTTTGCCTTCGCCCGGAGCACCAAACATTCCGTGCTGGAAGTATGGATATTTCTTAATTTTAGTTTCTCCATTCTTATCTGTATAGGTATATGTGCCATAGTAACCCCAGAAAGGCGAACTGAAATCGGGTGTAGCCGAGAACGATACGGTAGGGGTGAGTACATGGCGAATCATTTGCACCTTATCGCCGAGAAATTTCATAGGTTTGAAGAAACCATAGATTTTAGTATCAAACGACACACCTCCCGAGAAATCAAATATATTGTAGAAATTGTAGGTGGTATCTCTCACTTCGGCCGATGCAGCAGGATCCCATTGACGGCGTATCTTGCTCGTGTACAT
Organism: Muribaculaceae bacterium; assembly: GCA_045656705.1. Classification (GTDB taxonomy): domain Bacteria; phylum Bacteroidota; class Bacteroidia; order Bacteroidales; family Muribaculaceae; genus RGIG4576. Next base: position 6,793 of record JAZORR010000002.1, on the reverse strand, counting down.
ACGGTCGTTGAGTGAAATGTTTGGTGTTACATTTAAATATTTGAAGATATTGAATGTAGCCGAGATAGGCACACTATGTCTCATACCATTTCGCCAGTCCTTGATAAGACTTTTCTTTAGGAATTCATCTTGGTGAGCTGTCAATTGGTTTTGGAACACACCCGAATACGACATCTTGATTTTTTCGTACCATTTTTCTTCACCTACGGCACGCTTACGCTTGAATGGCGATAATTGAGACATCGAAATAGTGACGTTTGGGAACGACACAGTGAGTGTTGAGTCGGCTGTGCGTTGTGCGATGTTGGCTGTTGTCGATAGACTCCACTTAGAGTTAGGAATACGATAGGTCATATTGATGGTACTACTCTTAGTGTTCTCGGTGAAATCGTTGCTATAGTAACTATTCAAGTCGTTGCGAGTGTAGCCACTTGTAGCGAAGTTTACACTTGCCGAGAATGTCATATTTGGATTGGCCTTAGTGTCTTGTGTGTGAGTCCAACCCACCTTGAAGTTTGTACCCTTTGAGTAATCTGCTTCACCCTTGTCTCCTGTGACGGTAGTGAGGTAACTGATGTCGAATCTACCATTAAACTTGTATCGCTTGTTGTAGGTAGATTGTGCATTTATCCCCCACGAACCGCGAGTATACAGCTCTCCAGTAAGTGCAAGGTCGATATTGTCGTTGATAGCAAAGTAGTAACCACCATTGCGTAGGTAGAAACCTCTTTGGTAGTCGTCACCAAAGGTTGGAACCAATATACCCGATGAGTATTCGGTGGTGAATGGGAAGTAACCAAATGGTAGTGCTATAGGAAGTGGCACACCAGCCAATACCATATACACAGGACCAGTTGCAATGTTTTGCTTTGGTTTTACCTTACCTTTTGTAATGTTGAAGTAGAAGTGAGGATTGCCGTGATTATCGCAAGTGGTGTACTTACCATTTTGAATGAAATATTCATCGTTTTCCATCTTTTTGGTTTGTCCACCAGTGAGAAATCCTTCGCCTTGTTTGGTGACCACATCAGAGATAAAACCTCTCTTCGACTTGAAATTATATTTCATAGTCTTAGAGTTATATTCGCCACTTCTATCCTTGAAAATAGGTGTACCGCTAATTTCGCCTATACTATCGGTAGTACCTTCGGCGTGTACCACACTATTGCCCATTTCCATACGGATTTTATTAGCAGTAAGGTTGATATCGCCATAATTGATTTTACTTTCGCCAAACATAAATGCCGAATTTTTACCTTCCAATACCAATGAATCCTTTGCCTGGAATTCTACAACATCGTCAAGGTCTACTTTTTTCTTTATGAAGCGAGATGTACTATCAACCTTTATACCTACTACACTATCCATAGGGATGATATCTCCTTCTTTGCGAAGGCTATCTACAAGAGTATCGCCTATGAGAGCAAGCGAATTATCGGTGTTAAACTTGCGTAGCGTATCAGGCACAAGTTTTTTTGCCGATTTCTCTACTGAATCGGCAATTTCTGTAGTTGCACTATCGGCAACAAAATCATTGATAACATTATCTTCTACTTCTTGTGTTGTAGTATCAACTTTCGCCTCCAATGCTTGGCCTAAATCTTGAGCCACAGGATTGGCGTTTTGCCATTGTTGAGTTCTACAAGAGTTGAATAATGCTACCAATAATATTATTATGATATATATTCGTGTATGTCTCAATTTTTTACTTTGCAAAAATCTTTGCAAAATTACATAATATCATTCATTTGAGCATAAGATTGCCCCGTTTTTTATGTTTTTTTATAAAGCATTTACCACAGTTTCGCCCGAAACGAATTGTCGGATATTTTCCACAGCAATATTCATTAAGCGAGTGCGAGCTTCGGTAGTGGCCCACGCAATGTGTGGAGTGATGTGGCAATTCTTTGCTTTAAGTAGTGGATTATCGGCACGAGCAGGCTCCACCGATAGTACATCAGCTCCGAAAGCGGCTATTTTACCATTGTTCAGAGCATCGGCAAGATGTTGCTCATTTACGAGAGGACCACGGCCTGTATTGATGAGAATGGCGTTGCGTTTCATCGCTTTCAATGAGTCGGCATTGATAAGTTCGCGAGTGCCATCGGTGAGAGGGCAGTGCAGACTGATAATGTCGGCATTGATAAGCACATCTTCCACTGTGCCCGCTGTGATACCTTCTGGCAAAACAGATTGAGATTTAGATGTAGCGGCAAGCACTTTCATACCAAACGATAGGGCAATGCGTGCCACTGCCATACCGATATTGCCAAGCCCAACTATACCCATAGTCTTGCCAGCAAGCTCTACGATAGGCGAGTTCCAATAACAGAAGTCGGGACATGTGCTCCATTTCCCTTCCTTTGCTTCTTGGCTGTATGTAGCAATAGAATTTGTGATATTTAGAATGTGAGCAAACACCATTTGTGCCACCGAAGCAGTGCTATAAGTAGGAATATTGGTGACGATGATACCAAGTTCGTGAGCTGCTTCAATATCGACTACATTATAGCCTGTAGCAAGCACGCCTATGTATTTTAGGTTAGGACAAGCCTGCATCACTTCACGATTTATCACCACTTTGTTGGTGAGAATGATAGGAGTATCACCAATACGACTCACCACATCGGCAGGTGCAGTGCGTTCATACACAGTCACCTCACCAAGATTTTTCAAACCCTCCCAACTCAAATCACCTGGATTGAGTGTATATCCATCAAGAATTACTATTTTCATATGCTTATCTAAATTAATGTGCATAACAAATATATTGTAATACGATACCTATAACGAAATCTTAGACGATTTTTTACCTTGCTTTTTGATATATAGACCATTTTGTGGATTTTCCACTTTGATACCTTGTAAATTGTAATATTCTACAGGAATATTTATATCAAATTCTACATCTTCAACATTAGATAACTCTATTTCTTCAATATTTAGAAAATCGTTCCAAATATCATTTCCTAAATATGCATTTAACGAACCTTTTGGCACATATAATTTGCAAGCCGATTTATTGATCCCTTCAAATGTAGATGACACACAAGTAGGAGGCACATTTGCACGACATAAAATTACTGATGTGGCAGAACATTTGTAAAATGCATATTCGGGTAGACTTGTCACATCACTACCAATTTCAATTTTAGTAAGATTTTTACTGTTTGAATCAAAAACCGTTGCAAGTTTCCCTCTTCTGTCAATTGCCGACATAGAGGTACAATTCACAGCATTCATTACCACAGTTTTTAAATTTGAAGCCGCTGAAAAACAGTTTGTAGCAATAGTATTAATTCCCTTTCCTATCGTAATCTTTTCTAATCCTGAGCAACCATTAAGCATTTTATTAGGTATTTCAGATATTTTATCTGGTATTACAAATTCTATTAAACTATTACAATTTTCAAAAGCTGATGTTCCGATAGAAACAATACTTTGTGGCATGTCGAATGTTTTTAGCGAGGTACAACCGCGAAAGGCTTCTATCCCTATAAATTCCACCTCTTCACCCATTTTTATACTCTCTAAAGAAGAACAATCAGAGAATACATAATCTTCTATTCTCTCCACATTTCTGCTTATATCCAATTGTTTTAGCTTAGTGCAATCTTGAAAAGCACTTTCTCCAATAGAATACACCCATTCTGGAATTTCAATGTTTTGTAATTCAGAACACCCTTTGAAAGCTCTTGCTCCTATCGATAACACACTATTACTCAAAGTTATTTTTTCGATGCTTGCACATCCTTCAAACATATTATCCCATACAAACTTCACATTATCGCTTAAATTAACTGTCTTCACTCCTTCGGGATATGAAAAGAAACTTTGATCGTATAATTGATATAAATTTGAGTCTAAATTAATCGTAACATCTTCCCCTGAACTTCCTTCAAAAGTTGCAGGATAAAATTCCTTCACAGAAGAACCTATGTTGATAGTCTTCAATCCTGTGCACCCGAGAAAAACTTCCTGTCCTGCAGGGCCTGCATTAGTACCTAAAGATGTTTCCCAGTTTTCTACATTTATATTTACGGTAGCAAGCGATACACAATTTTTAAAAGCATTGTTTTGTATCAAAGTTATATTTTGATCTAACGTAATTTCTTCTAAAGCACTGCATCCGGCAAATGATAAATAACCGATTTCTGATAAATTCTCAGGTAAATTTATTTTTTTCAACGATGTACAATTGATAAACATAAAATCGGGAATTTTCTTCATATTACTTGGTAAACCTACTGCTTCCAAAGCCGAGCATTCACTAAATATAGCATCATCTATCGCTGCGTCATTGTTTTTTATAACGATATTTTTCAAGCCCGTACAATAAGAAAATACTCCACCCTCAATATGTTTAACATTCTCTGGCACTTCAATAGTAGTCAATCCACTACAGCCATAAAAACACCAAGTCCATAATCCCCATATATTAGAACCAAATTTCACAGATGTAATAGCTTGATTATTCATAAAAGCACTACTGCGAATCAATGTTACATTGTAAGTCTTACCTTCTACTATGATATTATCAGGGATAACCACCTCTCCTGTTGCATTAGGATTGTCTGTAACATAGGCCTCTGGCACAGAGTCCAACAATATATAATTAAGTCCATCAACATTAACAGTTGGATATTCTTTGGCAAAAGATGTTCCAGAGAGAATTAAGCACAGTATCAATAAGGTAGTTCTCAAAAAGTTTCTCATAATCTTTTTCATGTAATAAGTATTATAAGACAAAATTAATAAAAATATCTCAAATAATAAATATTATCAACTAAACTTTAAAATGCTAATGATAATCCTCCTTCTTGAATAGTGTATATAGGTATTTCTATATTAGGCTCTCCGGTAAATGGAGAAACTGATATATCTGAAAAATTAGACAAATTAGCCACTTCAGGTGCAGGAGGTATTATGGAATATTTATTCGTTGCATAATCCCCTTGTGGATTTTGTGAATAAACGAATAAATTTATTATCATAAATAATAGTGTATTTTTTTAACGCATATGATTAATGTTTGTCGTTTTTCTTTTGTTTATGTGCTATATACAAATTTATTGCAAGAGATACAACACATGGAATAAAGTAAATTAGCGACACAAAAAGATAAAAAATTTCAGAATCTATTAAAAAGATTCCAAAAAAAATAGGTAATATTGTTTTAAGAATCGCTTTTCTTACTGCTGTTTTGCTTGACTTATTGATAGAATTTGTAACTGCCGGCATTAATATCATATATAATGTCATAGGAAAAGCCAAATAAAAATATTCATCACCACCATCATAAATAGTATATACTATTATATTATAGATACCTATAATCAACACATATTGAATTAATATTTCTTTCCAGAGTTTCATTGTCTATAACTTTTAATTAAACTTTCTATTTTATGACCACCTTTTACAGAATCCCAATTTTTCGGTTCTATTACATTTATATTTCGTGAATTCATCGTTATAATTTTTGAACGCATAATATTAATATTTAATGGGTACTGTCTTTCTTTTGTTTATGTGCGATATACAAATTTATTACAAGAGTGGTTAATCCCGGTATAAAATACATTAATGATATGTATATATAACTAACTTCAAGTGACGTAACAAAGCAAAGAAAAGCATATCCTCCAAAAAGTAATGGTAATATAGCTTTAACAAGAGCCTTTTTTAGATGTGTTTTATTTGATTTATTGATTGAATCTATAACAGCAGGCATTAATATCATATATAATATCATAGGAAAAGTTAAAAAATAGTAATTACTAGCCCCTCCATAATTATCGGTATATACAATTATATTATAGATAACTATAATCAATGCGTATTGAATTAATATTTCTTTCCAACGTTTCATTGTCTATAACTTTTAATTAAACTTTCTATTTTATGACCATTTATTATAGAATCCCAATTTTTCGGTTCTATCACATTTATATTTCGTGAATTCATCGTTATAATTTTTGAACGATAAAATAGAGTTACTATAACTATGCAAAGGTTGCATTTATTACTCATTCTTCAATTATCACTTCAATAGGTTTAAATACCAGTCCGGTTAATCCAGCTTCTTCAACAGCATTTTTAAATCGCTCAGAACAGATACCATTGTGAATCCCAAATTTTTTAATCACAAACCAATCTATATTTTTATCAAAATCTCGTTTTAAAACCAATGTTTTAAACCTTACTCCAACTAATTGTTTGGGGAAATATTTCTGAATTGATAATACTGTCTCACAATCTTTAAACCCACTATTAATCCATTCTTGTGGGATTTTATCAGTTTCATCTATATAATCCAAATAATACTCACAATTTCTAAATTCTATATGAGGAATTATATCATAAAAGTTTATGACATAATAGAACTTACAAGTTTCTTTTTTGGTGTATAATGTAGCATCAAAATACTTACATACACCAAGATTACATTTTGTTTGTAATATATTTTTAGCTTTTTCATCTAAAAATAATCTATCTAACACTGATGTACTAACAAAATTTGTTAGTTTAGCTCTTCCAGATAATATAAACCCATCTAAATCTGGAATAAAATCTATACTAAAATTATTCTTAACTCTTTCGAGCAAAGAATATACTGCATTCGGATTGTTTTTCCTTTTTTCATATTCTTTAGTGAACCTCCATGATTGAGGATAATCACTTCCCACTACTTTGGAATTTAAATCAGATTTAATTATATAATATTTCATAATTTAGTAGGTATATGGTAGTTTTGTTACAAATTTAGTGTAAAATGATGATTTTTTTGAGA
>JAZORR010000001.1:0-23635 GCA_045656705.1 Muribaculaceae bacterium | reverse complement strand
CTTATTGAAAGTGCTTCATTTACAAATGTAGAATTTAAGCAAGGTACATACTATAATAACATCTATGGTCGTGTGCTTAAACCATATGTGAATACTACAATGACAAATTGTAGTTTTGTTGCACATATGAATTTGGACCTTACTTCTCTTAAAGCAGGTCATAAGATTACAATGAAGGATTGTACTGTGAATGGTCAAGCTGTAACAGCAAGTGTATTCACTATTCCTACTACTGATGCTCAATATGATACAGAATTGTTTACAATCGACCTACCATCATGGGCTTCAAGTATCAATGATTGCGTAGTTTTTGAATAATCCGTATTAGTAAATAATTTGATAAGAGGGCTAATTCCAAATTTGGAATTAGCCCTTTTTCGTAATATATCAATTCTCTAAAACTCTGCTTTCGATGTGATGCTGATTGTTTTGCCGGTGATAGGGTGGCAGAAAGTGATGCTTTCGGCGTGGAGCATAAGGCGAGTAGAGGGTTTGCCATAGAGGGTGTCGCCCACGATAGGTGTGTTGAGTCCTTCGGGGTGTGCCATGTGTACGCGAAGTTGGTGTGTGCGTCCTGTCACGGGGTAGAGTGCCACGCGTGTGGTGTGTGCCATGCGTTCAAGCACACGATAGTGCGTGATGGCTTCTTTTCCTTGCTTGTGGTCCACTACTTGTAGTGGTCGGTTGAGGGGATCGATGGTGAGAGGCAATGAAATAGTACCCTCGTTGCTCTCAATTATGCCATCGAGGATAGCGATGTAGCGTTTCTCCACTTGTCGGGTGGCGAAAAGTGTTTGCATAGCCTTGTGTGTGTCTTTGTCTTTCGCAAAGACGAGCAGTCCCGAGGTGGCCATATCAAGGCGATGCGTGATAAGAGGTTTCTCACTATCTGGGAAGAGGTGTTCCACTTGTTCCTGAAAAGAATCAACCGCCAATTTACCTGGCACAGTGAGAGTGTCGGCTGGTTTGTTCACCACAAGTAACCACGAGTCTTCGAAAACTATCTCCACAGGGGTAGAAGTGACTACCTTTTCGTGAGGATTAGGCTCTACATCGAGTCCTTGAAGCATCCATCCGAGTATAGGTTCACACTTTGCCTTGCACGATGGATAGAAGCATCCGTGATGACGAATCACTTCTTTGGGCGATGCTCCTATCCAAAATTCTGCCATAGCGATAGGATGAAGACCATTCTTATAGGCATATTGTAGCAGTTTTGGGGCAGCACATTCGCCTGCACCAGCAGGAGGAGTGACCTGTGGCGTAGGTGCGAAAATTTGACACAAATCGCTACTTTCTCCTTTTGCGTTGAGCATAATGAAATGCTCGAAGATAAGTTGTTGGAGAGCTGCGCTGCGTTGTTGGCGTTCTGCCTTGAGCGATGAAATTAATTCATCACTTGTCGCTATTTTCTCTTTGATAGCGAGGATTGCATCGTTCCATCGAGCTTGAATACGTTTGAGTTCAGCCTTTTGGAATTGGCTCTCGGCTATAAGTACCGATGTGTCACCGCCTTCGGCTCTTATGGCATCGCGTTTGGCTTTTGCCTCTTTCATCATAAGTCGGTAGGCCGAAATTTCGGCAGTAGCCTCGGCTTCGGTATTGGCAAGAGATGTGAGTAGAGTTTTGCGTTCGTCGCTATTCTGTATTTCGCTTATTTGGCGATTGATGGCAGAGATGTTATCTTCTTCGGGACGAAAGAACCCCTTTTCGGCGAGAAGGTCGTAGACTGCTGGCACGAAGTAGGGATGATTGTTAGAGTGGCATAGATTGCCCGAGAATGCAGCCAAAAATCCCACTTGCTCATTATGCTTCACCACCAACACACCCATCATTTTGCCCTTTGCAAGTTCATCTTGCCACTCTTGGTGTAGGTCGAGATGCTCTTGCACATGCTTTGCTGCGATGATGCACAAAGGATGTGGCACATAGTTGAATGGGAATGTGAATTGCGACGGCAATGTGATGCCACTCAATTCATCGGAGGTGAAAAGGTGTAGTCTTTCGTTCATAACATTACAAAGTTACGCCTAAAAGTGATATATGGCGAAATATTTTTGCGAAAATTTTATAGCGAAGAGTTAATGTTGTAATTTTGCAAAAAAATAGAAAATATTATGGCAAAGAAAGCAGATGCAAAATATGTGGCTGAGTGCCGCAAATATCTCGAAGAGGTAGCAAAACAAGAAGGCGTGAAGGAAGTGAGTCAAGGTGTATTGATGAAATACATCGAGCACGGCACTGGCGAATTGCGTCCTCGCTCAAATAATGTGGTCACTGTGAAGTATCGTGGCACATTGATTGATGGTAAAGAATTCGACTCTAATATGAACGATGGTTATCCTGCTGCCTTCCGTCTTAAAGACCTGATTGTGGGTTGGCAAATCGTTCTCACTCAATTGGTGGCTGGCGATAAGGTGATGGTTTACATTCCAGCAGAAATGGGCTATGGCGATCGTCGCGAAGGTAATATCCCTGGTGGCTCAGCACTTAAATTTGAAATCCATCTCGAAGGTGTAATGTAAGAAAAAAAATTACCACACCACTATAGAAAATATAGCACCTATAGTCACTATATTGTTTTAAAAGATAACAAAGGACTGCTCCACGAGCAGTCCTTTGTGCATTATAAGATGTATCTTATTTATTAGTCGATGATGAGCATAGCATCGCCGTAAGCACCGAAGCGATAACCTTCTTTCACTGCCACGTCGTATGCGTTCATTACCTTTTCATATCCACCAAATGCTGCCACCATCATGAGCATTACTGAGTAAGGCATATGAAAGTTGCTCACAAGTGAATTACATACAGTGAAATCGTAAGGAGGGAAGATGAACTTATTGGTCCAACCGCTATAAGGTTTGATGTGTCCGTTCATAGCCACTGTGCTTTCGATACCACGCAATGTAGATGTGCCGATAGCACACACCTTGTGTTCTGCATCTTTCGTAGAGTTTACAAGTTCCACAAGTTCTTCGCTCACTTCCATTTGTTCAGAGTCCATACGGTGCTTAGTCAAATCTTCCACATCGATTTCTCTGAAGTTGCCAAGACCTGAGTGAAGAGTAAGGAAACCACGATTCACACCTTTGATTTCCATGCGCTTCAACAGCTCACGGCTGAAGTGCATACCAGCTGCAGGAGCCACCACAGCACCCTCGTTCTTAGCGAAAATACATTGATAGCGTTCGGCATCGTCTTCTTCTGGTTCGCGCTTGATGTAGTCTGGTAGTGGAGTCATACCAAGAGCGAAAAGATTTTCTTTGAATTCATCGTGATCGCCATCGTAAAGGAAACGCAATGTGCGGCCACGAGAAGTTGTATTGTCGATAACTTCAGCCACCATCGAATCATCAAGACCGAAGTACAATTTATTACCAATTCTTATTTTGCGAGCAGGTTCTACAAGCACATCCCATAGTTTGTGTTCTTCGTTGAGTTCGCGAAGCATAAACACTTCAATCTTTGCACCTGTTTTTTCCTTATTGCCATAAAGTTTTGCAGGGAACACGCGTGTGTCGTTGAATACGAAAAGGTCGTTTTCATCGAAATATTCAAGGATTTCCTTGAACATACGATGCTCTATGCTTCCATCTTTCTTGTGCAATACCATTAGGCGTGATTCGTCTCTGTTAGGAGCTGGATATGATGCGATAAGCTCCTCTGGCAACTTAAATTTAAATTCCGATAACTTCATCTTTTCTTATTTATGCTGTTATTGTTGATCTTCGTTTTCTATTTCTGTGGATACTATCAAATCCACTGCGGCATCCACCGAGAGGCAATTTTCCACTCTCACATCGCCCACTTGTGTGCGGCGCAGATTGGTGAGGTGTGCTCCACTGCCAAGTGCTAAACCTATGTCGCGAGCCAATGCACGAATATATGTGCCTTTGCCACACACCACTCTTATCACTAAGCGTTGACCTTCCATTTCGAGCACTTCAATCTCGTTTATGACAAGGGTTTTGGCTTTAAGTTCCACCTCGTCACCTTTGCGAGCCATCTTGTAGGCGCGCTTGCCATTGATTTTACAAGCCGAATAAGCTGGTGGCACTTGCGAGATGCTTCCTATGAATTGAGATTGTAGCACTTCGTCCACCTGTTGACGGGTGATGTGTTCCCAAGGGTAGGTGGCATCTTCTTCGGTTTCGAGGTCAAATGATGGTGTGGTAGCTCCGAGTTTTATCTCGGCGATATATTCCTTTACACCAGCTTGCAACTCGTCTATGCGCTTGGTGGCCTTGCCTGTGCATATCACGAGCACACCACTTGCGAGAGGATCGAGTGTGCCAGCGTGGCCCACCTTGATTTTTTTCACTCCGAGTCGTTTGCTGATGTGATAGCGTAGTTTGCCCACCACGGCAAAAGAAGTCCAGCCATAAGGCTTATCTATGTGAAATATTTCTCCTGTTACAAAATCCATTACATTATAGTGAGATTATGTCCGAGCATAAGCATCACCAAGATAGCTCCACCCACTACGATGCGATACCATCCGAATGCCTTAAATCCGTACTTAGTTACAAATGATATGAAAAATTTGATGGCAAAAAGTGCCACTATAAATGCCACCACATTACCCACCACGAGAGTGGTCATATTTTCGGTGATGATTTCCATTCCGCCGTCACGCACGAGTTTATACACTTTATACACAGTGGCACCGAGCATTGTAGGCACTGCAAGAAAGAATGAAAATTCGGCTGCAGCCTTGCGAGTGAGTCGTTGCGACATACCACCCACGATAGTTGCCATAGAGCGAGACACTCCAGGTATCATAGAGATGCATTGAAACAATCCCACCATAAGTGCGCGCTTATTGGTCATCTCGGTCTTTTCCGAACCTTTATTGAATATCTTGTCGCAGAAAAGCATGAAGATACCACCTAAAATCAATGTCACTGCCACCACTTCCACGCGTTCGAGCATAGCATCGATGGCATCGCTGAATAGCAATCCGAATACTGCTGCTGGAATGAATGCTACGAAAAGTTTCCAATAAAAGTCATACTTGTGCAATATCACCTTCCACCACGATGCACCCTCGGGAGCAGGAGTGGAATTGAGTTGGAAGAAACGCTTCCAGTAAAGCACCACCACCGAAAGAATAGCACCAAATTGAATGATGAAAGTGAAAGCCTTCACGAAGTTGGTGCTTTCCACTCCCAAAATGTTTTGTGCTATAATCATGTGTCCGGTCGACGACACAGGAAGAAACTCTGTGAGTCCTTCCACAATGGCTATAATGATAGTTTGTAATATATCCATTGCCGTGAATTACTTTTGAGTGTCGTTATTTTTGCTCTTTTTCTTATAGATGATAGCAAATGCCATATACACAAATCCCAAGAATGAGAGAGTAGGGCCCACCACGATGCGTGTAACGCTGAAGATGTCTTCGTTGAATACCTCGCCATCGTTGGCTCCACCAGCCATTAAAATGAAACCAAGCACGATGAGCACACCTGCTATTGCCATCTGAATGAAATTGTATGAGGCTAATGGAAACTCGTTATATTTGATTGATGTTTTCTTATTGCCACTTTGAGTGTTGTTGTTTATTGCCATATTTTTTATATTGTATAAATTAAGTTATTTGTTTTCAATTTGTAAAAAGTTCGTCGTAATTGAGCGAGATGTATCTGTTGGTTGCCAATAGAGCTGCCACGCAACACATCATCACGCCCACCACCACTATGCCGCAGCATAGCAATATGAATGGGGTAGAACCTATGAGTTCGGTGTAATAGGAATTAATCCCCTTCACATAGTACATTGTGCCACTGAGCAAAACTATAGCCACCAACGATGCCAAAAGTCCGTTGAGGGCATTGGTTAGCACAAATGGTCGGCGAATAAATCCTGCCGTAGCACCCACAAGTTTCATCGTGTGAATGATAAATCGGCGAGAATATACGGCGAGTCGCACAGTGTTGTTGATAAGCACAAATGAGATGATGATGAGCAGTATGAGTACCGAACCGAGTACCACCACCACGCTATTCACGTTGCTATTGATTTGCTCCACCACATCCTTGTGCATCTTCACCATATCTATTGATGGATATTGTGTCAGTGCATATTCTATTTTGTTGAGGCTATCTATACTCACATAGTCGGCTTTCACTCTCACATCAAATTCCGAACTGAGTGGATTCACTCCGATTACCTCCATAAGGTTTTCGCCAGTCTCCTTTTCCCATTGCACGAGTGCATCTTCTTTCGAAATATACTTCACGCTGCTCACGTATGGGGCAGAAGTCCAAAGTTTTTTCAATTGGTCGATGTCTTGATTAGAAGCATCGCTTTTCATCACCACATCAAAGCCGATATTCTCCTTCACATAATGAGTGAGGTTGCTTGTAGCAATGCACAACAGTCCTACCACACCCATAAGAAATAGCACCAACGAAACGCTGATGATAGGAGTGATATTAGTACTGAAATATGATATTTTGTGATTTTTTTCTTCCATTTCGTTCGTAATTGCACATTCTACCCAATTATACTGCAAAAATACAATTTCAAAAAGCGTTTGTCAACACTTTCGGCTCACTTTTTTCAAAAAAATCATTTTCCTATCCAAAATAATTCAAATAGTGAGTAAAGTTTCAACATAGAACCGAGGGAATTTGTTATTTTTGTAACTGTAAACTAATACTTGGAATTATGGATAATGAAAAAGAACTTGCTGTCTTTGGCGAATATGAGAGTGCTATAGAGGCTTCGATGGTGAAGGGTGTGCTCGAAACTAATGGTGTGCCTGCTATGCTCACCAACGAAATAATGTCGACTGTGTTGAGTCTTGCTCCTATCCATTACGGAATGGTGAGAGTGATGGTCTTTCGTCGCGACCTCGACCTCGCACGAAAAATCATGGAAAGCGAAGCAAATATCCAATAAGAAATTAGGAATGAACTCAAAATTTTAAGATACTGTGTCAAAATTTTGGCATAGTATCTTTGTTATACTAAAAAACTTTACTTTTTTAATCTAATATTCAGAATTTTAATTAATTTTGTAAGTACAGCAGAATCTTAATGCTATAATTGAACATTCTATTAAGTTTGCTGTCGAAGCTTCAAAAAACATCTGTAATGACAAACTTAATAGAGTTGTGTTATTCCGAATTTCATTATCTCGTTTGATTGAAATTTTTGATAAAACGAAAAATCCATATAATACCGAATGTGAAATCGTAACTTGCTCTAAACGAAATTTTAATTTTTTAGAAAATGCCAATTTTGCCGAGTTCAAAATATTAAGAAACGGTTGCGATTTATTCCCAGACTATAGATAATCCTCTATAAATAGTATCGTATCCTTTAAAAGATCCCACAGATTTGAAGAATAATTCAGATTTGGCCCCCAAAAAACAAAGAAGACTCGGCGAGGTGATTCGTCGAGTCTTTTCGTGTATAAATGTTATGGATTATGGGAGAAATTTGCTTGGTTATTTGCGACGGCGCACCGAGCGTGCTGCGTTTGAAGATGATTTCACCTTAGTGGTTGATTTCTTCACTTTGGTTTCTTTCTTCTTTGATGAAGAATTTTCGCTGCGTTTGCTCTTGGCGCGTGTGCTACGCACTGTAGACGATTTCTTTTCGTCTACTTTCTCTGGATTGTTGGCTGCTTCCACTGAATCGCGTTTTGCTGCCATCTCACGCAATTCTTCGCGTGAAGGTACCCAAAGATTCGCATCAAACGATGCAAGACGCTTTTCTATGCTGTCTTGAGCGAGTTTTCGCTTTGCCTCATCGGGATACATTTGCACCATAGATTGGTTGCGCATATTCTTGAACTTATAGATTTCGCCATTGTATAGGTTGCAAGCGAAATAGTCGTCGAGACTTGTAGACGCAAGGTTGTTGTCGTTGTTGGTGAAAACGAATTGACTTACAAGGTGTGGACGAATGTCGCTCATTTTCACCCAGAACATTGGGTATTTGATGGTTTCGGTGCCGAAATCGTCACTACGGTGCAATACAGGGCAGATGGCCTCTACTTTGCGAGTCACCTTGTTATTGATGCGATTAAATTCGTATTTCTCAAGAATGTAATAACTCAACACCTCGTTGGCAGGAATATCGGCATTCTCGATTTCGTATTTAGGATTTTTCTCTGAGCTACCTTTTGCCTTTTTGTAGAGGATATAGAAGCGATCGAGCATCTCACCCACATTGATGCGAAACTCATCGGTGAATACTTCTCTACCATCGAGGTATTCGTATGCAGCAAGAGTGTTGTTGGCAAGGTTCTTCATAATGATGAAGAAAAGGTTCATGCCATCTTCGCCAGGTTCTTCGGGATAATAAAGAGGCATGTTTTCCACCTTATTAAGGTCGAGCGAGCGATAGATTACGCGTTGCCATTGAAGGTCAGCATCCGACGACTTCTTGTCGTCGAAGCGTGCCTGCATACGCTCCGATAGTTGTTGCTCGGTTTGAGACTTTTCTTTGTTTTCTTTCTTCTTCACCACACCTTGTGCTTGCACACCAAATGTGCAAGACGCAAGTAGAAGGGCTGCTGAAAAGTATTTAATAGCTTTCATCATAGCATTTATTATAATCGGATTAGAATGTTATCAGTTTACAATCACCTCCATAGGGGCCAGAGTGCGTTCTATGCCATCAGGACCTACGGCTTTCACCTTTGAAATGTAGAAGCGTTTGCCACGAGTGAGACGGCGGAAACTTGAGCGTTGGCGTTCGGAGAACTTGTTACCGTTTGATACTTCTGGAATGGCGTTACCCATTGAATCGAAGAACACAGTCTCGAAACTCTTCACTTGGTAAGTTACATTTAGCATATCGTCGTCGATAGCAGCTTCTATGCCATCGGTTTGTAGCAATAGCGTTTTTGAGAATGGACGACCACCTTTGTATTTGTCGGCATTTCCCTTATTATCCTTATAAGCAATGTAAGGAGTAGGATCGGGCAATTTGCGAACACGGAATTCGGTGTTGGCAATCGTTTGTGAGCGACCATTCATATTAGCAGTCACCGAAATCACGCAGTTAGTACCCACCTTATTAGGCTTTGCAATCCATCCATTACCGCTGCGAGTGATAGTACCATTGGTGATAGATGCGTTGATCGCATTGGTAGGCACACCTGGCACAGCGATAGAGATAGGGTTATTGATACCAGCATAAAGCACATTCACCATAGTAGCCGATACCGATGCCATTGGTTCTATAACGGTGTAGGATGATGTGAAATTATGTTTGGTGGTGGTGCCATCGCCGTGAGGCACTTCTATGTAACCAGAGTAGTCGTAAGTACCTGCTCTGCCTGTGCTGAATTCATACACGCCCATATCATTGTCGAGTGCCTTGTCTTCGATGTATACGAGTGGGCGTTGAGTGGTGTCGACAGCTGCAAGCACAATATTAGCCTTATAGGTGCTTCCACTCATCACGAAACGCGATTCTGGGATTACGAATGCCTCCACTTGATTCACTCTTATGTCGCCTGCGTCTACATTGGTGATAAGGGCATTTAGCACTTCACCTTCCACATAGCGAAGGTCGTTTTGTAGTTTTGTGAGCAAAGTGATGGCTGCGATAGCAGGCATATTATCAAATTGTCGTTCTTCCCATGACTTTTGTGCTCCGATGGTGTTCTTTTCCTTGAACGATTCTGTGGAAAGCACTTTGTCGATATTATTTTTCTTCAATTCGTCGGTGATGAATTGCTTAGCAAAAGAGCGAAAATCTTCGATTTGCGTTCTCAATTCGCCACCTTTGCCATGCACAGGAGCAAGCATCACGGCTGCAGCAGCTTCAAGGTCTTCACGATTTTCGAGTTGTGAAGGATTTGCACCTTTGCCATCGGCTTGGATGGCTATTTGCAATTTTAGTTCGCCGATGTGATTGCATAAGTTATTAGTCTTTTCATTCACATCTTTAGCTCTGGTGAGCCAAATACCACCTTTTTCAGGATTTGACTTGTTGAACTCAATAAGTTTATCTAAAAGAGCATTGTTACGCTCGGTAGCAGTTTCGTTGGAGCGAGCAAGCCCATCTTCCACTTGTTGAAATCCATTAAGTACATCGCCCGAGACATTAAGTGCAAGCATAGCAGTGAGGACGATATACATCAAGTTTATCATCTTCTGTCTTGGCGACATTCTGGATTGTGAGTTTGCCATTCGTTATTAAAAATTATAAATTCCACGAAAAGGGTTAAACATTCTCATCATTGCTATTGGCAGTGCGACGACGATATTCGTCGGCAGCCGAAATGTTGTCATCGGTCTCAAACGAACCTAAAGGACGATACATATTAGTAGTAAGAGCCTTCACCATTTTTTCATACACAGCATTAAGTTGCTTCATGTTGTGAGCGAGGCGTTCGGTCTCATTACAATAGTCAGCACTCTCGGCTGCCGATTTTTCATACATATCGCGAATATCCTTCAAGCCACGATTTACGCGGTCGATATTATCAAGTTGTGACGAAATGCTCTTGAGTTGGATTTCGTAGATAGTATTCAATCCACCGATATTGCGGTTGAGAGCCTCCATTTGTTCCACATATCCAGTAGAGCCACGAGAGATAGTCTCAGAATTGTCGGTAATAGCACGATAACTATCGAGTAGGGTAGCCGACACTTCGTTGAGCGATTGGGTGTTCTCCTTGAGTTGTGCCATTTGTTCGGCGATACCACCTATTTGGTCAAGGTAGCGTTGAGTGGCTTCGGTCATTTCTGCCATACGCGACAATTGGTCGGTAGCAGCCGCCATCTTGGCAATACTTTCGCTTAGGCTACGAGAGTCATTTTCAGATAGGTTTATATTATCTGGCAATCCCACAGCATGGCGTGCTTGGCTATCGGTTACATGATAATTGCCACTGCCATTGACGATGATACCGTTACCGCTATTGAAGTCGGGACGATCGTCGGGATCTTGAGTAGCAAGCACAGGGAATACTTCTTCCCATTTGTAAGGTTTCTCAGGTCGATCAAATGCAGTGAGCATAAACATCACTACTTCGGTACCCATACCTATACATAGCATCGCATTACCACCAGGAAGGTGAAGAATCTTGAATAGTGCACCGAGAATCACGATGGCAGCACCTATACTATAGGCGAAGTTGAAGAAGCGTTGTCCTTTTTCGCCAGAAAGAAATTTCTCGATAATATTTTTGTATCTAACAATTTTGCCCATACGAGTGCAATTTTAATAATGTTATATAAATGTTAGTTATTTTCTTTTGCTTTTTATGATACCCGATTGTGAACGCACGCAACGGAAACCGATGAATGAGCGTTGCTCGTTTTGGTATTCCCACATACGAATGTCGCTACGGATATTGTGAGCCACATCTTTCCACGAACCACCACGCACTATTTTGCGAGTCATCTTGTAAGGGTCCTTCTTGTTGTCGCCCGTAGCAGCATTATATTTATATTCAGGGTTGATGTCGTTGGTGAGTTTGTCCACGCTTTCTGAGTAGGCAGTAGAAGTCCATTCGCTCACATTACCAGCCATATCAAATAGCCCGAAGTCGTTAGGCGAATATGTGCCTGCTGCCGAAGTGATGATGTTGCCATCTTTCACATAGTTGCCTTCCATCGGTTTGAAGTTGGCATAGAAACATCCATCTTGCTCGGTGAGAGGCAGATTGCCTTGCCAAGGGAACTTGTTGGCAGTGACGCCAGCACGAGCTGCATATTCCCATTCGGCTTCTGTAGGCAGACGATATGGCTCGATTTGGTAAGCCACCTTTCCAAGCGAACGACGAAGGAAGTCGGTACGCCACACGCAGAACGCATTAGCTTGCTCCCAGCTCACTCCCACCACAGGGAAGTCGCTATAAGCACCTTGCGAGAAGTAGTTGCGTACGTAACGCTCGTTGAGAGAGTTCTCAAAGTCGTTTACCCAGCAAGTAGTGTCAGGGTAGATGTTTACGATATAAGTGTTGAGGAAATCATATTCGCTCGATAGAGGGCGAGTGATAACCATGCGATGCACTCGTCCATCTTCGTCCACATAAGCAGTGTCCTTAGAGATTGTAGGATTTTCGGTCTCCACAGGATTGTCGGTATTATAGTCACGACGATTGGCGTCACGACGATTTTTGCGTTTCACTGCTTCGGTCATATCATACACCTCATAGCGATAATTCATTTGCTCAGGATCGAGTTCTTTCACGCCAGTGATAGGATTGGTGCGATACACACTCTCGATAGCTCTTGCTTCATCTTCGCTTGGATTACGCCATGGAATAGGTCTGCTCCAATCGAGATGAGGAGTTATAGGGTTGCCTTCACGGTCTTCTTCAATTTTGAATGCCTCGTTACCTCCAAAAGCAGGATCGGCAAGGCGTTCGCGAATGATAGAGTCGCGCACCCAGAATACAAATTGCTTGTATTCGGCGTTAGTGACTTCGGTTTCGTCCATCCAGAAAGCATCTACCGACATGCCACGAGGATTGGCCTTAATGCCCCATGTGCTATCGTTTTCTTGTGGACCAGTCTTTATAGAGCCTCGTTCCACAAGCACCATGCCATAAGGTGTTGGTTCGGTCCATGAAGTTCCACTCACACCGGTAAGTTCTCCACCTATGCTTGAGTAGCTTCCTTTTGGCGACATACAAGAAGCCACTGTCATTGCACTTATTATGAAATAAAATATTTTCTTCATAAAATCTACATTATACGAATACTTTTATGTTTATTCTTATTTTTCTCTCTTAAATCTATTTTCACTTTATAACCTACAAATACCTCGTGGCTTCCACTGGTGCCTTTTCTTATATTAGACAGAGGGAAGTCGTAACTATATCCCACGCTGAAGTCTTTAATCTCGGCACCTACCATAAGCGACACTGCGTCGTTCAATCGGTAGGCTATACCACCTGTGAGGAATTTGCGATATCTTGCTCTTGCTGTGATTTCGGCAGAGAAGAAATTACCGTCGGTTTTAGCAAGAAAAGATGGTTGTAATTCTATTAACGAATTTTTTATAGGAATATTGCTACCACCCATCAAATAAAATGTGCGATTGGTAGCAAATTCATAATTTTGCTCGGTGCTCGATTCTTGGCTTAGTGTGATGCTCGGACTTGTGGCGTGTGTCATCGACAATCCTGCCCAAAACCATTTGTGAGTGTAAAATGCACCAAGTGCTATGTCGAAGGCTGTTCCAGCAATATCGGTGGTAGGGATAGCTTCGTCGGTGCTTTCGTGGTAATCGTCGTCACCGGGTAGTGTCACTTCCGAACCTTTGAATGCTTGGTTGATAATGCCTAATTGCAAGCCCACTTGTAGTTTGCCTTTTAGAAAGTTTGGCTTGATAAATGCCAATTGCGCACCTAAATTGAGCGAACTGAACAACCCTGCACTCTCTTGGTGTAGCACCACACCCGTACCCCAACGCTTGTCGAGAAACTTGAAAGGCATATCGGCAAGTGCAGTGAGCGATTGTGGAGCATTGTCAATACCCATCCATTGCAAGCGACCAGCTCCATGAATATTGATGAAATCGATTTGCCCTATGGCTGCTGGATTGTAATAGGCAGGTGCAGCCCAATATTGCGTGAGCTGAGTATCGGTTTGCGCTTTTGCTTGCACCGAACCCATTAATATTGCCATCAAGAAAGCGATGCTGAATAATATGTGGTTATAAGTTTTATTCATTTGTGAGTATTATTCAAAATAGAATGTGAGTATCACCATATTCGATTTTATCTGCGAGATTGACTGAGTGTATTTCATCATCTCTTGATTGTCTTCAAGGTCGGGACGCTTGGTCTCAAGAAGGTCTCTCAATCCGAAGCAGAACTTCAATTCAGGACAAAACTTGAAATATGGCAGATAAAAGTCGCAACCCAAACCTACGGTGAGCATTGCATCGGTGGTTTTGAGTTGGATTTGCTCTGAGCGCTTTTTCGATACATCGATTACTCCCATCACGCCACCCACTATGTAAGGACGCAGATTTTTGTGGCGAAGAGCAGAATATTTCACATCTAATGGAAGCACCACATAATTGCTTTTGATATCTTGCTTAGTGATGTCGCCAGTAGCAGAGTTGCGAAAATGCACTCTCTTGTTACCGAAATACATACCCGGTGAAAAACGCAAGTTGAAATATTGTGATAGACGCAAGTCGCCAAGCACATTCACGCAAAATCCGGGAGAGTATGCTGGTACATCGGCAAACCAACTTTCGCCTTCGGGTGTGACGAAACCATTGTTTGAAATATTGATGTCTTGCATATGCAAACCCACCGAAAACCCGAAATGCACAGGCTTTAGATCGGCATATGGTCGATTGAGTGGAGCTTCTTTGTGTCGTTGTGCCACAGCATTTGCACTTATGGCCAGAAGCACGAGTAGAATAATATGTTTGATGTAAGAATTCTTCATAATTTATGATTTAATAACGAAGAAACTTATTAGATATTGCAAAAGTGAAGGAAAAACCTTAATTTTGGTGTGAAAATATTTTTTATGATTATGGATTGGAAAGAAAAACTTGGAATGGCTTTTAATATTGACCCTGAAAGCGTACAAAATGAACCTGAGATAGAACCTGTTGAAGAAGAAAAGAAATGCACACAGCGATTGGATGTTATGCTCGACAAGCGCAATCGCAATGGCAAGAAAGTGACTCTTGTAGTGAATTTCGATGGTAGCGATGAGGCTCTGAAGCAATTGGCTAAAGAACTAAAGCAACATTGTGGCGTTGGTGGTTCTGCTCGTGGTGGGGAAATTCTTATTCAAGGCGATTTCCGAGAAAAAATACTTGCTTATCTCAAGGATAACGGATACAAAGCACGCATTATTTAAGGAAATATCTCAATAATTTCCTAATAAATAAACCTTAATAAAAACTGATAATGATAAAAGTAATAAAGGCTTCGGCTGGTTCGGGAAAAACATACCAGCTCACATACGAATATATCAAAATGCTTCTTGGTGTGAAACGCAAAGGACGATACGAACTTGCTCCTAAACAAGACAAGGAGCGTCATCGTCATATCCTTGCTGTCACTTTCACCAATAAGGCTACGGCCGAGATGAAAGAGCGTATCATTAAGGAGTTGAAGATTCTTTCAGGACGATATGAAGACACAAAAAGCGATTATCTTGCTGACTTGTGTAAGGACTTTGGCAATGTGAGCGAGCAGGAAGTGAGAGATGCTGCCTACGGTGCTATGGTGGAGATTCTTTTCGACTACACCAATTTCAATGTGAGCACTATCGATGCCTTTTTCCAAATGATATTACGCACTTTTGCCAAGGAACTCAAGATGTCGTATAATTACGATGTGGAAATAGACGATGATTATGCGATAAAGGTGGGCGTGAACGATTTGTTTATGAGTTT
The DNA here is from genome assembly GCA_045656705.1 of Muribaculaceae bacterium. Taxonomy (GTDB): domain Bacteria; phylum Bacteroidota; class Bacteroidia; order Bacteroidales; family Muribaculaceae; genus RGIG4576. Next base: position 8,282 of record JAZORR010000001.1, on the reverse strand, counting down.
GGCTCACTCAATGTCTGCTACTGAGGAAGGCAAGAAGCGAGCTCGTCGTGTGAAGTCTTGGATTAGAGAGTTTGTGTATAACGAGGTGCAAAATGGAGGCAAGTGGAATGTATTCGACTTAAAAGACGACAAGAAAGATAAGACTAAACCTTTCAAGAAAGGTAGTAGTTTCTCATTTAAGGACTTCTTCGACTGCTTGAAGAAAGAGGACACTCGCCAATATCTCGACGACATAGTTACCTATATCGATGCCGAATATGAAGATGATATCTGCATTGCGAAGTTCAAAGGTAATCTTTATGAAAAGATGAATTCTTTGAAGAAGCAAATATGTAAAGCTCGTGAAAAAGTGATTACGATAGGGGAGAATGCAGGTTTTAAAGGCGATCTTATTCCTAAATTAGGTGGTTTGGCGTGGCTGTATCAGTTAGTTCCTAATGGCGAAGAATGCTTGCCCACACAGGCTGATATCAATAAGATGATTTCTAATAATTTAGAAAAAGGCAACTTCTACAAGAAACCTACCAAGAAAATGCCTGCAGTGTGGGATGAATTTATAGAAAGTGCCATTCTTGTCGAACTCAAAACGATACATAAGTGCTATGTCACTTACCACATCTACAAGAATGTGTATCGCAATATATATATGCTCGGACTCCTTGGTGAAGTGAAACGATATATGGAACTCTATCGCAAGGAGAATGATATGATTCTGCTTGGCGACACCAATGAGATGCTACGCCGCATCATCAATAAGGAGGAAACGCCTTTTGTGTATGAGCGTGTGGGTATATGGTTGAGCCATTTCCTTATCGATGAGTTCCAAGATACATCTCGCGCTCAATGGGAGAATATGAAACCATTGCTGTTCAATAGTTGTGCCGAAGGCAGCGACAATCTCATCATTGGCGACGAAAAGCAATGTATCTATCGCTTCCGTAATGCCGATTCTTCGCTTTTGCGTAATGATGTGGGCCGACATTTCACCGTAAACCAAAACGATGGCTCGAAGAGTTGCAATTGGCGAAGTATGCCAAATGTGGTTGAGTTCAACAATGAATTCTTCAAAACATTGTCAAAAGATTTAGGTCTTGCCGAGGAATATCAGAATGTAGAGCAAGCACTTCCTTCGAAGAAAGATTATGACAATCCGGGTTATGTGGAGGTGAATGTTATCGATGTCCCCCAAAAGGAGAAGAATACTAACGCTGTTGCTGAAGGTGCTGAGTCTAAGGAGGCTATGCCAAACAATGCAGATTATGCATCGGATGAAAAGTTTAATGAAATTGTGCTAAGTCGCTTGCCCGATTTAATCAAGGAATTAAACAGTCGTGGCTATAAGTTTAAGGATATCGCAATATTGGTGTATTCTAATAGTACCGGTACCGACGTTGTTAATCACTTGTTGAAATATAACAGTAGTGTGGAAAATGTTGCTGATGAGATTCCTGTAGTGGCAAATGATTCGTTGTGGCTCAAGAATTGTGCATCGGTGCGTCTTATTATAAGTCATTTACGCTATCTCAATTCTAAACTATTGGTATCTGCCGATGACAAGAGTGATATGGCAGAAAGCATAAGGAAGAGAATGGACAACGAGGGCTATCTGCATCGCATATTACGCAATTATGAGCGATTGAAATATGAGAAGGAAAATGTTACACCTGGCGATGCTCTCCGTGAAAGTATAAAGATAGAATCGAAAAAAAGGGAAGCTAAAAATAATAATAATGACTCTCTGCAAGTGAGCGAAGACTATATGTCTATCAAGTCGCTCTTGCCAGATAATACCGAATCATTTAATATAGTGTCGATAACCGAACACATTATCGCGCAAAATATCCATGGCGAAAAACTCAAAGTAGACAATCCGTTTATACAGGCATTTCAAGATTGCGTGGTAGATTTCAGCAATCGCCCTAATCCTTCGATAAGCGAATTTTTGAAATGGTGGGACAATGGTGGTTGCTACACATCTATCATTTCGCCCGAAGGTCAAGATGCTGTGAATGTGATTACTATACATAAATCTAAAGGTTTGGAATATAAATGTGTGATATTACCTTTCTGTAATTGGGACCTTGGTGGCAAGGAAGAAGTGCTATGGATTCCTAAGGACGAGGCTAACGGACTTTTTGGTGATATTGACGATAAATTAATTCCACCGATATTCCCATTGATGCCAAAGAAAGATATGGATATTACAAATTCGGCTATCAGTGCATATTACGATAAAAAAATTAAGGAAAGGGTGTTTGATGAGTTGAATAAGACCTATGTAGGATTCACTCGTGCTGTGGACGAAATGTATATTTTCACACCAAGAGAAAATACTAAAAAATCGGTAGTCAATCCATTAAATAGTTATTTGTGTGCATTGGTAGAGGATGGTAATAATCAATATACTCAAGGTGAAAAAGGCCATTATGTGCCTAAGAAAAAGGAGAAAACTAAAGCCACTAACGCCGATAATACCAAAAAGGATAAATCTAATGCGTTAAGCAATAAGATGCCCGACTATAAGGTGGATAATATCAAACTCAAATACAAGGTGAGCAATCTCTATGGCAATGAAGCGCAAGAGCGTGGGGTGAGACTTCACAATATAATGAAGCGCATTCGCACCAAGGACGATGTGGACACTGCATTGCTATATTTCAAGGCTCGTGGTGTGCTTAATTCTAAGAATTACGAGGAAGATAGCAAAACGGTGCGTGAGATTCTTGAACACAAACGAGTGCAATGGTGGTTTGATCCTCAAAATCGTATCTACAACGAACGCTCTATGGTCAATAGCGAGGGTGAGGTGATACGCTCCGACCGCTTTTTCATCACCCCCGATGGTCGCACTGTGGTGATTGACTATAAGTTTGCTAAGAAAACTCCAAAAAAGGTAAAAGACGACAAGAAACAAGTGAGCGAATACATCGATGTGCTTGAGAGTGTGGGTTTTAAAAATGTAGAAGGCTATATATGGTACCCACTTTTGGGTGATAACGAAAATGCAATCGAGAAAGTGAAATGAAAGAAGAAAGTATATCGTTATTAGAATTTAATGCGCGTGTGAAGCGATTACTATCTTCGCCCGATGTGCAACGCTGTTGGGTTACGGTGGAGATGAGTGATGTGGCTGTGCGTGGTGGGCATTGCTATATGGAACTTGTGCAGAAGGATGAGACCAATACTCGCATTCTTGCAAAAAATAGGGGTGTGATATGGGCGAATGCTTTTCCTCGATTGAAATATGAATTTGAGTCGACTACGGGTATGGCGTTCAAGAGTGGACTGAAACTTATGGTGGAGGCCTCTGCCAATTATCACGAGCAATATGGATTGTCGTTGGTGATATCTAATATCAATCCAGAGTATACGCTTGGTGGTATGGCTATGAAACGCCGAGAGATTTTGAATCGTCTTGCTCAAGAGGGCATTATAGATATGAACAAGGAATTGGCGTTCCCCGATGTGCCTCAACGCATTGCTGTGGTGTCGGCTGAAGGGGCTGCTGGATATGGCGACTTTATGAATCAACTGCAGAACAATCAGTTTGGACTTCAATTCTACACTCATTTGTTCTCTGCAATGATGCAAGGCGAACGCACGGCTCCTACTGTAATCGATGCTTTGAATAGGATAAACGAGTGTAGAGAATTATTTGACTGTGTGGTAATAATTCGTGGTGGTGGGGCCACATCCGACCTTCATTGCTTCGACGATTACCTTTTGGCTGCAAGTGTGGCACAGTTCCCTTTGCCTGTGATAGTGGGCATCGGACACGAGCGTGATGTTACTGTGCTCGACGATGTGGCTGCTATGCGAGTGAAGACTCCTACTGCTGCTGCCGAATGGTTGATAAGTAGGGGTGAAACTGCTTTGGCACGCATCGGCGAACTCTCTAACGCTGTAGTGAATGTGGTAAGTGGATATGTGGCGCGTGCCAACGAACAACTTGCCTACTATGGTAGCACTATTCCTCTTGTGGCTCGTAATATGGTAGATGCTGCCAATTCGCGACTTTCTAATTTGGGACAAGCCATCCCATTGGCAGTGAACAATCGCATCACTGCATCTCGCACTCAGCTCCTTTATCTTTTCCAATCGATGAAGCAAGCTGGCGAACAGCGATTATTGCGTGAAAATATGCATTTGCAAGCACTTGAGGATAAAGTGCAGATACTTTCGCCTCAAAACACTTTGCGTCGTGGTTACGCACTTACGCTCAGAGATGGTAAGGTTGTGACTCGTGTCGGCGACTTGAAAACAGGCGATTCTATCACCACTATGCTTGCCGATGGCGAAGTGAAATCTATTGTTGAATAATAAAATAAGTATTTATAAATATATGGAAGAAAAGAATTTAACTTATTCTGAGGCTATTGCCGAACTTGAAAAAATAGTGGCAGAGATGCAAAGCGAAAACTGTAGTATTGACAACCTTTCGGCCTACACTACTCGTTCTCTTGCTCTCTTGAAGGTGTGCAAGGCTAAATTGCTCGCCACCGACGAAGAACTAAAGAAAATCCTCGCCGAACTTAAATAATCACGGCCAATCAATAAATAGGAAAAAATAAAAAAATATGAATATAAAGGAACGATTTGCAGAATTGCTTAAGCAGTTGAGCGTAGGGTTATACGAGAAAGATAATGAAGTGAGACTATCACTTCTCTCGGCTTGAGTTTTTTAAAACGAAATCAGAAGGCGACACCAATGCCACACAAATGCTCAAGATTGTATTCGACTTATTAGAGAAGAATTCAAAATATATGTCGGCAGATGTGTTGTGGATAACCGATTTTAAGATACCACTATCTTCAGAGCAACAACGTAAAACACTTTTGGAATATCGAATAAATGGCCTAAATTCTACGGCTTAAAAATAGGAAAAGTATTTCATACCGAATGGGATGAATATTTCAATGAAATTGTAGAAATAGAGTAATTGAAATGCAGTCTTTCCCTTTGAAAAAGTGTAAATGCTTCAAAAATATTAGGGGTAAGATTACCATTACTTTCCACTCGCTGTGAATAACCTTTGTTTATTCGCGTGCTTATTAGTATCTTTGTACCAAATTTTAAAACAGATAATCTATGACATTTGAAGAATTAGGAGTCCGAGAGGATATTTTGAGAGCAATCACTGAGATGGGTTATGAACACCCTATGCCTGTGCAAGAAAAAGTTATTCCACACCTGCTCAATGAGGATAGTGATGTGGTGGCATTGGCGCAAACAGGTACAGGTAAGACTGCGGCATTTGGTTTGCCAGTCTTGCAACGCATTGATACTTCCCTCAAGCGTCCACAGGCTCTAATCCTTTCTCCCACTCGCGAATTATGTTTGCAGATTGGTAGTGACCTCGCTGATTATTCAAAATACATCGATAATCTGAAAGTGCTTCCAGTGTATGGTGGTTCGAGTATCGAGAGTCAAATACGAGCTCTCAAGGCTGGTGTACAAATCATTGTGGCCACTCCGGGACGTCTTATCGACCTCATCAATCGCGACACTGTGAAGATGGAAAACATCCACACAGTCATTCTCGACGAAGCAGATGAAATGCTGAATATGGGTTTCGTGGAAGATATCAACGAAATCCTGTCTAATGTACCCGAAAATCGCAAGATGCTTTTGTTCTCGGCTACTATGCCCACCGAGATAGCAAAGATTGCGAAAAACTATATGCACAATCCTCAAGAGTTTGTGATAGGTGGCAGAAACGAAGCCACTGAAAATGTGCGTCACATCTATTACCTTGTGCAAGCGCGCGACAAATATCTTGCCTTGAAGCGTGTGGCCGACCACAATCCTAATATATATGGTATTATCTTCTGTCGCACCAAACGCGACACCCAAGAGATTGCCGACAAACTCATTGAGGACGGCTACAATGCCGATTCACTTCACGGCGACCTATCTCAGATGCAACGCGATACTGTGATGAAGAAGTTCCGCGAACGCAATCTGCAACTCCTTGTGGCTACCGATGTGGCAGCACGTGGACTCGATGTCAACGACCTCACTCACGTTATCAATTATGGTATACCCGATGATATCGCTACCTACACTCACCGCAGTGGTCGCACAGGTCGTGCGGGTAAGACAGGTATCTCGGTGGCAATCATCCACAGCAAGGAGAAGAGTAAAATACGCCTAATCGAGAAGCGTATCGGTCGCACTTTCGAGCATCTTGAAGTGCCAAATCCACAACAAATCATCGAAAAGCAACTATATAACCTTGCCGATCGCATCGAAAAGGTGAAAGTGGATGATGAGGCTATGGAAAAGTACATTCCAGGTGTGAAGAAAAAACTCGATTGGCTCTCAGGTGTGGATTTGCTTAAGCGTGTGCTTTCGCTTGAGTTTAATCGTTTGCTTGAGTATTACAAGGATGCTCCTGTGCTCGACATTCCTGTGCAAGAAAAGAAATCGGGCAAGAAGGGCGAGCGAAAAGATCCTCGTGAATACACTCAAGACGAGAAAGACCGTCGCACTGCCGATAAGGGACTTGAACGCATCTACATCAACCTTGGTAAAGCCGATGGATTCTTTGCTCCAAATCTTATCGACCTTATCAACCAACACACGAAGGGCAGTCGCATCAACCTTGGCCGTATCGACCTTTTGAGCAAATATTCGCTCTTCGATGTGAACAAAGGCGATGCTCATCGCGTTATCAGCGCACTTAAGAGTGCCGACTTCTTTGGTAAACGTGTCTATGCCGAAGTGGCTGTGATAGATAAGGATTACAATGGCGAAGGTGGAAAACGAGGCATAAAGCGTGCTTCAAGAAGCGAAATAGTGGATTCTCGTCGTGAAGAAGCCCCCGCTCGTCGCAACCGTCGTTCACGCATTGATGATGTGGAATTTGAGCGTCCACCTCGCAAGACTAAAAACAAACGCAATCGTGAGAAAGAGGAGAAAAAGCCTCATGGCAACTTCGACGCTTTCGCTAAAAAGAAAAAACGATAAACTTTAGACAATGAGAAAAAGCATTTTCACATTCATAATACTACTCGTGTGCGTGACCTTCTGCATTGAGGCACGCACCATCAAACACCTTTTCATCGAAGAGCCAGAGCAAGTGTTGCCTCTGCTCAATAAAGGTGTAAAGATGGATATGATTGACTATCACAACGAAGGTATCGAAAAATACTTCCCTAATGCCTTCGGTGATAGCACTCACATCATATCTGCCACCGATACCTATTTCGATATTCAGGTATCAAAAAGTAGTCGTGTGCAAATGCAACTTTATACTTTCAAAAAAGATACCGTCATCGCTGTGGTCACCACTGTGGCATTGCCAGCAAAGGATAGTCGCATTGAGTTTTTCAACACATCTTGGAAACGCTTAGATGGGAAGAATATTTTCAAAGCACCTTCTATGAAAGACTTTGTGATAATACCCAATGGACACAAGATGCGCAAAGAAGCAGTGCTCGATACCATAGAATTCCCTATAATATCATTCTCCATCAATCCCGAAACAGGCACAATCATTGCCCGCCAATCGCTCAAAGAGTACATGAGCAAAGAAGATTACGACAAGATCTCACCTTATCTCAAACCCAGTATCGAAGTAAAACTCAAACTCAACCCCCTCCTCAATTAAAAGCATGAGAATGTTAGATATTGAAAATCAAAGGATGTAGGCATGCACGGCTCATGCGTCCGAGATACTCCATCATAACCATCAACCTTTATTATCTTTTAGATGTCATAGTTGTCTCAGATGTCCTATAATACCTCCTCCTCAATACCCACATTGTAAAGAAGAGAAAACGCCCGAAGGGTGTTATTTTATTGAAACCCTATGATGAGCGTAGCGAATCTTAGGGAAAGAAGGTATCCTTCTTGATACAACCTCGACGAGGTTGCACTCATTTCATCTAAAATCTGTAAAAAATACGGTAGCTTGAATATCAGATACCTGTGTCTGAAACGACGTGAATTAATTCACATAATCGGTGTCATTTTAAACTGATTTTCCACATAATCAGCAATTTGTAAGTATATTTTATGTTCCTTAAAATGGTGATTATGTTTGTTGAAAAATAGGCAAGGTGGACAAAAAGTAGGATAAAAACGCTGTAATTAATTGAGGCAAGGTGGACAAAAAGTAGGATAAAAACGCTGTAATTAATTATCGGCAAGGTGGACAAAAAGTAGGATAAAAACGCTGTAATTAATTGAAATTCATATCTTTGTGTAGATTTTCATTGATATGGTAAAAAAAATGCTTTTTTTGTGGCTCGCACAACGTCGTTAGAAACGGCTTGAG